>CAYVTZ010000041.1:0-25307 GCA_964454685.1 uncultured Christensenellaceae bacterium
TGACGTATTTCTACGTCTGCGCCTCATAGTTTTTCATTTTAACTTTACAGAGCCCGTCTCATTTTCTTATTTTAATTTAACATCAAAACACAACAAACAAACAGTCTTTTTTCCCTTCGCAAACATGCCATTACGCGTTCTTTGTCCACAAAACAAATTTAACGTCTTATTTTTATATAAAATCACAAAAAACTCATAGCTAAATTTGTCATTTTACGCTAGAATTGTAAGCGAAGCAGATTCATGGGTATCTGATGGCCAGATCATCCGCACAGCTGGGTGTTTGCATACAGACCTGTTTGATTCGGTAAAGGAGGAAATTCAGTGAAGCGCTTCCGGCAAATTGCATGCAGTATTATTTTTCTTCTTGTTTGCGTGTTCATTTTTCCGTACCTTTCACAAGCGGTCACCCCCAAGGTGGTTCGGGTAGGTGTCTTTGAGAGTCAGGGCTTTTATGGTAAGGACGAATCAGACAACCCCACCGGCTACGGCTATGCCTATCTGCAAGAAATCGCAAAAAACAATGCGTACACCTACGAATATCGTTACGGCACTTGGCCGGAATGTCTGGAGATGTTGCGCAACGGCGAAATCGATCTGCTGGACGCCGCACCCAAAACAGCAGGGTTGGAGCACGAGTTTCTGTTCTCCGAATATCCCACCGGGCGCACGTATTCCACGCTCTCCGTTGCTTCTGACAACACCGACATCGCCCTCAACGATTATCAGGCATTTAACGGCATGCACATCGGCATGCTTGCAGGCGCACAGCAAAATACGTCGCTGGTTGATTATGCCGCAACGCACGGCTTTCACTTTTATTCTTATTTTTATGACAGTATGTCTGAATTGGAACAGGCGCTGGCAGACGGCTCGGTGGATGCTATCCTTGCAACCAATCTGCGTGATTTGCGCGACGAACGCATCGTCGCACGTTTTGCGCCCCAGCCCTTTTATCTAATTGCCGAGAAAGATCATTCCGGTCTCATGCAGGAGATCAATCAGGCTCTGGAGCGCATTCAGATCAGCAATCCGGATTTTAGCTCCTCGCTGGAACGCCAATATTTTGACAACAACAGCAGCACTGCCATCCTAACGCGCGCAGAAATCGACTACGTTCAAGCATCCGCGCCGATCACCGTGGTGTACGACAGTTTTTGGCCTCCCTTTGAAAGCTATGACAGCGCCAATGATGTTCCCACGGGTCTGAATGTGGATTTGTTCCACCAAATTGCAGACGATTCCGGACTGCGCTTCGAATTTTTAGATGGCTATAATTACGAAAGCGCGCTGGATATGGTCTGTCGCGCTCAGGCGGATATGCTGCTCAGTTACGATACCAATCCGCAAAGGGCGCATGAAATCGGCATTACGCTTTCGGATACCTATTTGCAGACGCCCATCACCATCATTGGCAAAAGCTACGATATCGCGCCCGACTCGGTCTTTGCAATTTCGGAAATGACTCCTCTGATTCATGCGTATATCAAGGATCGCTTCCCGCAAAGCACCATCCTGCTCTACCCCGATATTTCGAAGTGTTATCAGGCCGTCGATGAAGGCGATGCGGACTTCACGGCAGAAAATGTGTACGCCGCAACCGAGGCAATCAAGACAGGCGCGTATGGCGATCTCAAAATCGTCTCCACCACCACGCTCAAAGACAATTTCTCCTTTGCGTTTCGCGGAGATATCGACCCAATGCTTATCGGCATCTTTAACAAATACATTGCCGCATTCCCCAACGAGGAAAAAGACGCTCTGCTGATGACCTACTCCGCCAAAGTCGCAAGCGACGAAGGCCTCGCCGCATTCTTGAAAAAATACAGTGTAGAGGTCATGATCGTGCTATTGGTGTTGCTTTGCTCTGTCATCGGCACGCTTACGGTGCTTGCAATCGTGCAAAAGCGTAACCGCCGTATGCTGGAGAGCATCGCCTATACCGATTCCCTCACCGGTCTGCCCAATCTCAACGCGTTGCGTAAGGCGATGGACGTGCATTTTAAAAAGCCCAATCATGTTCCCTGCGTCATGCTGCACATTGACATCAGCCGTTTCAACCTCATCAATGAAATTTACGGACTGGCAGAGGGCAACGCGGTACTGTGCGCGGTGCGCGATGCGCTGCTGCAAAGCATCCCTGCGCAGCAGGGGCTGGTTGCGCGCAGCCATGACGACCATTTCATCATTTTGTATTATTACACCGATTCCCCCGACGATTTGGACAAGGTCTATTGGCGCAAAATGTCGGAATTGCAAAAGTCGCTTGCACAATCCTGCTTGCACGTGCTGCACTTCTGCTCCGGACGCTATCTCGTGCCGCATGACGAAACGGATGTCAATGCCATCTTAGAGCGTGTCAATTATGCGCATAACGTCGCCAAGCAGCGCGGGCTGCTCAACAAGCCTTATGATTACGACGACGCCATCCGCCAGCAGGCGCTGCGTCATCGCCAAATCGAAAGCAAAATGGATCGCGCGTTGCTGGACGAACAGTTTGTGGTCTATCTCCAGCCCAAATATTGTCTGCAAACAGAACAAATGGTGGGCGCGGAAGCGCTCGTGCGCTGGAACAATTTTGATGAAAACGGCATGTTGACTCCGGGCGAGTTCGTTCCGCTGTTCGAAAAAAATGGCTTTATCGTGAAGCTGGATTACTATATGTTCCGTCAGGTTTGCGGCATACTGGATTCATGGCGTCGGCAGGGCTTGCCGCTGATTCCCATTTCCAGCAATTTTTCCCGGCTGCACCTGCAAAATGATCATCTGATTCAAGACCTTTGCACCATTGTGGATGCCTATGCGCTCCCGCACAAATTTCTGGAGGTCGAGCTGACCGAGTCCGCTGTTTCGGAAAACGAAACGCTTCTTGCGTCAATGATTCTTGAACTGCATCAGGCAGGGTTCAGCCTTGCTATGGACGATTTTGGCATTGGATATTCCACGCTGGCGTTGCTCAAAAACTATGCCATCGACACCGTCAAGCTGGATCGAATGTTCTTCAAAGAGGATGACGATCCCAAGCGGGCGCATACCGTGCTGGAAAATGTCGTGCGCATGACCAAAGAGCTGGGGATTCATACACTGGCCGAAGGTGTAGAAACACGTGAAAACATCGAATTCCTGCGCACCATCGGCTGCGAGACCGTCCAAGGGTATTATTACTCCAAGCCTCTTCCGTTGGATAAGTTCGAGCAACTGCTGCGCAAAGCAAACGGGAAGCAGCCCGATTGAGGCATACGGTCAACGTCCGGCTTTTTCCCGATTGCGCCCAAGCATGCGTTGCGACGCCTCCGCCATACGGGATAAGCAAATGCTTACAATGTCGCCACCGTTGCATGCACAAAGAAGAAGAGGCTGCCTCACGGCAGCCCCTATTATCACATTCCAACTATTTCGGCTCATTAGCCAACGTTGATTTTGCCGCCGGAAACGTTCACTTCATAGCGGATGCGGTCTCCGTCTTGCGCACCGCCGGGCGATGTCTGCGAAAATACCAGTGTGGTGTTTCCATCTGCGCCTGCTTTAAACTCATAAGTCTTGGTGGCGGAAGCGCCGGTCACACCGCTCGGATTCGCCGTCGTGTTGTCTTTTACAAACGCAAGTACATCCGGGTTGGAGTTTTCATAAGACCAGACATAACCTGAACTGCCGCTGATGTCACGCAACGTGAATGTCACGGTAGAACCATTGATACGCCATGCGTCCTGAGACTGTGTTCCCCCCGCACTGCACCCCGCAAAAAGTGTCACGGCAAGCATCACTGCAATCACGATCAGTATTGTCTTTTTCATTGTCCCATTCTCCTTTCGGTTTTTTTGGATAGTTCTTTAATAAACGCTTTTTAAGAAATGTATCATATTCAATGTGGATTTTCAAGCAAAATAATTGAACTTTCTGTGAATGCAAAAGCACTTTTGCGGCACCGCTCATTTTGTGGTATGATAGACGGGAAAATATTTTGATATCCGCTTAAAGGAGTGAATGTTTATGATCGTAGAACCCAAAGTACGCGGTTTCATCTGCACCACAGCACACCCCACAGGTTGCGCGGCAAGCGTGCAGGAACAAATTGATTTTGTGCAGTCGCAGCCCAAAATGCAAGGCGCACAGCGCGTGTTGGTAATTGGCGCTTCCACCGGCTATGGACTCGCTTCACGCATTGCCGGCGCATTTTCCTGCAACGCAGCTACCATCGGCGTGATCTTTGAGCGCGCGGCAAGCGGCAAGCGTACCGCCTCCGCAGGTTGGTACAACACTGCAGCATTCGAGCGCGCAGCACAAGCAAAGGGGCTGTATGCCAAAACCATCAACGGCGATGCCTTTTCGGCGCAGGTCAAACAGCAGACCATAGAGCTGATTCGTCAAGGCCTGAAAACCGTCGATCTTGTGGTGTATAGTCTCGCTTCCCCGCGGCGCACGATGCCGGACGGCACCGTAGTCTCCTCCGTGCTCAAAACCACAGGCGGCGACTACACCAACACTACCATAGACCTGCAAAATCGCACCCTTTCCCCCGTCACACTCACCCCCGCAACCCCGCAAGAGGTAGAGGACACTACCAAAGTCATGGGCGGTGAGGATTGGATGGATTGGATGATTGCACTCAAGGAAGCCAAGGTGCTCGCCCCCGAATGCGTCACCCTCGCTTACTCTTACATTGGTCCTGTGGTCACGCATCCCATGTATTACAACGGCTCCATCGGCGCGGCAAAAAAGCATCTGTTTGAGACCTCCCTGCGCATCAATCAAGAGCTGGGCATCCCGGCATATATCTCGGTCAACAAAGCGCTTGTCACGCAGTCCAGTGCGGCAATTCCCATTGTTCCGCTGTACATCTCCATGCTTTATCATGTCATGAAGGAGAAAGGGCTGCACGAGGGCTGCATCGAGCAAATCTATCGCCTGTATCACGACAAACTGTTTGTGGATGCACCCGTTTTAGACGAACAGGGTATGCTGCGTCCCGACGATCTGGAAATGCGCGAGGATGTGCAAGGCGCGATCGCAGAAGTTTGGGACTCGCTTACGGACGAGAATATCGAGCAATACGCGGATATTGATGGCTATTGGGAAGATTTTTACAAAATGTTCGGCTTTGGTCATGCGAATGTAGATTATGCCGCAGATGTGGATGTCGAAGTCTGCATCCCCAGCATTGCCGAATGAGCATCAAAAAACTGCTGACATGGTACAAAGAAAATGCGCGGGTGCTGCCGTGGCGCAGCCAGCCCACACCGTACCGCGTTCTGGTGTCTGAAATCATGCTGCAGCAAACGCGCGTTGAGGCGGCAATCTCCTATTTTGAGCGGTTTGTCAAACAGCTTCCCGATTTCCGGCACCTTGCTGCCATCTCCGAAGACGATCTGCTCAAGCTGTGGGAAGGCTTGGGTTATTATTCGCGCGCGCGCAACCTGCAGAAATGCGCACAAACGGTGCTGTCTGAATATGGCGGCGCATTACCCACCGAGGAAGCACAGCTCAAGAAGCTGCCCGGCATTGGCGATTATACCGCAGCCGCGGTGCGTTCCATTGCATATGGATTACCCGCAGCAGCAGTGGACGGCAATGTACTGCGGGTGTACACCCGTTTGAATGCGGATGCTTCGGATATCTCGCTGCCCGCGACGCGCAAGGCGGTTGCGGCTGCCCTGTTACCTCTGATTCCGCAAGAGCGCGCAAGTGATTTCACGCAAGCGTGGATGGAACTGGGCGCAACCGTCTGTTTGCCCAATGGCGCGCCGCGCTGTAATGTCTGCCCGCTGCAAGCAGAGTGCAAGGGTAAGGGCACACCCGACCGCTTCCCCGTCAAGCCCGCACCACCCGAAAAAAAGCATGTATCCAAGACTGTGTTTTTGCTGGTATGCGGTGATCGATTTGCACTGCAGCGCCACCCCGGCACCGGCGTACTGCGTGGTATGTGGGGGCTGCCCTCCGTGTCCGAGCATCTTGGCGAAGCGCAGGTGCAGGCATTGTGGCAGCAAGCAAAAATCACCCGCTTGCCGGATTGCAAGCACGTGTTCACACATCTCATTTGGGAAATGCGCGCATACAAAATCACGCTGAATGCGCAAGACCCTGCGTTTACTTGGGCAACGGAAGGGGAATTTGCCATTCCATCGGCGTATAAAGGGGTGTTGAAGGGGTTAGAGTAGGTTTAGGTATTCTTATCTACTTGATTTCAAACATTTTTTTAACTCATTAATGGACAAATATTTCCCATCCACTTTGGCGTGTAGCATTGCATGACAATTAGGACAAACCGGTCTAAGATGTTCCGTGTAATCCACAGTATACGATTCTGCAACTTCGCTTAGAGGTATTAGATGGTGTACATGTATAAAATCTTTTCCTATCGAGCCATACACGTCTTCAAAATTGATTCCACAAACGCTACAAAAGCAGCCATAGTGTTCAATACATCGCTTCCTGGCAATAGAACTGCGCTCGTACTTATTGACATATACTACCGTTTTTGCACCTTCTATACAGGTTTCAGTCAAGTCAGAGTCTGGAAATACGTTCGTGGAATATGAATCGTACAAATATTGATCGATATACTCCTTGAGTTTAGGCACAAGTTTAAAGGCGCCCTGTGGCGGGCCATTCAAACCATTTTGCAGCAACAAGTCATACCCCAGTTCCTTTCTATCCGCTTGTTCGATTAGCTTTAATCGTGCAAATTTTCCATTTTTGGAATCTTGAAACTTATTCTTATCAAACCAAAATTCTTCATCATCAACAATAGTATCAAACGGCATGTCCAACTTTTCAACTATCGTTTTGTACATGACTTTCATCATGGGGCGTGTACAATAAATGTAAACTATGTCACCTACTCGATACTTGTATTTCCCCTGTTTCCAATCAATAAATCCCCATTTTTGAAATGCTTTTGCATGATCATATAGTTTTCCATTGGCTGAAATTATCCAATCCATGAATTCTCTCCTTCTGCAACATAAGCCCTAAATTATTGCCCTTTCCAAAACCGCCCAATATTCCCTCCCCCCTCACACCTTCCTCAGCGCCATAAACGCCGCCACATTCATAATCACCAAGAATCCCACAATCACCAGCGAAAACCGTTCCGCCGTCACGGCGGGTTTTTTGCTTGCCAGCCACCGTTGCAGATTTTGCGCGCCCATGCACAGCATCAGGTATAGCGGCAACATGCCCTGCATGAGGTATCTTCCCTGCGGCTGAAAATCTGAGGTGTAGGAGTAATATATGCTCAAGGCTGCCACTCCCAGCATCCCCAGCAGCAGGCACACGCCGAATATCTTCATGCCGCGCGACGCCTGCATAAAGCGACGCACCCGCAGCCCGCACACAAACAGCACCGCCAGCACCGCGCCATATATCAGATAGAAAATCGGCGAAAGGAAAATCTGCATGTTACCAAATACGCCGATAAAACTCAGCGCGGTATATTTCAGATATCCCTTATGAGTCAGCATATCGCCAAGGCTTAAACCCATGTTCTGTGGCGTTTGGCGCACCGAAGGTCTCCACTCCGGCACGGCGTTGCGCTCTGCGCACAGCGTAGAGGCATTCATCGCAAACAAATCTCCGTCATAGAGCATCACATTGCGAATAAAATACCAGGCACACGCCAGTCCCGCCAGCACAAGCATCAACGCCACCCCGACAGCCCAGTTACGCCCGCCCAAGCGCCGTTCCCGTACCTGCACTACGCCCGCAATCACAAAGCAAATGCTACACATCATCAGCATAGGATACGCATAATAATACGAAACCAAACCCGCACCCAGCGCAAGCCCGAACCCGACGCAGACTCCCGTGGTAAACCCGTCCTGAATGCCGCGCACCAAGCAGTAAACGCACAGCGTCACGCACAGCAATGCGAAAATATCGTTATTGATGTAAGCCGAAAGGAAGGTATACTGCGGCAGCAACGCGATCATCAGCGCAAACAGCATCCCGAACGCCTTGCCCAGCATGCGCTTACCGATGCGCATCAGTACAAACACGTTGCAACAGGAAAGCAACACGCTCAACAGGCGATTGGACAGATAATACCGCAGTTCTCCCAGCCCAAACCAGTCGACTGCCACGCGCTGCAACCCCGCATCCGCCAGGTATCGCGTCGCAGGCTCAAACGCATAGGAGTTGCCAAACACCGGATTGATGATGACGGGCTCATAGCCCGGCGGGTAAATGCCCGTGCGAAACACATAGCCAATCAGGTCTGTTTTCATCAATTCGTCCGGCGCATCATTGAAGGGAATCACAGACATCCAAATAAAATACCACACAAACAGCGCCGCCAGCGTATACAGCTCCACCGCGCGCTCACCCGTCCAGATTGACCGTGGGATCGATATTTTTTTCTGCATATCGGCTCCTTTACCCCCGTGAGACGTAACACAGGTATTCAAACCATTTCACAACACTGCCCCTGCGCAGCATCAGCTCAAATTTTCCACTGCGCTCGATCACGTCCTTGCACACCGGATTCAAATAGATAAAATACACCGGGCGGGGCTTGCGCTCCATACTCTGCAAAATGCGATCGGTCACTTGCTCAAACACCTGCTGCGGAAACGCGTTAAACACATAGAAGTAATTGTAGTCATCATAGCCGTTAAATTTGGTGGCGTCCTCATGGATCACTTGGGAATCCCGCATCCCCAGCGTTGTAAAGTTTTGTCGCGCAATTTCGCACAAATGCGCAGAAAGTTCCAGCCCGTCCACACGCGCAAAGGGAAATTGGCTCATCCAGTACATCGCTTTGCCCTTCCCGCAGCCGATGTCGAGTATGCAGTCGCGCTCCGTAACGGGCAGCTTGGCAAGCACCCGTGCCAGCGCATCGGTGGAAGGCTGATATTGGTTGCCCCGTTCCTCGCTCACGCCGGTCTCGTCATTGCTTTCCCACATGGAAAAATCAACGCCCAGCTTATTGTCCAGGCGCATGTCGCGTTTGATCCATGCACGTTTGCCCCATTCGTATAGCTTGCTCATCTCTCTCCCCCTTGTGAGTCCCTGACTGTGTGCAAAAATACCGCCCACATTCACGCAGGCGGCATTCATATTTTGTTATTTCTGCGCCTCTTTTTTGGCAAAAATCTCCTTAAGCGATACATCATACGGCGGATATGCCACGCCGAACTCCGTGATGATACCCGTAATGTCGCACGCATCCGTCACATCAAAGCAAGGATTAAACACCTTCACACCCTCCGGCGCCATACGTTTTTCGTACCACATTTCGGTGATCTCCTCGCCCTTGCGCAACTCGATTTCAATATCATCGCCCGTCACACAGCTCATATCGATGGTGGAAGTGGGCGCGCACACATAGAAGGGAACGTTATATTTTTTTGCCGCCAGCGCCACATACGAGGTTCCCACCTTGTTTGCGGTGTCACCGTTTGCCGCAACACGATCACAGCCTACAAATACCGCGTTTACCATGCCTTTTTTCATCACGGTCGGCGCCATATTATCGCAGATGAGCGTGGTGTCCATACCGGAGGATTGCAGCTCAAACGCCGTCAGCCGCGCGCCTTGCAGCAGTGGACGCGTTTCATCGCAGAACACTTTGAAGTCGTAACCGCGTTCCAGCCCCAAATACATCGGCGCGGTCGCCGTACCGTACTGTACGGTTGCCAGCTTTCCTGCATTACAGTGCGTAAGCAGACCCATGCCCGGCTTCAGCAATGCCAGGCCGTGCTCGCCGATCGCACGGCACACCCGCACATCCTCTTCGCGGATTTCTTCCGCCTCCTGCCGTAGCAACTCCTTGATCTGTGCAACGCTCTTTTCCCGATTCGAAAGCACCACCGCCTCCATGCGCTTGAGCGCCCAGGACAGATTCACCGCCGTAGGGCGCGCGGAGTCCAAATAGTCCTTCGCCTTGGAAAAAGCCGCATAGAATGTGTCAAAATCCTCGATGTCAATGGCTTTCGCCGCCAGATAAATCCCAATCGCCGCCGCAACTCCGATGGCAGGAGCGCCACGCACCTTCAACTGATAGATAGCATCCCAGATGCTTTCCTGCGTGGTCAGCGAAATCACTTCAATGCTGTATGGCAGTTTGGTCTGGTCGATGATGACAAGCGCACTGCGCGCGTCATCCAGCGCAACCGTATCGTAGTTCATGATATTGTTCATTTGATTTCTCCTCAATATTTAATGATCTATCTTCCGCCCCGTTGCATCACCGCAACCTGCGGACAAACACACTATTTGATCAGCAATCGGATGCGCGATTTTTTGCCGCTGCCGTCCATTGCAGACGCCGTGATATATACCGTACCTTTTGAAATCGCCTTCACCAAGCCTTTTTGGCTGACCGTTGCAATACGCGGATTGCTGGAAGTCCAGCGGATCGTCCGGTTGCTGGCATCGGCAGGGCTTACCCGCGCCTTTGCGCGCCCACTTGTACCCACCTTCATCTTCGCCACCACAGGCGCCGTTTGTACCCGCTCTACAGGCCGCATGGACGCCGATACGATAATCTGACATTTGCCCCATACGCCGCTGCCATCCTTGGCATAAGCAGTAAGAATCGCCTTGCCCGGCTTTCTTCCCGTCACAATGCCCTTCGCATCCACAGACGCCACGCGTGTGTTATTGCTCTTCCACCGCAACGACCGGTTACCCGCGTCCACCGGCAAGATTTCCGGCAGCAGCGATACTTTGCGACCCTGCATCAATCCAACGCGCGTTGTGAGATTGATTTTGCTGACGGGTTTTTTTACCGTCACCACGCATTGCGCCGTCTTTGCGCCGTCCGATGTGGTTGCCGTGATAATTGCACTCCCCGCACTTCGCGCCCGCACGTTGCCATCCTGATCGACGGTTGCCACATCAGAATTACTGCTGCTCCAAAAAACCGTCCGGTTCGGCGTGTTTGCCGGCTCCACCACTGCGCGCAGCGATGCGCTGGTTCCCGCATTTAAGCTCAACACGCTTTGGTTGAGCGTTACACCCGTTACCTCCGCTTCAAACGTCACCGCAATCGTTACGTCCGCCAACAGATTTTGAAACGTATAACGGGGCACCTTGCCCATTTCTTTTCCGTCCACCGTCACCGCGCCAATGCGATATCCATTGTCCGGCGTAATGGTATAGGTTTGGCTTTGCCCATACGGCAGCGCCGTAGAACCGGATGGCTCAATGCTGCCTCCCGCTCCTGCTGTTGCCACAATCGTTGCGCGACGTGGTTCCCATTTTGCGTACAACGTCATGCTCTGTGCAACCGCGGTGGCAAAGTTCCATGCGTGCTCACCGCTGCTTTCCATATGCCATCCCGCAAAGGTATATCCCATGCGAGTCGGGCTGACCGGCTCTGTCAAAACGCCACCCGGGCGAACCCGCACCGCTGATACGTTACTGCCGCCCTGCGCATCAAACGTAATCCGGCATAACGGCAAAATTTCGATGCTGCGCTGTCCTATTATGCCGCTGCCGTCCCGTGCCGCCGCCTTGACCGTTACACTGCCTGCGCGTATGGCTGTCAGCATTCCGCTTCGCGTCATGGTTGCGCTTCCTGTACCGTTCTGTACGCTCCACGTGACCGCCTGATTGTCTGCCGTTTGCGGTTGCACCTGTGCGCTGAACGCGACGATATCCGCCTCATAAATCGCGCCAGTATCCTGCACCGACAACGCTGTTACCAACTGCGGCAACACCGTAATCGTTCCCATTGCCTGCGTCTCATCCGAAAGCGTCGCCTGCACCTGCACCGTTCCGACACGGATGCCGCGCAGCAGCCCCTCCGCCGTAACGGTTGCGCTGCCCGTACCGCTTGCCACTCGCCAGCCCGTTGCGGGCACCGTGCCGGAAGCTTTACGCGCTTCCAGCTGCAAGGTTCCGCCTTTTTGCACCTGCAATGCGCCGCCGATACCGGCAACATAAATGTTCGGAATCGCCACTTGCAAGCTTGCCTGCTTGTCCGGAAAATCCCTCAAATGCGCCCGTACCGTCACCGTACCGCTGCCGGTACCTGTCAACACGCCTTCCGGCGTGATCGTCGCGCTGCCCGTTTCATTTTGTACGCTCCACACGACCGGAGCGTTTGCCCCCTGCGCCGCCGTATTGGTGCGCATCTGCACTTCTGCTCCGATCATCGGCGTGACGCTCGGCTGCTGTATTTGCAGCACCATCGCCTGCGCCACGGCAGCATACGCATTCACCTTGCCGTGCCCGTATTTGGGATCGTGTCCCGGATCGCCAAGGTCTGTCGCTGTGGCATATAAAATCTGCTTAACCTGATCCACGCCAAGCGCCGGATTGACAGACAGCATCAATGCCACCACACCCGACACCAGCGGAGACGCCATAGACGTACCCGACATCCGCCGATAGCTGCTGCCCTTGTACGTGCTGTCAATCAACACGCCCGGCGCCGCAATATCCTTAAATTGATTATACGAGGAATTAAACGCAACTACGTTGTTTGCGTCAACGGAGGTCACCGCAATGCACGTTTCATAGTCGCTCGGATAGTGAAACGCCGTAACACCTGCGGGTACGCCGTCATTGCCCGCCGCGCACACCGTCACAATACCCTGCGCCGCCGCTTGATCGATGCGGCTGCACACCATTTCATCTTTCCAATTTTCGTTTTCGCCGCCAACTTTAAGGCTCCCCAAACTCATATTAACCACACGCACATCTTCGTTTAGCAAACGGTCATACGCCTTGGCAACGTCCACCGAGGATGCGCCGTAATACGGCTTTCCATTCACATCGGTATAGTTGCGAAAGACGCCATAGCCTACGATTTCCGCATTATAGGAGACGCCCGCTATGCCAATGCCGTTATTTACCTGCGCCGCAACAATGCCCGCCACGTGTGTGCCGTGCCCGTTTGTGTCTGTGGTCAACGGCCGGTTTTCCACCACATCCCAGCTGCTGTCATGATCCACCACGCCCGCTAGATCGGGATGATCCATTTGTATGCCCGTATCTAGCACGGCAACCCGCACCTTCTTTTCGGTTCGCGCCAGATCCCATGCTTGGTTCGCCAATACGCTTTTCAGCGCATATTGCTGGTACGGGTCGTCAACAAAAGTCCCCTGCGTTTCCAGCAGTGGGTAAATATAGTTCGGCTGTGCGTACGCCACTTCCGGCTGCGCCATAGCCTCGTCTATTGCCTCTTGCACGGTGATCGTGTCAGGAATGCTCACAAGCGCCGCAGGTTCTCCTTGCGTCGGGATGATCTCTTCCACCTCGCCGAATGATAAGACGGCAGATGTGCTGCGCGCACGGCGCAACGAAGCATCTTCGCGGAACACAACAATCAGCTCGCCCGGCACATAAGTACCCGAGACTTCCGGCACTGTCACAGATTCGGTTACAGGCGTCTCGCTTGGTGTGGGAACTGGCGATGCGCTCGGCTGCGCCGTGGGCTGCACAGTCGGCTGCGTCGCGGGAGACGCACTTGGCTCCGCGGCCGGCTGCGTACTAGCCTCTGCCGTTGGCTCCGGCTCCATCGTAGGTTCTGCGCTCGGCTCCGGTAGGAAGGTCGGCTCTGCGGTTGGCTGGGGCAAATCGGTCGGCTCCGCAGTGGGTTGCGCGCTCGCTTCCGCAACGGGTTGTGTTGCATCCGGTTCCTGCGACGCGGCAGGCTCCTGCGGCGCTTGCTCCGTGTTTTGCGGTAGCACAACATCGCCCTCCTGCGCCAGTGCCAGAGACGGCAGGCAGGTCAGCAGGAACACGACGCTTAGAACCCATGCCAAACACTTCCGCTTCATGTACATTCCCTCAGCCCGAGATACAAATATTTCTTAATATTATAGCATTTTTTTGGGGCAATGCCCTGTTTGTTTACAAAAACGATTTATTTGCCCAGCGCCACCATGCCCGCATCCCCTTCCAGAGATTGAATGTTAAGTGTCATGATCTCCAGCTTTTCAGTACCATTGTTTTTCAGCACCAGCTGCACATCATCCCGTGCTTCCTGGATAGCCGCTAAAATGATCACGCGGGAGCGGGCGCTGTTCTCCTCTACATTGGTCTGCACGTCCAGCACTTCAAACATACCCGCGGGCAGCAATTCTATCGCAGACTGCTCCATGTGCAGTCCGTCGAGCGTCAGGCGATATGCACCCGGCGCGAAAATCAACTGTTTCATGATGATGGATGCACCCGGCTCTAAGATATAGCCGGGTCTTGACATCGTAACGCCATCCGAAATCTCCACATTCTTGATGAATTTGGAGTGCAGATTGTTGAGGGAATATTTCCGCTCCACCGGAACGATGCTTGCGCTTTGCGTCACAGAAACCGGCTCAAACAGCACCGTAATCTCCGCCTGTGTCCACATCGCTTGTGACGGTGCGCGCGTATCCCGCGCCGTGATGCACACATTGCTGTCTGCCTGTTCCAACGTCAAATCCAGTGTCACCCGCCCAGCGGTCTGCTCGCTCAGCACACCCGTCACAGCTTTTCCTTCGTATGCAAAATCCGTCAATGTGTCCAAACCTGTACCCAGCAGGCTCACGCGGTATTGACCTTCCTCCAGTCGCCCCAGCGGTCCGGTGGTCAGCCTGTCGGCGTCCCAAACTGCCGCCGCGCCCAGATCCACCGTGTGTTGGGTTCGTTTGACGCAGTCGTAGCCCAACGCTTCCAAACTGTTTTTGAGCGCATCCCCGTACACCCAAAGTCCGCCGCTTTCCGGCGCGTTCTGCATGGACACATAATAAATTTCGTCCATCCATGTGTCAAATTTCTGATCGTCTATCGACCAGATGATACTGTTTTCCTGCAAATTTGCAAACATGCCATAGCCATCCGTGTCCAAATTCAAGTATTCCATCGGCTGCACCAGCGCCATTTGTGCCACCATCGTATCCGGCTTGCAGGGTGTCACGTAGTACATCGAAACCGGCACGTCCGCCTCATTCAGCTCGCGCTGTATCTGCCGCAAAGGCTGTGCCAGATCGTACATCCTTTGCGAGGCAGGCACTGCAACAGTTGCAGCCACATATACCATACTGTACAGCGAGATTCCCAAAAGCAGCAGGCAAGCCGCCTGTATTTTCTTTTTTTGCATCAGCAGGCACAGCAGCGTAAAGACTGCCGTGGCCACAGCACATACCGCAATGATATGCCCCGTCGTCACTTCTTCCTGTACGCGAATCCCCATCAGCGGCAGAATGCCTGCCGTCTGCACGTACGAATTTGTCGACGCCATCTGCGCTCCCAATATTTTCTGATTCATCACAAAGACGCCCGCCGCCATGCACACCGCAAAAAGCACTGCTGCAATCAGCCAAAACCGCTTCGTTCCCAACGTGCGATGTTTCCAAAAATAAGCACAGACAAAGAAGAACACAAACCCCGTCATCATGCACAAATATCTTCCGTAGATGTAATAGTCTGCTCGTGCCGACATTTTAGAGGAATAAATATTTGCAAAAAACGCGACGGCAATCAGCAGCGTGAACACGCCCATCAGCAGCACCGTTGTGCCAAACAGCCGCATATTTGACTGCTCCTGCGCTTTGGGCTTTCGCATCAATTTCACCCAAATCAGCAGCGCCACCACCGCCATGCCAAATGTGGTCGTAACAAAGTAAAATACCTGCCCTGCCAGTCCTTTGGCTATGTTGGGCCAGTTCTGCGGCTCCAGTAATACGGGGATGCTTTTTGCGATAGAGCTGTCCGCCGTATTCATCAGTTGGTCCTGTGTCAGTCCAAACAGATCGTGATAGACCATCGCCTTCACGTTCGTATCCAGCCAATAGATTATCAATGCCGCAACCGCAAATGCCGCAAGGCTGCACAATCCGCTTTTCCACCGCCGCGCCCGAATCACCACAATCAGCAGCGCCAATCCCACCGCAAACAAAATCGCCAACCCTCTGCCATGCACTGCGTAAGCGTACATGCACACCGCGCCCAGCAGCAGCGCATATACCCATTGCCGCCGCGCCGCGCGCCGGAACGCCAACAGCAGATAAACGGCAAGCCATGCCAAAAACGCCAGCATCATTTCATTGAATATGGTGACGGCAAAAAATAGATATCCCATGCAGAGCGCCGTAATCACCGCGCACATCACGGCGGGTTTTTCTTCCAGCTCAAAGAATTGGCGCGCAATCCGGTATGCCAGCACACTAACGCCACCCAGCAGCGCCACATTCACCAGCAACGCGATATGATAAACAAATTCCGGATTGGGCACCAGCGCATATACCCAGCCAAACAGCACCGCGTAGCCATAGCCATAGTACGCCGTGTAGGCACTGGATGCCAAGGCAGACCGCAGCGGCGATCCCCCCACCATCGATACCCCTTCCGCGAAAATGTTATATTCATCCGCGATGGTTGGGTATTTCATGAAAATCGAAAAAAGTGCTCCTGCCAAAAACACAACAAGGAACAGAAGCAGCGGGGTGCGATATCGTTTGAAAAAGGTTCCACGCATGTGGCTCATTTGCTCTGTCATCGGTTTTCCCTCACGATTGCACGGATGCGCATTTCGTTTTCCGATTCAGCAGCTTGAAAACCGCCGTTGCAAGCAGGAAGGAAAGAATGTCCCCGAAAATGTTCAGAAAGCGATAAATGATGATGGCAAGCAATACATCGCCCTGCGGCAGCACATTACCCAATAAAAGGGTGATGGTTGCCTCGCGGATGCCGATGCCCCCCGGCGCCCCCAGCGTTACGAAGCCCGCCGTCGTCGCTGCCACAAAAGCGCCCAGCACAATGCCGTACATTTCCGGCGTAACCGGAACCACCGCAATTTGGTTATACACCGCCAGATACAACAGCCCGCAAAGCAGATTGTAAACGACGTAATAGCCGAACACCGCAATCAGTTTTGCAACATTCGCTTTATTGAGCGTCTCACGATAGCGCCTCATCAACGCCACCGTCTTTTTGCGGAAGAAAATCAGCAGCCCGACAACGATGCCTACCATCGCCAAAATGATGATCAGCCAGATCGTAAAATTAGCCTGCACCAAATTATTGATCCAGTCAAAAAAATATTGCTGCAACCCCACCAGCGCGATCACAATGGAGGATGCAACAATAATCACCGTCTCTGCCAGTGTTGCGGCAAAGATGTCTGCATGGCTCTTTTTAGCGCGAATCGCCAGTTCATTGCGCCCGATGTATTGGAACACATTGCCGGGGACATACTTAAATAAGTTTGCCTTGTAATAGATTTGCAGCGCGTCCGCATAGCGCACGTCCTTGCTGCTTGTAAACATACGTGACATGCCAAACCACGGGTAATGCAACATCAACGTTGCACCCGTCACACCCAGCATCACCAGCAAAAAGGCACCTAAGTTGTTGGGGTCGAGCAAAACAGAATAGTCAATGTCATACGTGATGATCTTGCGAATGATAAAAATCAAGGCGCAGACCATGAGGACAAATCCAATTAGTTTTAACAGCTTTCTTTTGTCTTTCATGGCCTCACATTTCTCCAGGAAATACGAGGGAATCACTTGTACTCCCTTGTGATCATCGGAAACGCTATGATGCTCATCCTGCATCGCTGCCTTCTGCGCATCTGCACGCTCCGTGATAGTCTATTGTAGCACAAGACCACTTCTTTTGCAAGATGCACGGGGCGTTATGCCCCATTGTGTGCTCGCACTTGCACACGCATAGTGCGGTGAGGCATGCGAGGGCTATTTTGCCCCTTTCGCGCTGAACGACTCGGCCACTTTTCCGCAACGCCACTCCCCGCGGCAAGGTAATCAAAAAGGAGCAACCTTCAAAAAAGCCACTCCTCTTCCTGCCCTATGCTTCGCGATCAGCCATACACTTCCTCTTGCGTGTAATATCCTGTCTTGATCATTTCATTGTCTACGTTTTCTTTGGTCACCACTCTGCCATTGATCAAATAGGCATCCACGCCGTCTGTGCTTTGATTGTCAAACTTTGCGTTGATCTTCATTTCCTCGCCCATCGCAATGCTGTACGCCTCGTCTACCGCCGTCCGCGCCAAATCGCGCAAATCCATGTAGATCGTCATGCCCTGCTTATCGTTTACAATGCGCTTGATCGCGTCCAATTCTGCATCCATGCCCGTAATCGCAACCGGTTGAGTTACACCCAGCTCGTCCAGCGCCTCCACGCACGCGCCCGCAATCTTATCATTGGGCGCCAAAATCGCGTCCACCTTGTTATCGTTTGCCGCCACTGCTTCCTTGACCATTGCCTTTGCTTCATCCGGCGACCAGCCGGGCACATCCGCTTCCAGCAAGACGTTGATGTTCCCACGAAGCGGGTCGATGTAACGCATCGCACCGTCGTAAAGCAGTTTTGCATTATAATCTCCCGGGTCTCCCTTCAAGATGATAAAGTCGCCCTCATAGACCATTTCAGTCAGATATTGCCCCATACTTTGCCCGATCTTGCCGCTGTCATATCCCACCAGTAAATCCACCTGATCTCCCAGCAGCACGCGCGCATAGTTGACCACGGGCACCTTTTTTTCGGCAGCATAGCTCAAAATTTCGCCCGCATTATTGACGTCTCGTGGCGTTAGCACCAAAACATCAATACCGCTGTCGATCATTTCTTTGCAATCCTGCAACTGCGTTTTGGGTTCATCCGTCGTGTTCAGGCGCACTTCCATCTGTATTCCCAATTCCTGCGCACGCTCTTCCATATACGTCTGCTCTTTCGGCCATCTGGCAGCAGCACCCACACCAAACGAAACTCCTACCTTAATATCTTTGGCAGATTTTCCGCACCCGGCCAGCGCTCCGCCCAACAGCGCAAGCACACACAAGCAACATAAAAAACGTTTTAACATATTAAACCCTCCCTGTATATTGTTTCAAATTCCGGTTCATCTAACGGTTTCGCAAAGTAATACCCCTGCGCAATGCTACAATCAAATTCCTTCATCAAATTGATGTTCTGCTGCGTCTCCACGCCCTCTGCAACTACATTGATGTTCAGACGTTTTGCCATCTGCGCAATGGTAGAAAAAATGATGCGCTGACGCTCGCTGTCCGTGCTTTCGCGTAAAAACTCGCGGTCAATTTTAAGCGTATCGATGGGAACATCTTTGAGCATATTCAGCGACGAATATCCCGATCCAAAGTCATCCATCGATACCGTTAGCCCATGCTCATGCAAATGATCGATGAATTCCTTCATGATGTTGTAATTTTCAAACATCGTGCTTTCTGTCAGCTCCAGCTCAATCAATTCCGGAGGAATCCCATACTCTTCCATCTGGCTCACGATGGTATCCAAAAAGTCTTTGTTCTGCAAATGCAGCCGCGAGAAGTTGACCGATATCGGTACGCAATGCGTACCTTCCCGCAAGTTGCGCTGCAAAAACGCCAAAACCCTGCGAAATATCGCCATATCCAAATCCACAATGGAACCTGTTTTTTCACACACCGGGATAAAGACATCCGGCGGCACCAGCGACCCGTCTTTTTTTCGCCATCTCGCAAGCGCTTCCGCACCCACCAGCTTATGTGAGTGCACATCCACCTTAGGCTGATAGAAAGGAATCACCTCGTCCTCTGCCAGAGCCTGTTCGATATCCCGCTTCACTTGCTCGTTCCGCACCATTTTTTGGTCAAATTTTTCCGAATAGAATTCAATTTTCTTGTGCGGGATGCCTTTGATGGACTGTGCGGCGGTGCCCGCCTTGTCCGCCATCAAATTCACACTTTCCTGTCGATTGGAAATCTCGTAGACGCCTGCGGAAAGATAGATCGAGATGCCTTCCTCGTTTTCGATCGCTCCCAGCAGCTTGTTCAGCCGGCTGGGTGAGGCATCCGTCAGTAGCACAACAAAATGATCGCTGGAAACGCGCGCAATACACTCGTCTTTTTGCAGCTGCGCCGCAACCGCATGGTTGATCTGGTAGAGCACCTTGTCGCCAAAGTCGAATCCGTAGTAGTTGTTGACGTATTTGAAATTATCAATATCAAAGCTCATCAGGTAGAATGTCTGGTCTGCCTGTGTGTGCAGCGCATTTTGCACGTCGATTGTAAATTTGTTGTAGGTGTCGCCCTGCGTCACCGTGTCTACAAACGCAATTTTACGCAGCGCATTCTGCTGCTTGTTTTTGTAATAGATGAAATACACCATAAACAGCGTAAACACCACTACTACAAACAGCAAAATGAAGTAAAACATTTCGATCACGATATTTGCGTTGGGCGAAACCGCGCTCACCGGAACGCTGGAGATCAAATACCAGTCATGCAGCTCCTCGATGGGCGTATAAGCGGAGAAGGTTTTTGTTCCGTCAACGTTCGATTCTAAAAATCCGGATTGATTGTTGCGGATATCTCTTTCCAAGCGTTGCGATTCTGTCTGGTTGCCCTGCGCATACAGCGTCCGATATAGGTTGTCCGATTCCTGGCTGTATTCACCCGGCTTTGAACTGATTAGGATGTAGCCGTCGCTGTTGATGATATACATGTACCCCTGTGAAGAAAACAACGAAATCGAGCACATTTCATACATCTGCTCCGGCGTATAGAATTTTTGCAGCGTTCCGATGATTTCCCCTCGATCCACCAAAGGAACGCTGATGATGAAGGTTTCCTCCCCGCCTTCCCGTCTGGACACCACCCGATCAGATACATTGGCCTCCCCTTGCATGGCGAGTCTGAAATACTGCCTGCCGGAAATATCAAGCACCTGGCCGTCCGAAAAATATGCGGTTCCGTTTGGTGTAGCAACAAACAGCCGATCTAAATCACGCTCATCGCTGTACTCCAAAAAGACGCGTTGCACCGCATCGTCGTCAATTTCCGGCTCCTGATTCAGACGCTCTGTGATCTGCTTTGCGTCCATATCTAAGTTGTTTAATTCTACGCCGATTTTACTGGTGATGACATCCTTATTCTGCGTCACCACTTCCATTAGGTTGATTTGAACGTCCGAATACAAAAGGTTTTGCACATACTGCATCAAAATGGTGACTGCAACGAACAGCACCACTACAAAAATGGCGATCAAGACTCGGGATATAATTTTCTTCATTGCACCCACTTGCATGATTCGTGTCTCTCACTCACTGGAATCAGACATTGCCGGCTCGGCACATCCTTAGCGCCTCGCTCACGTAGCCCGCTTTCTTTGATTTCGGCAGCCTTTCCATAATGTCAATTACCTGAATGGTATCGTAATTGATTGCACCTTTATTTTAGCATAAGCTATGGCATAAGGGAAGGGGTTTTCGCCGGTGTTCCACAAATCGTCTATCGCAGTTCCGGCAAGCTTATTCGGTTCGTTTGCCTTCCCGGTGTCCCCAAATATAATAGGGCGCATCCTCCCCCACGTTAAACAGCAAATCAATGATGGATACGTGGTGGTCAAACTTTTGCCCATGTAGCTGCGGGTATTCCGGATATCCCGCATAATCCTTGAATACGACCTCGATGCCGTGTCGCGCAAATTCCTCCGGCACAATATAGCTTTGCGCCGCAGGGCCGGACACATAATAGCTCGTACCCACCGATTCCAAAAGGCTAAGCAGTTTCTTCTGCTTGACTCCTTCCGAAAAGAAGTTTTCGCTCACATCAAGCTTGGTCTTGATGCCCAAAAACTGTTCACATATCTCGTGAATCAGGTATTTATTGAGATCGTGCAAATACTCCCATTGTGCTTCCAAATAAACGTACTCAAAGAAGTCTTTGTACTTTTTGAAGTGCGGCGCATCCTTATAATTTCTCTTGATTAAGTCAAAATGCTGCTTTTGCCAATCGATTTCGGGATTAAACGTCACTTCTCGAATCGTCTTGTTTAGATTGTAACCGCACGGCAGTGTAATCCATCGTGGGCCTTGTGGCGTCATAATTTTGTTGCGATTTCGCCAATCGTTTTTGGTATACTGCACTTCGTCATATAACAAAAAAAGGTCGACATCGTGGATGATGTCAAAATACCCCTTCCACGGGATATAATTGGACTGCAGTACTGCAACCTTTTTCAACTCTGCCTCCGCAAAACACCGCTTAAACCGCAGCGCTTTTCTACCGTAAATTATGCTCCTCGATTATTGTACCGCAATCCCAGTACGCTTGCAAGGCGCGAACGTAAACAATTTCTAAACATCTGTTGCAATTCTTTACGCGATGCGCCATGCAAACCAATTCTCCTGTTTTTATAAGACCTCGTTCAATTCCAAATGCTCGCCATCCGGCCCACGGAACATGATCCATTTTGCACCGTTTGGCATCACGCCCGGAGCATGTGTAATGGCAGGCTCTTCAAATTGCAGCCCGCGCTCTTCCAGCATTTTCTTGATTGCCTCGATGTCCTCTACCGCAATCGCAATATGGTCCACCCATCCATCCACATTCTGCTTCGGGTTTGGGAACCGCACCAGCTCCAGTGTCAGCGTTCCATTGCGCACAAACGCAATGTCCACCATTCCGTCCTCGTTTGCCAGTTGGCATTCATGGATCACTTCAAATTCCAGCATATCGCGGTAAAACGCCTTGGAACGCTCCAAATCCGTCACGAAAACACCAATGTGCGCCAGCCCACTCATCTTTGCCATTTTTTCCATCCTCCTCATATTGTTGTAATTTCTGCGCTGATTGCGCAAAATTTTTTTCTTTTTTTCAAAGCGCGCCCTGCGCAAACGGATTACAGCCGATGCCGCCGTGCCTCAAGCGCAAATCGCTCCATTTCGCATCACAACCATCATGGGCACTTCCTCCCCGTAACGTTCGGACATCGCTTCCACCGTATCCATCATGTAGCGCGCCGCATGCTCCGCCGTGTTGAATTTTGTGATCTGATAAGGATACCACGGGTCCGTCTTTTCCACAAACAGCAGACCCTCCGAGGTATCGAGCAAAATGCCTGCATGCAGGTTCTCAAGAATCAACGCATCCTTCCATTCTACGACGCCCCAAACCGTCATTAAGGATGCCTTTTCATTTTGAAAGGTCACGCCGCGCTGCTCCCACTGCCGGGCAATCAACTCTGCCAGCGCTTCCTGCTCCGGCACTGCATTCAGCATCACGGGATGGAAAATTGTAAAGTATTTCTCCAGCATTTCTTCCGAAAACCCAAAGAACGGCTCGCTCAAAACCTGTAAATCGCCCTCGAAATATTCTCCTTCGTTCGTTCCCCACTCTGCCTGTTGCAGCGGATTTCCCACCTGCATGGAATCCCGCAGCAAATACGTCGCAAACACACGGCAAAACGCATCTGCGCGTTCATGCGTCCGGCTCCATTTTTTGATATATCCCTCAAAATCGCCGTAGTAGATGGCTTTGTCCCATATCGTTCGAAATCCTTCCTCAAACGCAAAGGGGATCAGTTCATCTTTTTGCGCCATTGTTTGATTGTAGTCCTGCACCCAGCTTTGTACTGTTTCCACATACGGCGCGCCAATGCCCGTTTCCAGCAATCCCGCTCGCATCATTTCCTGCGAGTCTGCATCCAGCAAATTGGAATAGGTCAGGGTTTCGTCTGCGCGCTGCTCCACCAAAAGAAAACCGCAGACAATTATAATCGCGCAAACGACTGCAATGAGAGACCGGGTTATGATTTTCTTTGTTCGCATAAGGCCACCCTGTTCTCGTTTCATAAACATGTTCCCTTCCACTATACGTGCGCATTTTCACACTGTCAAGTCTGATTTACGTGTAAAAGTGAAACCCCGCATAGCACAGGGCTACACGGGGCTTGAACGGTTTAAATCGTTTCTTTATTTCGTCTTGCCTACGACAAATTACACATATTCAAAGTCGTCAGGCGCTTTGAACCACTTGTTGCGTCCCGTGTGCAGAACAAAGCAGATTACTGCCAAAATCACATACGAGAGGAAGAAAGGCGACGTCGGGAAGAACCCAAGCTGGAAGCTGTTGACAAACCCAAACAATGCCATTGCCGCGGCAATCACAAAGGTCCAAGCTGTCTTATCCAAACGTCTGTCGATGATGAATGCCACCGCAGCGCCCCAAAGAATGCCCGTCACGATCGCGCCGGAATGCAGCGCCGGAACCCCGTTCCACATCACGCCACCATCCAGCAGCGCCTGCGTTACTTCGGGTGCAAACTGATTGAGCCCATTGATATTCTCCGTCCACGCGCCGGCAAGCCCTGCCGCGCCCGTCACCTGAGAAAATACGTAGTCGCCGATTGCCGGAAGCATTGCGACCACAACCGCAGCAAAATATTTTGTCTTGTTCTCCTTGAATGCCTGCGCCACCATTACGATTGCGCACCATAGGAATGTGATGGCACAAATTGCCGCCGGAATCACGGAGTTAATGAATTTGAAGAATCCGAACATCCCCGCAAGCCCCAAAATCACGCCGCCCATCCAGGAATAGGTCGCGCCTGCCTTCGCCTTTTTCAGGCCGGGATGCCCCAACCATACGGTGTTGGGTACCACGCCACCAAAGGTCGCCGAAACCATTGTGCATACGCCATCCGCAAATTGCGCTTCCCGCACTTTATAGTTGTCACCCGCGATATTCGCAGATGCCACATTGTCCATGGTTTCAATAAAGTTGTAAATCTCCACAGGGATCACCACCGCTAGATACGGCGCAACGATTGCAAAACCGTTGATCATATATTGCACGGTGTTGGCCGGATTGGGCACATAGAAGCCCACGCCGGAAAAGTCCGGCTGAATCTTACCCAAGATCAGCGCATAGATGATGCCACCCACAATCGCCACCACCAGCGGCGGAATTTTTTTTGGGAACAAATATCCGCCAAACAAACCGATGACTGCGATCAGCAGAATGGGCATACCTAGAATCGGATCGCCGAATACATCAAAGATACCTTGCGTTGCCATCCAGATCAGTCCAACCCCGGCAATCGTACCCAGCAGCGCCGCGCGCGGCAAAATCTTCTTGACGATCGGGCCAATGATACCGCCCAAAAATTCGATTGCACCACCGATAAAGCATGCAGCAACTGCCGCAGACCACACCAACTGCGGATCCTCGATTGCATAGCTGAGCGGCAGGATCACGCCATACAAGAAGATAAACATCGCCGGCGTAGAGACTCCCGAAGGCAGCGCTGTCACGTCTGCGCGCTGTTCCAAACGCGAGAGTTTGTGTGCCATGTACGCATAATAAATTCCTGACAGCATCAGTCCAATGGACATACCGGGAATCACGCGTCCATATACGATTTCGTCCGGCCAACCCAGCACACCGCTCAGCGTTGCAATGACAATAATATAATTGACAATGTTACCCGCCAAGGAATACGCAAGACCGCCGACATCGCCCGTTGTAAAAAACGGGATCAACGACTTCTTTTTCATAAACTTCCCTCCTACAAAAAATGAACGTAATGTAAAGTTAAATGAAAATTGAGACCTTGCAAGTCTTTCTGGTATGATG
>CAYVTZ010000042.1:0-22657 GCA_964454685.1 uncultured Christensenellaceae bacterium
TCCTGCTCGATCAAACCCTTGGTCTCCTCGCGGTATTGGTCCATTTCCGGCGGAATCTCATCCGCGGGACGGCAGGTGATCACACGATCATCACCGATGCACTTTTTGCGCACTTCCTCATTGACAGGCGCAGGCAATCTGCCATATTCTCCGCGCAGCATTGCCTTGGATTCCTTGGAAACCATCTTGTAGCGCTCGCCGCCCAAAATATTCATCACCGCCTGTGTGCCAACGATCTGGCTGGTAGGCGTCACCAACGGCGGAAATCCGAAGTCCTCACGCACACGCGGCACTTCCGCAAGGCAATCCATCAGTTTATCCTCCGCACCCGCCTGCTTAAGCTGACTGATGAGGTTGGAAAGCATGCCGCCCGGCACCTGATACAACAGCGTGTTGATATCCACGCCCAGCACTTTCGGGTCAAGGAACCCGTCTGCCTTCAAACGCTCCGCCACTTTGGTAAAGTGTTTGGCGGCCTCGGTCAGTTTTGTCAAATCCAGCCCGGAATCGTACTCCGTGCCCGCCAGTGTCGCCACCAGCGACTCCGTGCAAGGCTGCGAGGTACCGTTCGCCAGCGGCGAAAGCGCGGTGTCCACAATGTCCACTCCCGCTTCAATGGCTTTTAGCAGCGTCATATCGCCTACACCGCTCGTGTTATGCGTATGCAGATGAATGGGCACCTTTACACTCTGTTTCAGCGCCTTCACCAGCTTGTACGCCTCATACGGCAGCAGCAGGTTTGCCATGTCTTTGATGCAGATGGACTTCGCGCCCATGCCCTCCAGTTCCTTTGCCAAATCAACAAAATAGTCAAAGTTGTGCACCGGACTCAACGTATAGGAAAGCGTTGCCTCACACCAGCCGCCATACCGGTTGGTGGATTCAATCGATTGTTGCAGATTACGCGTATCATTGAGCGCATCGAAAATACGGATCACATCCATGCCATTTTCGATTGCCTTCTTAACAAAGAAGTCCACCACATCATCCGCATAATGCTTATACCCCAGCAGGTTTTGTCCGCGCAGCAGCATTTGCAGCTTGGTGTTGGGCATCGCCTTACGCAGCTTGCGCAGTCTCTCCCACGGATCTTCATTCAAAAAACGCAGGCAACTGTCAAAAGTCGCGCCGCCCCAACACTCCAGTGACCAATATCCCACAGAATCCAGCAACGGCGCCACCGGAAGCATCTCTTCCGTCCGCATCCGCGTTGCCGCCTGCGATTGATGCGCATCTCTCAATATGGTGTCTGTAATATTTACTTTAGCCATTTCAGTTTCCTCCTAAATGTTTCAACTCACTTTGGCATTGTGATCTGTCAGATGGGAGCAAAAACAGCTCTCCGGTCGTTCCGGTTTCACCTTCCGCTCAAAACCTTTACCGGGCACACTGTCCCGCAAAGCAGAGTGCGCTCTTGTTTTCGCATTCACCATCTTCTACGGCTTGACTTATGCAAACAGCGACAGCAGCACACCCGCCGCCACTGCCGACCCGATCACGCCGGCTACGTTCGGCCCCATCGCGTGCATCAGCAGGAAGTTGGACGGATTATCCTTCTGCCCTACTTTTTGCGAGACGCGCGCCGCCATCGGCACGGCGGATACACCCGCGGAGCCAATCAGCGGATTCACTTTGCCTTTGGTCAGGAAGCACATCAGCTTGCCAAACATCACGCCGCCAAACGTACCAAAAGCAAAGGCGATCACGCCCAGCCCGATAATGCCTAATGTGGACGGGGATAAAAATTTATCCGCGCTCGTAGTCGCGCCAACCGATACACCCAGCAGAATCGTCACAATGTTCATCAGCTCATTTTGCGCCGTCTTGCTCAGGCGTTCCACCACCATACATTCACGCATCAAATTGCCCAGCATCAGCATGCCCACCAGTGGAATTGCCGCAGGCACCAGCAATGCTACAAAAATCGTAACCGCTATGGGGAAAATGATTTTTTCCTTCTTGGAAACATGCCTCAGTTGTTCCATCTTAATCATGCGCTCTTTCTTTGTGGTGCACGCACGCATGATAGGCGGCTGGATCA
Source organism: uncultured Christensenellaceae bacterium (assembly GCA_964454685.1). Taxonomy (GTDB): domain Bacteria; phylum Bacillota; class Clostridia; order Christensenellales; family Christensenellaceae; genus CAYVTZ01. The sequence goes on from CAYVTZ010000042.1 coordinate 2,042, forward strand.
CAGGCACCAAGGCCATATACGTGTACGCCGCCACCGCTATCGGCCCTAAAAAGTCCGGTGCAAGCCGCGAGGTCACATAAATCGCCGTCGGACCGTCCGCACCACCGATGATGCCGATGGACGCGGCAACGTTCGGCGCAAAGCCGATCAGCAACGCCAAAATAAAGGCAAGGAAAATTCCAAGCTGTGCCGCCGCCCCCAGCAGCAAGCTTTTGGGATTTGCAATCAGCGGTCCAAAGTCCGTCATCGCGCCAACCCCAAGGAAAATCAGAGGCGGGTAGATCCCCAGCTTAACCCCCTGATAAAGGTAATAAATCAATCCGCCGGGCGTCTGCACGGATCCGTCCGCCGCATAAATCGGCGGATTCATCACATCCGACAGCGGCAGATTCACCAGTAGCATTCCAAACGCAATCGGCAGCAGCAACAACGGTTCAAACTGTTTGACAATCGCCAGATAGATCAAGAGGCATGCAATGCCAATCATGACCCATTGTCCGACATTGGAAGCGTTGAAAAAACCGGTTGACTGCACGAAATTCGCTAAAGTTTCACCAAATGTACCCAATTTTGTTCAACCTCCTTTGTGGTTTTTTTCTCTTTCCCGTCAGGAATCTTCCTCACGCCGCGCCATGCGCGAAACACACACTCGGTGTGCTGGAAAAGCCGTTTCATTCACCTCTCGCACAGCCCTTGCTGCGCCCGCATTCCTGCGGCAGCGGAACCCCGCCGGAGCAGCGCTTCACTCAGCCAATCACCCCAAGAAGGTCTCCGGTCGAAACGCTTGCGCCCTTCGCCACGTTCACGGATTTCATCGTACCGCTGATGGGTGCGAGAATCTCGTTTTCCATCTTCATTGCTTCCAGCACAAACAGCACATCGCCCTCTTTTACCGCTTGTCCGCTGCTGGCATTTACCGCCAGAATGGTTCCCGGCATCGGGGACTGAATCTGTTCCCCCGCAACAGGCGCAGCCGCCTTCGGTGCCGCCGCAACAGGTGCCGCAGGAGCCGCAGCTGCCACAGGCGCCACAGGCGCTGCCGATGCGGCAGGCGCGCCGGCCGTCAGTTCTTCTACTTCAACTTCATAAGAAGTGCCATTCACATTTACCATAAATTTACGCATATCCATAAACCTCCGAATTAAAATTTGTTCAAAATTTGAGCGTCGCGCGCGTCCTTCCTCCACGAAGAATGCGCCGCGCGCCGGAAGGATTTCACCACAAAGGGTGCATTCGTCTTTCCCCCGTTTTCCGCTTGCATCATCGCCGCGATCGCCGCCGTAATCACTGCCACCAGCTCTTTTTCCTCATACTGCTGCACGATTCCCGCGGGTGTTTCCTCCAGCTTTTCTTCCAGTGTTTCTGTCTTTTTCTTGCGATCACGCAAAATCACCGAAAGAATTGTGATGACCACAATCAGTAAAACCAGACAGGAAAAAACCACCAGCAAACCCAGCCCGATCACTTCGCCGCCCAACGCCAAATCCTGTGTCACCGTCATTCCGTTACCCATGACATGACTCCTTTCTGTTACAGCGGCAAAACGCAATGCTTTTTAGAAAGCTTTGTCTCGCGTTTTGTAATGCTCATTTCCAGTGCGCTCACCAGCACCGGGCGCGTCAGCGCAGGATCGATCACATCATCGATCACGCCTTGCTGCGCCGCTTGCCACGGGTTCGCTTGCTCCTCCAAATACCGCTGGATCATTTCATCCTTGGAAGCTCCCTCGCTAATTTCCTTTTCGTAGAAAATCAACGCCGCCGCCTGTGCCGGCATTGCAGAAATCTGTGCATAGGGATACGCATAAACCATATCCGCACCCAGCGCCTTGGGGCACATCATCACATAGCCATCCCCCATCGCCTTGCCCGTGATCAGCGTAATTTTAGGTACGCCCGCCTCCGCATACGCTGCAATCAACGTCGCTGCGTTTGCAATCAGCATTCCCTGTTCCTTCACCAAATTAAACTCTGTTCCGTCGCAATGCACCAGCGTAACAATCGGAATATTATAAGCGTCCATCAGGCTCACAAACCGCGAAACCTTGCGAGCGCCATGTCCGGTCAGCTTGCAATCCACGTTTGCCACAAAGCCCACAACCATGCCGTTCAGCCTGCCCAGCATCGTCGTTACTTCGGTTGAATATCCCGCACTGAGTTCAAATACATCATTATGATCTGCGATTGCGGCAATCAGCCCCTTGGCATCATACGCGTTCTCATGATCTGCCATTTGCCTATTCAGATCATCCGTGCACAACACGAAAGGCGCTTCCTCCAAATTGTTCGCAGGAAGGAAGGATACCAACTTTTTCACTGCGGCAAAGCAGCCGTCCTCATCCGCACACGCAACCTGCGCAATGCCTGTATTCTCACTGTGGTTTTTCGTCCCAAAGTCAATGGCGTCTACCGGTTTCCCTAACGCAGACGCGTAAATTTGCGGTCCATGCAGCGCCACCGCCGCAATTTTCTCAACCATAAAGCAAAAGTCCATGCTGGCCGCAAGGTAAGCTGCACTGCCAATGCAAGGACCCGCTACCACACAAATGGTCGGGATCACACCGGAAACATCATTCAGCTTCTTGAGAATGCCCGCATAGGAATCCACCGCGGCAATACCCTCGGCAACGCGTGCGCCGCCCGAATCCAGTACGCCAACCACCGGAATTCCGTTCTTCACAGCCATGTCCAGCGTCTTGATGATCTTCTGCGCATGCGCCACGGAAATCGAGCCGGAGAGAGCCGTATAGTCCTGTGCAAACACAAAAATCGGACGCTCGTCCATCGTGCCGTATCCGCACACAACGCCTTCGCCCTCAACGCTCGCCGCTTCAAATCCCGGCGTTACATAACCGCGTTTGACGAATTTGTCGATCTCAACAAAGCTGTCCGGGTCCAACAGCGCTTGAATCCGCTCACGCGCCGTCTTTTTACCGGAAGCATGCTGAGCCTGAATGCTCTCCTCACCACCCACCGTGAGAATATTCAGGTTTTTCTGTCTCAACTCTTCAAGTTTATCCATTATAAAACCTCCAAAAAAAGATTCGGAATATTAAAAAATTACCCATATTAGTACTTCCACATCCACTACCCCGTTTCCTTCAATATTTGTTAATTAATATTTGTTTTTCTTTTGAAAAAGTTCTTCGCCCATGCAATCCATCGCTTTTGCCACAGTTATGCGATATCGTTGCAAGACAATGCGTGTAATGCTATAATGCAACTATTGTATTACAATGCAAAAGGAGACACCTCATGGAAAACATCAAAGGGAAACTATTTTCATCTGTCGTACTAATCGCAATCGCCGTGCTGTTGCTTGTCTTCGCGCGACAATTTGTGCAGGCAGCCGGTTTTTTGCTCGGCTGCGTCTTTTTATTGATCGGGATACAGAAAATCATTTCTTATCTCGTTTTCATCCGTCATAACGATGTTGAAAGCACTGCCGGTATGCTGCTTTTGGGAATCGTCACGCTTGTGCTGGGCTTGTTTCTGTTCTTGAACCCGAATATTTTAGACAGTATTCTAAAGCTGATTGTTGCCATTTGGATGTTTCTGATGGGTGCTATCTCATTAATCATTACGTATACCTACCACCGAGACGGCGAAAAATACTGGTGGCTTATGCTGCTGGATGCGCTCGCTTCCATCGTCATTGCAATTTTGGTTCTATTCAATCCGCTTGTGTGGGAATTTTTCCTAAGCATCTTGTTGCCCATCCAACTGCTGATCGGCGGCATCTCTTCTCTGGCGGAAGTTCTCCCCACCAAACACAGAAAACTGCGCATCAAAGCGCCCTCCTGGATGCAGGCGTTTTTGCCGCAAAAAACCATCCACACCATCAAAGAAACCATTAAAGAAAACGTGGATGCTTTGCACACCACACCGCATGTGCGCTTTTCTGATGCGGAGTTCGCCGTGGATGATATCGAGGTGCTTGTGCATCTGTCCGAGCGTTCTTCCAGCGCTTTTGGTCATGTCGATCTCGCATTTGGCGATTATGTGCTTTCCTACGGAAACTATGATCATTCCAAAAAAGCCATCCGCCTGTTCGGCATGCTCTACGATGGTATTTTCTATATCGTGCCGCGCAAAGAATATCTAAAATTTTCGCTGTCCGAGGCAGGTAAAACCATATTAGGATATCAGCTCTCGATCAACGACGATCAAAAAATGCAAATCAAAAAGCGTGTGGACGAGTTTTTGCAGAACTGTGAGCCGTGGCGCATGAGCGAGCAGGATGCCATAGACAGCGAATACGCCTGGCGCATTCAGGAATATGGCGGCACGTTGTTTCGCGTAGTCAAATCTCGCTTCCGCACCTATTTTGTGCTCAACACCAACTGCGCTCTGCTTTCCGAAGTGCTGCTTGGCGATGCGGGCGTCCCGCGCGCGCATTCCGTTGGCGGCGCAGTCACACCCGGCTCCGTCTATGCTATGTATGAAAAGATTTACGAAGCAAAAAATCCGCTGATTGCAGCGCGTAACATCTATCTCGGCGACGAGCTGCTCAACAATATCGGGCACGAAACAATCGCAAAAGAATGATAGAATTTCCCGTGCCGCTCTGGCTAAAAAAACTCTGGTTTTTCGGTTGACTTTGTCTGCATTTTACAGTATACTATTTCTTGCTGAATATAGTCTGCGGCAGTGCTGGAATAGGCAGACAGGCACGTTTGAGGGGCGTGTGTCCACGACGTATGGGTTCAAGTCCCATCTGCCGCACCACCATAAAAACCGCGTAATAGCGGTTTTTTCTTTTAAAAAAGCGCATTGCAGCAAGTTTTTATTCTAATTTCTTAAAGTGATACTCCAGCAATTTACATCAAAAAAGCATGCTTTTAGAAACAAATGCAACACAATACGCAGCACGAAAACAGTCCGCGCAAAGCCGCCTGTCAAGACAAGAAAGCCGGAATGTTAATCTGCGTTGCTTGTAGCAACGGTCAGGTTCTCATACAATAGTGGTAACGACTGAAAGAAAGGATGTTGTCCCTAATGTTAAGCGAAAATATGAAAGCAATCAGAAAATCAAAAGGGCTTTCGCAAGAAGAGCTTGCGATCAAGCTGAATGTGGTTCGGCAAACAATCTCTAAATGGGAGCAAGGATTGTCAGTTCCTGATTCCGGTCTGCTGATCTCGATATCAGAGGCGCTGGAAACACCCGTAAGCACTTTGCTTGGAGAAACTGTTGTTGAGCCAAAAGCGGATGATTTGAAAGTGATTTCCGAAAAACTGGAGATTATAAACTTACAGCTTGCGCAAAGAAAAAACACAAGACGAAAAACACTTCACTGGCTGCTGATCTCATTGTGTGCGGTCATAGCAACCATTTTAGCGGCCTTATTCGTATTAAACAGTCCCTACTTAAGTTGGGATTATAGCGACCCTGCAACCGGCGTTGCCGGAGTAGCTTTTCACGCGTTTGAATGGCTGTTTGTCAGATTAGCGCCGATTATCCTCATAGCGACAATCGTTGGGATTTTCTTGACACGTAAAAAACTATAATACTGCTCTATTTTGGGGATGCAGTTCAGACCTCAAGCACAATGTTGCATCAATAAACGCAACCGAACACTGGAATCCATTCATTTTGCCGCGATGCTTTGATTAGCAGACCGCGGCTTTATCAAGCTCCCCACCAGCCCACCGGCCGCAGCAAACACGATCCATTGAAAGCCATATTCATAAAGCGGCATATATCGAAGCCATTCCTGCGGATAACCCTGCTTGTTCAGCTGCCCCAAAATCGTCGCCGCAAAGCAAAACAGCGCGGCAAATCGAATGATGTTATCGTTTCGGATCCATTGATTGGCAAAGGCAAAGAACACCATCGTCAGCATCACTGGATAAAGCACATTCAAAATCGGAGTTGCAAAGTTGATGATAGCGGTCAGCCCCAGATTGGAAATCAAAATGCTTGCTGCCACAACCACGAGCACACCATATTTGTATGGAATCTTCCCTTTGCTTGTTTGCTCAAAAAATGCGCTTACAGCCGCCGTCAGACCGATAGCGGTGGTCAGACAAGCGAGCAGCACGATGATTCCCAGGATAAACATCCCCAAATCGCCGGTCAAACTCTGGAAAATACGCGTTGTCAACGTCGCTTGATCGATGCTCGCGTCATAGGTGCCCGAAACCGTAGCTCCTAAATAGGTTAATCCACAGTAAACAATTCCAAGGCCGGCAGCAGCAACCAACGCAGATCGCATCACAATTTTTGTTTTCTCATTTGCTTTGTTGTATCCAAATCCGTCTACCGCAGAAATGATTACCACAATGAAAATCGCCACGCCCAGCGAATCCAATGTTTGGTATCCGGACATAATGCCTTCTTTGATTACATTATCCAGCTTTGGCGCAACCGGCGTTCCCAGCGGATTGACAATCCCCACAACAATCAAGCCTATCATCGCAGTCAAGAGCACAGGCGTTAAATATTTACCAATAATTTCTACAACCTTGGAAGGCTTTATGGTAAGCAGAAAAACAATTCCAAAGAAAATGATAGAAAAGAGAAGCGGTGTGATAAAGCTTAATTGTGCAAACGGTCGAATCGCCATTTCGTATGTTGTTGCTGATGTCCTCGGAATCGCAAGCAAAGGGCCCAGGCAAACCACAACCGCTAAGTTCAGCAGCATAGAAGGAATCCGCCCCAGCCGACAGGTAAGACCATGAAATGTGCCCCCGCGTTTTAAAACGGCAAAAATCACCACAATAGCCAATGCCACATCCGCCAGCATAAAGAAAATGTACCCTAAAAACCACTGGTCGCCGGCATTTAAACCTAAGTATGGTGGAAAAATCAGATTACCCGCACCAAAAAAGATTGAAAAAATCGCAAACCCTACAACAATAATCACATTTTTTTCTTTCATAGACTTGCCCCTTTCCTGATTCGAAATCCAAGCATATCAAAAGCTCCGCTTTACATCGTCATTTCACTAAGCACAATCCGCATTTGTGCGTTCCACAAAGCTGCGTCGGCTCCATTCCACGCTAAAATATAATATATAAACCAGCCATAACAGCGCGCCGCAAACAGCATCCGTTTTTTGCAAAACAGCCGCTATAACGCGCCTTAGCCGGTAATATCGAATGAATGGTCATGTTGCCGTTTTTTGCCTGCGTCGCCACCATGCTTTGGTTCGCGCCGCCCCAATGTTTGTTCATCGCAGGCATTGTCTTTATGTTTGAAAAACACCCGGAGATGTCGCTTTTTTATATGAATACGACACTATGTATCTATGATATATCTGCATGCGCCGGGAGAATCCTTATCCAAAACCGCAGCCGCTTCACGCTGACCCCCGATCTTCTACGGCTCTCCTTGTGCGTTTGTTATATTCATAATACCAGTTTAGTGGATCAACCGCAATCCATTCAAACCATTTTACTCATGTGCCCGTTGTGCAAACCTCATACGAAACCGCTCCGCCGCCGCTTGCCCTGTCTACCGGGCGCTTACTCCGCCTTATCACTTCATACTTTACTCTTGCCTCTCGCAGAAAGATGTTCCACAAAAAATACCCACACTCCGGTGTGGGTATTTCTCTTGGCGCCGAAGCAACCGTTGGCAGTCGCCGTGGATTCTCAGCACTACTCCATCAATCTTGCGGATGTTTTTTGGTCAGTATCGCGTAGATGACAAGAAGTAACGAAGTTGCCGTAACAGCAACCATCGGGATCAAATTCGAAATCACCAGACGCCATTCGGAAACCATCGACAGCGTTATGATATTGGTGATCAGCGAATAAAGGCTGATCACCAGCGCAATGATGGAGCAAGCAATGCTGGCTTTCAGCTTGTTCATATATCCGAAAACCCCCGCTAAAATCAGCATCGCAGGAACCAACAGCGCAATTACTAAAACGATCACGCCAATCCCGCTAATGCCCAGTCCGCCGCTTGTCAACAGTTGCGTCGCAACCGGAGCAAACGTAAACGCCCTGATCGCCATAAATGCACCTGCGAGGATGCTGATGACGCACAGCGTTTTGAATGAACGTGCATAACTCTTTTGAACCAATTCCATAATAATCTCCTTTTCCAATCTGTGTTCTAAGAATAATATTTCTATCTGAGGGAATGTGTACGGCGCTCCCCTTACCACACTGCAAGCCGATCCTCCGGCGCAAGGTACATCCCGTCACCTTCCTTCACGCCAATCGTGTCATAAAACTCCTGAAATTGCTGCACCGTGATATTAACGCGCAAGTATTCCGGCGGATGCGGATCTATCGTCATGTTTTGCTCTGCAACCACGGGCAGTATTTTCACTTTTTCTACGTTTGCATAACTCTCAAAAAAAGTATCATAGTCAAAACCCTGCATGCCCTTTGCAATTTCCAGCATGCAGGACATAGCGCCAAGATCAGCGACAGCTTCACCGAGGGTCATGTCGCCATTTACCAACGTGCCGGGAACCCCTTCAAATTGACTAAAATATTCCGAAACTTTTGCAGTACGCTCATCAAATGTAGCTTGATCTTCTTTTGTCCACCAGTTGCTCATGTTACCATCTTTGTCATATTTACCGCCTCTTGGATCAAAAGCGTGTGTAATTTCGTGCGCGATTACCGTGCCAATCGCCCCCATGTTTTCTTCCAGAGACCGCTCCTTATTGTAAAAATCACCTGTCAAAATGCCGGCATAAACCTCAATCGAGTTATCAGCGAGCGAATAGGAAGCATTCGCAATCTGCGGCGCAGTCGTCCATAAGTCCTTATCCAGCACGGAAGCTGTTTTTTGAACCGTTTTTTTTCTCTCATATGCGTCTACTGCAATGACATCATCTAAAATGCTGTTCCCCTCATCCAGGTTCAGCTCAGTATACGCATAGGGAGCCCAATCATCAGGATATGCGATCTTCAGTCTTAGCGCATCTAGTTTTTCAATCGCCTTAGCTTTGGTTGTATCGCTCATCCAATCAACATTGTTCAAACGATTGCGGTATACCGCAACAATTTCCTGCGCCATTTTTGTGATATCCGTTTTTGTTTCGGGAGATACATAGTTTTCCACGTACATTTTCCCAACTGCCATATCAAGGTAGTCGTTTGTTTTCTCAAAGGCAAGGCCTTCCAAATTTGATTTCATTTCGCTGTCTGCCAAAATGCTCTGTCTTTGATCGTAGAGATCCAGCGCTTGCTGATCGAGGTACAAAAGAGAATCATCAATGACACGATACAGCAGCATTGCCTTAAATCCTTCCAAATTTTCTTCGGTGTACAGCTCGTTCATGTTGGCAAGCCATTCGGGTTCCGTGCTGATAAAGCGATCCATGCCCAAGTCCGCATACGGTTTTAAGAATGCTGCAATCGGAAAGACTTTGTTCTGTTCCTTTATTTCCTCTAAGGACATGGGATGATAGGTAGTCGTTACAAAGTCAGATGCATATTGCTCCGCAACGCTGGCTGATTTCGCCTGTACTTTTCCTTCCATTTCAAACAGTTGGTCTGCTATGGTTGCCGCCTCTTCCTTGGTGTAGCCTGCGCGCTCCAACATTGTGGTAAATACCAAGGTAATTGCTTTCTTATTCACTTCGCCGCCCGGGGTCAGCGCGCGATACTCCCCTGCATCCCCCAGGGAGCTGTCCGGTGCTTGAATTTGAACGGCGTAACGGTCGCTCTCCTTCATGTCTGCTTGCACATCAAAAAATACCGGGGGAGTCGATATCTTATACTCCCAATCGGTTGTGTAATAGTCCGTAAGTTCTTCTATGCTTGAAATCTCGCGGATCGCGCTAATCTGGGGCATAATAGGCTCTATCCCCAGCCTGTTGCGTCTTTCCATATCCATAAAATCTTGATAGAATTTTTGCACCAGCTTCGCCTCATGACTGGTTTGTGATTCATCCGCAATCAAAGACAACACCTGCTGTTGTGTTTCCTCTTCGATTTCTGAAATAGCATTTATCTTGGATTGCCCCGCGGAAAATTTTGCAGTGGAAAACCACTCTTGATTAACTGCCACCGTATAATCATCCTGAGGCAAAACAGACATGTCGGCAGTGACATTACCTTCAAGGTCTGCATTGATCCATTTTTGATTGGCTTGCTGCGTCGTTGTCGTGCTCGGCTGCTCCGATACTTTTGCGGCGGATTGCTCCGGTGCCGCACTGGCTTGAGGTGCATTGGTAGGCGATGCAGCGCTTTGCGGTGTGCCGCACGCTGTCAAAAGCAGGCATCCTGCCAAAACGATCGCTACAATTATAATTCCCGTTTTTTTCATCCCATTCTTACCTCCTAGCAAACGCGCCAATCATATGCCCATTTATGACGCGGTACTTTATTTTATCATGCGAAGCGTCGGGAATGCGACGCCCCTCAAATAGATCGCACAGCTCCGACCTTTTGGTCTGTTAAAAATTCCACAATCCGTTTTTAATCAAGTCCACTCGGCTACCATCTTGCAGCGTTGCCGTAACGGTTAAATCTTCGCTGCCGATGGTAATATCCATGTGGAACTCCGCTTCGTTGACGTCCTTGTCAATTTCTGCCCCCGGCTTTAGATTATAGTCCACCAAAGCAGCTCCGAGCGCAATATGCGCGCCTGAATTTTCGTCAATCAACATATGATAATATACTCTCCCTGACTGGAAAACAGGCGTATCCTTTGATACCAGCGCGGCCTCGCCTAAATAGACCTCTTCTTCAGACAAATCAAACAGCATACGAAACGCATCTATCCCTGAGCTGGCCGAGGCATCCACAAGCCTTCCGTCTTGAAAGGTCATTTTGAGATCTTCCACCAGTTCTCCCTGCATTTGAACGGGGCGTGTCGCGGTTACCGTTCCGTTCGCTCCATATTTGGCAGGCATAGAAAAGATTTCTTCTGTCGGAATGTTTGGCTCAAAAATCATCCCTTGACTGTTTTTTACTGCTCCGCCTGCAAACATGTGATTTGGGTGCAGTGGCACACGCAAATCCGCCGTTTTTGATTGATAATGGAGCTCCACCACGCCCAGTGCATTTACTTTCTGCGCCAAAACCCCTAATTGTTTGTCATGTTCAGCAAATCCGCCTTCCGTGCCGGTTCGCGCAAAATCCAAGAAGTCGTCCAGCATTTTGTTATAGGCGGCTTCCTCGTTTAATTCAGGATAGACTTTTTGCGCCCAACTTTTCGTCGGATATGGCGCCATCACCCAAGGTACCTTTGGTACGCTTGACATTGTCTGGTCATTGTCTGCATTTTCCGGCAGCATATTATGTTCCTGCATAAAGGCTTGTCCTTCTTGTTTCTGTTGCGAGCGGAAGTTCATATATTTTTCTGTGGTTGGCTCGTCAATACCAAAATCTAAGCTTGTGATGCGAATATTTTTATAGTGTTCCGGCATCGTGCGCTGCATATACGTTGCAAGCGCTTCGTTGTAATAATAGCCTTTGTATTCTGTGTCTGTCAGATATTTGGCTTGCAGCATCTTTAAGTTATCGTCACTAAACCGAATCTCTACGCCGACTGCGCCCATTTCGTAGCATTTTTTTGCTACCAAGTGCGCAAATTCGGCCGTTAAAACGCTTGACTGAATCAAAATTCTGTCACCCGTTTGCGTGTCAACTGCCTTAGCAACAACCCCGGCATATTCATCTACCCTTGCGGCGCGGGCTTCGACTGCTTTTGCCGCAGAATCTTCTTGTATCGCAGGCTCTGCGGACGGACTCCCGCCCGCCGAAGCCTCGGCTTCTGGAATGTTTGTCTCTTTCAAAGCCTCTGACGCTGTGGATTTCGTCGCCGCAGGAGCCTCCGCAGCCTTCAAAGGCTGCGCGCAGCCTGCGAATATCGCCACAGCAAATAGGACAGCCAGCGCAATCAAAATAGTTTTCTTCATAATTTCCTCCTGTTTAATGTATTGGTCTTCATAATGTTTGCCTCACCAAACCGCGAGTCGTTCTTCCGGTGCAAGATACATCCCGTCGCCTTCTTTCACGCCTACCGCCTCATAGAATTCGGGGAATTGCTGTAAAATTGCATTGACGCGTAAGTAAGCCGGAGGATGCGCGTCAATGCCGGTTGCTTGCCCTTGCTCAGCAACCATGGGCAGTATCAGCCTTTTAGAGATAGCCGGACAACTTTCAAAAAACTGATTGTAGTTAAATCCTTCGATCCCTTTTGCAATTTCCAGCATACAGGATACGCCTCCAAGATCGGCAACGGATTCCCCAATGGTGAATTTGCCGTCTACCTTAACGCCGGGCACCAGTTCGAACCGGCTGAAATACTGTGCAACCTGATCGGTTCGTTCAGAAAAAGCTGCTTGATCTTCTTCCGTCCACCATTTGTTTCGATTCCCGTCTTTATCGTACCGGCTCCCGATTGGGTCAAACGCATGGGTAATTTCATGAGCGATGGTGATGCCAATCCCTCCCAGGTTTTCTTCCAAAGACCGCTCTTTATTATAAAAATCGCCCGTCAAAATGCCTGCGTAAACCTCAATCGAGTTTGTGGAAGGCATATAACTGGCGTTTACCACCTGCGGTGCAGTTGACCATAATGCTTTATCCACTTTGCCGACCACTTTCTTTGCATTCTTGATGGCATTATATGCACGGATGGCTACATAGTCTTCCCAAACACCGTTTTCTTCGTCCAAGCTCAACTCCGTATATAAATATGGGGTCCAATCATCGGGGTATGCAATTTTCAGTTTCAGCGCATCCAATTTTTCCAATGCCTTTGCTTTGGTTTCGTCCGCCATCCAGTCTGCGTTGTTCAATCGACCACGAAACACCTCAACAATTTCTTGAACCAGTTTTGTGATGTCATTTTTGGTTTCAGACGATACGTAATTTTCAACATACATTTTCCCAACTGCCATACCAAGGTCAGTGTTCAAATTCTTATAAGCAACATCCGCAACATTAAATTTGATTTCACTGCCCACCAGCATACTTTGCTTTTTGGCAGCAAGGTCAAGGGCTTGCTGATCCAGATACATGAGAGAATTGTCAAGCACCTGATACAACAAAAGCGCTTTCAGCCCTTCCAGGTTTTCCTCGGTATACAATTCATTCATGTGTGTCAGCCATTCGGGATCAAAAATGCTGAAGCGCTCAACCCCCGCATCCGTATAGAGCTTTAGCATGCCGGCCAAAGGAAATTCCGGACTAACTTTTTCCAAATCTCCAGCGGGAACGTCGATGACGTCGGACGCTGTATCACCAGAATTAGATGGGTCAGCATCACTCTGGAGCGCTAAAATGATTTTTTCTTCCATTTCAAACATCTGCTCTGCTGTTTTTGCAGCGTCCGCCTTGGAATAGCCCACTTTTTCGAGCATCGTTGTAAAAACCATGGTTGCCGCTTGTTTTTGCAGCGCGCCACCCTCGGTCAGTGTTTTGTATTCCGACGGGTCTCCGAGCAAAAAAGCAGGCATGCAAATTTGGACGTCATATCGTTGGCTGTCACTGGAGTCAGGCGGCGTTAAAATGAGCATCGGAAAATAAGACATTTTGCTTGCCACGTCAGTGGTATAGTATTCTGTAAGCTCTTTTATACTTGAAATATCTTGTATTTTTTTTATTTGAGGCATAATGGGTTCTACGCCTCGCTTGTTGCGCGTTTCCATATCTATCGAATCGTTATAATATTTTTGCACAAGATTTGCCTCATGACCGGTTTGAGATTCATCCTCAATCACAGCCAACACTTGCTTTTGTATTTCCATCGCGTTTAATGTGCCGCCGTTGATCTGCGGCTCCCCCTCAGGAAGTTCTGCGGTAGCTAACCAGTCTTGCAGGACAGCAGTATAATAATCATCTTTTTTTTCCACAGTCATGTCTGCCGTCACATTGCCCACAAGGTCGGCATTGATCCATTTTTGATCGGCTTCCTGCGTCGGTGTTGCGCTCGGCGGATCTTCTACTGTTGCGCCGGATTGCTCCGGTGCTGCGCTGGCTTGCGGCACATTGCTAGGTAATTCAGCGCTTTGCGGCACGCCGCATGCTGTCAAAAGCAGGCAGGCTGCCAGTACAAATAAAATGATGGTGGTTGCTGTTTTTTTCATTCTTTCTCCTCTCGCTCTCGGCGTATAAAATATAAAATTCATTTTCATTCTGTTCTATTCGGCATCAGTGATGCACCGACGAATCGAAAATGCTGATCAGGTTGCCGGACGCACCACTCCTTGATTGCCCTTAGGGATGCAAATGACGGCTTGGGTGCCCTCACCCACCGTGCTGGTGATAGCAAGCGTTCCATTACACATGCTCCACAGACGATCGCGCACGTTTTGGATGCCGATGTGCGTTTCGGAATCGTTCTCTAACTTTGTCATATCAAAACCCACACCGTCATCACGTATGGTGATTTGATAGCAGTCGTCCATCTGATGCGTGGAAATGGTGATCGTGCCACCCTGCTTGCGCTGAAGAATCCCGTGTTTGACAGCATTCTCTACAATCGGCTGCACCGTTAGGGATGGGAGAAGAAAATCGCTGGTTTCGATGCTATAGATGATATTCAGCTTGCTTTCAAAGCGTTTTTTCTCGATATCCAAATAGATTTTTGTGTGCCGCAATTCTTCTCTAAAAGGCACAGGCATATGTTGATTGAGCGTATTCAGGTTGTGGCGCAGATAATCGGCAAATTCGGCAGTCACCTTTTTCGCTTCGCCGGGGTTTTCGTCGCACAATCCGCAGATGACAGTGAGCGTATTATAAAGAAAGTGCGGCTGTATTTGGCTGAGCAATATGGCAATACGGCTTTGCAGCAGTTGGCGCTCTTGCTCTTGCAGCTGCGCGCCAAGCTGTACGTTGCGTGCATCCAGTTTTTCATGCACTTCGTATAGTGCCATCCGGCTTTCTAAGATATGATGGGAAATAAAGACGCCTATCACAATACAAGTGACCCCATGCGCAATGTCCATTTCCGCATAATTGATCTCTTTTACCCATAACGTAGTCGCGGAAAAAATACAAGTTACGGTAATCAAAAATCCGTACATATAGTGCGTAGGAACCACAAACAGCATGGGAAGCGCAAGGACATACACAATGAAAAGCGTAGCGCGTGAATGCGGTTCAAACACGGTGCCCAGTATGCACACAAAGGCAAACATGACACAAGAAAATATAAAAATATAGATTCTGGTAAAGATGATGCTCTTCTTGGCTTTTAATGTAAAAGTGCAAAGCATGATGAGCAAGGCAATAAAGCAGACGATATACGCCTCGGAATATTTGGAAAAAAGCTTGGTCCAATTTCCGATGCCCATATAGCATCCGATAATGATGGTCATAATAAGCAGTAAGCGATCCATCATTTTTGAATTGTACTGATGGATGGGTTCGCTTTGTGCCAAAAAAAAGCTTTTGCTTTTCCCGCCATAGCACCAAATTTCAAGTTTCTGCTTCAAGAATATACTCCCGTTTCTAAAATCTCTTTTAAAAATCACACGACAACCGAACGATTTTTTCCGGCGGACTTTGCCTGATACATTGCCTGATCGCTGGTGTTAATTGCATCCAGCACCGGAGAACAAAAATCATAATGCGAGATTCCGCAGGAAATGGAAACCGTGTGACCAGCCAATTCTGTAAGCGGGGACGTCTCCAACTGTTTTCGCAGCTTTTCCAGCATCGTCAGACATTCCTTGGTAGCCACACCGGGAAGCAGCGCGACAATTTCGTCGCCGCCGTAGCGAGCGATGCAACTGCCTTGCGGAAGGTTCTCACGAATGCAATTTGCAACATGAATTAATGCAATATTTCCGGCATCATGCCCATAGGTATCGTTGATACGCTTAAAGTCGTCAATGTCCAGAAAAGCGATCGAAGAATTTTCATGGGCGTGATTTTCTTCGGAAATTTTGCCATCGGCATAAAGCTGAAGCCCCAGCAGATTGTACAGTCCGGTCAGTTGGTCATGGCAGATTTTCTGCTGGAGCGTGCTTTGCTCCTTCCACATATGATCGATAACATGACGCTTCTCGTGCTCGTTTTTCATCAACAGCAGTGTGGCATACCACGAAATGCCGAACACAATAAATAGCATCATGCAATCAAGCAGGAAGTAAGGATCATAGCCGCGCAGATCCGTGCCGGCAAAAAACATAGCAATCAACTCTCCGATCACACAACAGGCGCCAACCATGTTTGTAATGCGTTTTCTCCCGAACACCACAGAGATAAACAGGGGCACAAAAAAACTGCACAAAGTGGCTGGGAAAATGCTGTGTACCGAAGCGGCGACAGCACAGATTGTTACCATCGTAAGAAGCGCCGCCATCGATTTGATTAGGGAGCTGCATTGGGTTTTATATACAATGGTTCTGCCCACCGCGCAAGTGATAAAGATGATGCTGCCGGGCAAAACAATGAATCGCAAGATGTATTCCAGCGACGTTTGATCGCGCAGACCGGAAGCGGTTAGAATGAAATAATATGCAATCTCAAACGCGAAAACAACCGTGGCCGCAACGAAATTTGTTTTGATAATTCGCTCCTGCCATCGTTTGTTATATTGTGCTGAATATTGTTCGTATACTGTCATACCCGTATCCTTTGGCATTTGCGTACACAAGTGATTCCATGCGAATGCTTCTTGTAACATCATTTTACCAAGGGATGTGTCGCAAAAGCGTCGTACAACAAAAAGACCTTTCAACTAATGTTGAAAGGCTGTGTTTGTATTATTTTTCGAAAGTGGTAAGCTTCAACCCGCCGAGTGTGAATTCGCCCCAGCTATATTGCGACATATACTCACCCCGATAGGCATTGATGGCTTGCGGGTCGCCCTGCAGCCAATTATAATAGTCACACGATATCGCGGCTGGCACAATTGCCACGGCACCCCGATGCTTTGAAATTGCCGACTCAATCCCCCAGCAAGCGAGGTTGGCTAGCAGATCTGCGCGCAGATCCCGTAAGTAGGAACTTTTTTTGACACCGTCATAGCCATCCCATAATGCTGTGATGATCTCCGCGTTAGAGCAAAGCGCCCCCCGCCGATCGATTAAGAAAGCAAGCAATTCCTTCGTCTTGCTATACCTAAACCTTGCCGGTTCCCCATTCACGAAAACCTCAAAGTTTCCAAAGCACTGAATCCATATATTGTGGTTGCTGGGCATCGCAACGGGATGGCGAAGATTCTCCAATTCCCGCTCTATTTTTTCTTTGGTGGCGGGCTTCATCACATAGCCGCTGCTGTAAAGCGAGAGCGCTTCCATTGCATACTGAGAGTACGCTGTGACAAAGATAATATTGATGGTGGGGTTCACTTGCTTTAAATGCTTTGCCAGCGAAATTCCATCAATGTCGTTCATATCAATGTCTAAGAACGCAACTTCACAAAAATTCTTGTTTCCGAAGGAAAGCGCTGCCTCACCTGTACTAAAGCCATGCACTTCAGCCTCCGGCAGTGCCTCACGAATACATCCACTTAAAAGCTGTAAGGCGATTCTTTCATCATCTGCTGCAATAATATTCATGTCTTATTCTCTCCTTTTGGTATCTGAATGCAAGTTGTTGTTCCCACTCCCACTTTGCTTTCAATGGTCAGAGTGCCTTTGCACATCGCCCACAGGCGGTCACGAACGTTTTCTATTCCGATGTGCAATTTGGTGTCCGATTTTCTTTTGTTTGCGTCAAACCCAACACCGTTGTCATAGATGGATATTTCAAAATAATTGTTTTCTTCCTTTGTTGAAAGCGCAATGGTACCACCCGATTTTCTCACACCATGCTTTACCGCATTCTCCACAAGTGGCTGCACGGTAAGAGCGGGAAGGAGGAAATCACTGACCGCAATGTCATAAACAAGGTTCAATCTGTCCTCAAAACGTTTCTTTTCGATATCCAAATATATCTTGGTGTGTTGCAACTCCTCCGCAAAGGGGACAGTCACATTTTTATTTAAAGATTCTAAATTATGACGTAGATAATCCGCAAATTCGGCAGTCACCTTCTGTGCCTCTTTGGGGTTTTCGTCACACAGACCACAGATCGACGTAAGCGCGTTATAGATAAAGTGCGGTTGCACTTGGCTGAGCAGAATCGCAATACGGCTTTGGGCAAGCCGCGCTTCTTTTTCCGCCAGACGTTGACGCTGGTTGCGGTGCATAACGGAATAAATCCAAATGAGCGAAAGCGAAGTCGCCAGAAAGATGCCGGGGCCGTCCCAAATGCGCCGCAGCAGCAATGCTCCCAAGGGAAACGCACAATAACTAATCAATGACAAAATTTCATTTTTGTTTAAACCCTTACGGCAATGCACGACCACACCGATGCCTATAACACACGCAGAACCCCACAGCAAATGCCCTAGCCAATAGACCCAGCTATATTGCAGCGCATCGTGCGCCGTTTGCATATTGAACGAATTCTGAATCCCATTTACCAGGACGAAGCTGATCCACGCCAAAATTGCCAAAACCAAAGGCGATATGATCAAAACCTTGAATTTAGCAGAAAGCGGCGCTTTTTGCGATAGAAACCCGATTGCAAAACATGCAAAGATGGCGTTGCCGATCAACGCCAGTATGGTAGGAGCAAATGTGAGCACCATCATTAGGATCGGCAAATCCGTGCGCTGATACAAAAACCAATGTGCAGCGTCTAGGAGTAAGACTAGAATATGACAAATCAACATTGCCGAAAGGCGTTTTTCTGCAACTTCCGTTGATTGATCATAATACATATTAAAAAATATGATTAGAATAACAATGGCCGAGAAAACTTCAAGGCATCCGTTGGTAACCCATATTACAGTAAACAGTCTCTATTGCTCCTTCCATATTCTCTTCCATGCAATGCGCTACAAGCGTTTACTCGTTGATTTTACTACAAAAAAACGATTTAAACAATTAAATACTTGAGTTGTCATGTTAAAATCATACTCTGTGCGCGGAAGGTGCAACATTATGCTGTTTTTTGTTGCGCGGCATTCATGACTTTCTTGACTTACTGAAAGCATCGACGGTTTCCCGACACTTGATATGCTAGAATCGATTATTGCCATTTTTGGCGGCGAAGTTGGTGAGACTTCGCGGGCAAAGCTCTATCCTATTTGGTCATAGCTTTTTGCTACGTAACTGTCATTTAGGATGGAGGAATCGCATAGACTTTTTGAGAAAGGGGGTACATCACACATGGTAGCATTGGTTATTGGTTTGATTGCAGCGGCTTGCACGGGTCTTTCTTTTATTCCGGCAGTGGGTTTTTTGAGCTTTGTTGGGTTGATCCTTGCAATTGTTGCGTGGATCGTTGGCGCGAAAGCGGTGAAAGCAGATCCATCGGATAAAAAAGCAAAAGCCGGCAAAATTATCGGTATGATTATTACGATTTTAGCAATCGTTTCCGTCATTTTGGTAGTTGTTGCGACTGTTGCAGTCGCGGGATTAGTGGCTGGAGCACTGATGTAAGGGACGATGCCACTTCCCCTTATTTTTGAATACGACACAATGGCGAAAAACACCTCCCAAACGCCGGTGTTCGTAGTTTCCCATAAAAGAAAAACGACCGATCTGCACATTCTGAGATCGGTCGTTCTTCTTTCGCCATGAAATTCAATGCGTTGCGCTTGTATTCTCGCAAATTCTGTATGGCTAACACCAATTCAACTGTTTTAGCGTGCGTCAACTGCATAGCACTTTGAAGCACAGAGCGTCAAATTCCGTTTACTCGACGGGTTTGGCAGAGTAGCACAGTTTGCATGTCGGGACAGCTATGCAAAACGGCAACGATCCCTGCAACATGGAGCAATAATGAAAGGCTTCTTTTTGCACGCCCCTTCTGACAGGGTTGCCGCCTTACCGGCTCTGCCGTTGTCTACCAATCAAATTGCCATCAGTCGTGAAAACAAATGTAGATCACTTTCGCTTTAGCGCTTTGTTTGCTTCAACAATCAAAAAGATCGGTATGCCTATGGCAGGTATCACATCCCACTCAAAGATGCCGGATGTCAGAATCGAAATCAGCGATATGATACCTCCAATCAGCCCGATGACCGCGAAAGCAATCGCAGCTTTCAGTTTGCGCAGCAATCCAAAAATGCCCATCAGTAGGAATGTTGCAGGCATTATGAAGCTTGCGATTAGCAATAGCGTACCCACCATATCAACGCCCTGCGTCATTGGTAGCGCAGTACGCAAAAAATCTGCACTGCTAACCGCAAAATAAGCTCCCAGTAATATACAGATGATGCTTGTGCTTTTTTCTGCAGCTTCGTTTTTTATATTTGTCATAGAATCGCTCCTTTCATTGTTTCATATGCTATTATAAACTACCAACTGTCGGAAAAGCGTCGGAGACCGGGTGTTGCAACATACTCTGCTTGCACCAAGAAAACCATACCGGCGTGCAGGCATTTTTGCATTCAGCGCTGAAGAGATCAAGTCAAAAGACAGGAGCAAAAAAGCAAGTTGCGAAAACACCCCCTGCGCTTTTGACGGAAAAGATGCGTAACAACGCGAGCGAAAAAATAAAAATCGCGCACCATTCCGGTACGCGACTTGAGTACGGCTCAAGCCGGTGTGTAGTCTTTCCTAAAAAGATGTAGGGCATTTCGGGATCCCCGCAAAGTACACGGAGCGGAGCGAGGGACTTTGTGAGGAAAAGGAGGCTTCCACCACATCATTTATAAAGAGATTAAATAGGATTGGTCCCAGTACTGACC
>CAYVTZ010000043.1:0-22302 GCA_964454685.1 uncultured Christensenellaceae bacterium
CCTTCCAGTTCGTTTGCTGATCTACAATTACGCCTTGCTCGATCACTTCCGGCACTGCCGCAAACGCCGCCGCTTTTTTTCGTCCGATGCCGTGTGCAATGTCGTCCTTTACAAATCGATTGTGAAGCGTTATATCTCCAAGCGTATTGTTATGCGCCACATTACCAATCGAATCGAAATACCGATTCACTTGCTCTCTAAGGTGCATACTTGCATCTGCAAACTCCTCTCCCGTCAAGCTCTTCACACTCTTCATATTTTGTGCCGTTAAATCCTGCGCGGTTACCTTGGCGCTGCCCAGCTTGTCACCGTCAGCACTGTAAAGTTCCACAGTGCTCAGTTTTCCTTCCGCAATCGCCCGTAGCGTTTTCTCATCCACATACCCCTCACCGTAAGCCTGCACCAGCGCGCTTTCCGCTTGGTTCAGTTTCAATGCCTGTATGGCGCGGGTCTTTTCGTTCACCCAACGCACCGCGTGTGCCTCATTTCGGTGTACCGGCGCAATAAAGTTCTCTTGCAGCTTGCGGTTGCCCTCCGCATCCTTGCGCGTCACGCGCTCCGCATTGCGTTCTTGTGTCTCCCGTTCCATTGCAAAGCCGCTGCGCGAATCTGTCCACATGTCCGAATGCGCAATCGCATCCTTGGCCAGTTCCGCAAACTGCCTCTTTTGCTGCCATTTGAATCCAACAATCGTCTCCCGCGCACGGGTCTTTGCACGAAACATTTCTCCCAGTGCAACAATGTCCTGCTGCTTCCTTCCAAATTCAGCAAGTTGGCTCGCGCGAATCCTCCCCTCCCCGTAAAGCCGCGCTTGCTCCCGTTCCTCCGGTGTTAATAACGCCATGCGGTCAAACTGCGCAATTTTGCGGTCGGTTTGTTCCATCACTTCCCGCATCTCCTGCACATCCCGCCGCGAAATCTCCCTGCGCTCCGCCTGCGCTTCCTGTTTGCTCTCCCTGCGTTGCTCTGTATACGCCTTTGCGTCCTGCGCCATTTCATGAATCCGTGCGATCTGTTTGTCAAACACCCTGCGCATGCCCTGCTTCATGTGCGCATCTCCCGCCTCTGAAAGAGGGGTATATTTCACCGCCAGAGATTGATACACCTGTAAAATCGCGTCCAGTTGATCCTCCCCGTTCACAATTTCGCTGTCAAACAGCCCCGCATATCGCTGTGCCAAATCCGCATAAAGCGCGTCAACCGGCACGCCATCCTTCGTCAGCCGTAAGGATCCCAGATATTTTTTTCTGTCCTCTTTCGGCAGAAAGTCCGCTTTTAACCGCGTCCCGTGCAGCTCCTTGCGTAAATCCGCATACTGCTCCGCCATTGTCGCATCACGAATCGCGCCTGTGTTCCACAGTGTTTCAAACAAAGCGTCCTTGCTCTGCTCTGTGGCTTTTCCCGCAAGCACCGCATCGGCATATTCCTGCATCGCTTGTGCCGCCGCCCTCTTTTGTCCGGGTACAATGCCCAGCGTCTTTGTCATCACACGCGCCGCTTCACTGGCTCTGCTTTGCAGCATAGACAGCCCCCGCGGTGTAATTTCCCGCTTGCTTTCCGGCGGCGCATCGTTCGGCATGGGTACCCGCTCCGTCTCTGTGCTCGCATCCTGTTCTCCCGTGGGAAAATGGTCATTTGGATCATAATTGTATCGTAGCGGCGCATCTTCATCCTCCGGCATGGGAATCTTGACTTCACCTTCATGTTGTGCTACATTGTCTGTAATAGGAGAAGAAGCAGGGCTCGTTTCGGACGTTTCTATCGGGGAATTTTCATCGGTAGCCTGCGTACCTCCTTTTTTGTTTATGTATGCACTTTCAATATGCGCTTTAGGTACTTTTTTAACATCGTAAGGCTTGCCCTTTTCGGTCTCCTTTCTGCTCCCCTCAAAAATGCTAACATCCTCAAGCTCCGCCATCTGCTCATCCGTCAGTCCATCCATATCGATCGAATACTTCTTGTTGACATCCTGCACACCTTGGTCTACACTGTTATTAAAGACGGAGTTCTCGGCAGCATCCGTGTTGCCAGGGGTCTTGAACCCCCCTATTGAGAACTTCGTGTTTTTTTGCAGTTTCCCAACGTTGTATATCGTGTTAACCTCTCCATTTTTCCCTACGGACATGGTTATTCTGTAATATTGTCCGTCAACATCTTCAAAATAAGCAGTTCTGTAGTTAAAGCCATCTTTCGCAAATTCATGGTTTTTCTTGTCCGGTACGGTGTAGCTTCCTCTGCTTGATGTCTGAGCCAGTTCATCAATATGCGCTTCCGCATTTAACTTTGCAACATATTCCGCATTGGTCATAGGGCGCATTGCTCCGTTTGCCAACCTTACATTATTTCTGAACTTCGCCTTTCCCGCCGTATCGGTGGTAATCGTAAGGATATCTCCGTCAGCCGCCGTAAATTGAACATCCTGCCCCTGCCGAATCGCATTGTTAACGTAGTTTTCTACAGAAGCCGCCCATTCTTTCGGTGTGTTTCCTTGTATCACTTGCCGATCCGCTTTTACATATCTTTTTTCTGTGTCGGGGATTTGTTCAATCAAATACTTCCTGCCCTCTTTGTCTCGCGCCTGCTCCATCGCCAGCTCAAACGCCGTTTTCCCCTTCTCCTCGCCAAACGAGATTTTTCCGTTGACATCTTTGTCCACATATGTTACATTGGCAATAGAACCGTTTTGGGTTGATATCGTGGGCAATTGGAGCCCTTGTAGATTGCTCGCCCAAGCATCGGTTCTTTTTTTGTTTGGGTCAATATATAGAATCTCACTCTCTTGCAGCATCGTGTTTAAATTTTGCTTGCCATAAGCACTCGCCACCTTAATCATGTTCAGAATTTCGCCGCCGCGTCCGGTCGGTTTCAGTTCCAGCGCTGCCAATACCACATTCCCCGAAACGTCATAAATTTCCCCCAGCAAAACAATTCTATTTGCAACCGTGGTGGATTGTAGAATCATCACCGGATTTTCTAACAGTTGCGGCACTTGCTTAATTACATCATCCGTCATGTCCGAATGCTTTTCTTTAATCTTTAATATTTTAGACTTATCCCACGTTATGTCTTGATTTTGTACCCCAATGCTTTTTAAAACATCAGATGTTTCCCCTAAGTAGAAATAGCCGTTCCGGCTTTTTTTATCCCACGCGTCATATTCACTTTCAAACTGCGGATTCAGCGAATACTGCTTTTCTCGCGCCTGCTCCATCGCCAGCTCAAACGCCGTTTTCCCCTTCTCCTCACCAAACGAGATTTTTCCGTTGACATCTTTGTCCACGTATGTTACATTTGCAATAGAACCATACTGAGTTATCTCCGCAGGCAATCGCAGCCGTAGGAATGATAGCCAGTCATCGGTTCTTTTTTTGTCCGGGTTGATATATAGCACATCGCTGCGGTCCATCAAGTTTTGAATTGCTCTGCCTTGACTGGTTGTGATAATAGAATAATCCATAATTCGCCCATTCGGTCTCAACTCCAGCGCACTCACAACCGGCACCCGCTCTGTTTGGCCATTTCTTTCAATAGTCGCATACACTTCTCCCACAATCACTACGCGATTCGCGACCGTATTTGATTGCATAATCATGATCGGGTTCTCCAGCATCTGCGGCACTTGCTTAATCAATTCATGATTCATCTCGGGATGTTTGTTCAGTGTGTCCACAATTTTATTTTTGTACCATCTAATTTTTGACGGATTTATGTCTACGCTTTGCAGCGCCTCCGATGTCGTTCCCACAACAAAATAACCGCCGCTTGCTTTCTTATCCCACGCGTCATATTCACTTTCAAACTGCGGATTCAGCCAATACTGCGTTTCCTGCCCCTGCTCCCTGCTCTCCAGCGCGCGTTCAAACAGCCGCCGCGCACGGGTCAGCTCCTGTATCTCCCGTGCGCCTTGGTTGCCAAACATCGCCTTTACGCGGATGATCGCCCGCTTGATGGTCTGCAAAATTCTCTGCGCCCAGTTCGGGTTCGTTTGTGCCAGTTCCATGGCGGTCTGCTCATCTGCAAATACGGTGTCCCGCGTAAAGTCCGCCACCAGTTCATCCAGCGCACCCTGCTGCGTCAGCGTTTTCCCCGCACGCGCATAGGTCGCCACCTTGTCCGCTATGGCAGCATCCTGTGCGTCCATGTCCCCGCCAAACATTTTCTTTATGGCATATTGCGCATAAGCGCCGTAGTCCGCACCGGTCTGCGCCGCGTGCGTCAGTTCGTGCATGGTCACACCGTAAACCACATCCTTGCGCGTCGCCTTGGGCGCAAAGGTCATGGTGTCCGTCGCCGCGTCATAGCTCCCCTGCTCCCGCGCTCCCATCTGTGAAAACTCCACGTTTATACCATATTTTTGTGAAATCCCTTGCAAAAACTCCGCCGTCGCGGGCGAAAGCGGGTCGCGCATCACCAGTTGCGCCTTGCGCACCATCGGGTGTTCGGATAGCTTTTCCACCTGCTCATCATTTGCCCGCACAATGTCCGCCACCTCGCGCGCGGAAAGCGCCGCACCCGCGTCCATCTTCGCGCGCGCCTGCTCCGCCAGTCTGTAAGCGTCAGATTGCTTGGGCATCGCCAACCCCTCGGCAATCAGCTCCGGCTCAAACCCCGCATAATCGCGCGCAATCCGCCCCGCCAAATCATTGTTTACATCCCTCTCCTTTTGAGGTATATTAGAGTCATAAATAGAATCCACGCTATAGCCGTTGTCTAACTCTTGTAGCGACAACGTGCCAGAAGTTTCTCCTGTCTCGCCCGCTTTTTTATGCGGTGTCGTGGCGGAAAACAGCGCAGATTCTATTTTTGTGTTGTCTGTCGGCGCAATACGATGTCCTATATATCGACTGCCGGATTGCCCTCGCGCTTCAATTACATCAACCGGAATCCCCAAAACAAGCGACGCAATCGCACCCCCACCAAAGGAATCTACCAATTCACCCCAATTCGCAAACGGCGCCTCTGGATTGTATACCACGCGTTCAATAAACGGCTGGATTGCACTGGATGCCACTTCCTCCGCACCTTCTCCAAACGCCTGCGAAAACCTTCCTACCAATACACGACCGGCGGGCGACTTGATATA
Organism: uncultured Christensenellaceae bacterium; assembly: GCA_964454685.1. GTDB lineage: Bacteria > Bacillota > Clostridia > Christensenellales > Christensenellaceae > CAYVTZ01. The sequence continues at coordinate 5,084 of CAYVTZ010000043.1, forward strand.
TTTTTTCACCACATCTTCGATGGCAATAACGCCTTTGCCCATTGCAGGAATGCCGCCAAACAGCTTTTCCACCGCAACCTCTTTCAGTCCGGTCAATCCGCTCATTTTATTCGCCGTCGCAAGGCTTTCGCCTTCTTTGATCGCCTTCGCCGCCTCACTTCCACCGGCAGAACCATAAAGCGCAGTAAACGCCGCTCCCGGATTCAGTAGGGAAATCAATACATTCGGCGCAACATTTCCAATCGCTCCTCCAACCATTTTCCCGAATTTCTTTTGTCCTTCAGATAAATCTGCATATTCAGCATCAAGGTTTTGCGCTTCTGTTTCCATCTTATCTTGCGCATAGATAATGTTATCCTTGCTCCTCTGTCCACTGGTTGCAATATCTGTCAGTATCCCAAGCTCCGATTGCTCCAAAGCGGAAATAGTGCCATTTTTGTATTTCCGTGTCAATTCTTCTATGCGCTTGGCACGATTATCGTTGTTTGCACGGATGTTGTCACCCGCAATATTCTCAATCAACTTTCCATAGAAGGTTTCCGGTTGCCTCCCCTGCGCAATTTCGCCCATCGCTTCGGAGGGTTCGCCTAAGTTCGTTGCAATCGCGATTCCCAAATTTCCGAAAAAATCTTTAAATCCCTTTCCGAATTGTTTTGCACCGTATTCCACAACCCTGCCGGCGGATCTCTCCCCCGCCTCTTTTTTCTGCTGTACACTGCGCTTGCGCAATATCTCACCTGTGGGGTTCTTACTCTCATAGCGCTTGATCGCTTCACCCATCGGCTGTGCAGGCTGCCCCACCATCACTTTCGGCGCCGCCTTGTTCCCTTGTCCCATAAACGGCACATACGGCGGATTCATTGCCACCTTGCTCGTGCTTGGCTTACCCCCCGCCGGTTGCTTCACCGTCACCACCACAGGCTTTTTATTTGCCTGTGGTATTACCGTCGTGCGCGCCATAGGCGGACGTGTCGCGTATATACCGCGCAGCTGCTGCGTGACAATGTTTTCTTCCTGCTTCTTTTTTGCAATGTCGCGCCGCACAGCTTCCCTGCGCTTTTGCTCTTGTGCCGGAGTATCTTTTTTCATGCTGCACCTCATTTTCCATAAATCGTCTTTTTTGTGCCATCCGAATAATTCTCAATGCGATACGCTCTGCCCATCGGATCAACACCACGGCTCGTTCCGGTCAATGTTACGCTTGACGCTTTGTTTTGCGTGGTCACCCCGCCGCCGCTATATCCGCCACCGCTGTATCCACTGCTGCTCTGCGGTGCAGCGCCGCCGATCTGCGCATTAAATTGCCGCTGGTTCTCGCCAAAGGTCAAGCCAAATTGCCGCACACCCTCGTCATATTGCTTTTGCGCCATGCCCTGGTCAAACTGGATCTGGTCCCGCTGCATGCCCAGCGCGTCTTTACCCTGCTGCGCTTGCCATAGCATCTGCGCTTGCGCCAGCGCGTTGTTGCGCCTGTCCGTCGCAAGGTTCGCCAAAGCATCAGAATATCTGCTGCCAATCGCCGCCTTGTTGCTCGCATAGGCGTTGCTCAATTCCGCCTCGGATTGCGCATATTCTCCGCGCGCCGCGTTTGTCGCGTTTTGATATGTGCGGTTCAAGTCCATCTGCGCCGTCTCACTCGCGCCGCCGCGTATGCCCATACGTGCCAGTTGCGCAGGCAAATTCCGTTGATTGATCGTCTGGTTCGCGGCCGCAGCCTGCATGGAGGAATCGCGCGTCCCCTGCGCCGTGCGCATTGCCTCCGCCAGCTGGCTCTGCAAATCCTGTTCCTCTGCCGCCTGTCGCTGCTTGTATAATGCCTCTTGCTTGTCATACCCTTCCTGCGCCTGCATGTATTGATCGGCAAATAACGTGCCGAAGTCCTGATTTTTCAGTGCCGTTTCCGTGCCCTTTTTCTTGTTCTTGGCAACCCATGCGTCCGCCTGCTCCTGCGACCATTTCCCGGATTGTACCATCGCCGCTGCACGGTCCTCCAGGCTTCCTTCCACTTTGGGCTTTGCCTCCGCTTTTTTTAATGCGTCCGTCTTTTTTTTCAGCCACGCTTTCGCCTGTTCCTTGGTCGCGGTGCCTTCTTTTACGCGCTTGGTCGCATATGCCTTGTATTCTTCCGCTGTTGCTTTCGTCGCCATCGTTTCATCCCTCCAATCAAAAATAGCGCTCTTTGCGCCTGATCACAAACCTAACTCCAACTCATCCAGTCTGCTTCTTAGCCTATCGATCTCCTCTTGCTGCACCTGCGCCAGCTTGATTAAGTATGGCACAAATTTGGAATAATCCACTGAATCCGGTCGTCCCTGATCGTCATAGGTAATTACATCTGTTATGCCAATCTCGTCTACTTGCTCGGCAATCACGCCGCTGTGCACCTTTCCGCCGTCGTCAATGCGTTCCTTTTTGTATTGGTAGCGCACTGCATCTACACGCAAAATTTTGAGTGCCTCCTCCTCGCTCAACCCTTCTAAAATGTTCTTGTACCTCAAGGATGAATTTACAAAGAATCCGCTCGCTTCGCATGGCATGAAGCCCGTATTGGTTAGGTTGTTAATGCGAAAGCACTGTCCTACATACGCCTGCATAATCCCCGCGTTATAAGCGCTCCACATATTAATGCGGCCAACAGATATTTCCCCCGCAACCTCTAATGATCCGGAAATGCTTAATTTACCCGCCGTATTCTCGATGATGCGTGTTGTATAGTCCGCTGATGAATTATTGTGGTGGAAATCAATGAAGGGCGTACCCCCATAGACCTCCATACCTGTACGCGCACTAAAAAAACCATTGACCGTTAGGTGCGCATCCAATATCCCGCCTGTCGCCGGAAACGCCCCCACATCCGCCGCACTCAGCGCATCACTCCCGCCCGTCTTGTGAGTTGCCTTGTGCGCGAAATCTGTCACATCCGCTTTCACGTGCTTGTGCCCACTCGCCGCCGCCCCCACATCCGTAGCCCCCAGCGCCACATCTCCCGCCGCGTTCGCGCTCACCCCGCAAACACTCTTCACCAGCCCCTTGTCCACCACAATTCCCTCAATGTTCTTTTCCAGCTTGCCCAAGGCTTGGTTCACGTTGTCCCCCGCCGCAATCAACCCGCCCGTCGTCGGTTTGGTGTAGCCATCCAAATACACCTGCTCGCCCAGTGTTTCAGGAAATACCGTGTCAAATCCCGTCGCCGTTTTCACATTCTGCCGTACTTTTTTGTTTGCCATATCCATTCTCCTTTATCCCGTAATCTCAAACCAAAAGTCCCCCACCGCCGCACTCGCAGGCTGCGCCGCCTGCACATATACGTTGGGTCTATCGTCAACCTTCTTTTCCACCTTGCCAATCGCGTTTTGCAGGGTGTCTCCCGCCACCACCGCGCTTTGCGCCGCCGCCTTGGTATATCCCGCCGCCAGCTTGATGTCCGTTGCGCTCGCGTCCTCGCCCTTGGTCACCAGCCCTTTGCCGTCATAAGTGATCTTGGTTTTCGTGCCGCTTGTGATACCCACGTTTGCGGTCAGCTTGTCGTCCACTTTCTTTTCCACTTTGCCGATCGCCGTTGCAACCGTGTCGCTCGCTGCCACATCCGCAGCCGTGGCAGCCTTGGCATACCCGGTCATTTTGATGTCGCGCCCGTCCGCGTCCGCGCCGCTCGTCACCAGTCCTTTTGCGTCAAAGGTGATCTTGGTCTTGGTGCCTGCCGCAATGCCGCCGTTCGCGCTCACATAACTTCCCGCCGCCTGCTTCCCGTCCAGTGCCTTCTCCAGCTTGCCTACCGCGCCGTTCACCGTATCCGTTGCCGCCACCGCGCCGCCTGTCGTTGGTTTGGTGTAACCGTCCATCTTGAGATTGTCACCATCCAGTTCCACCACACCCGTCATGCCGTTCACACTCGCCACCGCGTCGGTGTTGTCGATCTTGCTCCAGCCCTTTGTTTCGTGGTACACTGCCCAGTCGCCCACGTTGTAATCCACGCCGCTCACCACACCGCCACGGCTCACAATCCAAAAATGTCCGCTCTGCGGATTCATTGGGTGCGCCCCACTCGAAGCATCCCAGTCTCCTTGATACGCCAGAGCGCCGGATGCACTCTGCGGGATCTGCGACAACGGCACTTTCCCGCTCGCGTCCAACCCCGCATATCCGTTCGCCGCACCCTTCTTCGCCGCATTCTCGGCCGTATATCCAAGCGTGTTCTGCTTGGTGTCCAATCCGCGCTCCAGCTTGCCGATCGCCGCATTCACAGTGTCCGCGGCCACCACAGCCGCCGCGCCCGCAGGCTTGGTGTAGTCGTCCAGCGTCACCTGTCCGCCACAGGTGCGCGGATATAGCACATCCCACGATACCCCGTTGTAGCTTTTCATGGTGTAATCATGTTTTCCCATCGCATCCTCCTCATGTATTCAGCCACAAATTTTCTTTGTTACCAATCTCCACCTCGCTCACTTCCGCATTGGTGATGATGACGCTGGTCTGCCTGCCCTGCGCGTCGCCCAATTCCTGCAACCACACATCCCCCACCGCCAGCTGGGCGGGCATCTCCTTCGCCACCACCACATGCCGCCCGCTGTTTTTGTGCGCATTCAGTTTTTCCAGCAGATACGTCAGGTTGCTTTGCACATTGCCTCCCGCACCGCTCTCCAGCGCCACCGCGCCGATTTCCCCCGCGCCGCTCGCCGCCGAAAGTGCGTCGATCAGCTCGTTCAGCGCGTGCGCCGCCACATTCCCGCAGCCGTCAATATGCTGCTTCACCAGTTTCGGCTCGCCCACAATTTTATCCGGCATTTTGGCAAATCCTGCCGTGTCCAGTTGTTCCTGCGTCACTTTTTTTTCTAAAATGCTCATGCTTCACCTCTTAATCGGTTTTGTGGGAATGTACGACACCACCACGTCATACAGTCCAAAACCCTCGTCCAGCTTGCCGTTTTCCACCAAAATTTGGAATACCTGCACCTTGCTTTCCTTCTTGCGCGTGGGTACAAAATATGGGTACGGCAGCATACCCAGCTCAAAATGCACACAATCCACATAAGTGCAGTCAAATGCCGTGCTGGTCTGGTATTCCTTCACAATCTTGCGCCCCGTAGAGCCGGTGATGTATAAAATCACACCGGAAGATCGCATAAAAGGCATCACGGTAACGCCCGTGTTGTTCTTCATAATGCGCTTAATGCCGGAAGCATCTCCCAGCGCATCCGCACGCGTCGCCCAGCACGCGTAAATCGGCTTGCCATCGTCAGCGTATGCGCCGTTCTCCGCCTCATGCCGAAACGCGTAAACCTTGCCCTGCTCCGATCCAATCCAAATCGCATCGCCGTGCACCACCGCGCAGCGCGCAGGCACATTCTCCCAAAAATACCATTCATACCCACGCGACCCCGCAGGGTTGGTGTTTTGCTGGTTGCTGTCCGCAAGGTACACCCGCCCGTTCACACATAGGTAATACCGCCCGCCATGCACCACCGCCACCGCTTCGTGCAGGTTTTCCTCGGCGCACAGTACACCGTTTACATAATAGGAGCGCAGCTGTACAGATCGTTGCTTGGACACCGCATCCGTGTCCAGTCCAAAAACACCCTCGCGTGTCAAAAATATGTTGTCATCTCCCAGCGATGCAAAGCAGTGTTTTGAAATCGCACCCACACCGGCAATGCCCTGCTGTACCAAAAACAACACATCGCCGTTTTCTCCCACTGTCGCACTGCGCGAAAACAGGCAGGCATCCTGCGCGTTGTATTCCTTCACAATAATCAGATTTTCATATTGTTTGAGATATCCCATGATCGCTCCGCTTTCGCTGCCCACCAACGCATAGGCGTCGTCCGGCCAATACGTCGGGTCAAGCGGCCCCGTGTGCCAGTCATATTCGCGCCACTTTGGATTGCCGGACGCAAACACGCGCAAATCGTTGCCGATGCCATACTGCGTGGTGATGGTGCAGCCGTTGATCTTGTCCGCAGCGGCAGGCTTCATTAGCTCAATTTTCAGGTTGTCCTCTTGGTTTACAGGCGATGCGCCAATCGCGCTTGCAAAGGTCACCCGCCCGTTTGCCGCGTCCAGCGTGTATGCCGTAATGGGCGACCATGTGCCGTTTGCGTTCAGTTTTTCGCACTTTACAATGCCCGTCACCGGCGCGCGATCCAGTTGAAACACCGTCGCCCCCGCCTCCGCGCTCGTCACCAAAAACGAGCAAATGCTCCGCCCGGACATCAGGTTCACCGCCTCGTGCCGAATGCCCCCGCCCGTCGCCTTGCTCTGAATCGTGGTCGTGGGGACATATCCCTGCGTGTCCACCGCGCTCATGCTGCCCGTACCGTCCCACATCATCAGCCTCTTGCCGTCCAGCAGAAAGAATTTGTTGTCATAAACAAACGCGCTGCTTTTTGCGTCCGCCGCTGCCGTGTGGATCAGCTGCGGCGTTTCCCCATGCAGGTATACCTTCGTTCCCGCGTGTACAATCAGCTTCACCGCGCTTTCTTTGGTCACATATTCATGCAGACCGTTGATGCGCGCGCCGTAATCGTGTTGCAATGCGTATCCCGTCCGCTTTTGCGGCGCGCCGTTTTCATACGCAATCATGTTTATACCGTTCGGCGAGCGCGTCGCGTCGCATTCTGTGGGTGCGCTTGTCATGTCCACCCCGCGAAATCCGCTGTACACCTGTTTATAGATCGGCTGCGTCACCGTCGGCGTGTTTTTAAACATCGTCCATCACTCCATATTCCACGCAATGCACGTTGCCCCGTTCAAATTCATATTTTTCCTTATATCCCGTTGCAATGTTTTTGGTGTCGTCGTCGGCAAACAGATATCCCGCCATCCCAAATTGCAGAATGTTGCGTACAAATTCCGGTTCATAGTCCACCGCTTCTTCCGGTTTGGTCAACAGCGGAATCTCCTGCATGGGCTGCTTGCCGCGCATCCTGCGCAGGGCGTTGTTGACGGCAAAGTTTTCCGCCAGCAGACGGTTCAGCGTGGGCAGCGCCATCTGCTCATATTCCGCCGCGTCTGCCGCATCCCCAAACATCAGCACCATCGCGCCGTCAAAGATTCCCCGCGCCGTCATGTCCGTGTCTCCTCGTTCTCCGGCTCCTCGTTCTCCGGCTTCGCGCCCCTGCGCTCCGCCTCCGTCAACATGCAGCCAATCCGTTTCGCCTCTACCGCCTTAATCTCCACATCCCCGCAAAAATACCTTGTCTTTTCCGCCATGGTCTCATCCTCCTAAAATTGAAAATAGGGAGACGGTTGTCTCCCTCCGATCATTTGTCCTGCACCGCCGTCACCGCGCTGGGGAACTTGTCCGTCGCTTTCCCATACACCTTGAACACATCTCCTTCTTTGGTCGTCACTTCACTGGTGTATAGCTTTGCCGAAATGCTGTATCTTGGATCGCTGCCGTCCGTGGTGTAGTAGTGTGCCACACCACTTTGCGCGCTCACGCTCACGCGATGCGCCGTGATGGATGCCACAGGCGCCGCCACGCGCTCACCCGCTTCAATCGCCGCATATACACCTTCTGCCTTCGCGCCAATCACAAACGCGTCAAAGTAGTCGCGCCCCTCCAGCACACTGCCGTCCACACCCCGCTGCTCTGTCAAAACGCGTGCCGTAGCCAGCTTGTGCGGCGCCATCACAGATTTCGTGTGTGTGATCATAAAATGCACGTTCCCCATGTAAGAATCCGGCACCTTCACCGCACGCATATCCGCAACCATGCCCACTTCACCCTTGGAAATCGCCTTGCTTCCCAGCCCGTCCAAATGAAGAATCGCTCCGCTTTGGCGCAGCATGTCGTAGTAGGTCACAGGCAGATACAGCACGCGGTCGCCATCGGGGATCAACGCATTGTCCATCGCCGCGCCGCCTTTCAGTATTCTTTCCAAAATGTTGTCCTTGGTCAGCGCCTCGTTCATCAGACCATAAAGCCCTGCCTTGCCTGCCCACGTTGCAAAGGCATACTTGTCAATCATAGGCGTCACCTGCTCCGCAATTTGCATTTTCAGCATCCGCGCCGCGCCCTTGATGTTCATTTGATCTGCGTTGTTCCCACGGTCAACGGACAACGTGTATCCTTTGTCCTGCGTGAGCGTCATCTCCTGCACCACGTCGCCCATCTCACGCAGTTCTCCAAATCGCTCCTTGCCCTCACGCACATAATCCACCGGCGTCACCGTCACAGGCGTATAAACACGCACGGTTTTCACGCCGGAAAAGTCATAATCCTTGCACGTGTTCCCCATGATATAACTTTGCTTGGTGTATACCTCCGCAATCTTCCCACTGTATTTGCTTGCTAAATTCACACTTGCCATTTTGTTTCACTCCTTCTTATTTTAAAAATTCTCCCAAAAATTCATCTTGCGCCTGTCCCTGCCCACGCGCGCTGCCCATGCTCGTGTTTCGGTTCTTCTCCTTCTGCCGCAGCCGAGCCAGCTCCTTTTCCTGCTGCGTCAATAAGTATGATTGATACGCCTGCAAGGGTGTCGCCCCCGTGCTTGCAATGTCGCTCAATACCTCCTGCGGAAGCTGTGTCACGTCAGGGTATCGCGCCGCAAACTCCTCAATGTTCTTTTGTATGCGTTCCTCCTGCGCGCTCTGCCTCTGCTCATTTTGTGTGGCTGCCTGCTTCTGCCGCGTCAGCCGCGCGTTCTCCGCCTCCAGCCCCGCCATCTGCCTTGCAAATTCTTCCTCCGCGCCCTCCTCCATCAACTGCGCAACACGCGCAGCCATACTCTGCTCGTTGCTTTGCTGCTCAATGGCATTCAGATATTCCTGCACGCCCAGTCCGCTTTCGTCCGCCAGCCGCATTAGCAGGTCATATCCCTCCGGCGGTTGCAATGCGCGCTCCAGCGCGTCCATGGTGTAAGTGCGTCCGCCCACCGTAATTGCCTCCGGCGGCTCTTGCATTGCTTCCTCCGGCTCTTCAGTCTCCGCAGTCTCTTGTAAATCCTCCTCCGCTTCTTCCGCGTCTGTCACTGTGTCAAATTCTTCTTCCGCTTCCGGCTCCGAATCAAACTCCGCCTCAAACTCCGCGCCAAATTCCTGTGTGCTCGTCTCTTCCGACATTTTGTTTCCTCCATTCTTTTTTTATGAAAAAGAGCGCTTACGCGCCCGCTTTCGGTCCAATTTCCAGTTCATTTTTTACCTGTTTCTCCGCACCGCACTGTGGGTTTCCACACCGCAAATCCAGCACACAATATACCCTCGTGCGCGTCTGCGCGGAATCGTCGCCCTCCACAATGTTCCGGCTGCGCTCCACAAACAGTTCGCCGCCGCATTTCTCACATTCCACGTTCCCTCACCGCCCTTTCATACGCCTGCAAAATTGCAGCCTTCGTTTGTTCGTCCGCTTCCATCGCGTTCACCGCCTCCAACGCGGCCGATTGCTCCATGCCCAGCAGCTCGCGCACCACCGCGCCAATCTCGCTGTTCGCCGCGCCTTGTTCCCGCTCCGCTTCCTGCATCGCCATCTGCTGCCCCTGTTGCATTTGTTGCTCCTGTGCCATCCGTTCCTTAATCGCCGCCACAATCGCCTGCTTGCCTTTCAAATATCCATCGGGGATGCCCTCCAAATAGGTCAAAGCATCGGGGATAATCTGCATCTTCATCAGGTTGTCCAGCGTCTGCAACTGCGTCAGCTCACTCCAATATGCCGCCTGTCCAATGTCCACGGTCAGGTTGTACAGATAGTTGTCCACCGTGGCAAAGTCCACCGTCACCGCCGCATCCGTACCGTCCGCCGCCGTAATGGTGATGTCGCGCACCCCGTAGTTCACACGCATCATGTCAATCCATATCCGTACATAGCTTTCCACGCACGCATAAAAATCCATGCGCTGCAAATCCAGCGGCAGCCCCGCCGCCTTCTGCACCGCCACAATCGCGGACGTGTTGTCCGGCTTCACGTTGCCCAGTGCCGCGTCGCTCGCCCCCATCGTTTCCTTGGTATCACGAATCGTCGCGTCAATAAACTGCGCCACCTGCGCGCTCATGTCCGGCGGCTTGTATGCGGAGATCATCGCCGCATCCGGCGATCCACTCACGCCGATCATGTTACCCGCGCCGCCTCTTACGCCGTTCGGCAGCTTCGCCATGTCGTACAGTATCGTCGGGAAAGATAAGTTTTGCAGCTGTATCATGGCAAGCGCAAACAGCTTGTTCACAAAAATCTGGTTGGGAATCGCCGCCGTCACAGGCGAAACCCCATGATAGCAGTTTTTCACGCCTTCCCAGCTCATCCATGCCACAGGATACAGCCGGTATTCCGTGTCCACCTCTTTTTTTATCATCGCGTCCTTGGTACATTTGATGCAGCGCACCGTTCCATCCTGCTTCCACATCTTAGTCAAAACGGTGGTGTATTGCGCATCTCCCCCCTGCTCATGACTGATATACTGCGTTTCGTTGTCCGGCAAAATCCCTTCCGCGCCGCAGCCGTTTTGCTCCGCTTCCTCGCGCACCAGCTCCGTCAGTTCCCGCCGCGCCAAAATCAGATAAGGCTGCTTCTGCACCTCACTTTCCATGGTGTTTCCAAAATACACGTTTGTGTTGTCGATCAGCTCCACCGCAATCTCCTCCGTCTCCGGGTCAAACCAGCAGTAAAGGCACGCGTCCCCGTCCACGGCACAGTTGCGGATCAGTCTGCGGTTTTTCGTGCGCACATTCTCGCGCTCCATGATGTTGTCAATCTCCTGCGCAATCACCTTGGGCATATCCACCTCGCCTTCCACCACATCACTTTCAATGTTGGCGGCAATGTCGTCGGAAACCAGCATCGCAATGTAGTAGTTGATTACAGGCTTCAAAAAGTTCACCACGGGATGCGGCAACGACGGCGCAATCACGCCCTTCCATTGCCTACCGTTGTACATCTCCTCGTTGCGCTCCACTTCTTTGTACAAGTCCAGCCCTTCTTTGTAGTCTATGCCCCGCTGATACTCTTTCCAAATCTCCTCGGGCTGTGTTCTAATCTTCATGACGCACCTCTTTTTGTTCATAGCCGTCCAAACCATAATTCAGCATGTTTTGCAGCTGTACGTCCACATCCTCCAGCGGTCGTTCCACCCGTTCCGCCCGCTCCCGCTCCCCCCAAACAAACGGCTTGCGCAGCCATGCCCCCGCAAAAAACGCCGCAAAAATCGCAATCACGCATAAAATCTCATTCATAACTCAAAAATTCCTCCACTTCGTCCCGTTCTTCCGCCGCCGTATGTTCCACATGGCTCTGCTGCCCCCGAATTTCGTTTGCAATCATGTCCGACATCAGCAAATCGTCGTGTTCCCCCGTTAGCGCGTCCGGCCGGTTGCGCTCGTCATAAACAAAGGTCAACGCCTCGCGCAGCGTCGGGATATCAAAAAAGAGATCCACATGATTGTTTATCATGTCAATCTCCTTGTCGATGATCAGCGGGCGCGTCGTGCCGTCTGTGCGAAATCCCCACTTCTTCTGATATCCGTGGTGGATGTCGTCGTGCCTCTGCCGCCTGTATTGGTGCGGATACCCCAATCTCTCCAGTTCTTCAATCGGACCTTGGTTAAAGTTGTGCTCCACGCCGATCAGCGCGTCGTTGTAGTATTTGCCCAAACAGTATAGCTGATGCGTAAAGGGATGCGAGTGCATCAGCTGCATGTGCAGCGTCGCCACCCGCTTGCCGTGGCGATTGTCAATCACGGTCGCGGCGTAATAGTCCTTGCCCTCTCCCTTGGTATCGCCGCCAATCACATACGGCACGTTCGGCCGTGGATGCTCGTAGATGCGGATGTCCTGCCCGCGTTGCTTGTCATACCCAACAATTTTGTCTTGCGTCGCCGCATCCCGCCATTTCGGCACAAATCTCACACTGTCAAATTTCTGCCGTTCCAGCTCCGCAATGCGTTTCAAAATCACCTCGTTGTCAAACACAGGGCGTCCGCTCATCAAAAAGGCCTCGTCCGCGCTCGCCGGGTACTCCTGCCGAAACAAGTCTGTGTTGCCGCCGCAGTTGTTGGCAATGCACCAGCGCCGCCACACCAGCTGTTCATCGCTTAAATCATATAGCCTCTTTTGCTCCAGCTCGTCCGCGCTCCACACCTCGCCCGCATACGGCATCGCATATTCCGCGTGCTCCCACCACGCACAAAACACCGGAACAAACCCGCTTTCTGCGCGCACCGCCGCATCCCATAGTTTTTTAAAATCGTCATAGCCGTTCGCGGTGGATTCGATCACCACCATCGTGCCCGCCGCGTTGGGCACGGCCTGCATCAAGCCCAGTAGTGTTTCTTCCTTGTTCCCGCGCCACATCGCATATTCGGAAATGTGCAGATTCTGAAACGTGTCGGATCTCCCGATGCCGTCGCCGCCCGCCGTCATGCAGCGGATGTTGCTGCCCAGGTCGGCAAAGGAAAGTTCCTTGGCGTTGCTCGCCTTCTTGCGCGGGCGCATCTCACGGGGCAGATGGTCATAAAACCGCTTGCTCATCACAAACAAATTGGTGGTGGAATCCTCGCGGTGCGCCACAATGCCGCTTGATACATGGGGCGCGCACGCCGTTCGCTTGAAAATCATGGCTTCTGTCAAGGTGGAAAATCCCATCTGCCGCGCCTTTAGCACAATGGCGCGCATGGGCTTGCCCGCGCGGTGCTGCATGGCCAGCGCGTCATACAGCTTCTGCTGCGCCGTATTCAGCTTGAGCGGGATGATGTTCGTGCGCTTGTCGCGGATGCGCAGAAAATGTTCGATGTACTTTTGCGTGTTGATGCTCACAGCTCTTCCCCCTTGCACGCGTCCAGGTATTTCAGCAACACCTTCCCAAACTCTCCATCCTCCGCCATCTTTTCCACCGCCCGATTGCGCTTCCACTCCTCCGGCAGTTTATTGGTCAGCCAAAACACCATGCTTTGCGGGTTGGGCGGGATGTATGTTTCTTCCTGTCCCTCTTCCAAATGCTCCCCGCCGCCTTTTTCGCGTACCTTGACCGACTTTTTCAGCATCACGGTGTGCCCCGTGGCAGATAAAAACAGCGCGTTCACCACCCGCGCATTCGCCGCCAACGCCGATGCCGCCAGCGCACCGCGCAAGTCCGGGTGTTCCTTCGCATATCTGCGAAATGTGGAATATCCCACGCCCAAAGCAGCGGCAATGTCTTTGTCCGCAACGCCGTTGCGTTTCAGGTATCGCACCTCCTCCAGTCGCGGCAATACCTTACTCTCATAATTGCCCATCGCGCCCTCCCTTCAAAATTTTTGTAAAACAAAAGAGCCCGATCGCTCGTGGCTCTTTGTATTTTTTTTTAATTTATCTCGTTGCGTTACGCGCTAATCCCCGCAACCTTCAGTATTTCGCGTGTGGTTTTTTCGTCAATTTGCTCTTCGCCGCCATGCTCCTGCACAATGGCTTCCAGTGCGCATTGCAAAATCTGTGAGTAATTCAGATGATGCTTTTCCCCATAGGTATTCAACCACGCCGGAATGGTCAAATTCTTCCGCACCGCTTTTTTGCCATATTTTTCCGCATACTCGTGAATGTCAAAGGCAACCAAGCTCACAAATCCGCCCTCCTCCGGCTGTATCTGCGACATGTCACGGGCTTCCGGCGCCTCTCGCCCTTCCTCCAGCTCCGTCAGAACCCATCCCGCCGCCGCGTCTGCCGCCATCAAAACGGCATCTGCAAGGTCAGTGCCTTCCGTGATGCAGCCCGGCAAATCCGGCAGTTCCACCGTGTAGCCCTCTCCCTCTTCCCATGGATAAAATATCGCGGGATATGTCAGTTTCATATTCTTTCACCTTCCTCTATGCCTGCTTGTTTCAGAATAGACTTCGCCGTTCTCTTGTTCAAATCGCCCTTGTGGTTGGGTATCGTCACCTTGCCCGGCTTGGTCGTGTGCTTGTATTGAAAGTGGGATCCACGCACATCCACGCGCCGCCACCCATCCGCCAACAGCATTTTTTCAATCTCCCGAAATGTCATCATACCACCTCTATCTGTATTATACGCATAATGCGCATGTTCGTCAACCCCGCTTTTTATGTACAAAAGAGACGCCCCTTCCCCGGCAGCGCCCCTCACACATCACGTCTCCATTCCTTTGGTCAGCCTAATCATATCATATCTCAAAGCGGTCAGATCGGTCACTTTTACATTTTCGCAATTTTTTTGCAGATGTAGCGACACCTCGCCCTGTCGCCATTTTTACAATTTTCACCCCGTTTTGTCACCCGTCCAAGTACCTGCGCGCCGCACTGCGGCTGATCTCCCCCGTCACCTGCCCCACATCCCGCGCGCCCTCCCGCCGCAAAATCCTGCGGTCACACTCCCGCCAGCTCACGCCGTCCAAATAATGCAGCCGCACCGCCATCTCCCCCCTCAGGGTCGCCTTGTCCACGCCGCACACACGCGCCAGCATCGCCTCCACGCAAAACAACGCGTCAAACAACGCCCTCTTTTTGCAAAGCAGCTCCGCTCGCAGCTGCGATATCATGCGCTTTTGCGCATCATTCACCGCACCCTCAACAGCAAACACCCTGCGCGTCCACGGATGTTCCACATTGCTTCCCGCCACAGCGTCCCGCGCCCGCTCCATCTCGCACTTCAGTGCGGCAATGCGTTCCTCCACCATGCCCACCGCCGCCTTCGCGCTGCGGTATGCCTCCACCAGTTCCCGCCTGTTTCTCGCTTGCACCAGCGCACCCTCCCGTGTTATAATAATCTTACCAGGGATTATTAGGGCGGCGCAGGCTGCTCTTTTATTTTCTATCTTTCAGCAATTCGCACAAAAACGCTGCATTGCACGCAATGTGCTTGTAGTGCTCAATGCCGCTTTCCTCATCAATACTACGCGGGTTTTCCACGATCTCCAGCAGATGCCGATACAGCGCGTCAATGTAGCGCGTCACTTCTACGCTACGCCAGTTCGCTATACTGCCATATTTTGCATTTCCATATTCTCGCACCTGCGCAATATCGCGGATTGCTTGCACCGGCACAAGTGAAAGCCGCAGCTTCCCTGCATCTGCCTTTGCTTCGTTCTTCCTCACTTTCACTTCCGCAATCAGTTCATCCACCGCCGCATCAAAATCCGCATTCACCACGGCCGCTTTTGGGGGCTGCACAATCCCCCTCTGCTCTGCCGTAATTTGCGCAATCGCCTCCGTGATCAACGCATCCGTGTCCTCATGCCCGCGCTTCTTTCGCGCTCCGTTTTTAGGCAGGCGGTTGTTGCTCCGCCATTTCGCCACTGCCGACGCTTCGCACCCCAGCGCAACCGCTATGCGTTCATCGCTCGCCCCCTCGCGGTACATCCGCTCCCGCAGTTTCATGTCCTCTTTTTCCAGTCGGCTCACCTTCTTTTTCTCCGCTTCCGCGTTTGTCACCTTGTTCATGTATTCGCGCCGCGGTATCCTCGAAGGTTGTGGTGCCATTGGCACCGCTTCCTGCTCCCTCTGCTCCACCTCAGCCGCCTGTTCCTTCTTTTCCCTGCGTGCCTCTTTTGTCTCCAGCAACCCCGCATCCCGCAACACCGTCTGAATCTCACTCACGCGGCACGCGTTCAGCTCCGCCAAAATGCTCACCTGCGCCTTTTTGTTCTGCGCATTTCGGTAGCTGTCCCGGATCTCACTTTCTGACATAAACATCCGCTCTCTCCTCCCAACTGCTCATTTGCTCATTGCTCATATAATGTTCGCGCGCGTGCGCCCCCGCACGTTTGGGCTGCTCGCTTGCTCGCGCTTCCCTCACGCAGCGCCTACTCCTCCTGCTCCCATTCCACTTCCCTTCCCATCGCCATATCGCACCAGCCCACCTTCACCAGCTTCACATATCGGTAGACGCCCCACTCCGCGTGCTCCGTGCATATCCGTAGCGCCACCTTCCAGCCCTTGGGCACTTCGATCTCTTTGCCCGCTTCTCGCGCGCTGATTTTGCGCTCCGTCACCTCCGGCTTGCGCAGGTTCTGCGATTGCCGCCATCTTCGCTTGTTGGGCTGCTGCCCCTCCTTGGTCACGTAATGCGCAATGCCCGTGTATTCCCCGTCCTTCTCCAGGCGCGAGGCAATCACTTTGCCATGCTCCCAAATCCGGCTCACATCATCCACACTCATGTCGTTTAGCAAAACGTGTATGTGCAGCCGCTCGGCCTGTTCCATCACCGCAATGTATTTCAGCTCCCCCAGTCTTAAGACCTTGCGTAATTGCCGCAGCTCACGGATCCACCGCGCAAATAGTTTTTCCGCATCCGCCGCCTTGGGTCTCCGCTTCCCGCGGAAGGTCAGCGTCAAGAATAAGTCACCGGGGGAAAAATTCGCGTTAATCAGCCGCGATAGCTTGCGCAGGCTCTCCCGATATCGCTTTGCCGCCTTCTGCGCCGGTGAAAGCTCCGCCGCGCTCGTCCGCCTGCCACGCCCCTTCCCCTTCTCTGCCGTAACGATGATCTCCCGCACATTCCCACCGGATCGGATCTCCATTCTCCTGTACATTGCTTGCACCCCTAAATTCATAATGTGGTCGAAAAATCGGCTCGTATTATCGAGATAAATATTGCCCTTGGCAATCCGCTTTTTCCGTTGTTTGAAGTTGTAAAATCTGACTGTTTTTTGTGCCTTGATTCCGCGATGTAGCGGGCACGCCCACCACACCATTTTTTTACATTCCTACCGCAATCGAGCAATCCAAAATCTGCTCCACACCGTCCACCACTTCCCCGCCCAGTTCTTCCCACATCGCTGCCGCATCTCGCTCCCGCTTGAAAATGCGTTGCCCCATCCGCTTCTCACCGCGCATTGTATCAAACTTTATAAACTCCACGCGACGATATCCTATATAATAGGAAGCAACGCACACGTTCCCTACATCGTCTATGTATCTGCGGTGTAGAACCTCTCCGCACCCGCCCACCTCTTCTGGCTCTTCGCCTGTGTCATATTCCAGTTCTTCTCGCGCTTCCTCGCGTCGCTGCTCCAATCGGTTGCGTTTGCACTTCGTCCAGTGCGGCACATACGCAAGATATTCCCCATCCGTCACAATGCGCACCCGCCGCACCTCACCGGCAGCGTCAATCACAAAATCCTGCCCATCCGCGTCCGGCTCCCAGTATACCGGCTCCGGCTCACATGGCATCCAGCTTCCCCTGCGTGTCCGCGCAAAGGTAATTTCACTGCCGCACTTCCTGCATCTTACCGTTTTCATCTCCTCACACCCCCTGTGCCACCTTCTCGCACGCCGTTCGCAGCGCCTTGCGATACTTC
>CAYVTZ010000044.1:0-21911 GCA_964454685.1 uncultured Christensenellaceae bacterium
TTGACGTATTTCTACGTCTGCGCCTCATAGTTTTTCATTTTAACTTTACAGAGCCGACATTTATCGTTTACTGACTCATTTTGTGAGCCTATCATCACATATTGTTGTGTTATAGCAGCTTTTTCAGATATGCTGCTGTGATTTCTGCTCCTTTATTTGCGTCGCCGCTCCAGCCGTCGCACTCCACTGCCCATAGAACTTCGCCTCCGCGATTCTGCAACACTTTGATAATCGGCGCAAAGTCGATGGTTCCTTCACCCAGGGGGCAGAACATACCATCTTCTGTGATGTCTTTAAGATGAAAGTAAAGAATCCTTTCAGCATATTTTTGCGTTATGCTGAGCGGATCACCGCCGCCAAGCTTCACATGTCCGCAATCCGGACACAATTTGATGCGCGTTTTTGACATTACTTTGTCAAGCTGCTCCGGCGACTCAACCAACGAGCCCATGTGCGGATGAAAACTTGCAACCATACCAAGGCTGTCTGCGATATCACAAACCTGATCGAGCGCTGCTGCCAGCTTTGCATAATCGCTCTCTCTGATTCCATCGTAGCGTGTCGCGCCGCCACCAAGCGCAATTTGAGTAGCTCCAAATTTCTTTGCGAACTCAGCAGCTTTTTTTAAACGATAAAGCTCTTCGGGCAGGATTTCATCATAGATAAAGCAGCAAGCGGAATATACGGCGCGCAGCTCCACTTGATACTTCGTGAGCAGTTTTTGTAATGCATCCTCATTTCCTTCATAGGCAAGAAGATTCCCGTCAAACATTTCGATCGAATCAAATCCTGCTGCGGCAATACCTGCGATTGCGTCTTCATCGTTACCGGGGCATAAATAATATGCACCGTTTACGTTGTTGGGTGCCGCACAGCTTGCCATCACGGGCGACCATGCGTTTGTCGAATACGTAACTTTCATATTGTTCCTCCTTTTGATTCATTCAGTATTAATTGTGTGCACACAAATTTTAAATTCTATTATCGAGTAAGTTGCATCAACATACAAAAATTCAATCATTTTAAAACTGATTTTTTTGTTTTACCTGTATTGGTGTGTTTCATCTTCGGTTTACGCAAACTTTAGCACCGAATAAAAAACGGGTCAAGCAAATATGCCTAGATTCGATTTTTTAAAATTTTCATCATTAAAAATGTATGAATTTACGTAAATTTATTTCCGGAATGTCAAGAAAATCAGTTGCACAAAGAATCTCTTATCGTTTTAGAAAGTCTGGTGCCGGGATGTGAAGGATTTCGCGCCAAAGGCGCGCGAGTTCCTTTGGAAGCACAACCACAGGCTGTACCCCGACAAATTTATATTCTCTTTTCCCCAATAACGCTTGAATGGTGGCAAGCGCTGCCGCCTCACCCTGCTCATAAGGGCGCTGAGCCGAGACACCGCGAACGATCTCTCCGATCTGCATATGTTCCGCAATTTGCCTGTCCAGATCAACCGTGACCAGCGAAACATCGGCTCTTCCAATATCCCGCAGTGCGCGAATTGCTTCGAGCGCAGGGCGTTCCCACGACACATACAGTCCTGTAACTTCAGGGTGCGCATCCATCACTTCCCTGCATGCACTGTATGCGTTGCCTATTTTGTAAAAGCTGCGTTGATCTACAATTTCGATGTTGGGATAGTTTTCCACGAGCACTTGTTCTGCCGCAGCATCACGTTGCTTGGTCATGTGAAAGGGCAAGCCGTGATTGAGCATGGCTACTTTTGCGTAACCTTTCCCTTTCAGATATTCTCCCAAGATTTTCCCGGCATTTTGACCATTCTCGCGTTCATTGACAGACACACAGCTGTAATAATCATCTGCGTTCAGCCCCTGCGGCACATTTCCAATCAACACCAGCTTCGTTGTTTTAGAAAGATCTTTAAACTTACCGGCAGTGACATTCTCATCTGCCGGAACGCCGATGATCGCATCCGGCTTTTGCATGCGAATGGCTTCCAGTTGCGTTACTTGCAGCGCCGGATCAAAATTTGCATCCATAACGGCGATCACCTGAACGCCGTACCTGCTGAGCGTATCACGAATCGCCGCTTCATGAAGCCTGGTCCACTCGGTGCCGGTATAATGAAAGGAAATTGCCACTTTGAAATTTCCCAGCCTGATTTGTTTCTGCTCCGCATCGGTGAACAGAATATCCTCAGGCGAAACGGCAATTTCGCCAAAAGGTCCGCGGTTAATGACGCGCGTAGACTTACGCACGGTGATGTTTACCGGTACGCGTTGGATGTGCTCTGGTAAAGAGTTACCATCCAGTTTGCTCAGCATGGTGCTCACGGCGCAGCGTGCAATTTCGGCGGTATCCTGCGTCAATGAAGTAAGCGCCGGATTGGTGACACTGCTCCATGCGTCATCGCCAAAGCCAACGACGGAAATATCCTTCGGGCACTCCAATCCGACTTCATCCATATCCTTTAACAATTTTAGCGTTAGGGTGTTTCCGCCCGCGATAAAAGCCGATGGAATGTTTTTCCACTGCTGTGCCTCGAATATATTTTGGATGGACGGGCTGTATAGATCAATGCTTTTCACAAGCGACTTATCGTACGCAATATCGTATTCGTTCAGCGCTCTGCGATACCCTGCCAAACGCTCTTTTGTGGTAGACAAGCCATGGTTTTCAACCAAAATGCCGATGCGCTGGTGCCCGCTGCGGATAAGGTGCCGTGTTCCGCGGTAGGTTCCCTCCGCGTTTTCAGATAAGATGCTGTCCATGATTACGCCGGATGCCATACGTTCCAAACATAACGTTGGGATGCCGGAGCGAATCAATTTTTCGTAAATTGCCGCTTTTTCGCTGGTTGGTGTCAGAAAGATACCCGCAATATTTTTGTTGGACATCAAGCATGTTAAAATATGTTTTTCCCAGGAAGATTCATCCTTTGTAATGTAAGCAGTCAATAGATAGCCTTTTTCGCGCAAATAATCAGATAGTTCCATGGTTAAACGGGCATATACGACACTGCTGATATTTGGGACAACAAAGGCAATTTCAGATTTTTTACCAATGCGAAAGTTTTTGTCTTTCCCTTTGGATCTGACCTTTTCAAGATATCCTGTTTCTTGAATCACGCGCTCCACCCTATTGACCAGGTTGGGACTTACGTAACGAGTTTTGTTGATTACATGTGAAACGGTCGCAACTGAAACCATTGCCATTTTTGCGATTTGCTTGATTGTCACACTTGTTCCTCCAGCACTTTTCATTGCGTCGATTGTAACAAGCCTACGTTTTTCCGTCAACAAAACAATTTGAAATTTTCGTAATTTATCATGGACTTACATTATTTGCGTAAAAATACGTTTTTTATTGTATATGTGCTTGGGATTTGAAGTTCGCAATCTTGCGACTGTTGAAAGTGGCCACTGATTTTCTCTGCTTTAATGTTGAACCCTCACTTGATGCAAAATTCGGCTTTTTTGTTAAAGATATGAGTTATATGCCAACCAAATACTGCCGCTTCCATCCTCATCAACCTCAACACCAACCGATATATCCGATATCTCGTCTGATTGCCAAATTAGCTCGTACGACACGCCTGTTTGTGTGCTGTAAAACAGACCGACCACATCCGATATGCTTGCCTCCTGCTCGAAATCTTTCACAACTTTATCATATTCTCTGCCAAAATAACGCTTCACTTCATTACGCAATGCGTTAAACAGCGCCAGATCATCGTCGTTGGTTCGCTGCATGTCTTCAAAGCTCGCAATGTATTGCGTACAATAAACACTTTCCGCTGCAAATATATTTATCATTCCCTCTTGCCTCATGATGCGAGCTGGCGCGGAATATACCGTGGTTTCGTCGTAAGAGGCAGTGGTTGCACCGGGTAAAGTCAGCACCTCCTCAAGGGACACAGAAAATGTTTCATCATTCACCTCGTCAATCGATATTGCATATGGTGTGGGCGACGGAGCTGTTGTGCCTGGAGTAACGGATTCAGGCTTACTCGCAGCGGACTCCATGGAATCCATCTGCCCTGTATCTGTAAATGCCAAACAAAGTGTGGTTTCTGACTCGGACGGATACCTCATTAGTTCGATACGCATTGCGCCATCCATCCAATAGTAGTAGTTGCTGGTACTTGCATATTCCATTTGTTCCGCAGGGGAAAGATTTGTCCGATCTTCAAGGCTTTTTCGCGTACCGTAGGAATCATCCAAAATATCGGCAAAGTGCTTTTCCGCCTCTGTTGTCGCTTCCCCACTCAGCTTGTATGCGTAGCCTTGCATAATGGGTTTCTCCTCATCAAACAATGCGAAAGCTGTTCCCTGCTGTACGTCTTCCTCAGAGAGCAGGAAAACCAAATTTTCTTCAGGCGGAATGCTGCCCTTAAACAGCCGAAAGCCGCTCCCGATATCATCTGCCGACCCGCTTAACCCTGCGGGCAGATTTTCGTATGACTGTATTTTCTTTTCATGAAAGCCGTACGGATCGATGTCAGATATCGTTTGCTGTGATTCTCGCGTCATGCGCGGAGCAGAGCCCTCTGTGGTAACGCCGCCCGGTGCTCGCCTATCAGCAAGCTGATCTGCGGAACGATCGGCATTTTCTCTGGACTGTCCAAAAAGCAGAGCACATCCGTTTGTAAAAATGAGTAAAACAATCAAAAAAGTGACAAACCCTTTTTTCATCGTACAATCTCCTTTGCCTAATGCTTCCAGTATAGCCGCCTTTATACAAAACAAGAATAGAAAAAATACATGTCGCTTTGTAGAATATTCAGTTGTGCCTGATATGAATTGCATATCGCACTTAGGTGGTGCAAGCTCTATCCCAAGCCTTGTGATTTGCGATATTCGCTGGGAGACATGCCGTAATAATCGCGGAATACTTTGCAAAAGTAATAGTAGTCCGAATAACCCACGTCAATTCCGACGATTTTAAAAGGCTGCCGTCCTTCCCGAATTAGCCTTGCCGCTTCCTGCATGCGCAATTCGCATACAAAGCGTGTTAGAGTCTGTTCCTGATGCTTTGCAAACAAATTGCAGATATAGTTTGCGCTTAAATTAAATTGTTGAGACAGCATTTTCAAGCTGATCTGTTCTCTGAAGTGTTCTCTCACATAGGTAATCAATTTCAAAAATTCCGGATTTTTGCCCGCTTCCTCTATACCGGGATGATGCCCTTTCGTATCTGCCAGCTTTCGGTATAATTTTTGCAGTAAAAAGGACATATCATTTTGCTCCAACGGCTTTAAAAGATAATCAAAGCCATTGTTCAAAAAGAATGCACGTGAGTCCTCAAACGTTCCGTAGGCAGAGAGCAGAACGAACTCGCAATGAATCCGCTCCTTCAAGTCGGTCATAAGCTCTATGCCGCTCATAGCAGGCATTTTCAGATCCGAAAACACCACGTCAGGCTTTAGCGATAGAATTTCCTCCCTTGCCTGCAACGCGGATGTTGAGAAACCGCACACGGTAAAGCCATTGTCCATCCACGGGACGGTTGAAACGATTTCTGCAAGAATCAGCTCTTCATCGTCAACTACATACACGCGAAACATAGAATTCCCCCTCTTTGCTTGCCACTGCTACTTTAGCTCAAAAGATTCATCCGGTAAGAGCGGCAACTCAATCGTAACCGTTGTCCCCCTTTGCACTGCACTTTGAATGCGAATACCGTATTGACTGCCGTACTGTGAAACAATTCTCTGCTGGATGTTTAGCAGAGCAACGCCACCCAAACCCTCTTGCGGATATTCCTTGACGCGTGCATGTTCCAGCGCTGCTTGTATTTCCGGCAGCCTATCTTCGGGGATACCCAAGCCATTGTCCGCAATTTGAAAGACCATTTTGTCCTCCCTGATGAAGCCTTTTATCTCCACGGTAAATGCTTCGTTTTCGCCGGAAAATCCATGTAAAAAAGCATTTTCAAGTATCGGCTGCAAAACAAACGCCGGCATGGCATACTGTACCATTTCCTCATCAATATCCACCTCAATCCGGTAGCGTTTGTTATGCCGCATGTTCATAATCTCTATATAACGTTCCAGCACATTCAGTTCGACAAAAACATTGCAAACGCCGCGCTGTTGATGCTTGAGGATATCGCACAGACTGTGCATCACGGATTGCGCATTTTCTGTTTCCTTCTTTTGAATCAGTATTTCAATGTTTTTGAGTGTATTCACCACAAAATGCGCGTCCATCTGCCGTCCGAGCAGCCCCATTTGCATTTGATCTTTCGTGGAAATCAATGGAAGAAGCATATTTTTGGATAAATACCGGTATAGTGTAAAAATCGAAATCAGAAACAGTAATATGATAAGCACACTACTGCCTAAAAAAGCGGCGTTTATGGGCATGTATTGATCTTTGTTCGCGCTTACAACAACCGATAAATCGGTTCCTTTTACCAGCTGTTCCGCGAAAAAATCATGAGATTCCGCAATCAGGGATTTTTGTCTGCCTTCCAGTGCTTTTTCTGTTGAGAGCAAAATCTGTTCGCCTGCAACCACGCTGGTCTCGATTCCCGGTGGCCGCCCTTGCTCCAACATACGCCGTGTGCGCGAAAGAGAATTTGCGATCAAAATGCTGCCAATCCGATCCGGCGAATCAATATTGGTTGAAAAAACAGGCGCAAAATAGCAAAAATAGCCGGTGCCTTCCAGCATCATGGTGTAAAACGAAGCATCTTTGCCGCGGAGTTCATGGAACAAAACGGAAATGGTTTCATTGCTCAAACTCCCGACAAAGCGATAAAAGTCCCCGTCCTCATTGATGGTTATAACATGATCGAAAAGTGCGTTGACACCCATCACCTTTGCAACGATTTCATTGGCTTCTTCCGATTTTTCGTAATATGAATCAATGTCTTTTTCGGCAAGAAAGTCTTTTACATACGGACTGCCGCCAATCAAGGAAGCGCTGATCTTGATTGGCGAGAGGTCGGAATCGATGCTGGTCAGCATTCGTTCTGCTTCTGCCTCCAGATTGTCGTACATGGTGTTGTTCATGCTCCAATAAATGACGCCATTGTACAGAATCCAAATGCACAGCAGAATGCTGGTGTAGATTAACAAGGTAATCGTGAACTTTTTTCGAAAAACCTTGCTATTCATCCCGTTTTCGTTTCTCTATCATAAGATTGTTGCGCGATCTTTAAAAATTCGTTCAGTCCTATTGCTTCAAAGCCGTCTGTATATGCGCTCCATACCCTGTCATCATCAATATCTTTTGCGCCCGAAATAAAATCTATAATCGCGTTTTTGGTGTATGCTTCTATTTTGGGTCGTAGCTCTTTGACTATGACGTCCTCTTCCGGAGAATAGATCAGCACCCCTATGAACGCTTCCGGCTCGTATGGAATGTATTGCATGGCTGCCTGCGCGTTCATATATTCTCCATCCGTAGGATTCCCGTCCCATGTGACTCCGCCGGAATATTGGGGCCTCGAAATATAGGGTACAATCTGCATCAGGTGCTTATTTTGCGGGGTGTTCCATAATTGATTTTTGATTTCTATGGTGGCAGGCGTCCCATAGATGCTCATCTGCCCCTCCTTTGCAAAATCCCAGTCCACTCCCTGCTCGCCATATCGTCCGCGCAGACACGCTTCTTCACTCAGCATCAAATCAAACAGCCGGAATACTTCTTCGGGATACTCGCAGGAAGAGGTGATGACTGCGTTCACCTTTGGCAGTGGGATGCTTACCGTGGCAAATTGAGCGCCCTTGGGGCCTTTTATGGGAGCGATTCCAACATAACGTGACAGCGCCTCCGTGGAATTTTGCTGCACCGTATAAGTGATTCCCGAAGTTGTAAACCCGCCCAAGATGTCGCGCCGATCCGCAGCCATTTGTTTCATTTGTGTGTCGTCTTGAGAAAAGCTGTTCTTGTAGATCAGACCATCCTCATAAAGCTCATTCATGTAGCGTAGCGCATCCCTCCACTCAGGGCGAACGGGAGCAAAGCCTATTTTGCCATCTTCCAAAAGCAGCCGCGTATTTTTTTCATTGTTATAAATAAACGCATTGAAAATATAATCATACACCTGCTTGCCCGTATACTTTTCAGTTCCTGCAAGCGGTATTTCATCGTTTATGCCGTTTTGGTTGGGGTCTTGCGTTAAGAAGGCATGCAACACGGTTCGAAATTCATCGGTTGTGGTTGGCACATCGAGCCTTAATGCGTCCAGCCAGCCTTTGTTCAGCCACATGATTTGGCGGTATCGCGTGATGACAGAGGAAGAAAACCCCGGCATGAAATAAATGTTTCCATCGGATGAGGTCATATACTCTTTGATGTTATATTCGGATAGTTCGTTCCAAATGCTCTTTAAGTGAATGCCATCCTGCTCGATCCACTCGTTGAGCGAACGTATCACACCGCTTTTCCCCAGATTCTCTAAGCTTGCGCCGTTAAACATATCATAATGATTGATGCCGACATAAGCGTCCGGAAGATCGGTACCGGTGAGCAATGAGGTGCGAATGATTTCCTCTGCGTTTTTTTCGGGCAGCCAGATCATTTTAAGTGTCAGTCCGGTCTGCTCTTCCAGCCACAGTTTATAGGCGTTGGTGTCAAAATCATCTATATACGCGTTTTGCGGGGCACAAAGCGTAATGACTTTGCGATCATTTTCTTTTCCTTCCGACAGATCACATGCAGGCATGGCAAAAAGAAGTAACACCAAAAGAAGCACTGAAATAACTCGTTTAAACATTGGTACCCTCAATCAAATTCAACATAATTGTTACATGATATTGATATCGGAATCATAGCATACCTGTCCATTACCAGTCAACAGTAACATAATTGGCGTGTTTGCGTGCCCCGCCATGGATGCGGCATCAGAACAAGCTCATTGCGCCGCCAAGCAACGATCCAAAGCCCGAAAACATGCTCATAACAGACGTATAAATGATGGCGATTACAAGCATAACGATCGCAATGATCATTCCCGCGATGGGAAATCCCCTGCTCCAGCCATTTTGGCTTGCAAGCACGAGTCCATACACGGAAAGCCCCAACCCGGCAAAAATCATAATAAAATTGAGTACCGGAATTGCAACCACAAAAATTGAAACCAGTGCCAAAATAAACCCAATCAGCCCAAACATATTGGTGTTTGGCGCGGTGAACTGCCCCCCGTAGTGGCGTTGGCTGTGGTATGGCTGCTGACCGGGGTGCCACTCCTGCTGGGTGTATTGCTTGGGTTCCGGCTGATGATAATAGTGCGGCTGGCTCTGCTGGTTATTTTGCTGCTGCGCGCTTGACGCGCGTGGAGCATAGCTTGGCTGCCCGCACATCGGACAATTATTTGCGCCGTCCGGCATTTCTTTTCCGCATTTGATACAAAACATATTCTCTTGGCATGAATAAAATCATGCGCTCCTCCTTAAAAATATTTTATTTGAATGGTTAGATCGTTTTTAAAAGCTGAGCAAGTGCCGAGTCGTCCAGACGGTAATATGACTCCGCTTTTTCGCCATCAAAGGCAATGCTGATTCTATTTCCCGAAACGTATGTTGCGCGAGCTGAACCGTCATTAAACCAAATGGTGAAAGTTCCATCCATGTTTTTTGCAATGGGATACGTGCCCCATATTCTTCCGATCCAGTTGTTGCCACGATAGCCGTCCACTCTGTAAAACGAAACTTTTGCCCCGCTGAAAACGAACATGTGCTTATAGTCGCCGGGTGCATTCAGAACCCATGCACCATCCAGCCATTTGCTCTTTGTTGCTTTGTATACGGGCGCTGACGCTCTGCCTTTCACATTATTGATTGTATAAGGTACGACCTTGTAATAGTATTTTGTGGAGGGCTTCAATCTCGTGTCTGTATACGAAGTACCTTTTTGCCGTTGTATCAGTTTATACCCGCCAAACTTGGAGGTGGAGCGATAGATCAAATATTTGTACGCGTTGGCGGACTTTCGCCAGGTTAGCTTGATGCTGTTATAACTGGAATTTGTGATTTTCAGTCCCGATATGTTTTGAGGGGCTACCGCTTGCGTTACCGCGTTCGTTTTCTTTGCTTCCACTGATGCAACTGCCTTGTCTTCTGCCTGATATGGCACAGCAGCTCCGCCAGCATACAAAGCATCTGCTTCTTTTGCAAATGCTACGCTTTGCATTCCCAACAAAGCCATCAGCAGAATGGCAACAGTCATGATGATAATACGCCGATTCATTTTATATTCCTCTCTTTCATGGTGAGCATGCCCCACCGTTTTTTTAATCGAAATAAGGTGGCTGTGTGCCTACCGGTGCGCTTGCTTTTTGTAGTTGATACGCTGCAATCCGTTTAAGATGCTGCTACGTTAGCGTATAGCTACCGCCAAAGTAATTGTTTTCGACGACAATGGTTTCCGGATCAATCTGCTCAAATGTGGCATTGCCAAACTTTCCTTCGTCCATCAACTGCGCCTTTTTTCCCGATACTTCAATCGTCAGATGCCAGATGTTATCATCACCATAGTCTACCGTTAGGTCCGTTCCATTGATGATCAGAAAGGGATTGCCCTGCGTCTGCGGGTAATAGCTGCCGTTGACGATTTTTTGAGATTCTCCGGAGGTATCGTTTTTCTTATGATAGGAATACAGGAACACCCCAACATCACCATTTTGATGGCCCATTACAGCATTCGGGGAAAAGGCGACCACCAGCCGCTCATCCGCGCCAACAGGGTCCCAGGCGCGGGAAAACTCAAAATCGCCATTCGGTATTGCGGTCAGGTGTGCTTTTATGGTTTCGTCGCCAAAGCTCAAATCTTCTGTACGGTTTGAGCCTCCGGAGTCATAATAGTGATAAAACCCTTCGTCGATCGCGCCGTAGCGATCTGCAACCGCTTCACAAATGGCATTGTAGAACGCTAACTTATCATCCAGGCTGACACGATCCTCAAAAACAAAATACTGGCTAAAGGATTCTCGATCTGTGCTGACGGAAGCGTAATGCTCGGCGGCATTTTTTACAAACGGCAATGCAACTCTGCTAACGCCTTTGTATCGTTCCAGTAAGTCGGTATCCGGATTTTCAGAAAAATATGCTTTATCATACTCCAGCATATCAAAAACAACGCGGCTATCGTTTAGAATATCAAAAGGATCGATGAACGAAAATGGGATGTCGTCCAGACGATTCCCCTCTTTGGTCTGTAAAGGTTTCTGCCGATCTTGTGTCCGATCCTCTCGTGCTCTGCCAAGCTGATCTATCACGCTGTCGGCATTTCTGCGACTGTTTGACAGTCCAAAAAGCAGAGCGCATCCATTTGCAAAAATGAGCAAAACAATTAAAAAAACAATCATACATTTTTTCATCGTTCGTTCTCCTTTGTTCTAATCAGTATAGCCGCCTGCCAGCAAAACAAAAATAGAAAAAATACAAACCAATTTGTAAAATATTCACCTCTTTACGCGCTGTAAGATGCGTATGATAGCATTTGTCTTGCAATCTACGCGATAAAACCAGCCCGCGCTCGCCAATCTGCACGTATAGCCACAAATATGTAGACGCGGAAGAAAACAGAAGCGAAGGTGATTAAAATTGAAAAAACGATTCCTTTCACTGAAATCGCAGAAGAACGGCATTTTTGCAATGGTGTTGGTTTGGTGCAGGAAAGCGGAATTGAGAATGCGGGTTCTATCGCTCCCCGGTTGCTACAAATCTGATACAAAAAACGAGCCTTGATCGCAAAATCTTGGCTCGTTTCTTTGGAACCGCTTAAGGTTCAGCACTTTTCTTCATTTGTGGTTCATGACACTGGCTGATTCGCTCGAATGCAACTCATTCAAGCAAACTTACCCGATCAACCAACCATGTTCCAGTACATCACCGTGTTTGCGGCGATGATGATAGTGAACAGAATTGCGTTTAGGAATGCAGATGTCCAAACATTTCCGGTTAGGCGATACAGCTTTCTTGCATAGACTGCCGCAATGCCAAGGCAAGGCACAAGGGCAATCAATACAATGCCGTTGAGCGCTTCCGTGGGGAATGCGCCTACGCCCGTCGCAAACAGTGAACCATACTGCATTGCCAGCCAAAGCACAAGTCCGCCAATGTTTACCAGTACGCAGACGAGCGTTCCGCGCCACCCCTTCAGCCACTCGCTGTTCACCGTTCCTACCAGTGTGGCGGAGTTGATGAAATAGTAGATCAGGAAAATGGGGATGTAGCGCAGCGCTGTCAAGATATGCTCTCCGGTGAAGGTGCGTACCGCGAGCGTCCAGAAGCGGAAGTCTACTGAAAACAACGCCTGCATGGCAAAGAGAATCAAGTATCCAATCACAATGCTTACAACAGCAAGCGCAAGCGCCGAAAGCACGGATGCCGGTTTACTTACAATGCCATAGGCTACGATGGAGTCCCCGGCGGGTCTTCTTTGCAGCACATAGAACGCAGATGCGATGATCGCGGCGATCAGCCCTGTTACCACTGCCCAAAATGCAATCTGATTGGAAACCGGCTCGTTGAAGTAGCCGTTTGTGGGCATAAACTGCTCTGCAAATGTCAAAATCAGGAATAATGCAAGGGAAAGTGCGCCGATTACGATGCCGCCTGTCAAGCCACCCTTGCTCTTGGATTTAACCCACGCAACCAAAGCGCCGATGACGGCAACGATGCCTGCTGCAAGCACCACCCAGCGCAGCGGATCGAGCGCTTCCGCCGTTTTGTTCATGAGCGGTTGGAACAGCAGTGCGGGAATGAGCGCACTTACCGCGACCACAATCCAAAATGCAGCTTTTTTACCGGCCGTTTCAGGCGTTTTAAACTGTGCGCGTTTTTCCGTTTTTACTTTAGAGAATACCGGCAGTTTTGCAAGCAGCGTGATGAGCGGCACAAACAGGAGGAAAAAACCGATCATTGCAACAAGGCTGAAAAACTCTTTTGCGAACCATATCTGGTCACTTGGCGCGAGGCCTGCTGTCGTTTGATTCGGTGAGGTTACACCTTCAAACGCATGTGTGTAGAAGGAGATCAAATCAGCGGTTGTCTCTTGCGAAAAGTGATTCCACGGATGCGTTTCGTTTGGCGTAAAGATGATGCGCTCACCTTGCTGAGATGGCCGGAGCACTACATCATCCATCACCACATCGCCGGATTGCACGGTGTAATATTCACCGGGGATGCCTGCTTCCTGATCTGCGCCCAACCCTAAAAACGCTTTGCCGGAAATGGTTGCCGGGAAGTCTTTATAACGAACGCTTCCCTTTTGCTCCAGTTCCGCTTCCGTTTTTTCCGCGTCACTCTTGCCGAAGAAAAATTCGTCGTAGTGCGCAGCAACCATACCAACCGTGCGCGAACCAAACGCCGCCTGCACTTGGTCTTGCGGCGCAATCATGCTGGTGTAGCCATAATCAGACGCAACGGGGATGCCCGCATAAATCATGCGCGTACCGGTTTCCAGCGACGCCATTTCATCCATGTACATTGCCAATTCGCTGGAGAATCCGCCCATAGAATGACCGCTTACCGCGATATAGGCATTGCCGTTCTCGTCCTTTTTTACATAGTCCTGACCGTTGACATATTTGGCAGCGTCAAACTGTGAATAGATCCAAAATGTACCAAATTCCTCACCCGGATTAATCGGCTCGCTCCAACGCGAGTCGCCATGATCGTACATATCTACGGCAAGCACAATGTACCCTCTGCGAGACATTTCGATTGCGGGTGCATCCTGCATTTCTTTCGTATTCAAATATCCATGCGTGGTTACAATTACAGGACGCGGGTCATCTGCGCCTGCGCCTTTCGGCATGTACAGCAGAGCGCTCATTGTTCCGTGGTCACCTTCAAAATTTATGCGGCTGATGTCTACCGAATAAAACGAAGTGTGGAACAAACCTGCGAAGAAACTTCCAAGGATGATTAATACAAGCGCAATCGCCAAGATGCCTTGGGGTTTCTTTAGAAAACTTTTTTTCTCTTCCATGTTCTACTTCCTCTTTTCTTAATGATATATTTGAAAAAGCTATGGTTCCTATTTCAGGCTGTGCGCAATTTCGGTGAAAATCACGCCAAGTGCATACGCGCCTGCATCCGGATACCCAATACTGCGCTCGCCTACTGTGCCCGCGCGCCCCATGCGCGCTGCAATCTTTTCCGTTTCTTTCGCGCCGCTTGTTGCCGCCTGCGCCGCTTGCATAAATATTTCCTTGATGGGCATATTCTGATTTGCGCACTGCGTCCACGCATCTGCACAAGGCACGAGTGCATCAATCAGCGTTTTATCGCCCACAACTGCGCCGCGCCCAAAAGAGCGTTCCCCTGTTTTTTGTATGCCGAAAACTGCTGCCTGCATCATGCTTGCAAATTCCTTTGCGTTAAGGGTACAACGATCGCCTGCATTTTTTGCCGCAGCACGAAATGCAGAGCCCCAAATCGGACCGGATGCGCCACCACAATATTCCATAATCACCATAGAGCACGCATTTAAAAAGTTGCCGATGTTGTCCGAATGGTTTTCCAGAATATCATTCCATTCGCGCTTCAGTTGACGGAACCCTTTTGCAACGCTCATGCCAAAATCGCCGTCTCCTGCGTGAGCATCCAGATCACAAAAGGCAATCTCATTTTTGATGATACACTCACTCATCTTATCTACAATATAAATCATATTATCAAAGCTGACAAGATTAGATTCGATGAAACATTTACTTGCGTCGGTCACCATTTCATAGGAAACTTCTTTAGATTCCGCGCTTGTGATGCTGCTGTCTGCATATGCCGTAGGTGCTGCCGCGCCGTGTACTTGGAACGCAGGCGTATCACTTTCACTGTCCAACCATTTTTTAAGTTCGTTATTGAGCTTCATAAGCGTCAGCGATGCACCTGCCATATCGATGCTGGTCATGTAGTTCCCTACAAATGTACGATACACTTTGATGTTTTTTGTGTGGAGCACACGCCGCACAGCATCGTTGAACAGATACAGCTCCATCAAAGGGGTCGCGCCAAATCCATTGACCAGAATCGCAACCTCGCTGCCATCGGTGAGCTTTAATTCTCCGATCAGTGCATCCAGCATGCGTTGCGCCAGCGCATTTGCATCTGTTACGTTTGTACGTTCGATGCCCGGCTCGCCGTGAATGCCTACGCCATACTCCATTTCGGTTGCGGAAAGCTCAAATGTCGGCGTTCCTTTTGCGGGAACGGTGCACGAGCTAAAAGCGAATCCAATGCTTTTCACATGCGCGATTGCCATTTCCGCCGCCGTTTTAACCTCGGCAAGACTGCCACCGGCTTCCGCCGCCGCACCCGCAATCTTGTGCACCAGCACCGTTCCTGCAACGCCACGTCTGCCAACGGTGTACAGGCTGTCCTGCACGGCAATGTCATCATTCACCTTCACATAATCTACCACAATGCCGTCTTCTTCTGCAAGATACGCGGCATTTTTGAAATTCATCATATCACCGCTGTAATTCTTGATGATGAGCAGTGTTCCCTTTGATGAAGCTGTCTCTTTAATCGCCTGATACACCTGAATTTGTGATGGTGATGCAAATACGTCTCCGCAAACGGCCGCATCCAGCATTCCTTTGCCGATGAAACCTGCATGCGCCGGTTCATGGCCACTGCCGCCGCCGCTGACGAGGCTGACTTTGTTTGCAGACAAAGTCTTTTTTTTGAGAATGCGAAATTTGGGAATAAATTCGATCTCCGGGTGCGCCAGCGCAATCCCGTTACACATTTCCGCAACTATCGTTTCCGGTTTGTTAATTAATTTTTTCATCTGTTGTACCTCTTAGTGCGAATGGCTTGCTTTGTATTGTTTGCCTAAAGCGTCCGCCTCTTTGATTGCGGCTGCGACTTGCTCCTCGACAATAGGAAATGGCATGGAGTGAATGGATTCTTCGGGGATACATGCTTTTTGCGCAACTTCCATCAGCTCCGCATCTGTTACGGCAGGCACGCCGATGTCCTCCAAGCACACAGGCAATCCGACGCGCGAGCAAAAGGAGAATACTTCTGCCAGTTCCTCTTGCGATGCTTTTTCCAAAACAAGCTGCGCAATCGTTCCGAATGCGACTTTTTCGCCATGCAGATATTGGTGCGTCCCTTCCAGAATGGTTAACCCGTCGTGAATGGCATGCGCCGCCGCCAGCCCACCGCTTTCAAACCCGATGCCTGACAGCAGGATGTTTGCTTCCACGATATTTTCAATCGCTTCCGATACTACGTTTTGCTCACAGTCCAACTTGGCTTGGATGCCGTCCTCAAGCAATGTTTGATAGCAAAGGGTTGCCATAGCAAAAGCTGATTTTGTGCCGATTGCGCCTTCGCACAGGCCTTCGCGCGCACCGCAAGGTAAGCCGGCGTTCACCTTGGCGCGGGACGCTACGTTTGCGCGCGCTTCAAAGTATGTGGAGAGCGCGTCCCCCATTCCGGATACCAAAAACCGTACCGGTGCTTGCGCAATGGTCGTGGTGTCAACCAGAACCACGCTGGGGTTTTGTTTGAAATACGCATAATCATCAAATGCGCCGTCGGGGGTATATAAAACTGCGGAATGGCTGGTAGGTGCATCGGTTGCGGCAATGGTGGGCACGATGATCAACGCATCGCCTTCCGCCACGCATTTTGCCGTGTCAATTGCTTTTCCACCGCCCAAACCAATCGTGCAATGACAGCCTTTTTCCTTGGCAAGAGCCTGCAAGCGTGCTACTTCCTGCCGTGAGCATTCGCCCTGAAACCCCGTTTCCACAAATGTGACGCCAAATTTATTCGCGGTAGCATCCAGCTTGACTTTGACTCGTTGCACATCATCCGGATGAGCAATCAGCAGCGCCGATGTACCAAACGTTTGAACAAAATATCCAAGATTTAGGATTTCATCCTCCCCCTGCACATACTTTGAGGGGCAAATAAATGCTTTTCTCATAATTTCCTCCTGTTCTTTTGATAATTCACCCATAAAAGTTTCTAGTTTAGCTTATTATAAGTAAATTTAACTTGATATAATCAACTTACAATCAATTTTAACTTATTATAATCAACCGCAGGGACATAGTCAGTATAAAACCATGATTAATTTTTACAATTTTATATTGTAATTTTATGATATATTTGCTAAAATGATAATATTGAAACATCATGATTGCATCGCACTGTTGATTTATGAAAGAGAATTCCCATGCATAGTAATTTATTGCAACTCGGCAACATATTAGATATTGAGGCATGGCAAACCTTGCAGGACTCGCTTGCGCTGGTTACAGGCTTTGCCATTGTTACGGTAGACTATAAGGGTATCCCCCTCACGAGGCATTCTTCGTGCCGCTCTTTTTGCAGTTGTGTACGCAAGCATGAAGACCTTGGCGTTCTCTGCCAGAAATGCGATTCTCGTGGCGGTCTTGAGGCCGCGCGCATTGAGCGACCGTATGTTTATGTATGCCATTGCAACATTGTGGATATTGCCATTCCTATCATTGTTGAGAACCAGTATATAGGCGCAATCATGGCCGGACAGGTAAAACTGCAGGCGCCTACCTCCGAATACGATTTGGAACAGATTGTTCGTTCGCCCAAAGAACGTTTTATTCGCACGCTTGCATTGCAACAGCATTACGATGCAATCCCGCAAATGTCGCTGGAAGATCTGAAAGTACGTACACAAATGCTGTTTGATTTAGCAAACTATATTGTTAAAGAAGCAATGAACAAGAATTTTCTGCTTGATATGTATGGCAGGATGAGCACCGGAAGAAGCGCATTAAGTGAAGTGCATGGAACAGATGCCATCATGCGCATTCATAAAGAGCTGGGCGGAGCGCTGACCAATGCCTATATCGAAAGCAGCTCTCAAGAAAATACAAAGGTGCAAAATCAAATTCTGCAACCGGTTTTTGATTATTTACGCGAACATAGAAACGAGCGTCTGTCCCAGCAACAGGCCGCAGCGTTATGCCACATCAGCACCGGCCATTTCAGCCGCCTTTTTGTAAAGGAAACAGGCGAAGCATATTCAAATTTTTGTGCGCGTCAAAAAATCGAATGGGCAAAAAAATTACTGCTTCGCACAGATTTGCCGATCTCTCAAATCAGTTATGAGCTTGGGTTTAACGAATCAAGTTACTTTATCAAAGTGTTTCGCAAATATGAAGGACTCTCGCCAACGGCTTTTCGGAAGATGACCGTGGTTGCTCCCGAGCGATGATGTGCACAGATCATAAAACCGTGCGTTCATGTATTGCAGCCCTGTACTCTTATCGCGCATACTTACGATTGCTCACCTTGAAATTCCCAGCCATTTGCTTTCTTAAATTCATGCAGTTGATTTTGGTAATGATAGATGTCCTCAACTGCGACGATGCCAGTCTCAGGTTTAAAGGAGCCAACTAAGCCCAACATAATAAAGTAAACTTGAAAGTTGTATTCATTTCCTTTTTCATCTTTTTCACACTGAAACATGACATAAAGGCATTTGCCCACGCCGTCGCTGTCAAAAAAGAGAACATCGGTATACATTTTTTTGTCTCCGATTGTTTCATTTAAAGCCGCTGTCGCTTCGTCCAAATTTGCTTCAAAGAGCGATTCTCTGGCATTTAAGTCTCGTCGAACATTTTTTTTGAATTTCTTAATTTCCAATGGAGCATTCCAGTCATTTTTTTTCTTTAAATCTTCAATGTCCTGCTCCGTAAAGTTTTCAAACGAATCTTCTGTGAGATAAAAAATGTCCTCATAAAAATATGCATCCTCCCATTCAACTTTTTGTGCGATTGCACAAATACACAACGTATCATTGATATAAGGACCGTACGCATCACCTTGATATGAAAACAATACCCTTCCCTGTGCATCTCTTTTAAGCACTTCAGTGTTGGCATTCCCTGCTCTTATGTTGGAAATACCCGGTACGTTTTCTGCAACCAAATAATAAAGGCTCCAGTCTTTCCCTTGGTATACTAGGCATCCTGCATTGGGAATCACTAGTAGCAAGATCATAATTACAACTATCACACGTTTCATCATTTCTATCCTCTGTTTTTTTAGATTGATGAGTCCTTTAAAGTACCCATGAGACCCATAAAGTATACATAGGACTCCATCCTTGTGTCAGGGTTATAATAGTTTTCTCCTCGTTCCGCACCGCCAAAAAAATCCGCGCTTGCTTCCCAAGGCTGACTATAATAGTCTGCTCCGGTCAAACCTTTATTGAATCCAATTATGGATGGTATCGCTATTCCCGCGATGTATTTTAGCGTCCCTAACCTCTGCTCCTGCATAATATGACCATACTCATGCTGTACCGTTCGTATTTGCTCATCTTCCGTCCCCTCCAAATTCCGGTTCAAGAAAATCACTTTCCCAATCGCCCAAGATATCATCCCCGGTATGCTATGCCGAATCACAGATGTGCCTTTATACACAGAAAAGTATTCTGAGTGTAATACATTTTTAGCACTCTGATTGTTAATGTCATAGTTGCGTATATCTGTCAGCAGATTTCTAATCTCTTCATTTCTTAGCATAGCATCAACAATACTCTTAGCACCACTCATACTCCAGCTCTTTTTCCTTCCACTCCCCCCACTTCGCATTGAACTAGGAATCATACCACTTCCTCCACTTCGCATCGAGCTTGGAATTTGCGTCTTCGGCGGGTCAATCAGCGTCGTCGGATCATGAGCAGCCATATACGCATGCCCTGTCGGGTCTATCATGGTGGTCGGGTTGTTTCCGCAATAGGCGTACAGGTGCTGCGTCCACGGATCATATGGGTTGCCGCTGTAGGTGTCCTGTGTTAAAAAGCGTGCTGTTTGCGGATCATAAAACCGTGCGTTCATGTATTGCAGCCCTGTGCTCTTATCGCGCATACTTCCCGTAAACGTCACCTTGTTCCACAGATCGGGGCCAGCTTTTGACGTTGCGTTCCCAAACGCGTCATACGCAAACGATTAAAAGTTTATAGGATTCAATAAAATCCAAGGCTAGGATTATTTGTGTCAATAAGCAAATAGTCACGTCCTTCGTATTCCATATATACTCTATAATCTTCCGGAAATTCATCCAGCACATCAAAGTATAAAGCGGTATCTACGCCGGATACACAATCAAGATTATTTCCGCTATTGTCATAGATTCTTACTTTGCTGAGGTCTATCATCGGTTTGGTGCTATCCTTTCTGAACGGAAATTCTGCCAATGGCACACTTACAATTGTTTTATCTTGCACTTGCTTCACAAATATTAAATCACCACCGTTATTAAATCCCAACATGTGTGTACCACGACCAAACCTTGTTGTTTGCGGGTCAATGCCATATTCAAATACATGTCTTTGGTTCATCAACTCGAGAAAATTTACGGCTTGATTTTCATAATGATTTCGCACAGCAAAAATCACGCCATTTTTTGTTTTGTAGCTGAAATCACGTGTATACAAACGGTCAGCTACTTCATATTGCGGTGTTCCTATCTGATACCCCCAAAACAATGGAAACAACTTCATTATCCCTATCGATGCCGCAATCGCCAAGGCAACAACAGCAACCCTTACTAAAACATTTTTTAATCGGAATTGGCTAAACTTCATCATACATTCCTCCCATCATACAAACACAAGTGATGGCTGCACAACAGCGCTTGCATTTGTATTCACAGAATATTTTATCTGTGTTCCGGCTTTCTGCGTTATTAAGGCTTTTTTAGCAAAACTTAGCGCCCCCTTGTCTCTTTTGTATTATATATCGGTTGATAGCTGAGATAGCACAAACTGCGGCGAAGCATAAAATGGCAAGCGTTCTTGCAGCCATGAAGCACAATTGATCCGTTGAACTGGTAAACACTACTGCACTTTCTGCTCCATTAACTCTATAAATTTGAAAAATGGAGAACCCTAGAGCTTGTGCTTGATAGATACTTCCATCTTTTTCAATGCTGTACGAGAAGGCATTAAAGCATTCAGGTACATTTTGCTCAAAATACTTTTTGCTTGAAATCTGACCAGCCAATAAACCTTGCTGGTCATATACATTCACCAATTCACCTCTGATGTCAAATACTTCGATTTCGTCTGTCTCAGTCAGCCGAACCAGTATCATGCCACTAGATATCAAACCGTCCTTTTTCAAAGGTAGGGCATACAAATATTGGTTATACTTATCATAAATCTGCACCGTCCCACTTCCAGATTCAGCAAAATAAAGGTTTCCCTTTGAGTCCACATCAAAGTTCTCAGCTCCACATACTGGTCGTTTCATATCATAAAACTCTGTTCCCGCAATCACGCCGTTATTTGTTGTGCATACAAACCAAAGAATAATTGCTATTACGAAAAACACTATAGTTGACACCACAAGAATTCGCATTATTATGTCATAATGTATAAACCCAGAATGTCTCATTAAAATCCTCCAAACATATTAACTCAGCAACATTAGTCCATATATGTGCTATTGAACAGTTTTCTCGGCAACAAGCTCATCTACATAAGCATAGTATGATTCAAGAAAATCAACGGTCATTTCTCCGTCTTCAACAGTGTACGGCGGTGTGCCCCACACAAAATTACCCTATACAGCGCCATCTAGCCGAACATCAAGGATCTGGAATAACATCTTCATACAGCCACCAATGATCATCCAATTGCTTGAAAAGGATAGTTTCCTTATAGTACCATCTATCCGGATCATCCGTTGCCCCCTCAGGAAAATATCGCAAGGAAGTATTTCTTAACCCCTCATCAGGGTAGCGTTGAGCAGGAAACTCTACTAATAGCGACGCATGCAAATATCTTGTCATCCTAAAAATTCCAATTCTCCGGTAAAACGATACAATTTTGTCCCATTCTTCTGGGGAAAAGTATTGCTCCTGCGCCATATGGTCTACCCCCTGCTTGTTGTCTACCTTCATACCTTCCCCATATTCCTCCCAAAACGCTTTGCGCCTATTCCCGATTTGATGGACACAAAATCATTCTGTATACTAG
>CAYVTZ010000045.1:0-20999 GCA_964454685.1 uncultured Christensenellaceae bacterium
TTCGTTCTCGTATTTTTTTCTTTTGACTATTGACTTTTAATAGTTAGTCTTTCAAGATGAAAAATGATGGCTGCCGCATTTTTTAAAATGGCGGCAATGCCTGCATAAGAAGTCACACTCAAATCAGACGATCGGTTTATGCGGGCAATGGGGTGCGGAAAACCCAGTTTGCCACTGGATTTTCCATACCCTTACAGACTGTCAGCTTTTCGGTTAGATTTCTATTAAAATTCAACTTTTTCTTGTAAAAACGCAAGAACTTGGTCCATTGCGATGCGCTGCTGCGCCATGGTATCGCGGTCACGCACAGTGACGCAGCCGTCTTCGAGTGTCTCGAAATCAACGGTGATGCAGTACGGCGTACCGATTTCATCCTCACGGCGATAACGCTTGCCGATGGAGCCTGCGACATCGTAGTCCACATTAAAATGCTTGGCGAGGTCTGCAAACAGCTTTTCGGACGGCTCGGACAGCTTCTTTTGCAACGGAAGCACCGCTGCTTTGAAGGGAGCGAGCGCGGGATGAAAACGCAACACATTTCGCACATCGCCG
The DNA here is from genome assembly GCA_964454685.1 of uncultured Christensenellaceae bacterium. GTDB lineage: Bacteria > Bacillota > Clostridia > Christensenellales > Christensenellaceae > CAYVTZ01. The sequence goes on from CAYVTZ010000045.1 coordinate 553, forward strand.
TTTTCCAGCGTTTCTTCGTCATAAGCCTCGCACAGGAAGGCAAGCGTGACGCGGTCTGCGCCAAGGGATGGCTCGATGCAATAGGGTACATATTTTTCGTTGGTCACGGGGTCGAGGTATTCCAAGCTTTCGCCTGAATGCGTCATGTGCGCCTTGAGATCGAAATCTGTGCGATCTGCAATGCCCCACAATTCGCCCCAACCGAAGGGGAAACGATATTCGATGTCCGTTGTGGCGTTGGAATAATGCGAAAGCTCTTCTTGCGCGTGGTCGCGCAGCTTGAGATTTTCGTCCTTGATGCCGAGGTTTAAGAGCCAGTTGTGGCAGAAATCTTTCCAATAATTGAACCATTCAAATTCTTCCTTGGGATCACAGAAAAATTCCAGCTCCATTTGTTCAAATTCTCGAATGCGGAAGATGAAGTTGCCGGGGGTGATCTCGTTACGGAAGGATTTTCCCACCTGACCGATGCCCATAGGCATTTTGCGGCGGGTGGTGCGCAGCACATTTTTGAAGTTTACAAAAATACCTTGCGCGGTTTCCGGACGCAGATAAATCTGCGCGGCGGTGTCCTCGTTAACGCCTTGGAAGGTTTTGAACATCAGATTGAACTGCCGAATGGGAGTGAAATCATTCTTTCCGCAGGTCGGGCAGACAATATGCTGCGCGATGAAGGCTTCCATTTGATCTTTGGTCATAGCTTCAACAGAGCCGACGTCCATGCCGGTGGATTCGACATGATCTTCGATCAGCTTATCCGCGCGAAACCGTTCTTTACAGCTTTTGCAGTCCATGAGCGGATCATTAAAGCCGCCGACGTGACCGGACGCGACCCATGTTTCCGGGTTCATGAGGATGGCGGCATCCAGCCCGACATTGTAAGGGCATTCCTGTACGAATTTTTTCCACCATGCGCGTTTGATGTTGTTTTTAAATTCTACGCCCAAGGGACCGTAATCCCAAGAGTTTGCCAGCCCGCCGTAAATTTCCGAGCCGGGGAATACGAACCCTCTGCCCTTGGCAAGCGCGACGATTTTTTCCATAGTTTTTGCTTCCATTGCTTCCTCCTCGTGTGTACGAATATCAAAAATAAAAAAACTCCCGCCCCAGCAAGGGACGAAAGCACAGCTTCCGCGGTTCCACCCTAATTGATTGAACAATCCACCTTCATTGGGTGCGCTTTTTACAGGATGCCAACCCCAAGCGCATATTGAGTTTTGTATGATTATTATAGCAAGGGCGCGAGAGGTTTTCAACAGATATCTGATTATTTTTGATTAACGGTTTGGTAATGGGCGGATTGGTGGTATAATGGTAAAAATTACACATGGCGCAAGAACGTTTGGAGGATATGATGTCAGGAATACAGATAACGGGGTTTGTGATTTTATTTTCGACAGTTGGATTGATCTTTGTTTGTGTGGCGTTGTATGCGCGCATTCAAATGAAGCGGCACTTTGTGTGCCGGTATTGCGGGTTTCGCTTTAAACCCAGCTCTTTGCGGTCTTTTTTTACATCGCGCGAGGGCGTAGACCGGATGCTGACCTGCCCAAACTGCGGAAAAAGCGGGTATTTTGAAAATGTGAAAGATGAAGAATATGTGGCGCAGATGCAAAAAGAGCAGGCAGAGGCCGCAGCGCATGCAGATGAACAGGAACCACAGGAGCAACCCGCAGCGCAGGAAGCGCCGGAGCAGGAAGAGCAGGGAGAGCGTGAAGCATGAGTGTGCTGCTGATTGGCGTCGGCGGATTTTTTGGGGCGATTTCACGCTATGGCTTGAGCAAATGCCTGAGCGGCGTGGGCGGCGCCTTTCCGCTTTCGACGTTGCTCATTAACTTTGCGGGTGCTTTTTTGATCGGTGTGGTATATCAGATCGCGTTGCAGACAGGAAATTTGGAGCATCACATTGTAAAATCAGCCATGATCGGGCTGCTGGGCGGGTTTACAACCTTTTCCACGTTTTCGCTGGAGACACTCGGCTTGCTGGAAACAGGGCGCATTGCCCCGGCAATGCTGAATATTGCGCTTTCAGTGGGTTTATGCCTGATAGCGGTGCTGCTGGGAAAGCGTCTGGTGCAGGCGTTTTGAGGCGCGTATTTGCGCGTGAATGCCGAAAATGATTGAAAAGGGCGAATCGAGTTGATATAATATAAAATGTATGAATCTTTGACTCCGGCATCAATGACGCTATTGCATTTGCAAAGGGTACGGGTGACAGGGGCGGATTCGGCAAATAAATCTTATGATGTAGGGCATTTGAACGCGGCGCAATGGTGCGGCGCAAGAGAAGCCTGAACGGAGGAAACTATGAGAAATCAAAAAGTTCGGTCGTTGGTGCTGACGGCGATTTTGATCGCCATTATGCTGTTGTTTGGCTTTACACCCATCGGGTATATCCCGCTGCCGTTTGTGAAAATCACACTGATGTGTTTGCCGGTCATAATCGGCACGTTGGTGCTGGGGCTGCGGACAGGATTGGGGTTAAGCCTTCTTTTTATCTTAACGAGTGTGATACAGCTTTTTGCGGCGCCGGATGCGGTTTCGCTGCTGGTGTTTCACAACAATGATCAGAACGGTTGGATGTATCTGCTGTGCTTGAGCATTCCGCGGCTGATGATCCCCGTGACCACATGGCTTGCAGACAGCCTCGTGCGCAGAAAATGGGAGAAAGCTTCCTTGTTTGTGGCAAGCGCGGCGGGATCGCTGACCAATACGGCGTTATATTTGGCGCTGTTTACCGCTTTCTTTCTGCCGATCTTACCACAGGTTTTGGCGGTGGAGGCATCGGGCGTTGCGGCCGTTGTATGGGGCATTGTGCTGACAAACGGTGTACCGGAGGCGATTGTTGCCGCGGCGGCGTGCCCGTTTATTGTGCGTGCGCTGCGCAAAACGGTGCCGGAGATTGTTCCTGCGCCAAAGAATGCGCCTGCGGCTGAATAAGTATTTAAAGGAGAGACTGCATGATTTTAGTGATGGACGTGGGCAACACAAATATCAAATGCGGACTGTTTGACGGGGAAATGCTGGAGCATTCCTTCCGCATGGCATCGGACGTTTTGGCAACGGCAGATGAATATGGTATTCAGATGGTAAGCTTTTTATCTTACCTGGAAATAAAGCCGCGCGATTTGGAAGCGGTGGTGATCTCTTCGGTAATTCCGTCCATCAACTATACATTGGAGCATATGTGCCGCATCTATTTTGAAAAACGGCCGATGTTTGTGGGGCCGGGAATCAAGACGGGCATCAACATTAAGTATGACAATCCCAAGGAGCTTGGATCTGACCGCATTGTGAATGCGGTGGCGGCATACGAAATGTTTGGCGGGCCGGTGATTACCATTGATTTTGGCACGGCGACCAGCTTTGGAGCGATCTCCAAAGGGGGAGACTTTTTAGGCGGCGCGATTTGCCCGGGCATTAAAATCTCTGCGGAGGCATTGACGCAGAACGCGTCCAAGCTGCCGCGTATCGAATTGAGCGTGCCGGAGCGCATCATCTGCAAAACCACGGTGGGCGCAATGCAGGCAGGCATAATTTTTGGATATGTGGGACAGGTGCAATACGTGATTGGCAAGATGCAGGAGGAACTGGGTGCGTCAAAAGTGGTGGCGACGGGTGGTTTTTCCGATTTGATTGCGGCGCAGACCGAGTGCATTGACGAGGTGATCCCTACGTTGACGCTGATTGGTCTGAGTAAAATTTATCAGAAGAATAAAATGAATTGAATCATATAAAGGAGAACGCGCAAATGAAAGACATAAAAATTGCCATACTTGGCATGGGCACGGTGGGCGGCGGCATTTATCGCCTGATTGAAAAAGAGCAGAAGAACATCGAGCATAAGCAGGGCATCCATTTGGAAGTCAAAAAGACGCTGGCGTTGAACTATGCGGTGGAGGTGCCGGAGCATGTGAAGGCACAAAGCATTGACGAAATCATCAACGACCCGGAGATCACCGTGGTGGCGGAAGTGATGGGTGGCGTGAAGCCGGCAAAAGAATTTATCCTTGCGGCGCTGGAAGCGGGTAAGATTGTGGTTTCCGCAAACAAGGACATGATTTCGCAAAACTGGCCGGATTTGGACGCGGCTGCCAAGAAAGGCAAAGCAGGCTTTTACTTTGAGGCGGCAGTGGGCGGCGGCATTCCGATTTTGCGTGCGATGGGCGACTCCATGCAGGCGAATTCGATTGATGCGGTATACGGCATCATCAACGGTACGACGAACTTTATACTGACCAAGATGGATGACGAGGGCAAAGACTTTGACGAAGTGCTGGCGCAGGCGCAGGCACTGGGGTATGCGGAGGCAAATCCCACGAGCGATGTGGAAGGATATGATGCGCGTTATAAGCTTTCCATTTTAGCGTCCATGGCATTTCATGGCAGAGTGCCGGTGGAAAAAATCTACTGCGAGGGTATTACCAAACTGACCAAGATGGATATTGAGATCGGTCGGGAACTTGGATACGTGGTGAAGCTGCTGGCAATCGGTAAAAAATCGGAAAACGGCGAGGTGGAGGTGCGGGTGCACCCCACGATGATTCCCAAAGATCATCCGCTGGCAAACATCAAAGGCTCCTTCAATGCGATTTTCATTAATGGAAGCGCGGTGGGGGAGATGATGTGGTATGGCAAGGGAGCGGGAGATTTCCCGACGGCAAGCGCGCTGGTTTCGGATATGCTATACGCGGTGGAGCAATGCGAACACAAATACGCTACCTTCCACAACAGCTACGATGCAAATGAGATGCGTTTCAATGATAACTGGATTACGGAATACTTTGTGCGCACGATGGTGCAGGACAAGCCGGGCGTTCTGGCGAAGATTGCGGGCATTTTGGGCACGCATGATGTGAGCATCGAAAGCGTGATTCAAAAGAGCGCTGCGCCGGGTGAGGCAGTTGCGCCGTTGATTTTGGTGACGCACAAGGCACACGAAAAAGATTTACAGAAGGCGATTGAAGAAATCAAGCAGTTGCCGGCGGTCATCGACGTGCCGAGCTGCATTCGTGTAGAAAAATAAAAGAGGGTATCTTACGCAGGCAGCAGCTTGCCTTTACTAAGGGCGGCGGATGCTGCGTTGCAGCCGAAGATGCCGAATGACTGCTTTAGCCTTTCGGCGGTGTGACACCACTGTCGAAAGGCTTTCTGCAAATGCAAGATTTATTGTGAAAGAAGGTGCATGGATGAAAACAGGATGTAAAGTCGAAGTGCGCGAAAACATGCGCGGAGGGGACGGAGCGGTGACCATCGCAAGCTGGCTGACGGGAGAGGATTTGCCTGCCTATGCGCGGTTGATGGGACAGTTGACGCTGCCGGAAGGGGCATCCATTGGCGATCATGCGCACAATGGGGAATCTGAGACCTTTTTTATTTTGCGGGGAAGCGGCACCTATAACGACAACGGACAAAATGTGGACGTCAAAGCGGGAGACGTGCTGCTGTGCAAGTCCGGTGAGGTGCACGGCATTCGCAATACAGGCAAGGGCGATTTGGTGTTTGCCGGTGTGATTTTGCTTGATCCCGCATGAAAACAGTGCTGGTGACCGGTGGTGCGCGCGGGATCGGACGGGACACGGTGCGCACGTTTGCGCATCATGGATATGCCGTTGCGCTGCATTACCATCAATCGCAAGCGGCGGCACAAGAGCTGGCGTTGGAACTGAAAGCGTCAGGTGCTTTTGTGCATCTGTTTCAGGCGGATTTGCGCGATGAGGCGCAAGTGGCGCAGATGATGCAGGCAGTGGCTGAAGTCTTTGGCGGCATTGGCGTGTTGGTGAACAACGCGGGCATAACGCAGCAAAAGCTGTTTACCGACTTGACGCGAGAGGACTGGGACAATGTATTCGCTGCGAATGTGCGCAGTATGTTTTTCACCTGCCGCGCAGTTTTGCCGCAGATGATTGCGCGCCGTGACGGGTGCATGATCAACATTGCATCGATGTGGGGCGAGGTGGGCGCATCCTGTGAGGTTGCGTACAGCGCGTCTAAGGCGGCGGTGATCGGGCTGACTAAGGCGCTGGCGCAGGAGGTGGCACCCAGCGGGGTGCGTGTCAACTGCGTTTCGCCGGGCATGATTGATACGCAAATGAACGCGATGCTGGATGCGCAGGCGGTGGAACAGATGGTGCGGGAGACGCCGCTTCTGCGCGTCGGAAGTCCGGCGGAGGTGGCACAGACCGTCTATTTTCTTTCCCAGCCGCAGGCAGCGTACATCACCGGGCAGGTGTTGGGCGTAAACGGCGGCCTGGTGATTTAGCAGAATATTGTGAAGGATGATTCAGGAGGGGAAGCATGAGAATTGAAAGCAAGTGTTTGCACGAAGGATACCGGGGAGGGAACGGGGAGCCGCATGTGCTGCCTATCTGCCAGAATACGACATATAACTATGATTCGACCGAGCATATTGGCAAGCTGTTTGACTTGAGCGAGTCGGGACATTTTTATTCCCGCATTTCAAACCCGACGGTGGAACAGCTGGAAAACAAGCTGGCGGCACTGGAGGGTGGCGTGGGCGCGTTGTGCACCACATCCGGTCAGGCGGCGAACATGATTGCCATTATGAACATTGCGCAGGCAGGCGATCATTTGATCAGCACATCCAGCATTTACGGAGGCACGACGAACCTGTTTGCGGTAACACTGAAAAAATTTGGTGTGGAGTGCACGTTTGTGGATCAAAGCGCAAGTGACGCGCAGATTGAAGCGGCGTTTCGCCCCAACACCAAGGCGCTGTTTGGGGAAACGATTGCAAACCCGGAGCTTTCCGTTTTCGATATCCAGCGCTTTGCGGACATGGCGCACAGGCACGGCGTACCGCTGATTGTGGACAACACATTTGCCACACCGGTGTTGTGCAGGCCGATTGAGCATGGGGCGGACATTGTGACGCATTCCACTTCAAAGTATATGGACGGACATGCGGTGCAGCTTGGCGGCGTTATCATTGACAGCGGAGCCTTTGATTGGAAAGACTATGCAGGGCTTTCGCAGCCGGACGAGAGCTATCATGGCTTGATTTATACCGAGGCGTTTGGCGCGGCGGCGTACATCAGCAAGGCGCGTGTACAGATGATGCGCGACTTGGGGACGTATCCATCTGCGCAGGCGGCGTTTTACACCTATTTGGGAACCGAAACACTGGCATTGCGCATGGAACGACATAGCGCAAACGCGCTTTGCGTTGCACAGTTTTTGGAAGAGCAGCCGCAAATTGAGAGCGTGAATTATCCGTTGCTAAAGAGCAACGCGCAGTACGCGCTGGCGCAGAAATATCTGCCGCACGGCGCATGCGGCGTGATCTCCTTTGTGGTGCGCGGTGGAAAACAGGCGGCGGTGCGCTTTATGGACAGCCTGAAACTGGCATCGAATGTGGTGCATGTGGCAACCGTTAAGACATGTGTGCTGCATCCGGCGAGTGCGACGCATCGGCAGCTTTCGCAAGAGCAGTTGGATGCGGCGGGCATCAGCCCCGGTATGATCCGTCTTTCCGTGGGCATTGAGCATGTGGAGGACATCATAGACGATCTGAAACTGGGCTTGGCGCAGATATCGATTTAACAGGAGGGAACGTGATGGATGGCAGGATAATCGGCATGGCGGGTGTGATGCTCTCGTTTCTTTTGGCAGTCATGCTTGTGTGCGTGGTACTGACTGTGGTTGTGTATGTGCTTCAGTCGCTTGCGCTTTATACGATTGCCAAGCGGCGTGGCATAGAACATGCGTGGATGGCGTGGGTGCCGTTTGTGTGCAACTACATGCTGGGCAAGATTGCGGATGAATATAACGAACGGGTGGAGCACCGCGCAACATATTTCAGATGGGTGCTGGTGATTTTAAGTGCTGCGGCATTCCTGTTGGCATACGCTACGGGCGGGGCCGCACCGCTTGGGTTGCTGATGTCTGTTGTGATGCTGGTGACGATGTTTATGACGCTGTATAAAATTTATCAATCGACCACAGACAACTATGTTGTGCTGTTGGTGCTTTCCATCATATTCATGGTGATTGTACCGTTTGTGCTGTTTGCGGTGCGAAACGGAGAACGACCGAAACCTGCGGGAGACCAGTTGCCACCGCCGCACGTACGCGCCGAGGGTGAATAAAGTTGGGAGTTTTCACGCGAATTTGCGATAAAGCTGGTGCTTTTTTGTGCGATTTATGATATATTTTATAACAAGCGAATGAAATCCCTTAATAGGCAAACAGAAGGAAAAGACACAAATAGGAGGAATATGGAATGAGTTATTTTGATTATGGATATTATCCCGGGAACGATGCGTGGAGTGTGTTTGATTACATGAACGGAGCGGATTATATGACGACATTTTATTTTGTTTGGGCGATCGTGCAGACGGTTATCATCGTATGTGTGGTGCTTTCCGTTGTGATGTATGTATTTCAGGCGTTGGGCATTTACAGCATTGCAAAGCGCCGTGGCATTGAATATGCGTGGATGGCGTGGATTCCGGTAGTGAATTATTATATGTTTGGCAAGGTTGCGGACGAATACAACGCGCGCGTTGACGGGAAAAAGACAAGCTATGCGTGGGGACTTTTAATTGGCTCAATCGTGACACTGGTGCTGGCACTGGTGATGATACCGATGGCGTTTACAGCGATCTTTGCGCCGGTCTTTTGGGTAGGGGTAGCCGTGGTTTATTTCGTTTTGCTGGCGGTTTCCATTACGATGGCGGTATTTCAGTATATTGCGCTGTACAAAATCTATAAATCGACCACAGAAAGCTGTGTGGTGCTTCTTGTGCTGTCCATTCTGTTTTCTTTCATTATGCCGTTCGTACTGTTTGCAGTGCGCAATGGTGAGTTCCCCAAGCGGAATGAAGGGGATGGAACGCCGGGATTGCCGCCTTTGCAGCCGATGAGCGCGCCGAACGCTAATGCGGGCGGAGCATATCAGACGCCGAACTTTGCCCCCTCACAGCAGACTGCACCGACGGAGCCGCAAGCGACGCAGGAAACGGCGGTAGAGCCTGTGATGGAGCCGCAAGCAACGCAAGAGACGGCGGCAGAGCCGATGGTGGAGCCGCAAGTGGCGCAAGAACCTGCATCCGAGCAGGCAGAGGAAGAACAAAAGTGAGCCTGTGCCGCATGATGTGGCAGTCGGCAGAGTAGGGCGGCAGCGCACTTGCTTTGCGGTTCACAAAAAATTTACGGAAGAGCCCGCGGCGATGCCGCGGGTTTTTCTGTTGCTTTGGACGCGGATATGCTATAATGAATGCGACCGACCGAATGAGTGGAGGGAATCAAATTGATTGCGATTTTGAATTATTTAGTCACGATTGTAACTGTTGTGGGCATTGTGGTGCTGGTTTGCTATGTATTTCAGGCGGCGGGGCTGTTTGGTATTGCAAAGAAGCGCGGTGTTGCAGGCGCGTGGATGGCGTGGATTCCGGTGCTGAGCGACCGTTTGTTGGGTTGCATTGGGGATGCGGCGGAAAAGCAAAAGAGGTTGAAAACTGCGGTTTTGCTGCCTGTTTTATCGGCGGCTGCGCTGGCGCTGGCAGTGAGTGTGACGGTTTGGGCAGACAATACGCTGATGACGACCCCCATCAATGAGCTGGGTGATATGATGAACCTGCTGATTTTTACAATCGTAGTGGGTGTTGTTTATCTGGTGGTGCGCTATATCACGCTATATCGTGTATATGCGGTGCACAGCAATCGGGCTGTTCTGCTGTTGGTGTTTTCTGTGATTTTTCCGGTGATTGTGCCGTTTGCATTGTTTGGGCTGAGCAGAAAGCGTGCGTAGACAGGCATAAGCAGGCGCAAAAGAAAATGATTGAATAAAATCGCAAATATGTCATATTAATATGACAAAGATAGCGCTTATTGTGTTGCGATTTGTTGTATGCTATGATTAAATCGATTACCAAACAATACAACTGAATCGGGAGGAAAAAACAATGGCAAAATTTCGTTTTACCGTAGGACCTTGGAATGTGCATGAAGGACACGAGACCTTTGGGCCGGGAATCCGTCCGGAAATCCCCTTTGAAGAGAAAATCAAGAAATTTGCGGAAATCGGCATGGATGGCGTGCAATTCCATGATGACGACGCAGTGCCGGACATGAACAATATGTCTGAAAAGGCAATTATTGACTATGCCAAAGACGTCAAAGCAATGCTGGATAAATACGGCTTGTTTGCAGAATTTGTAGCGCCGCGGCTGTGGTTTGATAAACGCACCAACGACGGCGGCTATACCGCAAGCCTCAAGGAAGACTATGAATTTGCGATCTGGCGCTCGCTGCGCTCGGTGGACATCGCAAAAGCGCTGGGTACCAACAAAGTACAGCTGTGGCTGGCGCGTGAGGGCACCCTCTGTGCAGAAGGAAAAAATCCCGTCGAAAAAATCCGACAGATGAAGGATGCAATCGACACCATTCTCAAATACGATCCGGATGTGCAGATTTTGGTTGAACCTAAGCCCAATGAGCCGATTGACCGCAGTTACAGTGGTACGTGCGGGCATGCGCTGGCGATGGGCGCGCAAACAGTAGACCCCAGCCGCGTAGGCGTTTGCATCGAGAGCGCGCACTCTATCATGGCAGGGCTAGATCCTGCGGCAGACATGGCGTTTGCGCTTGCGTGGGGCAAGCTTTGGGGTGTGCATCTGAACGATCAGAACGGCATTCGTTACGATCAGGATAAGACCTTCGGCATGGAAAACCTGCGCGTAGCGTTCAATCAGGTCAAGGTGCTGTATGAAAACAACTTCGGTGAGAACGGCGAATGTGTGGGGCTTGATGTGAAGGCAATGCGCACACAACCCGCAGAGGACTGCTATCGCCACATCATCAACAGCAAACGGATGTTTGAATTGCTGCTGGATAAGGCAAAACGCTTTGATTATGAATTTCAGAAAAAATGCGTGGCAGAACAAAACTTTGAAAAGCTCGAAATGTATGTCATGGAGCTGTTGATGGGCGTATAAGCGTAAAAAAACGAGGGGGGTTGCGGCTAGATTAGCGCAACCTTTCCTTATTTTCACCTGGGATAGCGAACCACAGGGCATGTGATGCAAAATTACAGAACAAATCACGGAAAAACACTTGCATTTATATCGTGTGCATGATATCATACTTTTGTTATGTACATAAACTGGAGGTTTTGAAATGGACATTTTGTCTCTTGTAATTAAAATCGTATTAGTGGTTTTTTCGATATTTTTGATTGCAGTTGTGTTGTTACAGTCGGGTGCAAAGACGGGTCTTCCGGGCGCGATCGGCGGCGGCGCAGAAGCAATGTGGGGAAAGAAAAAAGCGCGAGGCATGGACGCTTTGCTGGTCAGACTGACCAAGGTTGCAGCAATTGGCTTTATGATTTTGGCCGTTGTGCTGGTCTTGATTCAGAAATACTTTATGTAAGCCGAATAAAGAGAGTCCGGGCGTTCGCATCAGAACGCCTTTTTTGTTAAAAAACGTTTGAGCTCCTCTGCAAGAAAAGCTTGCAAAGGGAACATCAGGCAAGGAATGAATCAGAATGATAGACGCGTGATCCACACGCGAAATGTGAAGGAGTCAACTATGCGGGAGCGCATATTAGAGGAAATTGAAAAGAGAATTTATGTTCTGCCGGAACAGCTTGCAGACGCACTGGAACTGGAGCCGGCGGAGATGATGCAGGAATTGACGCAGTTGGAACAAGAAGGTGAAATTTGCTACACCAAGCATAAAAAAGTGGCGCTAGCCTCCACCATGGGATTTTTCAAAGGAGTCATGGACTGCAAAAAAGGCGGCTTTGCGTTTGTGCGCACTGCCAAACACGGGGATATCTTTATTGCGCCGGATCAAAAGCAGGGTGCGCTGCATGGCGAAACCGTAATCGTAAAGCTAACCAAGCGGCAGGATCGTGAGCGAAATCTGGAAGGGCGGGTGCATCGTATCCTTTCCGTGCTGCCGATGCAGGTGATTGGCACGACGCAGTCCACGCGCAATACGATGTTTGTCGTTTGCGACGTCCCCATTGAGGATGTGTATATAACAAAAGGCGATACGCTCCATGCAAAAAACCAACAAAAAGTGGTGGTTAGCATTGAGCGTCGGGGTGTGCAGGGGCGCAGCCCGGAGGGACGCATCGTCGAGATTTTAGGCGATGTGGGCGACACTGCCGTGGAGATTTTAAGCGTAGCGCGTAAGTTTGGCTTGATTGCCGAGTTCGATGAGAAATGCCAAGCGGCAGCGGCGCAAGCTCAAGCATCACCGCAATCCATGGAGGGGCGCAAAGATTGCCGCGACTGGCTGATTGTGACGATTGACGGCGCGGATGCCAAAGACCTTGACGATGCGGTATCTTTCCGAAAGCTGAGCAATGGGAATGTGCAGCTGGGGGTGCATATCGCGGACGTAAGCCAGTATGTTGTGGAATCTAGTGTATTGGATCGTGAAGCGCTCAAACGCGGCACAAGTGTGTATCTTGTGGATCGCGTTGTGCCGATGCTGCCCAAAGAACTATCGGACGATCTTTGCTCGCTGAATCCACAGGAGGACAAGCTGACGCTCTCCTGTATGATGGAGATTTCACCGCAGGGCGAGGTCGTATCACACGAGATGGCACAGACAATCATCTGCACCAAATATCGCCTGACATACGAGGCGGTAAACCGCATGTTGGAAGGCGACGCAAACGCAGTCGCGGCGGACGCAGCAGCAATGCTATGCGAAATGAACGCACTTGCAAAAATCATGCGGGCGCGGCGATTTGAAAAAGGCAGTATTGATTTTGATATCGACGAGGCAAAAATTGTGCTCAATGACGCGGGCATGCCTGTGGAAGTGGGGATACGCGAACGCGGCGATGCGGAAAAGCTGATTGAGGAATTTATGCTGGCGGCAAACATGACTGTCGCAGAAAGCTATTTTTATCAAGAGATTCCCTTCCTCTATCGCATTCACGAGCAGCCGGACACGGACAAGATGCGCGAACTGGCGGTGTTCTTGAGCGGGTTTGGGCTAACCCTCAAGGGGGTTGCAAACATCCACCCGCGCACGCTGCAGCAATTACTGGAATCGGTGCAGGATAAGCCGGAGGGCGCAATCATCAATCAAGTGACACTGCGTTCGCTGAAAAAGGCGAAATATGACACGGTTCCGCTGGCACATTTCGGGCTGGCGGCAGAACGGTATTGCCACTTTACCTCGCCCATTCGGCGATATCCGGATTTGCAGGTGCATCGCATCATTAAGGCGACGCTACGCGGGGAGATGTCTCCCAAATATATTCGCCATTTAGAACAAATTTTGCCGGAAGTGGCGCAGCAGTCGGGTGAGCGGGAGCGAAAAGCCATTGAAGCGGAGCGCGCTGTGGAGGATATCATCATGGCGCAGTTTATGGGCAAGCATATCGGCGAGGAATACGACGCGGTTGTATCGGGAGTGACGCGCTTTGGAGTATTCGCGGAACTGCCCAGCACGATTGAAGGTATGATTCCACTCGCGCAGATGCACGATGACTACTATGTGCTTCACGAAAAAACTTTCTCGTTGGTGGGAGAGCGCACCAAACGCAAAATATCGCTGGGAGATAAAATTCGTGTACGCGTAGTTTCTGCAGATGTGGCAAGCGGGAAAATTGAGTTTGCAAAAGTATGATTGCGGGTATAAGATTAACTGTAATGAGCAGGTTGAGAAGGAAGGCAGAAAGACATGGGTGAGAAGGTGATCGCGCAAAACAAAAAAGCGTGGCATGATTATTTCATCGAAGACAAATACGAAGCAGGCGTTGCGTTGGTGGGTACAGAGGTCAAATCTTGCCGGATGGGGCGTTTGAATCTGCGTGATTCCTATGTGCAAATCAAGAACGGGGAAGCATTCGTGCAAAATTTGCACATTAGCCCATACGAGAAGGGGAATATTTTTAATACCGATCCTTTGCGGGTGCGCAAGCTGCTGCTGCACAAGCGGGAAATCGCCAAGCTGTTAGGGCTTTCGGCGCAAAAAGGGTTTACGCTGATTCCATTGAGGATGTATTTGAAAGCGGGCAAGGTAAAGCTAGAGATCGGTGTTTGCCGCGGCAAGCACACGTATGACAAACGGCACGATTTAAAAGAAAAGACCGTGAAGCGGGAAATGGAACGGCAGATTAAATAAAGTGCACAAGTGTAACAAATTATTGAATATTTCCGTGACGGCAGGCGGATTTATGCTATAATGAACAAGATGAAGGGAATGCCCGACATCTTCGTGGGGGCGTACATGGTTTCGACGGGGACATTTGTTGGGGTAATAAGCAAGCCGCAGTTCAGGACGCTGCGCAAAAAAGCCTGGCTTAAATATAAATGCTAAAAACGAAAAAAATGCAGTAGTGGGTTCGCCCGCTCTGCTTGCTGCTTAATCTAAAGCGGCCTTCCGACCATACTTTTCCCATTTGGGTATGAATCGGAAGCTCATTTAAAATGGGCTACGGCGTTGCCTAAGCTTTGCAGTAACGCGGCATAAATGAAGCTACTGCTCTTGCGTTTTTGTTACTTTGGACGCGTGAGCGGGAAACCAATCGAAGTAAATAAGCTTGTAGAAAGTTGCCTGGACAGGTTTTCGGACAGGGGTTCGACTCCCCTCGCTTCCACCAATAGGAAAACCGCTGTAATATGCTAAATACAGCGGTTTTTTCTTTGCTTATTTTTGGGATTAACCCCGGTTTTAACCCCTTTTCTATTTCAGAAGCTTGGTAATTTCTGCGTTGACCAATGCGGCGGCATTCTTTGCATCGTTCTCAAGCGGATGACCGTAGGTGCCGAATGTATCGAATTGATCGCTGTGCCCGCCGATAATTTTGACCATTTCAACAGGCAGGCTTTTGTTGATGGAAAAAAAGGTGTGCCGCAGCTCGTAAGCGGAACGTTGGCTGATGCCGTTTGCATCTCTATAATGAATCCAGTGCTTTGAATAGATGCTATAACGTGAACGCTCGCCATCTTTATTGGGGAACAGGTATGTAGAAATCAGTCCGGCCCTTTTAAGCATTTCGCGTTGGTCCTTGATGACATCAATAGCGATTTGAGGAAGCACAAAGGAACGGAGCGCATTTTTGTTTTTTCCATCGGTGTATTCATTATAGACATTGACGGAGCCGTTTACACTGCAAGTGCGCGAGCGTATATCAATATCAGAATTTTTGAGGGCAAGCAGTTCGCCGGGACGCAAGCCGGTGACCACTGCAAAGCGGAAAGCATAGGCATACCATTCTTCTACCGGCTTTTTGTAATGGGTGGTTTTGGTTGATGAGAATAGAATTTTGATATCGCTGGGCTGCAAGGTATCCTTGTGGCTCTTTTTTGCTGTGGAAGGGATATACAAACCTTCGGGGAACAGCTTACATGCTTGATTTTTGCGTGCGTATTTGATGAACGCCATGAGACAGGCACGAATATTCTGCAATGTTTTTGCTGCAAGCCCGTTTTTTTGATTGCCATTTTTGTGCGCATAAAGAATTACGTTTTGCAAATCTTGACAACTTAGATTTCCAATTTTTTTGTGCTCGATTTGCGGCATGATATAGTTTTTGCCATATCGCTCGTATTGCAGCCAATGGCTTTTGGAGGTGGAAATCTTAAGCTCATCAATCCAAGCATCATACAGCTTGGAAACTTTGATGTTGGTGTTTACAACACCGTCCAGCCACTGATCGGCTTTGGCTTGGCATTTGAGCTGACCTCCACGCCCCGGTGTGGAATCGGTGAAGGTTCGGCGCACCCCATCTCTACGGACTTTGATTTGCCATCTGCTGTATTCGGGGAGCCACTTTGCAATGTTTAATCTCTTTGTCATTTTTTACCTCCGGGCTTGTTATGTAATTCTGCCCGTGGTACAATAAAAGGGCAGAAGAATGGCGTGGTTGTTGTTTTTACTGCTTGCCCCTCTTGTGTTGGTAGCGCGGAGGGGCAGTTTTAATTCTATTCTTTAAAAAGGTCTAAATAACTATTTATCCGGTCGATGTAATACTCCATGTTATCTTTCACTTCCTGTGAGTTTAACATTAATGTTGCTACAATCTGATTGTATTCATAGGAGTACAATCCGGCGCACTCGCTGCCTTCAAGATAAGAGGTTTCACCATTAGATTCAACAAGTTCGTGCAACGCATTCGCCGACGACTCCATTGCTGTCTCGGCAGAATCGAATCCAAAAGTCTGTATCATCGCAGGAACAATGCGGTGCGCTTGTGCGTATCCGGTCATAACCTCTGGATTTTGGACAACAAGGGCGCACTTTACAATGCCTTCTTTATCTGTAATCAACGCATAACTCACGTCGTCAAAGCCAAACAGGTATGTTTCATCCCAAAGCAATGTTACGGGGGTGGACTCTTTGGCTAGAGCCAACTCGCCCAATATCTCCGCTGATTCGTTTGCCATTCCATTTAGAAAAATCAAATTATCAAAAAACGCGTTTTTTGCTTCTTCGGGGGTGCGAGGAAACGCGCCTATACTCATTGGCATTTCGTCACTTTCGGATACAGCTTCTGCGATAGGCGTTGGAGCCGCTTCCGGTGTGGGTGTGGGTGTCGGTTCGGGTGTTGGCTCCGGCGTGGGTGCGGCGGTAACCTCAACGCTTGGTGACGGGCTGGCCGATGCTTGCGGTGCGCTACAAGCGAAAGCCGCGAACATAAGCGTTGCGGTGAGTGTGATAATCAATAGCTTTTTCATTTTGAAATCCCCTTTAAATAATTTTTTTGCAATATTATATCATCCATTTGTGATGGAAAATGTCGAACGGTGTTGCTTTTAAAAAATACTTGTATATCAGGTATTTTTTTTGCGCTCAATAAAATCCGCGAAATCCACTATATTATCTTCATGCTTCTTTTTTTACGATGCTTCCATCATCTGACAACAACGGAAGGTTGAGCGTTACGCGAACGATGTTTTTATCTCGGAGTGGTGCAGCGTTGTATGCACGTAATAACTGTTGTTCTTCTGTGGTCGGTAATTTTGGCGTTGCTATGCTGCCTTTTTGCTTAGTAGTATCATTATTTGTTGAGCGTGAAACGTTGTCGTCGCGCCCCATCAACTGGTTCATGTCTACATTGAAATAGTCGGCAATCGCTTCAAGTGTTTCAAAATTGGGCTCTCTTTGTCCGCGTTCGTACATACTAATTGCGCTTAAAGATATCCCGATTTTTTCTGCAAGTTCTTGCTGCGTCATATTGTCCTTGTTGCGCAAATAGCGCAATGTGTCACAAAACCTCATAAAACTATTTCCTATCTATTGATACGCTTATTATATACACATTACGTGTATGTGTCAACAAAAAATACACCAAATGTAAAAAATGGTATTGACAATATGAGAGAGAAGGATTAGAATAAAAATGCACAATACGTGTAATGGAGGTGTGTGATGAATTGCGAGAAAATTGGAATGAAGCTTATTGAGTTGCGGGGCAAAAAGACGCAGATGAGCGTGGCGAACAAGTTAGGAATTAGTGTCTCGGCGCTTTCTATGTATGAGCAGGGAAAGAGAATTCCACGAGATGAAGTGAAATTGAAGCTTGCTAGATTTTATGGCACGACTGTAGAGAATATTTTTTTTACGGCATAATTGCACGAATAGTGCAATTATGCCGGATCTTGCTCGACAATACCGTACTGTTCGAGCTTTGTGCTTATGATTGCGCTTATGAATTGATCTATTAAGTCGCCAACATCTTGCTCAAGTAGCAGTATTTCTTTGTCGTAGTATTTTACTTTGTGTTCATAAAGCATATCCAACGCACACTTGAAGTAAACAATCTTTTCTTCAGGGTCATCGGTGCAATTTGCCTTATTACATAATTCGGGTATAAATTCCAAAAGCGTTTTTGTTTCCGAATGCGCTACCATTGAGCACACTAAGCATACTTCATAATCACAAAGAACTTTGTCGCCAGTGAATTCTTTGCCGCAAACCATACATTCCATAATATACACCACCTTTACATTATGTGAACATTATACATTAGAGGCAAGGTGTGCGCAAGAATGAATATACAGCCTAAACACCAAACAACAACCACGCTAACACAGCCCAAAAGAGGGGAGGTGAGAGAGGATGAAAAAAGACGCGCTTAAAAAAAGCGCCGATGCAGTGGAGCAAGGTGAGAAGACGATTAATCAACAGCGAGTGGAATTTGGTCTTGAGCCGATAGAGGATGGAGATATGCTGCTTAGAAAAGCTGGACTAAGTAATGAAGAAAAAGAGGACTAACCTCGTTTACTTGATTTGTCGGAATCATTGCTACAAGGGGCATCTGTAATTCTGCACAGATGTCAGGAAGCTGAGATGCGAGTTCGCTATGAGAAATTAAAATTTTGAAATGTGTATTTAAGCTGTGGCAAAGTTCGATCGAATAGATGTGGCTGAATGTGTCGCCACTGAATATAGCGTCATACTTTTTCAACAAATCATTGTATGTGAATTCGGTTGCGGATGAAGCTGCTAGTTTTAGCTCGATAAGCGCCCTTGTGATTTGGTCTCTCATTGATTTGAACCTCCTAGAGTAATATTTTGACAAAATTTTAGCACAAGTTAGTAAAAAACGCAATACAGCCCAAAAGAGGGGAGGTGAAGTGCGATGAGATTTGAAAGATTACGCCGACTCGTGAACACAATGCGTTCGCAGATGGTGAAGCGAATGCTGGGGCATAATCTATGCGTGTGCATCCTGCAAGCGCAGGACGGGCAGACCATGACACTGGTGGACAGTAAGAGGCGTACACCGTACGGCTGCTGGAGCATGGAAGCGCCGGACGAAGCCTGCGGGATTGGCGGCGGGGTTACCTATCGGTTGGTTGAGCAGTGCGCTCGTGATAGCTGAATTGATATCCGTTTCGAGTGGAAACAATGCGAACCGTTAAAAGATAATCTTTATATTCCTCTGTTGTATATGAGGTGAAAAACGCAAAGATTTCGCCGGAGTCGTTTTTTATGTATTCCTTGAACCACCATCGGTTGTTACCGGTGATCTATTCGACAAATTTTAGTTATGCATTAGAAAAATCGTACTGATCATAAAGGGCATCAAGTGAAGTGATGGATTTGACATTCATAGTATCACGCTTTCATTTTTGAAAATAGTACATCATGCGGCGGTGAAAAACAACAACCACAAAAGTAGTGAGAGAAGGTGAAGAAAATGCAGGCATTTCATGCGTTACGCGTGATGCTTAAGCAAAATGAGATTACGCAACAGGATCTTGCGAAGGTGATTGGGAGATCGGAAGTATATATAAGCCAACGTCTGCGGGGCCTGGAATGCTTTACGCTGGACGAATGCTACACCATTATGGATCTGTTGAGACTGGACAAGAAGGATATGTATTTTTACTTCCCGCGCGAGGGGAAGTGGGTGGAACGGAAGCAAGAGCCGATCCCGGAGGGGAAAGTTTTGGTATCCGAGGAGCGATTGCGGATTTTGAAATCCATCTTTGCGGACATTGTTTGAAGGGAGCGAGAGCATGAGCCAAATGGAATTGCTGATTCAGCTGCGCGAGGAGCAGCGCAGGAAGATTGCGGACGGGAACATGGACGCGGTGGACGTAGTGGTGGGCTTATCCATCATGATACACGAATTGCAGAATCCGCGGGAGCGGCGGGAAGTAGCCTTAATGCCTGTGATGTGTGGAGGACGGGAATGCGTGCGTTGAAGGTGGGGCGGGCGCAGATGTATCGCCCGATGGCGGAGGAATGCTTTGCGCGGCGCAAGATGTGGAGGAAAAGATGGGCGATGAGATGGCAGGATTTGTGCAAGGCGCGGACGGGAAGTGGCGCATTGCGGATGAAATAATGGAGGAAGATGATGGAGGAGATGACGATTGACCGCAGGAACCGCGTGGTGGCGGAGTGCGACCCGCTGTGCGTGGAGAAAACGGACGAAGTCGAGATTGCGCGGATGCTGGAGCAAAAGGACGCAGAGATTATGAAGCTGAAAGGCGAGCTGGGGAACGCGGTGGCGGACGCGATTTTGGCGGGGGCGCGCTGTGAGGGATTGCGCAAGGTGATCTCAAACATGGCGGTCGAGATGTATGGAGAAAAATAAGAAAAACATTTAGAGGAGTGAAAGGGCTCCCGCGAAGCCTGCTTCGTGGGAAAGCGGAACTACAAGCGAAGGCTGAAAAATTGCGCTTTAGCGGAATGTGAAAGCCGGAGGTTTGGAGTGACGCGGCTGTTGAGATGTACGGGGAGAAAAAGCGATGAGCAGGAAAAAGGCAAGCATCATGCAGGATTATGAGGAAGAATGCTGGTGCATGGAATGCGGAAGTGCGGACAACTTGGAGGAGCACCACATATTCGGCGGGGCGAACCGCAGGATTTCCGAGCGTGAGGGATTTAAGGTTTTGCTGTGCGCGCAGCATCACCGCCACGGGCGGGACAGTGTGCACCAGAGCAGGGCGGCGGCGGACAAGTGGCGAGCGGCGGCGCAGGCAAAGTATGAGGAGACGCACAGC
>CAYVTZ010000046.1:0-20895 GCA_964454685.1 uncultured Christensenellaceae bacterium
GAAGTATCGCAAGGCGCTGCGAACGGCGTGCGAGAAGGTGGCACAGGGGGTGTGAAAAGATGAAAAATCAAACGGTGGATATTCGAGGGGAACTTTTTACGGGGATGGTTGAGGATGTAAACGGGAAGCTGGACGCTGTGCTGCGGGAATTGATGGAAGGTGAATTTATTGGTGGGAAACTTTCACTTGCCATTACGGTGGAGTTGGAAGAGCAGGAGCGAGCCGTGAATGTGGGTGAGGCCGGAGAGGTGAGAGAGCGGATTGATTTCGTGCCAAAGCTGGAATATGAATGTCGTGCGATTTTAAAAAAAGAGGAGAAGAGCAAAGAAAAAATCGACACGGGAACGTGCATTGTGGAACTGGAGGGAGGGCGGCTGGTGCTGCGCGAACTGCAAAAGCAGATGAGTGTGGAGGATATGGAGGAGGTGTGAAGGGATGAAAAAAGAGGCGATCAGGTGCAGGGAGTGCGGGCAGGTGATTCAGTTTAAACGGGATCGGAACGGCAAGGCGCGGGCGGTGAACCCTGCGGCGGTATACTATGACTCGGAGCCGGGGGGCAACGCGTATGTGATTGACGATGCGGGGCGGATCATGCGGGCGAGCGTGGGCTGGGAGTATGAGCAAGTGCATCGGTCGCAGGACCCTATCTTTGTGGGGTGGGTACTGCACCGGTGTACCTGCAAGGGGGCGGCGCGTCGGGTACCGGAACGGGTGGAGCGGTCGACCAAGCGGGAAACCACACCGCAACGGAGCAGCAGGCAGGTTTCGATATACGAACGTAATATATAGGAAGAAATATTCAAGCCAGTAGTAATTTAGTCCGGGCGCCGCTACTGGCTTTGGCGTTGGGCGAACATGCGGACTGGTGAGCTTGGTCACACAATTATTATTAGGAACGGTGCATTATGCCTTGGTATCAGAAAAAAATAATCAGCGGCGATTTTGTGGAAGTGGAAACCTATCATGCGCGGCGGGGATCCGAATTGCGTATTCCGAGATCGGAAAACAAGCAATCCACGGACGCGGAACAGGCGAAGCGAAACTGGATGAACTCATACAAGCATTTTCGCCGGAAGGTGCACGCGAACTTTGGCAGGGATGATTTGTTTGTGACATTTGATTTTCGTGATGAGGTGGATTTTGAGAATGCGGTTCGGCTGTTTAAAAATTTTTTGCAGCGGCTAAGACGCTGGCGCGGCAATCGTGGACTGGGGAGCTTGCGCTACATGGGCGCGGTGGTGGATGAACAGCGGGGGGCGCGGGTGAGGACGCACATCCATGTTGCGATATCCGGCATGAGTATGGACACGCTGGCGGCGATGTGGACATGTGGCAATGCGGCACTTGAGCATTTCGACGTGGCAAAAGATTATACAAGACTGACAGCATACATTGAGAATCAGACAAAAAAGAGGGATGGACACAAGCGCTGGATGCAATCACGAAACCTTGTGAACCCGATTGTAGAGCGTAAGCAGATTACTCGGTCAATGGCGGAGCGGATTCTTTCGACGCCCAAAGGCTGCAAGCAGATTGAACAGCGTGTGGACGTGAACGAAAACGGGAGATATCAATACTTGAGCTACTGCATTTTAGGGATGACGGCGGAGGATGTGCGCAGGAAAATGCGGCGGTTGCAGAGGAGACAGGCCAAGTTGCGCGCGAGACATGAGCAGCCCAAACGTGCGGGTGCGCACGCGCGCGAACATTATATGAGCAATGAGCAAATGAGCAGTTGGGAGGAGAGAGCGGATGTTTATGTCAGAAAGTGAGATCCGGGACAGCTACCGAAATGCGCAGAACAAAAAGGCGCAGGTGAGCATTTTGGCGGAGCTGAACGCGTGCCGCGTGAGTGAGATTCAGACGGTGTTGCGGGATGCGGGGTTGCTGGAGACAAAAGAGGCACGCAGGGAAAAGAAGGAACAGGCGGCTGAGGTGGAGCAGAGGGAGCAGGAAGCGGTGCCAATGGCACCACAACCTTCGAGGATACCGCGGCGCGAATACATGAACAAGGTGACAAACGCGGAAGCGGAGAAAAAGAAGGTGAGCCGACTGGAAAAAGAGGACATGAAACTGCGGGAGCGGATGTACCGCGAGGGGGCGAGCGATGAACGCATAGCGGTTGCGCTGGGGTGCGAAGCGTCGGCAGTGGCGAAATGGCGGAGCAACAACCGCCTGCCTAAAAACGGAGCGCGAAAGAAGCGCGGGCATGAGGACACGGATGCGTTGATCACGGAGGCGATTGCGCAAATTACGGCAGAGCAGAGGGGGATTGTGCAGCCCCCAAAAGCGGCCGTGGTGAATGCGGATTTTGATGCGGCGGTGGATGAACTGATTGCGGAAGCCAAAAAATGCGAAAAAGAGGACGCAGCCAAGCGACCGCCGTTGGGATTGACGCCAAGGCATTTGTGGCAGGAGCAGCGGCGCGATGATGTCAAGGGAGCGATTGCAAGATATCTGAATGAGGGGCGAGCCTTTCCGCTCGAATGGGTGGAAGAATGGAACGAGATGGTGGGAGGGTGAATCATGGGGCGGCCGTGAGGGCGCCCCATCACCTTTGCTTTTGTGAAGAAGCTTAAAGCCCCAAAACGAGGATGCCGACTAACATGAAAACGCATAGTGATGCGAATGCAATGAATCCAATGATTCCCATAACACGCGTGGCGCGATAGCGCTTTTGGGGCATGGGGAATGCTTGCTTATTATGAGTGAGCCCATAAAAGAAATCCGGCCAACGCGCCATGATAAAGAAAAGAACTGTAATGGGGATTAAGAAGATGAATACAAGTGCCATAACAATACCTCCATTTTTGGGCATTATACCACAAGGAAGATCAGATGAAAATAAAAAAATGCCATGCAGCAATATTCTTTGTGCAAAACGTGATAAAAATAAAAGAGCAGCCGTAGCCGCCCTAATAATCCTTGGTAAGATTATTATAGCACGGGAGGACACAGGATTGCAAGAGAGTATATTGCGGCGGTATGGTGAGTTGTACCGGGGGGTTCGGCGGCAAAAACAGCAGATACAGGATATCATCGTGGAGAAGTACGATTTTGCACGCAGCCTTTTGTACGCACCGGAAATCACAGGGATGCCGCGCGGCGACTCTGGCGTGCCGGGCGATCCGGTGTATGCTGCGGTACTGAGGATGATGGAGCTGTTTGACAGGCGCATTGCAACAGCACAAAATGTGTTGCAGGGGCTATACGATGAGTTTGATGCATTGGAGCGACGGTTGAGCGAGGTAGGGCTTTCAGACGTGGAATGGCGATTTGTGCGGCTGCGGTATTGCGAGGGGTTGACTTATGCGCAGATCGCAGTAAGATTAAATTATAGTGAGAGTAGGTGCAAAAAAATTGGAGCAAGCATTGGTCGATTGAAGAGCAACTAAGGAGCGTATTTGTGTGAAAAAAAATAGGGATTATTTTGTAAAAGTTAAAAAGCTGGTTAATGCTATTTTTGTATCATCGTATCTTGTGCTTTTTACATGGGGAATTATTGAATTGTTCAAAATTGGTGATGAAGCGGGGCTTTTTATAACGTTGTTCATGATTCTTGATGTAGCAACCTTTTGGGTATTGATTCGTATCCTAAAGGGCGAAAAAACGCCAGGAACATTGTGGTTCGTTGCCGTAGGAGTCATGGCTATTCCATTTGTTGGGAATGCAATTTTGACAGCGATGGGATATGCGGTAAATCCTGTAGAGCAATACAAAGTAATGTTGCCGTATGCAGCAACGACTTTCCTGGGATGTGTTGCGTTTTGGCAGAATGATCGGTTGTCAAAGATTAACGAAGAAATGCGAGAGAAGGAGGATTTGCGTGAGCGGGCGCTACCATATATTGAATACCTTATGGTACACAGGGAGTGTGCGCATTTTGCTATTGGGAATTTGGGAAAAATGGCAATTCATTTCAAATGCTGGTTGATGGAGGATTCTCATAGCATCAAAATTATCATGTCGGGAGATGTAAAAATTGATTGCATAGAGAAAGATTTTTTTATGCGAACAGGAGAAGAGCAGCCGCGGCTTGTTTTTAGGATTGATAGAAAAGAGGGGGATGAGGGCAAAGAAATCTTAGTTTGTTTTTCGTTTGAGAACATACGGGGAGATTGTTTTAAAGGTGAACTCGCGTTGAAAAACTTGGTGGAAAGAGAGAAAAAACTGCTTAGGGGCACAAAAGTTGCGCGTCCATAAGTTGTACGATTATTATACCTTTATTGTCCTTTTATTATACTGTCGTTATACTAAGTTTCTGCTACAATGCTAACATAGGGAAAATATAAAGAGGGTAAGGAGCCGCGAGCAATCGGGCTCTTTTTGTTTTGGGATGAATGATGAGTGAGAAGGACAAGACGGTTATATTATTCCGGCGGACACCAAAGACGTGCAAGGAGTGTGCGCACTACTGCCCGATTAAGCGGCAGTGCCTTCTGCCGGAGTGCAGATATCCGGGGAAAAGGTGAAAGCTATGACAGATAAGCAGAAGATGAAGGAATTATCAAAGTGTTTCCGCGACGTTGCGGATGCGATTGACGACGCATTAGAGCGTGAGCAGGCAGGGCAGGAAGTGGATGCGGATGCGCTGGCGGCAAAGATTTTGGTTGCCATGCTCAAGACGCAGTCGCTTGTTGAGTAAGCGGGGAGAAGGACATGCAAATTGAAATGAGGGCAGCGGCAGAGCTGTCACCTTACGCCAATAACCCGCGTCATAATGATGCGGCAGTGGCGGCTGTTGCTGCCAGCATTCGGGGTTATGGATTCAAGGTGCCGATTGTGATTGACAATTTAGGCGTTGTGATCGCGGGACATACGCGGCTCAAGGCTGCACTGCAGCTTGGCTTGGATGAGGTTCCCTGCATCGTCGCGGACGATCTGACACCGGAGCAAGTCAAGGCATTTCGCATTGCGGATAACAAGGTGGCGGAGCTTGCAGAGTGGGATTTTGAGAAGCTGATCGGCGAGCTGGACGCGCTAAAAGAGGTTGATTTTGACCTTGACGCAACCGGCTTTTCCTTTGCGGAGCGGGAGATCGTCATGGACAGAAACGGGGTAAGCACGGGTAAGGCCAAGGTAATGAAGAAACGCACACCGCCCAGCTTGTCGACGATTCACACAATCCGCAAGTTGATTCAGAGCGGGGACTGGGAGGAATAGATATGGCGGCAATATGGGCGCGACATTTCTATGCCGGGAATATATGGCGCAAGTGCCGGGGGACATACATTGATCGCAGGATGGCGATAGACGGTGGACTGTGCGAAGTGTGTCATGATCGGCTGGGTGTGATCGTGCATCATAAGGTGCGGCTGACGCAGAGCAACATCGAAGATCCGGCAATCTCGCTCAACCACGATCTGCTCAAGCTTGAGTGCACCGAATGCCACAACAAGGAGTTGGGAGATCGAAACTTGGTTGCGTTCGATGATGATGGGCAACCGATTCCGATAGACGCTACCCCCCCCTATGCAATATAGGCGCGTTGGGATGTGCAAAACCGATGAGGCAGGTAGAGAGAATACGCGGGGAGTTTCGCATAACCCCCCCCCTACTTTTGGGCGATATGAAAAAGTATGATGAAATGTATAATCCAATCATTGAATATTGGGAGCGCATTGAGCGAGGGGAAGAAATTGTATCTCGCAAAATCAAGAAATTGTACAAAAAGCTCGTTTGGGATATTGAAAATCCGAGCGAGTTTTTTTATTCCGCGCGCAGAGCAAACCATATCATTGAATTTGCGGAGAATTACTGCAAGCACTCAAAGGGAAAATTCGGCGGGAAGCCTGTTGTGCTGGAATTGTGGGAAAAGGCGCATCTTGCCGCTGTATTTGGGTTTGTGGACATTGACGGTCTGCGTAAGTACAGGGAATCGCTTCTTATTGTGGGAAAGAAGAATGGGAAATCGCTGTTATCGTCGATTGTGGGGCTGTATCTACAAGTGGCGGACGGCGAGGCGGGGCCAGAAATCTATGCGGTTGCAACCAAGAAAGATCAAGCCAAGATTATTTGGAATGAAGCCAAGCGCATGGTGCGAAAATCACTAACCCTTCTAAAACGAATCAAGACGCTGGTGGCGGAGTTGATCAGTGATTTTAACGACGGTGTGTTTAAGCCGCTTTCTTCCGACAGCGATACGCTGGATGGGCTGAACGTGCATGGTGCGCTGATGGATGAGATACACCAATGGCGCAATGGACGTACATTGTTTGATATTATTGCGGACGGCGTGACGGCGCGGGAGCAACCGTTGATTTACATGACATCCACGGCCGGAACGGTACGCGAGGATTTATACGATGATAAATACGATTATGCTGCAAAGGTGATTGACGGGTATTTTGCGGACGACGGGTATAAAGACGAACGCTTTATTGCGTTCATCTATGAACTGGATGCGCGTTCTGAATGGGAAAAAGAGGAGTGCTGGAAAAAGGCAAACCCCGGACTTGGCACAATTAAAAACTTGCATACGCTTCAGGATAAGGTGCAAAGAGCGCAGCGGAATCCGGCATTGATCCGGAATCTGATTTGCAAAGAATTCAACTTGCCGGAGACCAGCAGTGAAGCGTGGCTTTCCTACGAGGACATCAACAACACACAAACATTTGATGTGGCGACGCTCAAGCCGAGATACGGCATCGGCGGCGTGGACTTGGCGGAGACAACCGATCTGACGGCGGCAAAAGTGGTTTTCATGGTGCCGGGGGACAGCAATATTTATGTGATATCAATGTATTGGTTGCCGGAGGATTTGCTCGAACGCCGCGTGAGGGAAGATAAGATTCCATACGATAAGTGGGTGGATCAGGGATACTTGAAATTGTGTCCCGGAAACAAGATGCACCCGGGCGTTGTAACACAGTGGTTTTTGGAAATTCAGCGCGAACTTGGAATTTATCTATTTTCGCTTGGGTATGATGCGTGGAGTGCTAAATACTGGGTGGAAGAAATGGAGAGCTATTTTGGGACGGCGGTAATGGTGCCGGTGCATCAAGGAAAAAAGACGCTCTCCGCGCCCATGAAGGAACTGGGGGCGGATTTGCAGTCCAAGCGCATTATATACAACAACAACCCGATCGACAAGTGGTGTCTGATGAACACAGCAATCGAGGAGGACAAAAACGGAAACATACAGCCGCACAAGACCAGCAAAGCGACGCGGCGCATTGACGGCGCGTCTGCGCTGCTGGATGCCTATGTGGTGTTATCTGACGTGTATGAAGAATACCAATCTGTGATATGAGGAAGCTATGAAAAAGGTGGATTTGCAGCTCGATGAAGCGAGTGTGAAAAAAGAGAAAAACCGTCTAAAAAGGGTGTTTGGCGAAATTGAGGGCAAGAAGCGGAATACGATTGAGGGGCTAATCGATGAAGCTGCTTTCATGCGATGTGCGCTGGAAACGTTAAAGGGGAGTATCATGGAGCACGGCGTGGTGGACGAGATGCCGCAGGGGGATTATTCCATATTGCGCGAATCTCCGTATGTGCGAACTTACAATTCCATGATGCAACGCTATACCACGGTGATCGACAAGCTGATTGCCATGCTGCCCAAAGAAATTGTGGTTGCAACGGACGGATTCGATGATTTCGTGAATGAGAGGTGTGAATAAATGAGCCTATTTGGGAAGAAGAAAAAACCGAGCGGACACGAAAATGCCAAAGTATTTGAACTGGTGACGGAGCGCGGAAACGGATATTACACATGGAACGGGAAGCTGTTTGAGAGCGACGTGGTGCGCAGCTGTATCCGTCCGAAAGCGAACGCAATCGGAAAGCTTGCCATTAAGCACTTGCGAGACGAGAAAGTGTTCCCGGATGCATACTTAGAGCGACTGCTTAAAAATCCGAATCCGATCATGAGCATGCAGCAAATGCTGGTGAAGCTGGCAAACCAGCTCTGCATCAACAACAATGCCTTTGCGCTAGTGATACGCGGTGACGCGGGGTTGCCGGTTGCAATATACCCCATCACCGCGACCAGTGCGGAGGCAGTTTGGAAAGACGGAAATTTGTTTTTGCGGTTTTTCCTGAAAAATGGAAAAATTGCCATATATCCTTATGGTGACGTGATTCATTTGCGGCAATGTTTTTGTGATGGAGATGTCTTTGGAGAAAGCCCGGCGCGGGCGATTACGCCGCTGATGGAAATTATAAGCACCACGGATCAGGGGCTTGTGAACGCTGTGAAAAATTCGGGGGTCATAAAATGGCTCTTGAAAGTGCCAAAGGCACTTCATATTGATGACATAGAAAAGCGAGCCAAAGCATTTGCGAAGAGTTTTTTATCTGTGGAAAGTGAAAGTATGGGAGTTGCCGCCACAGACGCAACGGCAGAGGCGCAGCAGATTGAGCCGAAGGACTATGTGCCGAATGCTTCCATCATGGGGAGCAATAAGCAGCGACTATACGATATTTTCGGAACGAACGAAAAGATTGTGCAGAGTAAAGCGGACGGCGATGAATGGAACAGTTATTACGAAAGCGAAGTGGAGCCGGTAGTGTTGGACATCGCAAACGAATTTACAACCAAAGTATTGACACAGAGACAACAGGCGCGCGGTGAACGCATCCTTGCGGAGGCGGCAAATTTGCAGTGCATTTCCACCAAGAGCAAATTGGAATTTGTGGCGATGGTTGACCGTGGAGCGCTCACGCCGAATGAATGGCGTGAGATTTTTAACTTGGCACCAGTACCCGGCGGCGACCAGCCTATACGCAGGCTGGACACGCCGGTTGTGGAATAAGAAAGAAGGGAGAGACGAATGGCAAAATTATATATCGGCGGAACCATTTGCACAAACGATGAGAGTGCGTTTTATCGCTGGTTTGGCATGGACGCAAGCTGCCCGAAGGATGTGCGGCAGGCTGTGGCGGAGGCGAACGGCGCACAGCTTTGCGTTTACATCAACTCGCCCGGCGGGGATGTGAGTGCGGCGGCGGAAATGTACACGTTATTGCGGGAGTATGGAAACACAAAAATCATTGTGACGGGACTTGCCGGCAGCGCCGCGAGCGTGATTGCCTGCGCGGGATATTGCGAGATTGCGCCCGTGGGGCTGTTCTTTTTGCACAGGGCAAACACCCGTGCCAGCGGAAACAAAAATGATCTGCAAAAGGCGGTGCAAATGCTGGATGCAGTAGATGAGACGATTGCAACGGCGTATTGTTCCAAGACGAAGAAGAGCAAAAATGAGATGCTGGAATTGATGGAAGCGGACAGCTGGATTCCGGCAAGCCAAGCGGTGGAAATCGGGTTGGCGGACGCGGTGTTTTTAGATCAGCCTGTTACAGCGGCGACTTTTGCGACCATGCTCAGTGAGGATGCAAAACAATATGCGCGACGCATGATGGAAAAAGAGAAAAAAGAGCCGGAGGTTTCCGCATATCTGCGGCTGCTGGAGCTTGAGAAGAAGTAAGGAATGCTATGGGGCGTGACCAAACGGCACGCTTATTTTATTGCTAAAAATGGAGGGAAACAATGAAACGAGAAGTGTATGAGCAAAAAAGAGCCGAGCTGTTGGCTGCGGCGAAAACGATGTTTGACAGTGGCGACTATGAGGGGGCAAAGGCAAAAGGAGCGGAAGTGGAGGCGCTGGATGGGCAGTATGAGGATGCCGCGAAACTGCAAGCGAACCTTGACACGCTGAGCGGCAAGCCGTTACCCGCAAATCCGCTGGCGCAAAGCGACGTGACGGCAGCGGGAGCGGCAAGCATGGTAAGCGAGGAGACGGTATTTGCAAAGGCGATGCTGGACTTGCCGCTTTCCACGGAGGAATCCGCAGTGTATGCGCGGTTGAGCCATACGAGCGCGCAAGCCAACGCAAATACAGCGGCGAACAATCCGCTGGTGATTCCAAAAACGATGGAGGAGCGCATTTGGGAAGAGATGGAGGCGCTGCATCCGGTGATTACGGATGTGATGCCCACTCACATCAAGGGGAATATGTCTATCTTGAAAAGCAAGGATCAAGCAGATGCGGAATGGTATGACGAGGATACACCGACGGACGACAGCGAGCTGGGATTTGCAACGGTTGATCTCAACGGATGCGAGCTTTCGAAAGCAGTTCCGGTGAGCTATAAGATGGAGAAGATGAGTGTTTCCGACTTCATTCCGTACATCATTCGCATGATTGCGCGGCGCATGGGCGCGGCACTGGCAAATGGGTATATCTCCGGCAAGGGAAAACCGGGAACGAGTGACACGTTTAAGGCTCAACCGACCGGTGTGGTGACAAAGCTGCGCACGGAAGCAGACACGCCGCAGATCACAACGTATGATCCGACGGCAGGCGTGAAATTTTCGGATATTACAAAGCTGATTTCCAAGATTAACGGCGGGTATGTTCAGGGCGGTTGCTTTTACGCGCAGAATGATTTTATTTGGAACGGACTTGCAAACATTACGGACGACAGCGGGAAACCGCTCTTTATCCCTGATCCCACGGGCGCGGGCATCGGCAAGCTGTTTGGCATCACGGTCAAAGCGGAGGAGGCGATTCCGGCAGACTCGCTGATGTTTGGCAATTTCGGCTACGGCTATGCTTCTAACATCAACGAAGATATGACGATGTACTATGACGACCATCCCAAACAGCGCATCAAGGAATATGTGGGCTATATGCTGGTGGACGGTGCGCCCATTACGACAGAGGCATTTGCGCTGATGGAAAAAAACGCATAAGGACAGCAAGCTTTGAAAATGCCGCGCCGGAGCTGCAAGAAGGATCCGGCGCGGTGCAGGCTGTCCGTGGGGGCGCAGTGATAGCGAGCAGCGAGGTATTTTGCAAAAGTGATCCGGAGGACGTCGTTTTGACGATTACGGGCGGGACACCGATATTGCTGAAAAACAACGGACGAAACATAAACACAGAGCATTACACCATCGAACAAGGAACGATCACGATTTGCGGCACATGGCTGGCGACGCTGGCAAATGGAATCAAGCGAATCGAGGTTGTGCTGGAGAGCGGGGCTGTGCTTGTGGTGGAGATCGAAGTAAGGGAGGATTAAACAATGGATTTGCTTGCGCGTGCGAAGGGCGCTCTTAGGATCAAAACTGACGCAATGGACGATGACTTGAATATGCTGATTATTGCGGCGAAGAGCGACCTTTCCGCCGCCGGCGTAGAGAAGGTGGACGATGCCGACGAGCTGACGGCGACGGCGATTTGCTTTTACCTCTGCGCGTATTTTGGGTATGTGCAGGGCGAAAGTGAACGATTCGAGCGGGCGTATGAGGGGGTGAAGCTCACGTTGGCATTGAGCGGAAAATATAAGGAGCAGGCGGATGCGGTCAACTGACACGATTGAAGTTTTAAAGTTTGCACAGAGTGCGGAAGATGGCATTATCCGTGGATTTTGGGAAGTGGAGCGCACATTATTTGCGGAGCGCAAGAACTTCGGCGGCGTGAACGTATATTCCAGCTATGCAGTGGCGCAGCGATCGTCGACGGTGTTCTATGTGCGGCGCGAGCAGATTGACACGCGACGGCTGGTGCGGCATGAGGGCCGAACATACATCATCACGAACGGATATGGTCGGCCTGCCTTGCGAGATGAAAGCGATCGCATTGAAATCAACACTGTTCCGGTCACAATGGCGCGCATTAAGGTTTCGCGCTTTGACGGGGAGGTTGACCGCCCAGTGGTAGAGCTAGACACGATTATCGCGGAACGGTATGAAAAATATAACCGTGATTTGGCGTTTGGCGTAGCGGCGCATGGGCGGGTGCTGATGATTCCAAAGGAGATTGCGCTGCAAGTAGGCGACAGTGCGTGGCTGGGAGATAAAACGTATGTGATTGAGGTGGCGCACGAGTTGGGCGAGGATTGGAATGAATATGAGATGAGTGGAAGGGAGGATATCTGATGCAGAGTTTGAGCGATCTGGATGCGATGCTTGAGGAAACATTGAAACAGTTTCCCAAAAAGCAAAGGGTGTTGCATGAACAACTATCGAAGGACTTGCTTACGCTTGTGCAAGCGGCGATTGGTTGGAGCATTAACGATAGTCGCGGCAAGATTGCAGGGTGGCAAAGGAAGCATGTCGGAAGCGGCGGAGGGTATGCGGCGGTGCGCGCAACAGATAGCAGCAGTGGTGACAACTCGCCCGGCGCCATCACAAACTATCTTGAAAGCGGACACAAAATTAGAACGCCCAGCGGTCACGCAAAAAGATATCGCCAGCGCATCAAAATGATATATGTGAACGGGCGGCACTTTTACAAGAGCGCAAAGGGAAAAGCGGCAGCGTTTCTGCAACAACGTGCGCAGGAGCTGGCAGACGAAATCGCAAGGGAGATGAATAAGTGATACGCAGATCGAAATTTGTGCAGGCAATTCGGGGGAAACTAGAGCGCGCGGGATACAAGGTATACGAAGATTTTGTACCGCAAACTTTTGTTCGGCCGTGCTGTGTGCTGGACATTGGAAAATTTCAGATAAGACCACATAAGGCGCTGACGATTGAAGTAAACAGCACCTTTTTTGTGGCGGTACTCCCGAAACAGGACGCACGAAAAGAAACTGCCGTGCGCAACATATTGAATATGCAGGATGATGTGATTGAACTGCTTTACGCATCGCCGCTGGAGGTGGAGGATAGAAAACTGACATTTCAGATTATGCCGGGCGAGGTGGGTGAAGATCGCGGGCTTTTACAAATGGATTTTTTCTATTTTGACGATGTGGGAGACAGTGAAGAGTCGCCGCAAATGGAAGAAGTGAGTGTGAACCTAAAGGAGGGTTAAACATGGCAGGATTACCGGAAATTAATATCAACTTTATTGAAGCCGCGCGCACAGGAATTGCGATGGGTGACCGTGGCATTGTGGCGGTGATTATCAAGGGCGCCGGTGCGCCGGGGATGTACAAACTGACGGGGCCGGAGCAGATTCCGGCAACGTGGAGTGAAGCAAACAGGGAGTATATCACAAACGCATTTTTAGGGAATGTGACCAGACCGCGCAGTGTGTTGGTGGCGGTGATTGGTGCATCTGCTGAAAACTTGACGGATGCGCTGGAGATGCTGGCGACACAGTATTTTGATTACCTTGTGGCACCGCCGACTTGCAGCGAAACGGAGGCAGAATCCGTTGCGGCATGGGTGAAGGAACGGTGGGCGGAGCAGGACTGCAAGCGCGCTGTGCTGCCGGATTGCGCAGCGGACTTTGAGGGAGTCGTGAATTTTACAACGACCGGCATTGTTTTGAAAAGCGGAAAGACGAAAACGGCGGCAGAATACTGTTCTCGCATTGCCGGGTTGATTTGCGGAACGCCGCTTTCGCAGTCTTGCACCAGCGCCGTTTTAAGCGAGGTTTCGGACGTGATGCGTCTGACGCGAGCGCAGATGGACGAGGCGGTGGAGAACGGCGAGTTTATTATCTACAATGACGGCTCCAAAGTGAAGGTGGGACGCGGCGTGACTTCGCTGACGACGCTGGCAAACAAATCGGAGCAATACCAAAAAGTGAAGATTGTGGATACACTGTGTCAAATTCGCGCGGATATCTCAACCACGATTAGCGACAGCTATATCGGAAAGTTTGCGAACAGCTACGACAATAAGTGTGTACTGATTACTGCGATTTCCGATTATTTCAAGCAACTGGAAGCTGCGGGGATGCTGGCGCAGGGGTATTCCTCTGTGAGCATTGACCTTGCGGCACAGCGAAAATACATCACCGAGCATGGCGGCGACGTAAACGATATGAGCGAAGATGAAATCAAGCAATATCCGACGGGGAGCCAAGTGTTTTTGGCGGCGACCATCCGCGTGCTGGATGCGATTGAGGATGTAACCATCAATATCGGGATTTAAGGAGGAAACAGTATGTCAAAAATTTTAGATGGCAAGCGCGTCATCAACGGCACCTATGGTGAAGTGTGGATGAACGGCGACCCGCTTGCGGAGGCGAAGGCGATTAAGGCAACGGTGAAGCTGTCCAAAGAAAAGATCAGTCGATGCGGGACGATTATTCCGGCGCAAAAAGTGACGGGTATTGAGAACACGGGGTCGTTGAGGTTATACAAGGTGGATAGCAGACAAGCGAAACTGGCGGCGGACAACATTCGTCAAGGGAAGGACACGCAATGTACCATTATAGTGAAGCTGGCGGATCCGGACAGCGAGGGCGTGGAGCGCGTGTCGCTTTCCGGCGTGACGTTTGATGAGCTTTCACTGGTGGATTTTGAGGTTGGCAAACTGGGCGAGGTGGAAATCCCGTTTACATTTGAGGACTTCCAATATCTTGACATGATTTGAGGGAGAACGATATGAGCAGAATTATGGATTTGCTTTTGGAAAGCGAACTGCCAAAAGAGGAAACCGAGCTGCGCATCAAGCGGCTGGGAGAGGATGCGGTGGTTCGCGTGCGCGCGCTGACATTCGATCAAGTAGCAAAATGCCGTGCAAAAGAGGAAGATTTTGATGTGTGGGTGTGCTTTTATGGGTGCATCGATCCGATATTTTCCAGCGGTGCGTTACGGGAGAAGTTAGGTGTCGCAACGGGCATTGATGCGATTAAAAAGGTATTCTTGCCCGGTGAAATTGAGGAGATTTCCCGAACGATAGAACGGCTTTCGGGGTATCGCAAGGTTACAACCGAGGAAATAAAAAAAAATTAGAGGACGGAAGTGAAACGGATTTGAGCGTAGCTTACTATTTGTTTCACTTCCATCATATCCCGATTTGGGAATACATTTGCGCTACTGCGGCACAAAGGTTTGTGATGTTGGCGTTTGTGCTGTGGGAGGCAGATAACAGAATGAAAGCGAATGGAGGTGAGTGTGATGCCTGATGTTTCTATCATGATTTCCGCGAAGGACAATTTTTCCGGTGCAATCCTAAAAATGCGGCAAGCGACACAGGGGTTTAACAAGGATGCGGACGGTTTGCAAAAAAAACTTGACGCTTTGAACAGGACGAAAACAACCATACAGACGGACATCACAAAAGCAAAAGGTGATTTACAGACAGCGGCACAAGCGTTTAAGCGAACCGGGGATGAGGCTTCCCGCGCGGCGCTGGTCGCCAATCAAACTAACTACAACAATTTGAAATCCAGCTTAAAAGCGGTTACGAATGAAGCTAACGCAACCGAAAAGAGCCTTTTAAACTTAACGAAAACGGCTGAACGCGTTCCGGAGGGCGGCGGAAATGGCGATGGAGGTGGCGGCGGGCTGGGCGGGTTGCCGATGGGCGCAAAAGGTACATTTAAAGCGATTGGTGCGGCATGGGCGATTCAAGCGCTGGGCGAGGCTGGCGTTGGGATGGCAAACACACTGGTACCCTCTGCATTTGGACGCGATGCCGGGGACATGTTTAGCAATGTGCTTGGGACTGCGGCAACAGGTGCGGCAGCAGGAATGATGATTGCGCCGGGGATCGGGGCTGCAATCGGAGGCGCGCTTGGCGCGGGCATTGGTGCGATACAAGGAGCGACGGCCATATTTGAAAATAAGGAAGATTATTACAAGGGCAATGTGGAATCGGATTATCAGGGCGCATTGCAGGAGCGAGAAGCAAACAGAATGCAGGGCAGTGCTATCGCGGCA
Source organism: uncultured Christensenellaceae bacterium (assembly GCA_964454685.1). Classification (GTDB taxonomy): domain Bacteria; phylum Bacillota; class Clostridia; order Christensenellales; family Christensenellaceae; genus CAYVTZ01. The sequence continues at coordinate 15,571 of CAYVTZ010000046.1, forward strand.
CAGCGCGAATCCGATTTGATTAAATTTGAAACTATGATGGGTGACCCAAACAAGGCAAGAGAATTTACAACGGATATGCGCCAATTTGCCGCGAAAACGCCTTTGCGCTACAATGACCTATCTTATGCGTCATCGACCATGATGCAGTATGGTGTGTCGGATGGTGACGTAATGGAGCGCATGCAGCAGCTTGGCGACGTTGCGCTCGGCGACAGCGAGAAATTCAAGCATTTAAGCCTTGCGTATTCACAAACAGCGGCAGCCGGAAAATTGATGGGGCAGGACTTGAATCAGATGATTCAATCCGGTTTCAATCCGTTGTTTTTCATTTCTGAAAAAACAGGCAAGAGCATCGGTGAGCTGAAGCAAGACATGGCAGACGGCAAGGTAACCATCGATGATGTGAACGACGCATTGAGAACTGCAACCCAAGAAGGTGGGAAATTCTTTGGCGCGATGGAGAAACAAAGCACTACATTCACAGGCATGCAAAGTACATTGCAGGATTCGCAGGATTCCATGATGGCAGCGCAGGGAGAAGGATATAACGACGAGCGCATGAAGGGAATGCAGGCGGAGCTGGACTTTATGAACGGTGCGGGCGGCGCAAAGATGCAGGAAGGTTACCGTATGATCGGACAATGGCAGGCATCGCTGGAAAATGAGAAGGAGCGATACATCCGTGAAGCAATGGATGCTGCAATGAACAGCGATGAATACCTAAGCGCGATAGACACAAACAACGGCGCAGAAGCGGGGCGCATTCTTGCGGAGGCGAAAGTGAACGGGGAAAGAGAATATATGACAGGCCCCGGAGCGCAGGAAATGATTGCGACCAACCAAGCATTGCTGGAGGGGATTCAAACCACGAATGCGCAGAACTGGAACGCCGGAGGATATGCCCTTGCGGAGCAAATGACAACCGGAATGATGAATGCGTTTGGGAAGTTGGAGGGTACCGTAATCCCGGGACCCGTGATCGAAATTGGAATGAAGTTGCCCGGTGCAGGCGCAAGCGTATTTGGAGCGATTGTGGGTGACTATCTAACCGACAATGCAGATAAAATAAACGGTGATGGTTCCGGAGGAGCGGCGGGAGAACCCAAAGCCGTGGGCATGGAGCGCGTGCCATACGACAATTATCCCGCCATGCTGCATGAAGGGGAACGCGTTTTGACGGCATCAAAGGTACGGGAGCTGGATCGGAACACAGGCGGCGGCAAGGTGGAAATCAACATCAACAATCCAAGTGTGCGCAATGACGGCGACCTTGACGCAATCGGAAAGATGCTCCGCGATGCGGTGGCAAAAGCGAGGATGCTATGTTAAGAATATTTGTGCTGAAATCTCAAGCTAAAAATCTGCGTATGGTGTTGCCGATTACCCCTGCACAATACAGCGTGACAAGCGAAATGGGTATGAATGTGATGGAGATGAGCAGGGCGGCGGATATCTCCATTCCCGGAAACATGAAGCTGGGAAAAATCACCATTGAGGCTTTGCTTCCGGCGCAGCTATATCCATTTTGCAACCCCGGCACGGTGCCGCGACCGGATTACTACATCGAAAAGCTGGAGAAATGGCAAAAGAGGAAAGAGCGGCTGCACTTCTTTATCAAGGGCACCAGTGTAAGCAGATTCGTGTACATCGCCCGCCTAGAATGGCGGGAAGAGGATGGGACGTGCGACGTGAAGGCGACGATTGAATTACAGGAGCTGCGCACGGTACAGCCTGTGCGCACTGCTAAGAACACAAAGATTTCTGCGCGGACTGACGTGCCGCGATCGCTACCGTACAACTATACGTGCGTGAAAGGTGATACGCTGACTGCTTTATGTAAGAAGGTATATGGGAATCAAGGATATGCGCCGTCGCTTGCCACATACAATGCTCTGCCCAGCGTGACTTATATGGCTGCCGGACTGGTAATTACATTTCCTGTGATAGAGAGGTTAAGTTTGTGAGACTTGTACTTTTTCACGGCAAAAACCAGATTGAAGCGACACAGATTGCATCACGCATTCAATGGAGCGGGGAAACAACAAGCTGTGCGCGGGAGCTATCCGCTACGCTGGCCGTTCCCGGCGACCTGTGGAAGAAAATTGAACTGATGGATGCCGTTATACTGCAAGGGGAAAGAGGGCAACTGTTCAGCGGCATGATATGGCGCAGAGAGCGAGACAGTAACCGCGATACGATGGACATTACGGCGTTTGATAACGGGCTATACCTGAAAAAGAACAAGGATAGTTATAAGGTGGACGGCAGCACCGCAGAGGATTTGACGCGCAGAATTTGCGCGGATTATGGCATTGGGATCGGAGCGGTTGAGCCGACCGGTGTTGCGATCACGGCCAATTTTTTAGGAAAAGACCTGTACAGCATGATTCAAAGTGCTTACACACAGGCAAGCAAAACCACAGGGCGGCAATATGCCATGCGCTTTCACAAAAACAAGCTTTTTGTGCGGGCGCGGGGCGTGAATGCGGACACCGTTGTGATTGAGCAGGGGAGAAACCTAATCAACGCCCACATGGTTGAGAGTGCGGAGGATATTATTACCCGCGTTAAAATCTTTGACAAGGATGACAATTTGGTGCGGGTGGAGGAGGACGCTGCGGCGGTGAGCAAATACGGCGTATTGCAGAATATCGTGCAGCAAACCGCCAAGACGGACGGCAGCGCCGAAGCAACACAGCTTTTACAGAAATCCCGCTTTGCGCAGATTGACGTTACCAACATCGGGGATGAGCGGTGCGTTACGGGAGAGGCTGTTTTGGTGCTGGATCGCGCGACCAAAGCGCGGGGGATTTTCTATATTGATTCTGATGTGCACACGTGGGAAAGTAACGGCGTGTATCAGAATGCTTTGACGCTGAATTTTCAAAATCTGATGGACGAGGTGGATTTACCGAATGGGTGAAGCATATTTCTATGAAGTGTTTGCCGCGATTCGAGATGCGGTTTTGGAGGCGATTCCACCCGCGTTCCGCATTGGCGAAGTGGTGAGCACGAATCCGCTGCGCGTGGTGGTGAACGGAACCAGCCATGCGGGGCTTGAGTGCAATGCGGCATTGGAATGCGCGGCGGGGGATCGTGTGCTTTTGGCTTGTTTGGAGAACGACAATCGATTGATCGTACTTTGCAAGGTGGTGAAGTGATGGAGATATTTCCGGTTATGGGCTTTGCTGACGAGGTGGAGACGGCAATGGACAATGGCGGCAAAGATGTGTTGATGCGAGAGGGCGTTCCGGTATTTGAAAACGGGGCGCCTGTTTTTGTGGGCGAACTGGACGCGCTGCGCGGATGGTGTGAACGAGCCTTACAGACACCACGAGGAGAGCATGAAATCTACTCCATAGATTACGGAAGCGACGTGCATACGCTGGTTGGTACGGAGTTTGACGCGGAAAGCGCGTCCGTGGAGTGCGTGCGTATGGTGCGGGAATGCTTTGAGGTGCACGAGGGGATTATAGAGGTGAAAGAGGTTCAAGCGGACTTTGAAGGAAGCCGCCTTGCAGTGAGCTGCACGGTGGAAACGACATACGGGGAGGTGAGCGTGGATGTATGAAAAATTGACGCCGGAAGAGATCAAGGACAGTATATTGGGGCATCCTGCACTCGCGGGATTCGACGTGCGGGAGGGCAGCTTTTTGCACGACATGATTGCGCCCTGCGCGATGGAGGTTTGGAAAGCATATCAGGCGATTGACCTTGCGGAAAACCGTATGTTTGCGGATGTTTCCAGCGGAATCTATATCGACAAGACCGCGGAGGAATACGGCATTGTGCGAAAAGAGGGAACCCGGGCGAGTGTGGAACTGGCGTTCGCCGGGACACCGGACACGCGCATTCCTGCCGGAAGCATCTTTACAACGCTGACCGGCTTGGCGTTTGCTACGGACGCAGAGTGCACATTGACGAATGGAAGCGGAACTGTATCGGCGACCGCTGACGGCGTTGGAGAGCAATACAACGTTCCGGCCGGAATCATTACGGAGCAATATCAAAATACGGCGGGAGTTGCCACAGTGACCAATCCGCTGCCTGCGCACGGCGGCACAGATTTTGAGACGGATGCGGCATTGTTCCATCGCTTAGACACATTCCGTAAAAAGCCGAGTGCAAGCGGGAATGTATATGACTATGAAAACTGGGCTTTATCCGTCGACGGTGTGGGGCATGTGACGGTGACGCCGGAGGAGAACGGCATTAACACTGTGGGCGTGATGATTGCGTCGCAGGAAAAAAGACCGGTTGCAACCGATGTAATTGATGCTTGCGCTACATATATTGAGACGGTACGCACGGTGGGCGCGCGGGTATCTGTATACACGGTAACAGAGCTGGAGATCGACATTTCCGCTGTGGTTGAACTTGTCGACGGAACAGCCATTGATGAGGTGGTGCGGCAATATAGTGAGCTTGCGGAGGCGTACCTCAAAGAGATTAGCATGGTACAAAGCGAGGTAAAGATTAACGCGCTGGGGGCGTTGCTGCTCGATGTGCCGGGTGTGATTGACTACTCCGCAATCCGGCTGAACGGAATCAATGCAAATATCGCGATTCCCGCGAAATCCGTGGCGGTGCTGGGGGGTGTACAGCTTGCTGATTGATTACCTGCCGGAGTTTTATTATGAGAGCCGCGAGGTGATTGCCTTGCAGGAAGCAATTTCCGGCGTAATCGATGCTTTGCGCGCGGCGGTGGAAGCTATGCTGGATCGGTGCTTTGTGCGCGAAGCAGACCAGCGGGGCGTCGATTTATGGATGCGGGATTTTGGTATTGCGAGCAACGACCCGATCGACCAGCAACGCGAAATGATTCTTGCAAAAATGCGACAGCGCGGTACTTGCACCCCGCAATTTATCGCGCAGATGATGGCGGCGTTTGAGTGCGGGGAAGTGCAAATTATAGAGCTGGAATCCGGCTTTATCGTGAAGTTTATCTCTCGCGTGGGCGTGCCCAAAAACATGGGCGATGTGGCGGCGGTGATTGAGGAGAGCAAGCCTGCGCATTTGCACTATGAATTTGCATATATATATTTCACATGGGGGATGTATGAAGGGTATACATTCGGGGAGGTTGGGAAGCATACATTTAAAGAATTGAACGAAGGGGTGAACAAATGAAAACCACAGGAAAAGGATTTAAAGTGATAGAGCAAAACGACACCATCGAGGCTGGTATTTATGGGGCGCAGGGAGAAGGTGGCGCGTTCAACGCGAATGTGGAGCGCGCGGAAGAACTGCTGGATGGTAAGGCAGATGCAGGGCACGACCACAATGCGGCATACGAGCCAAAGAACGCCAACGTGCAGGCGCATA
>CAYVTZ010000047.1:0-20444 GCA_964454685.1 uncultured Christensenellaceae bacterium
TGACGTATTTCTACGTCTGCGCCTCATAGTTTTTCATTTTAACTTTACAGAGCCTACTTGTTATAATATAAGAGACCTCATCTTCCCAAAACCTTACATTTTTTTATAAAATATTATTGAATTCCGTCAATTATTTTTAAAAGTTCTTCTCGTGCCACATTTCCTGTCAAATAAATTTCAAACATTCCATAAAAAACAACGGCATTGTACGGCGGCAATTCGGATATCGCGATGACTTTTCCGTCCTTGTCAATCCGCTCAAAATCATGAAAAGAAAAAATCTCCGAAGAAGCAGATTCTTGGGGAATGTTTTGTATGGTTAGATTAATATACTGTTCTCCCTTGTACATCGTAAAGTCCGCAAGATATAGCATCTCCATATTCCGAAACGTAATCTCACTCACCTCAAACCCATCAGGAATATAATGAAGTTGCGGCAACAGCACGTGCTCCTGCTCTACAACTTCATCTATGCTTGCATAAGCCTTCTTCTCTTCCTGCCCATCAAAAAACTGATCCGCCTGTTGCTGTCCATCTGCCTGCAATGCTTGCATCCTCGTCAAATCCGAAAACACCAGTGACAAAATCAGCACCGCAGCACAAAAGCCTGCCACCATGCCAATTTTAGGCAACACCGTATACTTTTTCTTTGGCGCTTGCTCCGCCAAAAATTTACGCTTGATTGCGTCATATTCGTCCTGCCGCGCTTCTACTTCTTCTTGGTACATTGCTTCAAACGCATCGTCTATGCCCTGCTTCAAACGCTTTCTCATGTCACTCATCTTGTGCCGCCTCCTTCCTCAATTTCTCCTTCATGCGCGAATGCAGCGCCCACAGCGCGCCCACCTTCACATCCAAAATCTCCGCAATCTCTTCCATCCCGCGTTCTTCCTGATAATAATAGTGAAAAAATACCCTCTCCCTATAAGAGAGCTTTTCCACCCATTTCCTTACATTTATTTTCTCAAATTCGGTAAAAATTTCTTCTTCCACGGTTTGTTCGCTCACCGGCAGTGCGCCCTCCCCCCGTTGCGCCACCGTTCCTTCCAGCGAAACCAGCTCAAATTTCTTCTTTTTAAATCGCTTACAAATCAAGCCGCGCGCGATCTTTTTCACCCACGCGCCAAACAAATCCCGATCCCGCAGCTGCTCAAACGCGCGGAATGCCTCATAAAGCGTCTCCTGATAAATATCCTCCGCATCCGCATAACAATAGACCAGTGAAAAGATATATCGCTTCAACGCAGACTCATGCCGTTCAAATAATTCAATGAAAATCTGTTGCCTCGATAATCCACCCATACGCAAATCCGCTCCCTTGCTTCCATCATAATGAAAAAAACTGCAAAAATCAAGCCATTCCTAAACCAGTATTGCCCTGCCGCGCACCCTAATCATAGCGCCTCTATCTTTTACATATGGCCTCCGAATTGATTTTTTTTGGCACTCTGTCTGTGGATATAACCACACTCCTTTCACCTGTATTCGGCCTCTCGCATCCAATAATCTTGTGGCTATCTGCCCACCCTTCCAACTGCACTCAATCCCGAATTGATTTTTCTTTTGGTGCTCTGTCTGTGGATATCACCACACCCCTTCACCGGTATTCGGCCTTTCGTGTCCAACAATCTTGTGGCTATCTGCCCACCCTTCCAACTGCACTCAATCCCGAATTGATTTTTCTTTTGGTGCTCTGTCTGTGGATGTCACTACACCCCTTTCACCTGTATTCAGCCTTTCGTATCCAACAATCTTGTGGCTATCTGCCCACTTTCCAGCTGCACCCAATCCCGAATTGATTTTTCTTTTGGTACTTTTCTTTTTTTCTAAAAAGAAAAGTACACAAGCAAAAACTCCCAACACAAAAAAACAACCCACCGCAAGGCAGGTTGTCTCCTAACTTCTATTCTTATCTGTTTTCCAGCGGCACATATTCCGCATGTTCACATACATTTTTGTATGCCGGACGGATGATCTTTCCCGCGTTGAGCAGCTCCTCGATGCGGTGTGCGCTCCACCCGATAATGCGCGCCATGGCAAAAATCGGCGTGAATAGTTCGGTCGGCAGGTTCAGCATGCTGTACACAAATCCGCTGTAAAAATCTACATTCGCACTCACACCTTTGTATATCTTGCGTTCTTTCGCAATCACTTCCGGTGCCAGACGCTCCACCATGGAATATAGTTTAAACTCTTTGTCCAGTCCCTTCTCCTCGGAAAGGCTCTGCACGAAAGATTTAAAGATATTCGCGCGCGGGTCAGACAGCGAATAAACAGCGTGCCCCATCCCGTAGATCAGGCCCGCCTTGTCAAACACCTGCTTGTTCAGCAATGCCGCCAGATATGCCCGCACTTCCGATTCGCTCGTCCAGTCGGAAATATTCTTCTTCATGTCCTCCACCATCTGCACCACTTTGATGTTTGCGCCGCCGTGCTTCGGACCTTTCAACGAGCCAAGCGATGCCGCCACGCTCGAATAAGTGTCAGTGCCGGAAGATGAAACCACGTGCGTCGTGAATGTGGAGTTGTTGCCGCCGCCATGCTCTGCATGCAGCACCAGTGCAACGTCCAAAATGTTCGCTTCCAAATCAGAAAACTGACTGTCTGTGCGCAGCAAATGCAAAATATTCTGCGCCGTCGAATATTCCTTCTTGGGCGTGTGGATGAAGAGGCTCTGCCCATCATGATAATGCTTGTAGGCCTGATATCCATAAACAGAAAACAGTGGGAACAACGCAATCAACTGTAAGGATTGCCGCAATACATTCGGTATTGAAATGTCATCCGCCTTGTCGTCGTAAGAATACATGGTCAGTACGCAGCGCGCCAGCGTGTTCATCATGTCCTGGCTGGGTGCCTTCATGATGATGTCGCGCACAAAGCTGGTCGGCAATGTCCGGTAATACGCCAACTGCTCGGTAATCTCCGTCAGCTGAGCCTGATCAGGCAGCGTTCCCATCAAAAGCAAATGCACCACTTCTTCAAATCCAAAGCGCTTCTCGTTGATAAATCCTTTTACAATAGATTCAATGCTGAATCCACGATAATAAAGCCGTCCTTCGCAAGGGATCATCTCATCACCCTGCTTTTCAAACGAAATGATATCCGAAACCTTCGTCAGTCCCGCCAAAACGCCTGCGCCACTCAAATCCCGAAGTCCGCGTTTGACCTGATATTTCCCGTATAACTCCGGGTCGATCATGCTATTTCCCTTGCTTCTTTCTGCAAGTGACAAAATCTCCGGTGTTGTTTCTGAATAGACATTTTTCGCCATAGTATTGCCCCCTTCATGATATATTTGATCTATAAAAAAGTTGAAAACTTAAGTGTATAAAATGCTTATTCTAATTATATCACAAACACCCTCAAAAGGAAAGTTTTTTTTGCCGTGCCCGTCGCAGAGGGTAAAATACGCCTGTCTTTTCACTCTCAAAAAACTTCTCCGCTCCTTTCTTTTCCACAAATCTTCATTAAAAATATGCTGCCGCATTCATTGACAACCGCCTGTTTTTTCCATACAATAAAACTTGTGTGTCAAGGGAGGCAACATGAAAAAAAATACATTAAAATATGATCTTTTGTTAATTTTGGTCGCAATGATTTGGGGTACGGGCTTTGTGGGCACAGACTATGTGCTGGAAGCAGGCGTTCCTTTTAGTTTGCTGATTGCGCTGCGCATGCTGTTTGCCATGATCTTCATGCTGCTTTTCTTCTTCAAAAAAATACGTGTGATGAATCGCACTCAGGTCAAGCACGGCATCATCGCCGGCTCGCTCATGGGGCTGGGCTTTGTGCTGCAAACGGCAGGTCTGCAATATACCGAGGTTTCCAGCAATGCCTTCCTCACGGCAATGAATGTCATCTTTGTGCCTTTCATCAGTTGGATGCTGCTGAAAAAGCGCCCGCACGCAAAAATATTCGTCTGTGTCATACTCGGCTTCTTCGGCATGTTCATTTTAACGCGCGCATACGAGGCAAGTCTGAATTTTAATATCGGTAATCTGCTCTCGCTGCTGTGCGCCGTCGCATACGCGTTTCAAATTGCGTATATCGGCTTTGCAGCGAAGGATTCCGAGCCGGTCTCCTTCACCTTTGTGCAAATTGCCGTCACCTGCGCAATCGGCTTTGCGCTGTTTGCGCTGCTGGATCTTAGGCAATTTGTCATACCGCCCGCCTTCCACTTCGCCTTGCTGGGCAGCGCCTATCTTGGCATCGTCTGCACCGCTATCGCGTTTATGCTGCAATGCCTGTGCCAATCGCACATGAACGCACCGCGCGCCGCGCTCATCATGTCGCTTGAAGGGCTGTTTGCCAGCATCCTCTCCGTATGGCTGGGGCTGGAGCCGTTGCAAGCCTCCCTCGTTGTCGGCGGACTCATCATCACCGCATCCGTGTTCCTGCTGGAGCTCAACCTCCCAAAGCGTCCAAGGCTTTCAAAATAAGCGCAAATGCGTTTTGCGCGCTCATGTGCCGAATGTGCGCCCGGTCAAATTCTCTGCGCCCAAACGCCAAATGCAATTCCAGCACAGTGGAATAAAAATCCGAATCAATCGCCAAATACACCAGCCCCACCGGCTTTTCCGGTGTGCCGCCTGTTGGACCCGCGATGCCCGTGGTTGCAATGCCAATGTCCGCGCCGCTGATGGCGCGTACCCCTTGCGCCATTTCACGCGCCGTCTGCTCGGAAACTGCGCCATGCTCTTTCAGCGTTTCCTGCCGTACACCTAAAACTTTTTCCTTCATTTCATTTGCATAGCTGCACACGCCCAATCCGAAGATGCCGCTTGAGCCGGATAATTCCGTAATTCGCTGGGAAATCAGACCGCCCGTACAGCTTTCCGCAGTCGCCACCGTCTTGCCGCACTCCATCAGCTTTTGTACGGCAGCCGTTTGCAGGTTTGGCACGTCGATTCCATAGCAAAACTCACCCAGCAAATCCTGCAACTCCACCAAAACAGGGTTGATTCTCTCCTCACACTCTGCCGAATCTCTACCGGATGCCGTCACCCGCAGCGTCACCTCGCCTGCTTTTGCATACGGTGCAATGGTCGGGTTCGTACTGTTTTTCATCTGCTCAAACAGCAAATCCTCCACGGTCGATTCCCCAATGCCAAACAGTCGCACATTATGCGATACAAACACCCGATCCGAAAACTGCTGCAAATACGGCAGCACAGAGCGTTCAAACATGGGTTTCATCTCATTCGGCGGGCCCGGCAGCAAAATCGCCGTCTTTCCGTTTTCGGATACAGCCAGCCCCGGCGCAGTTCCATTCGCATTGTCAAAGACCTCCGCCCCCTCCGGCATCCATGCCTGTTTGACATTGTTGTCCGTCATCCTGCGCCCGATCTTCTCAAAAAATGCGGTGATCGCCTGCAAAGATGCTTCATGCAGCTTCATCTCCTTGCCAAAATAATGCGCCACGGTCTCCTTGGTCAGATCGTCGTAGGTCGGTCCCAGTCCACCCGTCATCACAATCAAGTCTGCACGGGAGAACCCCAGCGCAATCGCATCCTTCAACCGTTGCGGGTTGTCACCCACCACCGATTGATAATAGACGCCAATGCCGATATTCGCCAGTTCTTTTGCCAAATACGCTGCATTTGTGTTCACAATGTCCCCCAGCAGCAGTTCAGTTCCCACACATAAAATTTCCGCTCTCATCTCAGCCATAAATGATTTGTCCCACTTTCCTATATAATCCACTTTTGAATAATCCATGCTTTGCCAGTGTACGCCACCGCTTGAGGATGGGTTGACCTTCCAGCTGCGCAAACGCCTGCAATCGCTCCCGCTCTCCTTCGTCCAGCCGATCCGCATATTGCTGTAAAAATGCGGCTGTTTGCCGATAAGTGCGCACAATTTCCTCATGTATGCTCTGCGTATTGCTCAGTTTTCCCTGCACATATGCGCGGGAGCGCACATCCTTCGCACCCACCTGATTGCTCCCGTGTTTGCGATACAAAATCCGGTTGTCTGCGCAAACAATACGCCCAAACGCCGCCGCAACCATCGCCAGCCACCAGTCATGCATCAACATCTGCGGCGATGGCAAAAACAGCTCTTTGAGTGCGCGGTTAATCATCACCGTGCATCCCGTCACAATGTTTTGTACCGCTATTTCATGCAAGGTAAGCCGCCGCGCGTCCAGTTTTTGCATTTCAAAAAAGGACTGCGCAATCGTTTCCCCCGCCTCGTCCACCACGCACAAATCCGAAAACACCAATATCGGCTTTCCGTCCGCCTCCGCCTCACGCATAGCGCACAATGTGCGCGCAGCTTTGTCCGGTAACCAGATATCATCCTGGTCGCAAAACATCAGGTACGGCGCGTCTGCCTGTTCCATGAGAAATATAAAATTTCCCATTGCAGAGCCAATTTTTTCGCCATTCAGCACCCTGATGCGCGCATCCTGATATTCCGCTAAAATCGCCGTCGTCCCATCTGTTGAGCCGTCGTCATGGACTAAAATTTCCAATTCCACATCTTGCTGTGCCAGCAAACTGTCCATCTGCTGCCGCAAAAAACGCGCCCCATTGTAAGTCGCAAGCAAAATTTGTATCATGTTACACCCCAAAATCCGCAGTTGCAGCCATTCGCCCGCAACGTCGGCATTGCATCATGCAGTCTATCTATCACGGCAATATGCCGCAGCGCCACTCGTTTGTTACCATATCTTCTGTGCAAGCAATGCTTACTCACATCGCAGAATCTTTCATCATTCTGTGATTCAGCCGACCTAATTATACCACATTTTGCCGCAATAAAAAACCGCCTATGTTTGTGCATAAGCGGCTTCAATGTTATGGTTTACCGAACCGTCACTTTTATCTTGCAAGTCACTTTACTGCCGTCCTTTGCCGTCGCGCTCACGTACGCCGTTCCTTTGCGCACACCCAGCAAAACGCCCTTGCTGCTCACTTTTACGATTTTAGTATTGCTGCTCTTCCAAACCAGCGCCTTGCTGGTGGCATCGCCGGGCTCCACCTTCACCGTAAGCGGATATTGCATCTTGACTTTGATTTTAGCACTGGTTGGCTTGATGCTGATTTTTTTGACCGGCTGCTTGACAGCCACCTTGCAAACCGCCTTTTTCCCGCTGCCGTCCTTCGCTTTCGCCGTGATCGTCACGGTCCCTGCTTTTTTCGCGGTCACAACACCTTTGGAAGATACCGTTGCAATCTTAGAATTGCTGCTCGTCCATGCGATGCTCTTGTTGGTTGCATTGCTGGGCGCAACCGCTGCCTTTAAAGCAAATTTCTGCCCTGCAAGCAGTGTTTTGGACTTCGCGTTCAGTTTGATGCCCGTTACCGGTCTTTTGCTGGCAGATGCCAGCGTGATGTCCGCCCATGCCGCGTCCACCAGTTCTTGCGTTGCAGCATTGGATATAAACACGTAAATCTGATACGCTCCCGCCGCATAGCCCGATACATCCCATACGCCGGACTTCCGGCTGCTCGAATACTTGATGACCGAGTTCGCAAACAGAATGTCTACCACTTTACCATCTGTGTCAAACAATCCAACGCTCATCACATGACCGGCATAATTCTGCGTGTCGATCTCGACGGCTGTCTTGCTGCCAATACGAATTTTAGAGTGATCCGCAGGCTTGTTGATGACGCAGCGTCCATGCAGCGTACCACCCATCAAATCACGCTCGCCTGAAATCACGCTTTCCTGGCTCATCTGCCCTGCTTTGCTTGCCTGCTTCATTGCAGAAAACGCCTGATACCGAGCCGCCTGCTTTGTAATGGCGCTCTCGCTCCCGGCCAGTCCTGCCACCGGCAGTGCGAATACCACAAGTAATGCCACGCACAATGACAATAAAAAGAAACGTTTTGATTTTTTCATGAATTGTTCCCCCTTCAATGTTGCTTGTTTCTCGGAATTTAAGAAATGTATATATTCCCTTGTTTCATCATATCAAACCAAATATTAAAATACAAGACACGCAATGTATCATTTTTTGACATACACTGTTACACAACTGCGATACCCCGTCACTCAAAAAAGAATGCCTCCACCTTACGGTAATTCTCCTGCAATTCCTCATAGGACTGATAATCAGACGGGTAAACCTCCAGCATCATCGTACCGTCAAAGCGCATATCCCGAAGCTTGCGGCGCAGTGCCACCCAGTCCACCTCCCCTGCAAAGGGCAGGCAGGGAATCACACCTTTTTGCGGGTCACTGCGATAGTCGCATAAATGAATGTGCGTCAACCGGTCGCCCATGCAGTCCAAATACGCTTCCAACGTATATCCCGACTGTGCCACCTGCTTGATGTCCAATGTAAAATATAAATTATCGGTCTCCACACGCCTGCACAGCTCCTGTGCAAACTCCGGTTGATTATACCAGCACCAGTGCACCGTTTCGTACGCCAGTTTTACGCCATATTGCGCACTTTCCTCGGCAAGCCGCGTCACGCACCGTGCCGCCCAATCAAAATCAATATTCAGCTTTTTCGCGCGTTTGACATTCATCGCGCCATGAAAAACATAGGTATGCGCGCCCAGCGTCTGCGCTGCGTGCAATACTTCGGTAAAAACCTCCTGTGCTTCGGCACGCTGCCGCTCATGTCTTGAAAAAAGCTGCGGCTCAAACTGTGTACACAGCGAATGCACCGCATGAATGCTTACCCCCGCGTCTGCTGCATTTTGACAAATCTCGTCCAGCAGCGGCGGATGATATTCCGATCTTGAAGAAAAAAAGACCTCACCGTTACGCACACCCAGCGCTCCAATGCGCTGTACTGCGTTTTCGTTCACTTCTCTGCAAAAAAAACATGCAGAGGACATTCCCATTTGCATGATAACATATCTCCTGTATTTATTTTATTGCTTCCGCGCCCGTTTGTCCATTGAAATATTTATAAAATCCGCTATACTATTGTTGTTAACTTATTTTTGATTTGAGAAAGGACTGGCATTATGAATTACAACATTGCACTCATCTCCGGCGACGGTATCGGTCCGGAAATCGCACGGGAGGCAGTTCGCGTGCTGGAAAAGACAGGCACACTGTATGGGCATACCTTCCATTTTACGGAGGCTCCCGCAGGGGGAATTGCCATCGATCAGTTTGGTGATCCGCTGCCCGAATCCTCTTTGGAAATCTGCAAGCAGAGCGACGCCGTTTTGCTCGCTGCGGTCGGCGGCGAAAAATGGGACGACCTTCCGGTGCACCAGCGTCCCGAACGCGGACTGCTGCGTTTGCGCGGTGGTATGGAACTGTTTGCCAATCTGCGCCCCGCCATCATCTATCCGGAACTCAAAAGCGCCTGCCCGCTCAAGGACGAAGTCGTAGGCGACGCTCTGGATATCCTTGTTCTGCGCGAATTGACAGGTGATGTATACTTTGGAGAAAAAGGCGGTGACGATGCTTACGCACACGACCTGATGAACTATCATGATTATGAAGTCGAGCGCATCGCACGCATTGCGTTTGAAAGCGCGCGTAAGCGCAATAAAACCGTGTGCAGCGTGGATAAGGCAAACGTGCTTGCCACCTCTAAACTGTGGCGCAATACGGTCAACCGCATCGCCAAAGATTATCCTGATGTCGCCCTAACGCACATGTATGTGGACAATGCTGCAATGCAGCTTGTGCGCAATCCGCAGCAGTTTGACGTTATTTTGACAGGCAATCTGTTCGGCGATATCCTCTCGGACGAAGCCAGTATGATCACCGGTTCTATCGGCATGCTGCCCTCGGCTAGCCTGGGCGCAACCAAACTGGGTATGTATGAGCCCATTCATGGTTCCGCACCGGACATTGCAGGCAAAAATATCGCAAACCCCATCGCTATGATTTTAAGCTGCGCGATGATGTTGCGCTATTCTATGGAGCTGGAAACCGAAGCCTGTGCCATTGAAAACGCGGTACGCGCGGTCATCAAAAACGGCGCGCGCACTGCGGACATCGCGGCAGGCGGCGCAAGCGTCTCCACCACGCAAATGGGCGATTTGATTTTAGATCAGCTGCGGTAACACAGCAATAAAGCAGGGGCTGCGATTCAAATTCAATCGCAGCCCCTTTTTTTACCCCTGCCTCACAGGCTTCGCATCGTATATTCCCCTGTCATCTCTCCTACCTTGGCGCTCGGATGCACATACAATGTACCGCTGCAATCCACGCGGTCGATTTCACATTTTTCCCCGATGTGCACTTCCATGCCGTTCACGTGCTTCGCGTGTACGCCGCGCAAATGTACGCTCGTCGCTTCAATCAGTTCCACTTCGCTCACACGCATAAAAAAGCGCAAGAGTTTTCCACCGCGCGACAAAATGCGAATCCGATCCCCCACAATCTCCCGCGCCTTGATTGCGCCATCCGCCTCCACCGTGTCTGCCGAAACCTGTCCATGTTCAATATCGATCATTCCATCGCAGTGAATGATGTCCGCCTCCAATTTGCCTCCTCTTATTTTTAGCATCCCGTCCACATCCATGGTCTGCGCCTTGCAGTCCCCTCCGACCTTTACCATGCCGTCACAATCCAGCTTGCCGGTCTGCATCATTCCCTCACATTTCAATGACCCATCCACATCCACTTGCTCCGCCGTTACATTCCCCGCAACGCGCATCATGCCATCCACTTTCAATGTGCTGCTTTGCAGTGCTCCCTGCACCTTGAACGAACCGTTTACGTCCAACATCTGTGCCGTCAAACTGCCGGTGCACTCCCCTGCTCCATTGATTCTGATGTTGCCATATTCTCCGCCGCTGATTGTTTGTGCCCCGTTCACCTTCATATCCTGCATCTCAATTCCTCACTTTCCTTGTGTCAAAACCATCTTGATTTCTCGTTTCAATTCATCCAACCACTGCTCGGACACCACTTGCGCATCTGTCCAAACCTGACCTGTCGCGAAAATCGCATGATATTCGTCGCCCGCGCGCAGCACCATACACAACAGCTCCTTGCCACTCATACGCTGCCCCATACACCTGCATGCCAGCGCCGCAATGTCCTCATCCTGTGCCCCGCAAGAGCGCAATGCGCGCGCTACGGCAAGCATTACAACCGCTTCTTGTACTTCATACGCATCGCTGCCCCGCGCCGTACTGATGCGCTGCACCAGTGCTGCATCCACCCCTTGCACGCCTGCCAGCATATCGCCCGCCAAGGTCTTTGCAGCGCTTTCCGGCGAAAACATACGCACCAGTTCTTCCAGCGAATGCTGTTCTTTCATTTCTAAAATCAACCGCACACGGCTCAACATCTGTTCTCTCGGAAAAAAAGTCTCCTGCCCTGTGTAAGACGCCTGCTTCAAAAACCATTCCTCGGGAATCAATCCCTGTCGCTTCCAGCGATATAGCTGCCCATACGAAATTCCCGTCAGCAGAAGCAAGTCCTTTTTGGAAATCAAATTCATGCCTGTTTCCACGCTTGATCCTCCCCTTCTCGGTAGTGTAACAATGTTTTGTTCTGCTATTAGTGTAACAGAACATTGTTACACTGTCAAGTTTTTTTAATCTCTTCACACCTTCGCCTTGCAATTACCATGTTTTCAAATAGCAAAAAGCCGCGAGTCTCACCTCCCGCGGCCTTTTCAGCAATATCCGTTCCAATCGGCTACTCCAATGCAATCATTTCCCCAGCAATGCTGCCAAGTCTGCATCCGGCGTGCTGATGGGTGTCAGCGCAAACTGTTCTACCAGCGTGTTGAGCACGTTGGGCGATACAAATGCAGGCAGGCTCGGTCCAATGTAGATGTTCTTGATGCCCAATGCCAGCAGCGTCAGCAAAATGCACACCGCTTTCTGTTCGTACCACGATAGCACCAGCGAAAGCGGCAGCTCGTTGACCGAGCAGGAGAACGCCTCGGATAGCGCCAATGCAATCTTAATCGCGCCGTATGCGTCATTGCACTGCCCCACATCCAGTAAGCGCGGCAATCCTGCAACTTCACCCAAATCCAAATCGTTGAAACGATATTTCCCACACGCCAATGTTAAAACAATGCTGTCCTTGGGCGTCTTTTCCACAAATTCCGTGTAATAGCTGCGCCCCGGGCGATATCCATCGCACCCTCCCACCAGGAAAAAGTGTTTCACCGCACCGGACTTCACCGCATCAACCACCTTGTCTGCAATACTCAGCACTGTGCCGTGCGAGAATCCCGTCGTCAATGTATCCCCGCCGTTGATGCCTGTTTTATGCTGTGTCTGCGCATATCCGCCCAGTTCCAGCGCCTTCTCGATCACAGGCGCAAAGTCCTTGTTTGCGCCAATGTGCGTCAGATGGGGATATGCCACTACGGATGTAGTGAATACGCGATCCGCATAGTTTTCCTTCACAGGCATGATGCAGTTTGTAGTAAATAAAACAGGCGCAGGAATGTCAATAAATTCCTTTTGCTGGTTCTGCCATGCCGTACCAAAGTTCCCCTTGAGGTGCGCATATTTTTTCAGCTCCGGATATCCGTGCGCGGGTAACATCTCCCCATGCGTATAAACGTTGATTCCCTTGCCCTGTGTCTGCTCCAGCAGCAGTTTGAGGTCACGCAAATCATGACCGGAAATCACAATAAAGGGGCCTGCTTCAACGTTGCAGCTTACTTGTGTCGGCACCGGTGTCCCGTATGTCGAGGTGTTTGCATCATCCAGCAATGCCATGCAGCGTAAATTCACATGTCCCAGCTCTGTCACAATCGCCAGCAAATCCGAAGCGGACAGGTCGCTGTCCAAGGTCGCCAGGCCCTTATAGAAAAAGGCGTTCACCTCCGCGTCAGTCTTGCCCAGTACATTCGCATGATGTGCATAAGCCGCCATGCCGCGCATCCCAAATAAAATCAACGACTTTAACGAGCGCACGTCCTCGTCCGCCTGCCAAAGCAGCGACATATCATACGCCTTCCCGCCGCCGTAATGCGCCGTTTCCGCACGCAGTGCGTCCACCAATTTTTGAATTGAAACATCGTCAAAGCTTACATTGGTCACCGTGGTAAACAGTGCATCCAAAACCAGTTCTGTCGTTTGCCGGGAGGCCTTCCCCTGCGCCGCGTGTGCCAGCGCAACCAGTTCTCCCGTCAAAGCGTCCTGCAAAAGTGCCGTACTTTCCTTTTTTCCGCATACGCCACCCGCATGGCAGCCTTTCCCTTGCGCGGTCTGCTCACATTGAAAACAAAACATGACATTTACCTCCGTCGTTTTTTTTATACAATATCATTTCCAATTACGGAAATCTGTTGTATTTCCAACAAAACGAACTTTTTCGGCAAATGTCATGTCACAAGGTCAAGCTTGTGGTGATGCACTCTGTTGCACAGAGGCATTCGCATCCGGTGATGCACTCGGCAATTCACTCGGCGCCGCCGTGGCACTCTCCACCGGCACGGCAATGATTGGTGCCTCTGTTGTCTGCTGTTCATCCGTCACGGGTGGCGCGCCCACCACATAAGGCGCGATCACATGCGCATAATTTCCCGATTGCCGGTAGCGCTCCACATCCTCGGATAATATGGTCTCAATCACCAGTCCATCATACTGCGGCAATGCGGTTTCGGCATTCGAGGAAGCCTCCATCGCATAGTACACCGCACGCTCCGCAAGCTCTTTCGGACTGGCAAACACACTTGCATAGACCTGCCCGTCCTTTACTGCCTGCATCATGGCTGCGCTGCCGCCTCGCGCAATGATTTTCACATCCGCGCCCTTCTCTTGCGCAGCCTGTACCGCACCCAGTGCGTTTTCCTCGGTCTCCGCAAAAACCAGGTTGATGGCCGCATCCTTCTCCAGCGCCTGCTTGGTCTGCTCCGCCGCATCCTCCACCGTTCCGTCAGTGATGCGCGCCTCTGCAACCTTGATGGATTCCTGCTCCTTGATTTCATTGACAAACCCATCATGCACCAACTGCGAAACAAATCCCGATCCACTTTCCAACAGCAATACGCGCGCACCCTCGGGACGCGCTGCCATCGCGTGCTGCGCTGCCACCGCACCCATCTTTTGATAGTCCGGTGAAATCAGCATCTGTACAATCCCGTTGATGGGGACCATGACATTGATCACCGGAATGCCCTGCGTTTCGCACTCCTCCAACGCTACCTGCAAATTGTCCATGTCTCTGGGCAGTAAAATCACAGCGTCTGCACTATCCGCGATCGCCTGATAGATATTGTCGTATTGCTCTTGTGGTGTGTTGCTGTAATAGACCAGACTGCGGTATCCCTGCTTCGCCAACGCAGCGTCCGTCTGTGCCGCAAACTCTTGGTTAAACGCATCCTCCTGTGTCAGCACCAGCGCCACGGCTGGCGTAGACAGCGTAGGGGCAGCCACCGGCTCCTGCGTCTGTGAGGTGATCTCAGCAGTCTGTGTCGACTCCGGCTCTGCCGTAGGCGCACAGCCCGCAATCATCAGGATGGCAACCAAGCCGCATAGAAATATTGCCGTTCGTTTCATCACATTCATCACCTCTAAAACTGGATTTCAAACATACAAATTTCGACCACATACAACACCGTATAAGCAATCATCATTGGCGCAAGCATAGCCACACCCGTCATCTTTGGCGTAGATAGCACCGTGTTGCTTCGCGCCCACCTCTGTGCACTCCACAGTAATTTATAGATCATCACAGCAAACACTATCACGCCAATCAGTTCGATTGCAAAGTTTAAAACCTCCATGCCTTCATACGGCAGGTAGGTCAGCGCGTTATTCACCAAATGCGCAGTGATCGCAGGCAGTATGCTGCGCGTTTTTACCGTCAGATATCCCAGCACCAAACCGGATAGCAGCGCCACCGGAAACTGCGCCAGATTCAAGTGCATCATGGCAAACAGCAGTGCTGAAAACACAATCGCCAGCATCGATCCAAACCGTTCCAGCGATTTGAGTACAAATCCTCGAAACAGAATTTCCTCGACAATCGGTGCCAGCACCACGCCATAAATCACATTCCAAACCATGTCTGTTTGGTCTGCCACTTCCGGCAACGAGAAGTCCGGCGTAACCAGATTCACGCCCGCACCTTCTGCCGCCATCACAAACAGAACGTAAATCATACCTCCCAGCGCGGTCGCGCCCACCACTGCCAAAACCGAACCAACATGAAAACCCGCACCCATGCGCGGTCTTTCAAACAATTCTGCCATGCGCACATGCGTCATTTTGCATAAGGCGACGGCAGTCAGCGTTTCCACCACAATCAATGGCAGCATCTCCATCAGCGCAAAGGAATAGCCCAGCGAGTAAAACAGAAAATAACAAAACTGCGCCAGCAAGACGGGCAGCAAACAAATCATGATCTGTGCTATGGCCAGGCGATTGGAAACCGCCAGTAAATCCGCAGTAAAATACCGAAATCTCTTTCGTAACATTTTCATCTTTTTATGATAACAAATTTCACGCCACTTTGCACCATTATTTTGTATCAGTTTTGTGAATCTTTCTCATCATCCACACTGCCCACTAACTTTGCCGATGGCTTTTAGTGACCTGTAAAGACCTGTTGCTAGCAGCGTCTGATAATGCATGGACTAAAAATTTGATTTCACCCCCGGCTTTATCTCCAGCCGCTGTACGCACTAACACATCCAGCCCCTATTGGTACGCAAATCATTGCCGCTCGCTGCCGCTTCCAAAGGGCATTCTCATCACTCTCCCCAACACTCGCCTCCCGATAAAGCATAAAAAAACCGCCGAAGCTCGACGGTTTTTTACTGCTGTTTTGATGGTTTAGATGAAACGCATCGGGTTGATTTTCACGCCCGGTCCCATCGTAGAGCTGATTACAACGCTCTTCAGGTAAGTACCCTTTGCAGCGGACGGCTTCGCTTTTACGATCGCATCCATCAGCACTTTGAGGTTGTCACCCAGCTTTTCCTGATCAAAGCTCTTTTTGCCAATCGGGCAGTGCACGATTGCAGTCTTGTCCACACGGTATTCCACTTTACCGGCTTTGATGTCCGCGATTGCTTTTGCAACGTCCATCGTAACGGTACCGGATTTCGGGTTCGGCATCAAGCCTTTGGGTCCCAAAATTTTACCAATGCGTCCCACAACGCCCATCATGTCAGGGGTTGCTACCACAACGTCAAAGTCAAACCAGCTTTCTTTCTGGATTTTCTCTACCAGTTCTTCCGCACCGACATAGTCAGCGCCGGCATCCTGTGCTTCCTTCTCTTTGTCGCCCTTTGCAAGCACCAGCACACGCACTGTTTTACCCGTGCCATGCGGCAGCACCACCGCGCCGCGCACCTGCTGATCTGCGTGACGCGGGTCAACACCCAGTCTCACAGAAAGTTCGATGGTCTCATCAAAGTTTGCCTTTGCAGTCTCCGTGCAGATTTTGATTGCTTCCGCCGGATCAAACAGGTTAAACTTGTCAAAGGCTTTGATACTATCTTGATATTTCTTTCCTCTTTTCATCGTTTAACCCTCCACAACGACGCCCATGCTTCTTGCCGTACCGGCAATCATGCTTACTGCAGCCTCAAGGCTGGCAGCGTTCAAATCGGGCATTTTTGTTGACGCAATTTCTTCCAGTTGTGCGCGTGTAATCGTCGCAACCTTCGTTTTGTTCGGCACACCGCTGCCGCTTTCGATCTTGCAAGCCTTTTTAATCAGCACCGCCGCCGGAGGCGTCTTGGTGATGAAGCTAAACGAACGATCCGCATAAACCGTGATCACAACCGGAATAACCAGTCCTGCCTGCTGTGCGGTTCTTTCGTTGTACGCTTTGCAAAACTCCATGATGTTGACGCCATGCTGACCAAGTGCCGGACCAACCGGCGGAGCGGGCGTCGCTTTGCCTGCGGGTATCTGTAATTTGATATACCCTGCAATCTTCTTTGCCATTTTAAAAAGTTCCTCCTAAATATAAGATGTGGTGCAAACGGAGCCAAAGCCCCTCCCACTCAGAAACAAGTCATAAGTCGTTAGATGCGCTTGATTTGCACAAAGTCCAACTCCACGCTGGTGTCGCGTCCAAACATAGACACCATAACACGCACCTTCTGGCGTTCGGGATTCACTTCCTCCACCACGCCGACAAAGCTTTCCAGCGGACCGGATGTCACGATAATGTTGTTGCCCACTTCGACATCCACCGAAATACGCACATTCTCGATTCCCATAGAGCGCACCTCCGCATCCGAAAGCGGAATCGGCTTGCTGCTCGGGCCGACAAATCCTGTAACACCGCGCGTATTACGCACTACATACCAGGATTCATCCGTCAAAAACATCTTTACCATCACATATCCCGGAAACATCTTCCGCGAAACATGACGTTTCTTACCGTTCTTGACCTCAACGGTATCTTCCATCGGCACTTTAACATCAATAATGGTATCCTGCAAATTATGGTTTTCCACCGTTTTAAGCAGATTATCCATCACTTTATTTTCATAACCGGAATAGGTGTAGACCACATACCAGTAAGGTTTATCTGTCTTTTCCTGCTTGATAAATTTCGGCTTTTCGTCTACGCCTTCCACGGACGCCTCAGCCTCAGAAGCCGCAATCTGCTCCTCCTGAAGGTCCTGAACATCCATCATTTCTTCGCTCATAGATTTCTCCTAAAAAAAGCCCTCATTTTACTGCGCCAAGAAGTTAAAGAACACAGTTTGCAGACCATAGTCCAGCAGTCCAACGATTACCGCAAAAATCACAATGAAAATAATCACTGCGAATGTGGTTTTGAAAAGATCCTTCTTCGTCGGCCATGTTACTTTTTTAATCTCGCCCCAAACATCTTTAAAGAAACGGATCGGGCTTCGTCTTTGCTTTTTATTCGCTTTTTTAGCGAGTTTTTTTTGCTCTTTTAGCTTTCGCTCTTTTTCCTCGCCCAGCAGTTTGGTCTTCGCCATTTTCTCTCCACCTTACCAATTACTTCGTTTCTTTGTGAACCGTGTGCTTCTTGCAGAATCTGCAATATTTGGAAAGTTCGATTCTCTCCGGGTCATTCTTTTTGTTCTTCATGGTGTCGTAGTTTCTTTGTTTGCACTCCGTGCATGCCAGTGTGATTTTTGTACGCATATCTAAATTCCCTCCGGTACAATTTAAACAATCTAAAAGAAGGCACGCTCCTGCCTTCTACCTTATGTATCATAACACAACCCGTTACTTGTGTCAAGCAATTTTCCCAAAGATCTGTTGCAACAATCACGCCAAACGCTCACCTGCGGTTCATCATCAACAGCAGCGTGATCAGAGCGCCCAGCAGCGCTATACCAACCACAACGATCACTAAAACAGCATGCTCCGTACGCGCGCGGTTCTTGCACACTTTGGCAACGATGGCATGCATCGCCAGCCCCAGCGCGCCGCCGATGGTGTTGTGGATCACATCCGTGATATCCGTGCTTCCCAGCGCAAAGATATATTGTACCGCTTCAAAAACCACGCTGATTCCTGCAACGACGAGAAGTTTTTTCCACAGCACACTATACGGATATAATACACCAATAAAAAGACCCATTGGCAGGAATACCAAGATGTTGAGTATCATCTCCGTAACGTTGACACTCCCATTGGTGATGGCGCTCTGTGCGTAGGGAATCAGATTGATGTTGCGCGTCGCAACCGGAGGATCTCCCGGCAAGCAAAATTTAAACACGATGATCCATACCAGCACCGCGAGATAGACCGCAAACAACACCTTCAACGCGCGCTTGCGCGAAACTTCCACCACTTTCACAACCTCCTGCCATCATAGCCGATGCTATTATAATAGCAGAAAACCTTGTTGCGTTTTGGGCGTTTTCCTTGCAAGTTTCTTACAATACTCTGACATCCACGTCACGCATATCCCGCGTCTCGTCTGATCAAACGAAAACGGGGGCAGCTTCTTCGCTTATTCTATCTCGGGCGCATGATCGTCCCATGCAAAAATTTTGAGCGCTGGGCCGGACACTTTTCCTTCCGCCACCCGCCCGATCATCATCCAGTTCTGTTTGATGTTCTCAATCGCGGACCACCCCTGTGAAACCCCTACTTCCGGGTAAAACTCCGCCAGTAACACACCTTGTCTCTCAATCGCATCATAGATTGCATTTTCCTCTGCGTAGCGTTCCGGCTCAGCACGATAGCGATCATAAAGGTAAGAACTGAGTATCACGTATCTTCGCGGTTTTCGTAATAAAAGTCTACCCTCGTCATCCCACTCAAAGTACTTAAATATTTTATTTGGCGCACTGGGCCTTGAAGGTGTGTACCCCTCAGCCATAGCATTTCGCGTAGTAATGCCATTCTGCTCACAAAAATCCTTCCCCAACATTCGGGTGTCCGGCGCCCGGTGCAGCATCACATGCGCTGCGGATGCTACGGTTAAATTGCAGACCATAAAGGCAACGGCCGCAAAGAAAATCACTTTCACCGTGATGCGCGGCGCGCGCTTTGTCACGCAACTGATCCACTCCCATGCTGCATGCACACCAAACGCAGACAATAGCAGCGGAGATACCAGCATGGGAAGTCCCCACCGCTGCCAGTGCAGTGCAAGCATACTGATGCAAATCCAATAGATGAAACCAAAGCATAAGGGCAGCCAAAACAGCTTCTTCATCCGCGCGACCGCCACGCCTCCCAGCACAGAAAATCCCAGCAAGATAAAGCTTCCCGCTGTGATATACTCTTGCCAGTAGTACAAAAAGTTGCCGATAAACCCTAACCCGTCTGCTCCAAGATGTTCTGTTCTCGATTCATAAAGCAGAGCATTCACTACCAAATCAAACTTCGTAAACAATTCCGGTGATATTAAGAAAGTGATTCCCAAAAACAGCCCAATCGCCGCAAACCCGTGCAGCATCATTCGCTTGATCTGTTTGGTGCGAATCCCAACAAACACGACAGCAATCGCCACAACTGAAAGCATCACCAGCCCCGGATATTTGATCGTGACAAACATCGCTACAAATAAACTCATTCCGGCCAACCAGACCCAGCACGGCTTCTGAAAATACGAAATCGCCGCATAAATCAACCCCAACGTCATGAATACCGTAGGAACATCCGACGTTGCATAATGTGAATGCAGTACATATAAAGGAAAAATCGCAAACAATGCCGCTGCGATCAATCCTGTTGCCGGCTTATGCTTGCAGCCAATTCCGTACGCAAGCGGAATGCACGCCACCCCAAACGCTGCGGTTAACGCGCGCGCGATCAAGCAAAACACTTCCGGCGTGTTTTGGATTAACGATGCAATGCTCTGCCCTGTCAGACTTGCATATACTTGATAAAGTAAAGTATCTAATTTGATTAAAAGGTGATCCGGCCGAAAGTACGCGATCGGTTCATACGTTCCGGCTGCCGCCATCTCCATCGCCACATCCACAATCGTCTTTTCATCCGGATGCAAACGCATAGGCAGCCCCCACTGTATGCCGCTGAAAGCAAAAACAGCTCCCGCTCCCATAATCAAAAACAGCAGCAGTAGCCGAAATTTTTTGTTCTCCAGTGTGAAAAAACGACTTCGGATTTGAACCG
>CAYVTZ010000048.1:0-19559 GCA_964454685.1 uncultured Christensenellaceae bacterium
CTGCTTTTCATTATATCTGATGTTTTTGTGTCCATCAAATCGGGTACGGGGGCAGCGTGCTTGCTGTTTCCGTTGCCGGAAAATTGGTTTTTTGTTTTGTCGCATTCGTGGGTACCGCAAAAAAAAGTGGACGCGGATAATGAGAAATTGGACTGGTACAACCTGAAAAAAGAGGGATTGTTGACGATTGTACAAGGCGATTATGTAGATTACCAACTGGTGTTTGATTGGTTTGTAGCGATGCGAAACAAATACAAGATACAAACAGTGGGATATGATCCGGCAAAAGCGTTTTGGCTGGTGAAGAAAATGCGTGAGGCAGGGTTTGCGCTGAACGATGTAAGACAAGGCGAATTGACGCTGACTGCGCCGCTTGATGATATGCGCGAACGCTTTTTGGATGGAAAAATCGTACACAACAACAACAGAATGTACAACTGGTATTTGGGGAATGTGCGACTATCAAAAAGAGGGCATAATGCGACTTATCTTCCTACAAAGCGTAACGCGTACCGAAAAATAGATGGATTTGCGGCATCGCTTAATGCGTACACAGATTTCATGAGGCAAAGCAAATACTATATTGCGCCGGATCAAAGTGTGGCAACTGTAATTAACTTGAGCTAAGGAGGAACGAATGAGATTCAAAGATTTTCTGAAACGAAAAAAAGCGAGAGAAGAACCGAGCGGCAAACAGATCCCACAATCGCCGCCGATTTCCTTGCGCCCATCAATTTGGCAGTATTGGCGGCGCGGGGATTATACATTGCAAAACAGCGAAATGATTTTTGCGGCGGTAACACGCATTAGCAATGCGTTGTCAGCCATGCCGATACAGCTATACCAAAATACAAAATTTGTTGAAAATGAAATAAATGACCTATTGAAGTATGAGCCGAACCCAAACATGACAAGCAGTAACTTTTTTAAGACGATGGAGGCTTGTCGCTGCACTTATGGAAATTGCTATGCGCTGAAAGTGCTGGATGTTGATATGCAGATTGTGAGATTGGATGTACTTGATCCGTCGCGTGTGACCCCCATTTTCAATGATACGGATGGTGAACTTTGGTATCGCATACAAGCAGAAAACAAAAAGGAGCTTATTGTGCATTCGTGGTATGTGATCCATGTGCCGTTTATTTCAACGAATGGGTATATTGGGGTGAATCCGGTGTCGGTGCTACTAAACACACTACAATATGCGGATGATATCAAGCATTACTCGCGTGACCAGCTTGAAAAAGGAATCAATGCGGCAGTCGTGCTGGAAGCTCCTGCGCAACTTGGAGAACAACAGCGCAAAGATACGGTTGAAAAATTTATTGAGGTATACAAGGAGACGGGCGGCAACATATTGTTGCTGGAATCGGGGGTGACAGCAAAAGCACTCAACCTATCCCCGGTAGACAACAAATTGTTTGAGGTGGAAAAGATAACGCGCAGCAAGGTTGCTATGGTGTACAATATCCCGCCGAATATGCTTGGAGACTATTCGGATTCAAAATTTTCCACAATGGAGCAACAAAACCTTGAATTTTTGACGCTAACAATGCTTCCGATTGTGACGGCATATGAACAGGAATTGACAAGAAAATTAGTGCCGCTGGAGGAGCGGAAAAGAGGTGTGCATTTTCGAATCAACATTAAGGCAATGCAACGAGCGGACGCAAAAACGACAGCAGAAGTGAACGCTTCTGCAATTCGATCAGGGTATCGGTCGCCCAACGATATACGCAGTGACAACGGAGAACCGGAAATCGAAAGTGGCGATACCTACTTTGTGAGCCGGGATTTGCTACCGTTGGAATTTGTTGTTAAAAATCCCGAAGGAATCTTGAAAAATGGTGCGACAAGCGCCGGAAAGGAGGGAGAAAATGATGAACAAGACAAAGAAAAATCATGAGATTGTACTAAAATCCGTTGATATCAAGAAAGACATTGCGCAGATTAACAAGTATGCGTTGAAAGAACTATTACCGGATGAAGTATTTGCGTTTCCTGTGATTTTGTGTGACAACGAGATTGATCGAGATGGTGAAAAGTTCACGGATCATGCGCTTAAGCTGCTTGCGCCGCTGTTCATTGGAAAATCGGGCATATTCGATCATGAGATGAGCGCGAAAAACCAAGTGGCGCGTATTTACAAAACGGAAATAGAACAGGTTTCGGCGCGTAATGAAGTGGGTGAACCGCTTAAAAGGCTGAAAGGCTGGGCATATATGTTGCGTACAGATGCAACAAACGAATACATTTCAAAGATTGAAGCTGGAATTTTAAAAGAAGTTTCGGTTGGGTTTGGAGTGAATCGGAGTATCTGTTCGGTGTGTGGCGGTGCCATGGGCTATTTTAGATGCGCAGAAGGGCATGAAAAGGGCATGACTTACGAAGGTGTAAGGTGTTACGGGATTTTAGATGAACCACATGACGCTTATGAGTTTTCTTTTGTGGCAGTTCCGGCGCAGCGCGGGGCGGGAGTGACCAAAGCGGTCGCGGAGGATGTAAAGACAGCTTTTGATATTCTAAACAGTGCTGATTTGAGCAATTACAAAGCAGAAATAGATGCCTTGTTTGCGGTGCGTGAGGCGGCGAAACTTGATGAGACGGAAAAAGAAAAACGCGCAGAAATTTTGCGCGAGAATGAAAAATACTTGGAGGAACAAAAATGAAATTGTATGAAGCAAAACAAAAAATGGCAGAAGTGAGTGAGCATTTGCGGGATGTTGCAGCTAAAGTTGCAGCAATGGCGGGTGATCCGACTGCGAAGATGGAAGACATAACCAAATCGGTGACGGAACGTGATGAACTGCAAAAGAGGCTTGAGATCATCAAGTCAGAACATGACAGATTAGAACGCGCCAGCAGAGAAGAAGTGCAGACAAAAGCGAGAGAAGTGAATGATCCGGAACAGGATAAAATCAAAGCGAAAGCTGCTTTTTACAAGGCGGCTTTTTTAGATGCCGGAAATGCGGCAAAGGCATATTCGGGGATGGGCGCAATTCCGGCGCAAGATGCCGAACTGGGTCATGGTGACAATTTGTTGCCTACAAACATGGCAACGGAGCTTTTGACAGAACCGCTTGAAACAAACTCACTGCGGAAAGTTGAGCCAGTGAGTAATGTAACTGGGTTGGAAGAACCCAAGATGGAGTTTTCGCTTGACGATGAAAGCCTTACGGATGTAACGGACAAAGACACAGCAAAAGAAATTGAGATGGATTCGGGCATGGTGACGTATGGAAGGTTCAAGACCAAGATTTTTGCGACAGTTAAGGACACTGTATTGCATGGCACGGTCACGAATTTGGTTGCGACCATTGAAAACGCCTTGCGTTCTGCGCTGGCTATCAAAGAAAAAATGAGAGCATTTGACCAATCGCCGGACGCGACCCATGCGCACATGAGTTTTTACTCAACTGCAAACGCAATTAAAACCGTAAAAGGGGAAAACTTGCTGAAAGCGATTATCAACGCTTACGGCGATTTGCCAGACTTCTTTGCGGAAAATGCGGTTTGCGTGATGCGGCGAAGCGATTATGTTGCCATGATCGAGACGCTTTCCAATGGGGCAGAATCGTTGTTTGGGAAAAAGCCGGAAGAAATAATCGGGATTCCTGTGATATTCAATGATCGCGCAGTGATTCCAGTGATAGGTGATTTCCGATATTCCAAACAAAATTATGATCTTGGAACGATGTATGAAACGGACAAGGACGGCAAGAAGGGTGAGTATTATTTTATCCTTACTGCATGGGGAGATCATAGAATCAAACTAAAAAGCGCATTCCGCTTGGCGGTGAACGGGCAAGTTCCGACGTTGGAACGCGCGGAAATATCGGGAACGCCGAAGGTAGATGATGTACTGAATGTGGCGTTGACCTATTCCAGTGGCGCACCGAATCCGAATCTTTCTTTCCAGTGGATGATGTCGGCGACAAAGACCGGAACTTATGCGGATGTGGAAGGTGCGGTATATGCGCAGTACACACCGACAACGGATGATATTGGAAAATATCTGAAAGTGAAGGTAAAGGCGGCTGGATCGGCAACGGGAGAGCGGATCAGCGATGCAACAAGCACGGCGATTATAGCGGCTGGATAAGAAAGAAGGTTGGTGATGTCTGTTACAGTTGAGATGATGCGTGACTATCTTGGCTTATTGCCGGATGAAGACACGGGCATTGTGAAAATGTGTTTGGACGCGGCAAAGAGCAAAGCGAGGGAAGCAGGGATTCCGATGTACAAGAGCAACGCGCAGTATGATATGTTCATCTGCGCGTTGGCGGGTTGCTTGTATGATAACCGCAATCTATCATTTGCAAATCCGGCCGATGCGGATAATGTGCAGCGCATGATTAACCAATATGTGATTGAATTGCGCTATGCCGGGGAAGATGAGCAGGGGAGTGATGCGACGTGAGCAAAGGCGCGAACCCGGGCGAATTTCGCACGTTGATTGAGATTAAACGAAAGCAGCAGACGCAGGACGCGGAAGGATTCCCGATTATAGAATGGGAAAATGTGTTCGGGGATGCTGTGCGGTGCAAGTGGGTGAATGCGCATGGGCAGGAAGTATATGAGAATATGCGGCTTGATCTGCGCGAACCCGCTACACTTACAATGCGGTTTTCTGCTATGGTGACACCGGAGTGCATCATATGCAAGCGAGGTGATCCGCAGCCGTATGAAATTATTTCGCTCAATGATGTGCTGGAACAGCACCGTATATTGGAGATTAGAGTGCAAAGGAAGGTGAAGACGTGAACAAATTACTTATGGAAACGTTGTTGCCGCTTGGGTATGGTGTATACCCAAATCATTATTCGGGTGATGATGATGTCTATTTTGTGTTCAGTTCATCGGTGTGGGGTGCAGACTATGGCGACGATGAACCGCAATGTCTCAAGTACCTTGTTTACATCAATTTATACTGTCCGCACACATTCAATTCATCCCGTTTGATTGCAGATGCAAAAGAGGTGTTGCATGGTGCTGGATTCACCTACCCAAGCGAAACAAATGCGAGTGATGCGCAGACGCAACATATTGCGCTGGGGTGCGAGTATATCGCGGAGGTGAAATTTGGCACGGTTTGAAGTGGATGGACTGGATGACTTGTTTGCGGAAATGAACCGCATGGGCGAACTATACGGAGCAACCACGGATGAAATGTTAGTGGTTGGTGGTGAAACTGTAAAAGAGGAATGGAAGAAATCTGCTGAACGTCATAAACACAGAGTGACGGGAGATATGATTGAATCAATCACATATTCCCGCCAGCCAAAAAAGGTACAGGACATAAAAAGCGTGGATATTTACCCGCAAGGTAAGGGGTCGAATGGCGTGCGCAATGCGGAAAAGGCATTCATTGCAAACTATGGTACGACTTCGCAACAAGCATCGAATTGGGTAGATGAGGCAGACCAAGCCAGTGAAGAAAAAGTCTATTCGAAATTTGAAGAAATATGGAACAAACGATTAGAAGAAATTGGAGGGAAATAAACTATGGCAAAATATGGAGCAAAATGCCCGTGCTTTGCGCCGTTTGTAAGTGAAGCGGCAGACGGCACGGTAACGTATGGAATGGGTATCAGAATTGGGAAGCTATCGGTTGCGAATCTGACAGTAAACCTTGCGAGCGGTCAATCGTGGGGGGATGATGATATTGACGAGGATATTTCGGAATTTGCGTCGGGTACATTTGCGCTTGAAACAACGGATATGCTGGACAGTGTTGCGTCCGTGATATACGGAAGTCAGATTGTAGATGGAGAATTGATTGATAGTGTGGACGATGAAGCGCCGTTTGGTTGCGTTGGATTTTACAAGGCGGTGCAACGCGAAGGAAAGCGATATTTTCAAGCGGTGTGGTTCCCGAAAACAAAGGCGATTTTGGGAAATGATAACAACAATACGCGCGGCCAATCTATTGCGTTTTCGACGGTGCCGACAACGTTCAACATTTATAGGCCGACAAAAGGGCAGTGGAGATACAGAAAGACGTTTTCCGCGGAGGGCGACGCGATTGCGTGGCTGGAAAATAAATGCAATGTGGCCACGGCGCACAAGATTTCTGTTGCGAAATCGGGAACGGGAGTATGTACGCCAAGTGGTGACAAGTATGTTGTAAGCGGCGGCGCGCTGGAAATCAAATTTTCAGGAACGCCAACGCAACTATTCGACAATGGAACAGACAAGAAGAGCAGCATTGCAAGCGGGAAATATGTGATTTCAAATGTTGTTGCAGATCACGAGATTGTGGTGGTGTTTTGAGGTAAGGGCGGGAAACCGCCCTTACCTAATAGGTGAATGAAATGAATATGGTAAAATTTGTTGAGGGCAAAACCGAACTCTATCTTATGTTGAGCGGTGAAGCCCTTTTTTGTTTGTATGACAAATACGGCGACGGAACGAACATTGCTGAAAAGATATTTGATGCGGGTAAGATGGGGTTCTTTGTGACGTGTGAGGTGGCGGCGATTCTTGCGGAGGCTGGTGAGCTGTATCGTAGATACTTGGGATATGACCATAAAAGAATCGTGACGGCGGCAGAATTAAGGATGCTACCTCCTGCACATATTAACAATTTGAAGCAAGCAGTTTTTGAAGCGTATTTGTTGGGCTTTAAAAAAGAGGTTGCAAACGAAGAAAAAGAAATTGATCTTGGATTGCTGGAAGCAGAATCCGATAAAAAAAAAGAGCTTACGCGGGCGGCAT
This sequence comes from uncultured Christensenellaceae bacterium, assembly GCA_964454685.1. Taxonomy (GTDB): domain Bacteria; phylum Bacillota; class Clostridia; order Christensenellales; family Christensenellaceae; genus CAYVTZ01. The sequence continues at coordinate 6,718 of CAYVTZ010000048.1, forward strand.
ATCTACGGATCGGTCGCAGATGTGGATTGAGCGCTAAGGAGACACTTTTAATGCGTGTAGGCATTTTGCTTGATTTGGTGGAGCTGATGCCGAAACAACGGGATAATGCAGAGGAGGTAGAAGACTGATGGGTAGAACAATTTCGACACGTCTTGCAGTTGAGGGCGAGAGTGAATTTAAAGGCGCTTTAAAATCGTGTAATCAAGAACTTGCGGTTTTGAAGTCTGAAATGGTCAAGGTTGATAGCGAATTTAAAAACAATCAAAACTCTATGGAGGCCTTGACAACAAAAGGGGATATGCTGACCAAAACTTATGAGGCGCAGCAGGGAAAAGTAGGCACATTGAGAGATGCCCTTGCAAATGCTGAATCTGCTCAGAAGGGATATGCGGATAAGGTAGCTGATTGCAACGAGAAAATATCCGACGCGCAAAGCCGCCTTGATGAATTGAAAAATTCTACATCCGATACAACCGAAGAAGAGAAACAGCTTACGGAAGAAATTGCGCGCATGAATGGCGAACTGCAACAGGCGCAAGCGGGATATGATGCCGCGAAAACTGGTGTGAATGATTGGCAAAAACAACTCAACTATGCGGAAGCTGATCTGAATACGCTCGGAAACGGTATTGAATCAAACAACAAATTGATTGATGAAGCAAAAAACAGTTCGGACGGGTGCGCTACATCCATTGACAAGTTCGGACAAATGACAAGCGCGGCTGGTGGGCCGGTGGGTGACCTTGGAGGAAAGATAACAAATTTTTTGTGTGATCCTCTTTCGGCAGCGATTGGAATTGCGGCAGCGGCAGCGTTGGCGTTGGTGGAACTGGCAAAGGAAGCAGACCAAGCCAATCAAGTTATTGTTATGGCAACTGGGGCATCTGGCGAGGCGCTGGAATCAATGGCAGAATCTGCAAGATCGGCGTATGCGGTGTTAGATGAAACGGATTTTACCGTTGTTGCATCTGTTGTTGGAGAACTTAACACACGTCTTGATTTGCAGGGGGATGCACTGACTAAGGCGACGGCGCTGATTGGAGACTACGCGGATGCAACCGGAACAGATGCGGCCGGAGCAGTGGCGACAGTTTCAAAAGTAATGAAAAACTGGAATGTAGAAATCGAAGGCATGGAAGGTTTACTGGACAAGTTAACGAAAGCGGCGCAAATATCGGGAATCTCGGTGGATTCGCTTTCGGAAATGCTTGTGACAAACAAAGCACAATTTCAGCAGATGGGGTTCTCGCTGGATGAAAGTATTGCGCTGCTTGCAAACTTTGAAAAAGAGGGCATCAATACGTCGCAGATGATGACGGGATTTCGCAAGGCGATTAATCATTTTGCGGATGAAGGGAAAAACGCATCGGCAGGCTTGGCAGAGCTGGTGGAAGAAATCAAGAATGCAGGAACTGAAAGTGAAGCGAACAATATTGCGGTTGGCGTGTTCGGGGATCGTTCCGGTCAAGAATTTGCACTTGCGGTGCGTACAGGGCGATTTGAAATCGATGGAATGACAGAAGCCATTGCAAACAGCGGCGGTATCATGCGTGAAACAGCGGCGAATGCAGATACATTTGAAGACAAGGTTGCGAATTTTGGGAATCAAGTTAAATCATACTTTATGGGTATGGGCGCGGATATCTCGAAATGGTGGGGAAATGTTACAGGCGCAACGGTAGGTGAAGTATCGAAGTCAACAAAGGAGTTGGAGCGCATCAATACCGTGTATCGTGATGGCGTGGATGATCGGGAAAAATATGTAGACCTGACACAAGCGCAAGCGAAGGCAACGGCGGAGCTGGAAGGAAACCAAACTGCCTATGCCAATGCGCAGAAACGATCCAATGAAATTGCGGACGAACTTCCCGGGCTGATTGAAAGGGTTTCGGAAGGAACGGGAATCAATGCTGATATGCTTCGGAATATGGGTGAGCAGCAAGCGGCGATCTTCTTGGCATCAAACGAATATTACGCCAATGATATTGCGCAAATTTTTGCATTGAATGAAGAGTATGCCGGATGCTCGGAAAGCATGGGTCTATACGGTGACGCAATCGCGCTGAACAAAGATGCGTTGTCGGGCATGAACGCGGAGCTTGCGACGATAACGGAACGTTCGCCGGACGTGGTGGCGGCGGTGGAAGCTGAAACAGCAGCGCAAGAGATGGCACAGGAAAAGTACAGTGCGACGGTGACTTCGATTGAAGAAGTAAAAGTACGGCTGGAAGATTTGGGGGCAGCGTATCAAGCCGCCTATGATGCTGCTTATGCGAGTATTGATTCGCAAGTCGGATTGTTTAAAACGATGAGTGCAGAAGCGGATCAGAGCGTGGGGGATTTGATCGGGTCACTGGATTCGCAGATTGCTTACATGGACACGTATGCTGAGAACATTAAAAAGGCGATGGAGCTTGGCGTAGATGAAGGACTGATTGCGAAACTATCAGACGGCAGCGAGCAGAGCGCAAAGACCTTGGCGGCGATTGTGCAAGGCGGTGCGGACAGTGTAAAGGAACTGAATGAAAAACTTGGGATGGTAGAAGAAGGTAAGGGCAATTTTGCACGCACGGTTGCAGATATGCAGACTGGCTTTAGTGCTGAGATGGATCTGATTGAAAAAGAGATGACGGGGATGGTTACAGAACTGAACCAATACAGTGCGACGCGTAATTCTGCAAATGATACGGTGCAAGGATTCATTGATGGGGCAACCGCGCGATACGATGATGTATATACGGCATATGAAGGTGTTGCGAATGCAGCGAATAGAGCGGTTAAGGAAAGTCTTAAAATTGCGTCTCCCGCAAAAGTGATGATTGAAAATGGTTCTGATGCAGTTGGAGGATTCATTGTCGGCTCGGAACAACGCAAAGAGGATGTACGCCGTGCGTATTACGATGTTGCGCAAACGTCGATCAGCACGGTGCAAGATGCGATTCAAACAGCGGAATATATTCCGCGAAACGTAAGGTCGGGTAATACCGGAATGCAAAATGCTGCTCGATTTAAAACAATTCCGCAGGTACAACTCTTGGGGCAAGAAGCAAACACGGCGCGCGAAATCATATTAAAAGTGGATGAACGTATTCTTGGGCGCGTGGCGATTGATGAAATTAACCGCATTACACGGCAAACGGGAGATATCCCGCTGGAGATGTACTGATGATACCACGTAAATTGAGAAAGAAATCCGAGTTCTTCCGTGTCGGAAACACGGCGATATATGAGCCGGATAACAATGTGAGTGTGGAGCATGCCGCGATCATAGATGAGGAGAGCGGACAAACACGTGATGGGGTGATGCACCTTGTGTTTAAGAGGGGTGATGTCCGGCGTATTACGTTTGTTTATATGGCACTGACATCCGAAGAATACGACTTTATGACATCGTTGATGCAGGGGAAACAATTTGTGTTTTGGTACTATGAGGGCGGAAAAGAGGTGTCTATGAACGCGTACTGCGAAACACACACGTATAACATCCGGTGCGCGGACAAGACAAGCAAAAGGGCGATTTATGCCGATCTGCAAATTACAGTACAGGAGTTGTAGCCATGTATACACATATCATCAAAAACAACAATTTCACATTTGACGATAGCAATATCCGTGGGCTAATAAAACTCACACAGCAGTCTAATTCCGGTACAAACATCACGCTCGGCAGTGCTTGTGCGGCAGAGCTGACGTTTGAGGTGGACGACCAAGCCATGCAGTACCGCGACATTGCGGGGCAAGAGTTTGTGTACAAAGTGGAGGAGAGCAGCCCATACACATTTGGGGATGGATCTGTTTTGACCTTTCGTGATGGCAGTGTCTACTACTTTTTAGATGATGTTAAGACGTTCGGATATTTTATTGCGGAGAGGCCGGAGCGCATCAATGACACGCGCTGGAAGATCACCATGTACGACCGCATGAAGCGGTTCGACAAACCTGCGGATGGGTTCAGCGTCAAGGGCAAAACCATCGGGGCGATACTTGCGGGATTGTGCGCGTTCTGTGGAGTGCCGTATGCGGCGGCGGCTATCCCCAACAGCGGGTATGTGGTGGGGGAGGACATCTCCGGGGAAAACATCACGTGCAGGGATATCTTAAAGTGGATCGGCGAGGCGGCTTGCCGTTATGCGATCATGGGCGAGGATGGGGCGTTGCGGCTCAAGTGGTATGCGCAGACCGCGAAGGTAATTTCCAATGCGAATACATTCTCGCTCAAGGTGACGGATTATGAGACTGCGCCCATTGACAAAGTGCAAGTGAAATCCACAGAAAATGACATCGGTGTGATTATCGGCACAGGAACAAATTGCTATGTGATCGCCGGAAATCCATTGCTATATGCGGTGTCGGATGCAGTGTTGCGCCCGGCGGTACAAGCAATCTACAACGCGATCAACGGATTCCGTTATACGCCTGTGGAGGCGGTTGTACTGCATGGTGATGTGGATGTGCGGATTGGTGACCGCATCAAAGTAAATTCGTTCCGTGAGCGAGATTTAAGCACGATTGTTATGTCAACGGTGCGAACACCACTTAAAACAGAATTGAAGTCGACGGGTGACAAGGAATTGACCACTGTGAAAGCGGTCAATCGCGTAGTGAAACAGGCGGCAGGGAAAACGGCGGAGCTGATCCATACCGTAGATAAGTTTGCGGTCGTCATGACGCAAATGCAGGATGACATTGTAAAGACGCAAACGAGCGTGACGGTGCAGGCTGATCGTATTACGGCAGAGGTGAAGGCGCGAACAGATGCCAATACGGAGTTGAGCAGCAAAATCACGCAGAATGCGGACAGCATTACAGCGGAGGTTACTAATCGCACCAATGAAGACAAGGCAATGCAATCCAGCATAAAGCAGAATGCGGAGGCCATTGTGTTGAAGGTTTCGACGGAGGACTACAACGGGGACACCATTGCCAGCAAGATCAATCAGACGGCGACGACCATACAGATTCAGGCAGCTAAGATTGATATGCGGGGAGATTTGGATTTGCGCGGAGTGTTCCGCAGTTATGAGGGCAGCAATCAATCTTTGATCGAAGCTGGGCAACTTGCGTTCAAATATGGCTCGGGGTACACAGGGAGCATCACAACCAACTATGTGCTAAATGGTGTTAGATACCTATTCTTACAAGGTGGCACGGGCAATGTCGGGATTGCGGCCAAAGCGGGCAGCATGAGCCACTATATCGCAATGGTGTCGAAAGTCGCACTGCAATCGTATGTGACGGGATCGGGAACGAACCTCGGCCACGTATACGATAGTGTAACCGGACAATCGGTGATTGGGCTGGTCAGCTCGTCGAGGCGGTATAAGCATGATATCCGATACCTTGAATCGGAACATGGCATAGACGTGATCCGTGCCTTAATGCCATGCGGATTCCGATACAATCAGACGGAACAGGAATGCGTTGGATTCATTGCGGAAGATGTTGAGCAGGTGTCTAAACTGCTTGTGAATTACGCGCCGGATGGACAGGTGGAGAGTAACCGCGACAGCGGCATCATAGCAATGTGTGTGCTCGCTCTGCAAAATATAGACAGGAGGCTAAAAGAAATTGAAAACCACAGTACTTAAGGAAGCAAATGAATATACGAACGGGGTGCGCGTCAATGTGCAAACCATAAGGACGGAGACCACGCTCGCGGATGATATTGCAAAACTGGCAAACTACATGAATGCTTATGCGGCGCATATGGGTACGCTGGAACGCTTGCGGGGGGATATGCCGCAAGATGAAGTGAAGCAACGACCCTATATTGATGAGATCAATCGGATCGAATGCGAAATTGATACGCTCAAAGCTGCGATACAGGTGCAAGAAGAATTGATCGGAGGTCATGAGGATGCCAAAAAGTAAGTATTACAATACGGATGAAATGGAAGCGAACATTGACAACGCAGGGCCGATGGTTGTTGATGGGATGTGGCATCGGTGGAATGCGGTAACCAAACGGTATGAAAGCACTGGGGTTCGCGCGGACATTAAGTTGAAAGCGGGAGCCACGACCACGGGGGCGGCGGGAACGCCTGCGGAGGCAACCGTAACGGGAACAAATGGAGACTTCACAGTTAACTTGAAGATTCCGCAGGGTGTGCAGGGTGTGCAGGGTATTCAAGGCGTTCAGGGTGCGAAAGGTGATAAGGGTGATACCGGATCACAAGGAGTACAGGGCGTGCAAGGACCACAAGGCGTGAAGGGTGATAAGGGTGATGTAGGGCCGCAGGGGGTGCAGGGAATCAAAGGAGATAAAGGCGAAACGGGTGCCATAGGCCCGCAAGGTCCAGCAGGGAATCTTGGAGATATCCACGGCCTTGCGGGTAAATCGGCAGTGGCGGAAGCGGACGAGATACCGATTGCAGATAGTGCGGGGGCGTGGGGGAGCAAGAAAATTGCATTTTCAACATTGAAAAGTTGGTTGTCGGGTTTGTTTGCGGGAATTGCGCATAAGCACGTGAAAGCGGATGTGACGGACTTCGCGCACAAGACAATGCACAAGACGGGCGGGAGTGATGCGCTGAGTGCGGCGGATGTGGGGGCGTTTCCGGCGACAGGCGGGATATTGGATGCGCACCTAACGGTCAATGGTTTTTTTAGTGCGCGTACAGGTATGGAGGTCTATGGGGGTACGCCCTTCATTGATTTCCACCACAATAATTCATCAGCGGACTATACAACACGCATCATCGAGAATACGGCGGGTAAATTAAGCATTTCCGGATCATTAGAGGTTGCGGGGGAAATATCTGTTGGCCGCATTAATATGTGGAGCGCTTATAACGCGGGGATTATGCAGGCGTATGTAGGACAGTGCTTTCGCATTAACAACCTAACCAATACGGGCTTCATGCCATGCGAAGCGAGCGGATTCTTTGTAAATTCATCCTTGAGGTACAAGAACATTTTAGAAGGGTTGAGCGAGGAGGAGGCACTCAAAATTTTGCGTGTAGATGCAGTGCGCTACCAATACAAAAAGGAACGCATTGACGACGGCGGAAAGGTGCACAGCGGCGTGATTGCCGAGCAAGTAGACGAGATTGGCATAACAGATGTAATTACCTATGACGATCAGGGACGACCGGATTCAGTGGATTACTCCAAATTTGTACCGTATCTGATCAAGCTGGCGCAGGTGCAGCAGGAGGAGATCGACAGGTTAAGTGGCAGACTGGATGCGTTAGGCTTGTGATAAGGCGCGAAGGGCGCTGGAATAAAAATGATGGAGGAAAACAAAAATGTTAGAAATTAAACAAATGCTTGTGCCCAAAGGCACAAAGCGCAGAAGTGGCAAGAAAATGAAGGGTGACAACGGTGTAACCATACACGAGGCAGGAACGCCGAACGCGCCTGCGAAGAATCTTGCGCGGGTACAGAAGGAACAGCCAAACGCAAAGGTGAACGGTTGGCATTTGTCTGTGGATGACAAAGAAGTGTGGCAGACATTTCCGCTGGATGAGATCGCGGAGCACAGCGGCAAGCGGCTGGGCAATGATACCACGGTGGGCATCGAGATTGCGGACAAGGTGACGAGCGGCGCTTACTGGCTGACAGCGGTGGAAAATGCCGCATGGTTGGCGGCATGGGCGCTGCATCAAAAAGGGCATGATCGCGCGGTGTGGCGCGAGAACATTTGGCAGCACCACGATTGGAGCGGCAAAGATTGTCCTTATCAGATCAGGCGCGGTAACCCGATGAATTGGACAGAATTTTTGCATCGCGTGAACGCGCATCTTACGCAGATGATCGGAGGCGGATTGCAGCCGGAGCCGGACAGTCCGACCAACGAGGACGGCGATCCGTACAACTGGCGTGTGGCTGTGGGTGTGCTGAACTATCGCGAGAGTCCGGGCGGCAAGGTGCTGGGGCAACTCAAGCGCGGCGATCTTGTGTACCTTGACCGACTTGTGCCGGAGGAGGACTGGGCGCGGGTCAAGATCGGCGGCAAGGATGGGGAACTGGTTTATGTTTGGAAGAAGTATATCGATGGAAGGAAGGAAAATTAGAATGAATTTGAAAGTACGTATGAAGAATTGGTCATTTTGGCTGAGTGTGATTTTGGCGGTGATTGCGCCGGTGGGTGTATACTTTGGTGTCACGATGGCGGATGTGACCACGTGGTCGGCGCTGGGAGAGTTGATTGTGCGGGCGATCAGCAATCCTTATGTCGTGGTAATGATGCTGGTTGCGTTATACAATGCGCTGATTGACCCGACAACGCGGGGGATAAAGGACAGCACGCGCGCCATGGGCTATACCAAGCCGCAGGAGTGATACGGTTATGGTGACGATAGAGATTACAGTGTTGGTTGCCGTGATTGGCTGCCTTGCGGCTGTGCTGGGTGTGATTATTACGCGTGACAAGCGCATTGCGGAGGATGGAGAGTGGCGGGGTAGTGTAAGCGCAAAACTCGACACCATCATTGGCATCCGCCGTGATGTGGATGATATCAAAGACATACAGCATGACCACGCGGAGCGAATCAGTGCGGTGGAGCAGAGCGCTAAGAGCGCACATCATCGGATTGATGAAATGCGTAGAGAGGATTGAAACAATGGGGCAAGGGAAGCAAATTCTCTTGCCTTTTTTATTCCCTATAAAAAATGCACCCAAACCTACCGCCTATAAATACATACGTTGGCATACGGTTGGTTCGGATGCTGTTTGCATTGGTGTGACTGGCGATATAGGATTCTTTTCCATATCGCCATAACAAAAGGGTTTGTGGTGGTTGTACGAGCGGTGTTTTGCAAATTATTAGGAGGATTGCGAGTCAAAAGCGGCTTCGAGCCTATGCGGTTGAACAATAACCTTCACAAATTTTCCTTTTTTAACCAACACCCATTTTCGGCTTGGGATAGATCGCGTAGATTCCCATATCCCGCATGATCCGTCGCGTTCGCTTCCGGTTGATCCACATTCCTTTCAAGTAGCGCAGATACGATGTGATGCTTCGGTATCTCCACGTTGGCTCGTCCGTGTGGATGCAGTCGATCAGCGAACGAATATGCAGTTCTTCCTCGGACAGCAGCTTTGGTGCCGATGGTTGCCGGAATATGCTGGAACGATTTATCCCCAGCAATTCACACTGCCGGGCAATATTGATCCGGGGTTTATCTCGCTCTATGGCCTCACAGCCGGTTTCGTCTTCTCCGCTCTTCGATTTCCGTTTCTTTTTTCACCCAGTCCAGCTCATACGTATATAACTTATTTTATTCTCAAATGTGTCTCAGCTTATATAATGCCCCCCACTGTCGATACAACATTAGCGAAAAAATAAGTTGTGCTCCTCTGAATCTTAATATTTCAAGCGGCTTCTTCAGCGAATGCTCCCACGTAATATTTTGAGGGGGAGAATCCTTGAAGCGCCGAGTGAGGTCTCTCGTAATTATAGGTCTTCATATAGGCGTTGATGATTCTACGCAGTTCTCTTGGGCTATTGATCTCGTTGACATAAATTCGGTCATATTTCAATGTCCTGAAAAATCGCTCCGTTCGTGCGTTATCAAGGCACTGCCCCTTGCCATCCATGCTGATGCGCACATCGTTTTGTTCCAGCAGACTGATATAATCTGCGTTAGTGAAATGTCCGCCCTGATCGCTATTGATGATCTGGGGCTTGCGGTTTCTCAGCGCCCTCCTCAGGCAGTTCAGCACAAACGACTTATCCAGTGTGCTCGAAAGCTCATAATCTACAATGTATCGACTGTACCAGTCAATAATCACAAACAGATACATGAACCCCTTTTCCATCGGGATATACGTAATATCTATTCCCCATACCTGATCCGCGCGTGTGATCGGCAGATTCCTCAGCAAATACGGCTTGGGGTATTGTGCATGATAACGCTTGCTCAGATTGGGCTTAGGATAAATCGCATAAATTCCCATATCCCGCATGATGCGCCGCGTCCGCTTCCGGCTGATACATATTCCTTTCCAGTTGCGCAGATGCGATGCGATACTGCGATACCCCCACGCTGGCTCGTCCGTGTGGATATGGTCGATCAACTGACGGATACGCAGCTCTTCATCCGTTAGCGCTTTTGCCTGTGCCGTATTTCGATAGACGTTTGCTCGCGCAATATCCAGCAGTTCACACTGCCGTTTTACACTGATGTGGGGATTGTCTCTCTCAACCGACTCACAAACGATTTCTGCGTCGGCGTTCCTTGATTTCTGCTTCTTTTTTTTAACCCAGTCTAGCTCATAGGTGAGCTGACCGACTTTACGTTCCAACCGTTCTGTTTTTAGCTGTTCTCTTGCCAGCTCCTTCTCGGCATCGGTCATTCCACGCTGAAACACATCGGTTGCGCGGTCTAAAAATTCCGCCTTCCACCGAGACACCACTACCGGGCTCAAGCTGTACGCTGCAGCAATCTCGTTGATCGTGTTTTCCTCTCGCAGAACCTCAAGGACTACTTTTGTCTTGAATTTTGCACTGTACTGATTTCTCTTTTTCATACTTTCATTATAACTTATTTTTTTCTTTTTTGTGTCTCAGCTTATGGGAGCATTATAATCAATGTCAAGACGAGGGAACTGTTATGATAACGCTATGTCCGAAAACTTTTTCTCGATTTTAAAGACAGAATGCATCTATCGCCAAAATTACAAACTTTTGATGAAGCAAGATTGCTAATTGGCGAGTACATTGATTTCTACAACAATGAGCGTATTCAAACAAAAACAAGCCTGACGCCACTCGAAAAACGACGTCAGGCTGCGTAATCTTTTGATATTCTACGTTAGAGCCTTTTATTTGCTGTCCGTTTCCTCTGGTTCAGTACAGTCATTAGGGATACATAGGTCCTAAAACATCGATGTTCATGATAATATATGCTTCGGGATCAGTCGTAGGGTTGATATGAAAGTCTACATAATGCCCTAAAACATTGCCACTATTATTGTTGAAATAGGTTCTAAGTCTCAGGCCTCTCCAAGGAGAGGTTCTTTCGGATGTCACCGCATATGGAGACCAGCCAGGTCGCAAATAGGTTATTTTTAAAGGCTCGATTGTTCCAAAATAGCAACCACCTTTGGCCAAATCATAACCAATAAAAACGCGCTGTTTCACGGTTCCGGCAATGATACCCTTATTCGATACAGTTGAAGATGCAGTATACCAGTTGCCATAGTGAACATAATCTCCTGCAGTGCGAGTTTTATTTCCAGGTCCGTTGTTGGTTATGGACACAGTTACACTGTCTGCTGAGCTGTCGTTTACAACTGGGATTTCCTTTGTAAAAGTCTTGCCAACGGATAATTCTTGTAAATTTACGGTAGTATCCCCGAGTTCAGATGTCGCTAATGCAGAAGTTGGAATGACAACCATCAGCACTGCAGTGACAAGCGTTAAAATCAATAATCTTTTTTTCATCTTTCTTTCCTCCTTTTATTAGCATATGCTTATTATTATACTAGTACAGAATACGTATACCGTAGCTTGCGATACTTAGAATAACCGTTTTTTTGCGTGAAATGATTTTGTCACACACAGTATGCCTACTCAAAGAATGGGATGTTGTAGAATAGTAGTAATAGAAATATTCATCATTTTTTATAATTAACATAATTACTTCTTAGAAAAGATTTGAATAAATGCACAAAAAACCAAAGTGCCGTAGAATTTGTCTTTCCAGTAAGAGAATAATAAATCCTAAACTTAAAAAGAGTATCGTATAAATTTTGCAAATCGCTAACTTAGGGAAAAATGGTTACCGTCAATAGTTTTTCGCAAATCAAGAAACAGGGATGGTAGATTGGGGATCAGCCTGCTAGCGATCCAGTATAAGATTCCGTGTTTTTCAGATGCTTCACGTTCATATGCTTCTTAGAGCCCCACTGGGATCTTGCGCGACATGCCGCAGCCAGAAAAGAAAACATTAGTAGGTATTTTCTTTATTATAACATTTATCTATTGTCGACGCTATCTAGGGGAAGCGAAACTACATTCTATAATTCAATTTGGACGAAGTTATTACTTTGTTCTGAATTAAGCCGAATAGAGACAAAAGTGTAACAACAGTCATCGCCATGAATGCATAGTATCCGAAGATGCGAGTAATGGGTATTGAAAGCAATACGACAATGGAAATAGCTTGAATGATGCATATAAATCTAGCATTTCTTTTAGACTTTTTCTTTTTTTCTGAAGACAATGGATTTTTGAGGCTGTCAATTGGTGCAGAAATAAAAATCCATATACAATCACAGAGTAGACTAATCATGAACATATAATTTGGAGAGTATTGGAGGAGATGCTGTATAATCAAACAAGAGATGATGCATGCCAAGCTAGTGACTAGGCTACATAGAAACTCTGTAGGCATATGCCCACCGCCAAGTGGAGCTCGAAGAGATAGCCAAAAAAGTAAAAATATACACAATTGTGGAATTATACCAAGAATAGTGGCGATCAAAAATAGTATACAAAGATTGACTGCAAAGTTAAGTAAACAATGAATAGCATACTGAAAAACCTCTTGGTTTTCCTGACTTGCATTACTTTGACGAATGATTGATTTTGCAAGATAAGCTGCAAAGTGTTTCAACAGCAACTCCCCTCCTAATACATTTTCTGACGCAATAATTCAGAGCATTATAAATCAAAATTGATGCGGGTATTATTCGCCTTCTGTTGCAATTTTTTGGGTGCTTTTATTTCGTAAATAAATCCTCGAATACAACCGGAAACAGAGAAAACATCTGCAATTTTCGGCAATAGATTTGCAGCTTTATTAGCGACTTTATTAGTTTTCTTGTTCATTTTTTTCACACTCCTCGTATTATATATTTATGGTGTTTTGTACAAGTACACCATATAAAACTT
>CAYVTZ010000049.1:0-18775 GCA_964454685.1 uncultured Christensenellaceae bacterium
CTTTTTCTTCTTCTGTCATTGTTTTCCTTCCCATTTTTAAAAACCTCCATTGGGAGGTTCTCTATTCTACACCCCTTTGGAGGTTTACACAATTTTTGAAACGGTCTCGGCCATTGCCCTGAACCTCAAGCGTATGGCTGCAGCTCTTTGGATTATACTGGCAGGAAGGCGCTGTTTCGTTTGTTTTATCATTCAGTTTATCGCTCTTTTGTCAACACGTCCTACTATTGACGGTACCAAAGGCAATCCTCATGAGGGTCTGCCCCAATCGCTGTTGCCGAGAACTTCTTCAGACGCTTGAAATGCGAAATGCACATCTCACATGCTTTGTTTCAAGGCGTTCGGCAATAGATGCAACCTTCGAATATATTGAGTATATTTACAACTTATTTTTTCATAAAAGTTGTCTTGACGGTGGAGAGCATTATGGTTTTATTTTTGATTCTGTGCATGATATATGCTATGCATACCGCTAAAAATATGAGTTCAATTGCCTGTGAAATAAAGAGTGAGATTGGAATTCCCATCATGTAGAACGTTCTGCAAAAATATGAAACTGTCACCACGCAAATTCCTGCACCAATCAGTGCCCCAACCATCAATAGAGTTTGTGCATCGGTAACAACAAAAAAACTGTTGACACAAATGATAATTGCTGTAAGCATCGTTGCTAGAATAACTGGAGGGAAAATATACGCGTAGGCCAAAATCTCAGGTCCAAAAAGTAAATTTAGAAGCCAATTGCCTTCAATTACTACAAATGCGTATGCTGCCATACTCAAAACAATTGTGCATAGAATGGTGAGCATAACGCCTTTCAGCATTTTTTTTGCCTGACCATTATGATAATGTTCTGACAACTTGGGAATTAGAGGAATCACAAGGCAGTTTACAAAAGTTGCAATCAATACAGATATTGTTGCAATAGATGAATAGTATCCGAGCTCCTCTGTGGAATACATACGTTCAAAAGATAGTCGCGGCAAAGACGGAATGACATTGTAGCATAGCCCAACAATGAATACTGGAAAACAGACGACCAGCAATCTGAATGTTGGCTTGATATCGGACTTATGAATGGTAATGGACAAAACAGCGTGCCGTTTTACCATGCGCACATCTACAAAAATGAGAATCGCTACAGATAAAATTGCCATAAGCAACAACGTGAGCAATAAATTTTTTGTTGCATATAGCACGCCGGAGAACAATAACAAGCTTAAAATGGACTTTACAATCAATGAATATCCGCTAAGATACAATTTGCCATATCGCTGCAATGTTCCAAACAAGATATCGGAAGCCATTTCAGCACTTTTGTAGACGTAGAACAATACGATGGCCAGCATCTCAACTGCATTGTATCCCACAACCAGAGAGCTGAGTACGCAAATCAGCATACTGGACCCAACAGTAAAAATTCGGCTCAAGATATATTGCGAGTCGGAAAAATTGTGCGAAATGTCAGACGCATAATATAGTCGAATGGAATATGAAGCAAGTGAAACATAGATATTTGATGTGGTCATAGCAAGTGCAAACAGCCCGGCATCTTCATAGCCGGAGAAGCGTACCACAAGTATGCTCATCAGCCATAGTGCACCAAGGTAGGCAACGTTACCAAGCGTATTAAGTAAGACATCTTTTTTATAGTTCACAGTTTCACCTGAGTCAGAGCGAAATATTGTCACCAATCTGATTGTTTTCCATCTTTTGGTTACTCTTCTTAAAGTACCACGCCATCCCTTTTGCGTAAATTGGTAGGAAGCAAGCGTGAGGGAGCATTTTATATAATATTTTTTCAGCTTTTAGCACTCCGCTGACAGATGCTTTTTTCTTTACATAATCACGCCATGGAGAAAGGGCCAGGAAGTGATCAAAATAAGGCGTAAAGGGATGAACGTTGTTGGCGTGCCATGGCGATTCGCCTATAAATCGTTCAAAGTGATGAATAGCAGGGTCACTCAGTGCTTGTTGTAAATCGATTTTAGAATAGAATTTCCCACCGGGCTGCATATGCTTGACGAATTTTTCAATATCATAAATTGCCATGTGTGGCGTGATGTTATACCGCAAATCAAGCGGTATGATATTGCCGTGCTGCGTGATATTGAGAATATCTTGATCTACAGATGTATATGCAGAACGCTTCTTTAGTTGCTTAAGCACAAGATTTTCTCCGTCTGTGTCCATCCACTTCTTTAAATCGATTAGTAGCACTCCCATATTATACCATTCGCAATTATCGGGGTAACCAAGACTTTTTTTGTCATGTGCAGATAGACCATCGATGACTGCTGCAATGGTGTTCCCCTGCAAATCAACTTCATCTAATGCTTCTAAAGAACCGGATACGATGGAATCGCTGTCAATAAAGAACAGGCGATCAGCATATTGTGCAATCATATTGAATGCAAACAATTTCAAATACGTGGTATAAGAACCTCTATATTTGGGAGCCCCAAGGTTCTCCAGCTTCCGAATCCCATCACTCATATCCAAAAATATGATTTCACGCTGATAATCTGCCGCTATTTTTAAATATAGATTTTTATTCTCTTGTGCAATGTTGTCATCGATCACATACACAGTCAAGCGCTCGATGCCTTTGTTGTTGTCAAACAAAGACAGAATCGACACGCCGGCAAAAATTGCATAGTTATTATCCGTTAAATATAAAATGTTTAACTCTTTCATTTCATCTCCTCCTTTTGTGCTTTGCTCATCGGCCAATTACATTCATGGCTAAGGCAGCATTGGGAATTCGCTCTCCATTTATATACAAATCATCATCCGCATAGACGTGATTTTTGGCCAGCGGCTGATAGATATCCGGCGTCTCGCTATACAGTACCGAAATATGCGGGATTTCGAAGTATGGTTTTTCCAGAGTGTCCCTAGATGCCATTGTTTTAAGTATTAGTGCATACCTCTTGTTTGGTATGATTTGCGCGGGCACTTTAAATTCAAACGTAGAAAAAGCAACATTTTTAACTTTTGAGCCATAGATTCGACGGAATGCTATTACCTCACTGGTGTCGGGATCTACTATTTCCGCAGACAGTTTGACTGTATCCAAAAAGTCCTCGTCATAACTTTTTATTTTTGTGGCAATTTGTAATGTTTCGATTTCATAAGCGTTAACTGCAAAATATTGAATTACTTCTGTGCCAGCTTCTAGCGGTTCGGATGTGACATATTCTGTATCATATTCAATGGGCGTACTCCATAATAATTTTGGTTGCGCTAAGAGCGTTGGGAGCGTGACAAATGCCGGAACAATAAACATCAAAACCGGAATTAAGAAACGAAGACGAACGACCAACATAGGCTTGCCTAATTTAGCAACGCGTGAGCCGAGTGTAAGCTCTTGAGCAATATCGCCCATACAAAAGCGCGGAGCTTTAAATATGAAACTGACGCATAGTAACGCAGAAAAGATGGTGTTGAGCATATTGATATCGTTATAACGATAAATTTCTGAAAGTGTCAGATTGTCGGCGTAAATGGTGTAGTCTAACAAGGGCTTAAAGATACCGTTTGAGAACAAGGTTTGATCGACGGTGTTACGGAAGACGTTTGCTACCAATAATAAAAACACGGCAAAGATGATGATATCAAACCAAAGAAAGACATCGGCATTTTTGTTTATCATGACGCTGATGACCCAAAATGGAATGGCGAACAGTAACCACTGCGGATACCACGCCATCAATGCAAACAATGCAAAGCAGATACCACAGCACAAAAAAATGGCCTTACAGATTAGCTCGCGCTGATCTTTTGCTTTCATAAAGTATGCGCATACAATAATCAGCAGCATGGCGAATGGCATAAGCTGTATGGAGGTGTTGCCCAGACTAATACCGCCTGCTTTGACGAAATCCAGCGCAGTGAAACCCCAAACTGCGTTCTGAAAAGACACTCCGTCTGCGAAGTGATAGATTATGTACTCCAACAAAAATGGAATAGCAACAAAAAAACAACTAAGTAGGATCTTTCCTAGATTTTTGTAACGAAGCACAAGCAGAACAGCAAAAATCAGCAGGGAATAATATTTAAAGGTTAGTGCGATTGCAAAATATAAGATAAACAAATAGTGATCTTTTGGGCGACCTTTTGGATTGAAATAGAAATAAAGACCCAATAGCATGAAAAAAACAGTAAAAATATCGTATTGCACAAACATAAACTGACTAAAAAATGCCATGGGTGCGGTTAAAAACAAGTAGGATGTAAGCTTGGCCTTATTGAAACTAAAATTGAAGCAATCTTTTGTTAGACGAAAAATAAGATAGCCAGAGGCGAAATAAACGAGAATTGGTAACAGCTTATACCAGTAAATCATCCAGAGCGAACTAGCACCCCATACTTCCGGTATCGCGCCCGCTGCTGCAATCGGCCAATTCCATGCTGCAAATACCAAGAAAGTTGATGGCATATAATTTGCGGAATATGTACCGTTTATCTCCTTGCATGCAGAATAAAAGTCGGATATATTCCCTTTTAGGTATTCCAGGGAGTGCTGGCCTGTAATGGTAATATCAGTATGCGCAAAGAAAATATAGCAAACAATTGCAAAAAATCCAAAAAACAACCAGTCCCACCATTTGACGCTGGCAGTATTAGAATCAAGTGAACGATCTGCTTTTAGCCAATTCTTAAATATA
Organism: uncultured Christensenellaceae bacterium; assembly: GCA_964454685.1. GTDB lineage: Bacteria > Bacillota > Clostridia > Christensenellales > Christensenellaceae > CAYVTZ01. Next base: position 4,671 of record CAYVTZ010000049.1, read on the forward strand.
TTCAATTTTTCGCACCCCTTATGTGGTTATTTTTTTTTTCATTCTCATCATAAAAATTAATTCGCTCTTCCTCAATCACTAACGGTCGCTTCATCACGCGGGAATTGATATTTAAGATGTATTCTCCAAGGAACCCGATAAAGAACATTAGTACCGAGCCAAACAGAAAAAGTCCAATTAGAATTGGTGCTGTGCCAGCGGGGAAAGTATCCCAAAACAACAATTTTAGAATCAAATAGATAAGCGCGACCACAAAGCTCACCGCTGAGAAGATAAATCCGATGATGGTGGCAAGTCGCAAAATCACCTTAGAATAAGATGTAATACCTAACATTGCCATGTCGTATAACGTATACAAATTATTTTTTGTTTTACCTGCTTTGCGCTGTGGTTGCGTATAATAAATATCTTTGCGGCGATACCCAAGCTCTGCCACAATGCCGCGCATATACGGCATGGGATCGTCTAAATCGCGCATGACTTGCACGAAGCTTTTGTCATACAACCCAAACCCTGTGAAGTTCTCGATTTGCTCCACATCAGAAATCTTACGGATCATCTTGTAATACAGCCTGCGGATGTTGAACATTAGTTTGTTTTCCACACTGTTGGTTTTGATGCCTACAACGATTTTGCTGCCCTCTTCCCAGGCCTTTACAAACTCGGGAATCAGCTCGGGAGGGTCTTGAAAGTCGGCGCACATCAACATTGTGCAATCACCTGTAGTTTGTAAAATACCGTAGTAAGGTGAACGAATATGACCGAAATTTTTTGCGTTGAAAATCGCCTTGATCTTGGGATTTTCGGCGCACATTTGACGCAACAAATCGCGTGTGCCATCTTGGGAATCGTTGTCGATGAACTGTATTTCATAGTCGTATTCCGGCAATTTTGTTTGAAAAACGTCAATAATCGCTTCGGAAAGCGATTTTACGTTCTCTACTTCATTGTAGCACGCGACCATAATGCTAATTTTTTTCATATCTGTTCCTTACACCATGCAATGGTGTTTTCAATCCCTTCCTCAAAAGAAATTTCGGGCCGAAACCCTGTATCCTGCTCTAACTGGGCGATGTCTGCACAAAGGCGCATGACTTGATTGTCGTTGTATGCTCGTTGCCCGTAGCCTACTGTAAGCATCGGATCTATGGAATCTTTCAGCGTCTCAATAAACCAGCGCATTTCCTGCTGCTTACCACTTCCGATGGGATATACGCGCCCATCCTTGCCGCGCTCTGCAACTGCCAGCAAGGCGCGTGCTGCATCTTTACAATGGAGATAGTCCCATTGCTGCTCACACTTGGTTACTTGCGGCACTTCACCCTTTAAAAGCGCATAAATGCAATACATCATCATAGAGGTTGCGTTATCCCCCGGACCATATATGCTTAAAATACGCGCCCATGTGTGCCGTATGCTGAGCTGCTCACACAGAATTCGGCTCATTTTTCCTGCAGTATATTTTGCAATCCCGTAGCCGTTTTCGGGGCTTATGGGCGTATTCGCGTTTAAAGTGCCCTCAACTCTGCCATATTCCGCCTGCGAGCCAGCGCCTACAAAAACATTACATTCTAAGCGCTTTGCGAGACGAACAGCATCCAGTGTATAGGCAACGTTTTGCAACTGGGCATCTATGTTGTTACGGTCTTGCGCTCCAACGCTCTGCCACGCCAAATGAAAGAATGCGTCACACGGCTGATCCAAAGATAAGTGCTGCAACTCGTCCAAGTCACACTCCATGATAGTAATGTTTGGATGCGCTGCAATATTTTTTGTTTTGGACGAATTTCGCCTTGCCAACGCAAACACTTGTATGTCATTTTGTGCCGCGAGGCTTGCGAGCGCAGAACCGATCATACCTGTTGCACCTGTGATTAGGATTCTCACACCTTCATCTCCTGTACGCTTTCAAATGAAAGCAGTTGTTCATTTTTTGAAACTATCAATCATCTTCTTGAAGTTCACCAATCGACTTTCGTCTTCCTTGGCCATTTCACCATAATATTCCGCTTTGTTTAGCATATATAGATACTCAAAATTCAGCGCAGCAAAAATAGCATCACTCATTCTATTCTTACAATTGTGATAGTCGAATACAACTTTACGCGTTTCAAAACGATCAACAATGTCACCCATTTTTTGTAAGAAGGGAACAGCTGCAAGTGTGATTTTTCCGCCTACGCCTACAATATAGTTATGCTTTTTTGCGCTTTGTGCAAATGATTGACATAGCTGGAAAATCGTGTCGCCGTTGATAGCATCTCCCGGAAGTTCTGCCGAAGCGGTTAAATCTGTTCTGCCGATGGCGATAGCGCCAACCTTTCCTTTTCCCGCAAGTAAAATATCATCAAATACTTTTTGCGCAGATACAGTCTCGGCGTTGATAATGAACTCTAATTCGGCTTGCTCATCCGTCGGATAAGCTTGATTGATTGCTGAACAAAACTTCTTCATGGCAAATGGACTTTCAATCATTGGCGCCATGATACCGCCTGCACCGAGTAAACGACATTCATACAAATCATTTACGGCCTCGCAGCCACCAATCTTGATAAATGTTTTTAATCCATTTCGAAATACAACCTCATTAAGCATAATGAGTTCATTCTTACGCGACCCTTCGGCCTCAAACTCTGCTTTTATAGCAATAATTCCAAACTCCTCACGAAGCTTTTTGAGCCACGAGGACATTTCTTGCATTCTTGCTCTCATAATATACCCCACTTTCTAAAATAGTAATTTCACAAGCCTTTTAACACTCATCCATCATTGGAATGAACATCAATTCTTTCAACTCATCTCGATCAATAAACGGTGCCAAATCTTCCAACGGCGGAGAGACAATCTTTCCATCGGGCAGACGCTTTGATGAAGACTTCGGCTCAAAGTTTTGCTCAGGAGTAACCATGATCTCGCAAATGACCATACCAGTTGTTTCCAAAGCACTTTTGATGCCTAGGTGCATTTGCTCATTATTTTGAATTCTGATAAATGGAAAATCGTATGCTTGCGCAATTTTTTCCATATCCGGGAATTCCAAATCACCGCTTTGAGGCCCGATGCCAACCAACGGATCGCCAAAAAAAGCAGTTTGTGTTTGACGAATGGAATGATATCCTTGATTGTTGATGACAAAAACCTTAATAGGTAGGCGATTAGTACGAATGGTTTGCAATTCCTGCAAATTCATTTGAATGCTACCGTCGCCGGTGATACAAACAATCTCAGCTTTTTGATTGGCGATACAAGCGCCGATAGAGGCGGGTAAATCGTATCCCATAGAAGCAATTCCAGAATTAATAATGAAGCGTTGCCCCTGCTTCATGTGATAGCCATGGCTTCCAACTACGCAGGCGGAACCATTACCCACAACAACAATACGATTTTCCGGAACCTGTGAACTCAACTCTTCAATAAAGCAATATGGATTTGCGAGATCTCCGGACTCTCGATGCTTTGCGCAGACGACAGGGTATTTTGCTTTCCACGAGGCACAGGTATCTAGCCATCCTTGATCCTCAAAAAGCTTGCCGCTAATGGTCTGATTTAATTGCGTAATGACATCAGCCACATCAGCGTGCACGGGCATATCGATGGAAAGCGTGGGTTTTTTCAACTCTGCTGCATCAATGTCAACCACGATCTTCTTTGCGGCTCTTGCCCATGTTTCGTAGTTATATCCAACCTGTCGGATGCTGAGCCTGCAAGCCAGCGAAAGAACGAGATCACTGTTTTGAACGGCAAAATTGCCTGCGCGATCGCCCATAATACCGCCACGCCCAACATAGAGCGGATGATCATCATAGATGTTGTCAATACTGTTCCAAGCTGTGACAACCGGAATATTGAGCTTCTCAATGAGTTGCATAAATTCTTGATGCATCCCCGCAGTTCGAATGCCGCTACCCGCATACAACACGGGGCGCTGCGCCTGTGTGACTGCATCTAAGATTTCGGTAATGGTGCTTAAACTTACTTTCGGAGGTAAGAGCGAAACATCTTCTTGCGGATCGTATGCGCTTAGGCCATCTGTTTCAATTTCGGCACCCTGTACATCAAGCGGGATATCCAGCCAGCAAGGTCCGGGTCTTCCTGTGGTTGCGAGGTGCAACGCACGCTGCAGATGATATAAAATGGTATTTGGATCTGTAACCATAATAGCGTATTTTGTCATGCAGTCCACGGCTTTCGTAATATCGAATTCCTGATCTCCCATCGCACGCAAATCAAGCCCTGTACTACGTGAGCATGTGGCAAACTTGACCTGGCCGGAAATAACTAACATCGGAATTGAATCCGTCCATGCGCCTACGACCCCCGTGATGGCATTGGTTCCACCTGGACCGGTGGTGACGCAAACCGCAGCAATTTTATTGTGAATACGCGCGTACGCTTCCGCTGCAATGGCACACGCTTGCTCGTGATGATTGTAGTAGCACTTCAGACCGGTATTTTTGCCAAGTCCATCGTTTAGGTGCATAGCACCGCCACCTACAACTGTAAAAACGTCACAAATCCCCTGCTCTACTAAAAAATTTGCAATAAAATCAGCTACTCTAATTTTCATTCGATACTCCTTTATCGTTGAATACGCCCGGTGGAATCCCCGCCGGCAAGTTTCAAAACCTCGTCAACACTAACGCGATTGAAGTCCCCAATGATGGAATGCTTCAAGCAACTTGCGGCAACTGCAAAGTTGAGAGCATCCAAATCCGAATCAAACTGGGTAAGCCCATAGATCAGTGCTGCCGAAAAAGAGTCGCCACCACCCACGCGATCCACAATGTCTATGATTTCATATTTTTTACTATGCAGAAATTCGCGTCTATTGTTTAAGCATGCAGACCATCCGTTCTGCGAAGCGCTTTTGCTTTCGCGCAAGGTTATGGCAACCGTAGATACATTCGAAAATTGTTCCAGCAATTTGTTGCCTAAATCATGATATACATTGAGGTCTAATTGGCCGGATTCCACTACAACACTTGCTGCAATTCCCAGCATTTTCTGAATGTCTTCTTCATTGGCAATAACAACGTCGATGTAAGGCATGATTTGAGCCATGACCTCTACAGGTGCTTTGCCATATTTCCACAACTTGGCTCGATAATTCAAATCAATAGAAACGGTTACGCCCATTTCTTTCGCGATACGAACAGCTGTAACAGTTTCATCTGCAAGGTTTTGGCTGATTGCAGGCGTGATTCCGGTTACATGAAACCATTGAGCGTCGTTAAAAACGGCCGACCAGTCGACCATCCCCGGCTGAATCTGTGACACGGCAGAATCAGCACGATCATAAATCACTTTGGAGGGACGCTGTGCTGCGCCTGCTTCCAGAAAATAAATACCCATACGTGTATTATCCGACATTACGACATGAGACAAATCTACCCCAAACTTCATTAAATCAGACTTTGCTGCATAGCCGATATCGTTCTTAGGCAAGACAGTGACGTATTCTGCTTGCATACCAAAATTTGCAAGTGATACAGCCACATTGGCTTCACCACCTCCAAATGTGGCTTCCAACATACTGCTTTGCAGAAAACGCTCATGCCCCTGTGGCTTGAGTCGCAGCATGATTTCGCCAAATGTTACAATTTTTTGCCCCTGCTTCATGGAATCCCCTTTCAATACACCGCAGCTATTTCACCGCTTCAATAATCGTCTGGATCATCTGATCCAGCATAGCATCCGTCATGCCGGGATACACCCCCACCCAAAAACTGTTATTCATGATGGTGTCTGTACCGGTGAGCTCGCCTACAACCCGATATCCCTTCCCTGCTTTTCGCATTTCGTCAAAACAAGGATGCTTGATGAGATTGCCTGCAAACAACATACGCGTTTGAATGCCGTTGCCCTCAATATGGCGCACAACGGTTTCGCGGTCAATGTCGGTCTTCAGCGTCATCATAAAACCGAACCAGCTGGGATCAGAGCCTGCGAGTGGCTCGGGTAAAATAATTTTGTCTGCTACACAAGCCAGTCCTTCGCGCAGCCGCTGCCAGTTTTCTTTGCGGCGCTGTACAAAGCCCGGAAATTTTACAATCTGTGCGCACCCGATCGCTGCCTGCATGTCGGTGGCTTTGAGGTTGTAGCCAAAGTGCGAATATACATATTTGTGATCGTAACCTTTGGGCAACTCTCCATACTGACCGTCAAAACGATGCCCGCAAATATTATCTTGTCCGGAAGGGCACACACAATCACGCCCCCAATCGCGCATGGATAGGGCGATTTTTGCCAGTAGCGCATTGTCGGTGTAAACGGCGCCACCCTCCCCCATCGTCATATGATGCGGCGGATAGAAACTTGAGGTTCCAATATCGCCCACCGTACCCGTCAGATGATTTTTACCGTTATAGGTGTATTGCGAACCTAAGGAGTCGCAGTTGTCCTCAATCAACCAAAGATGATGCTTGTCGCAGAAATCTTTGACAGCTTGAATATCAAAGGGATTGCCCAGCGTGTGCGCAATCAATACGGCTTTGGTCTTATCTGACACTGCATGTTCCAGTTGTGCAACATCAATATTGTATTGCGGAATCGTGACATCCACAAAAACCGGTACCCCGCCATACTGAATGATGGGTGCAACCGTGGTGGGAAATCCCGCCGCTACGGTAATCACTTCATCGCCCGGCATCACGGCACGCTCGCCCAAAAGCGGCGACGTCAGCGTCATGAATGCCAGCAAATTGGCAGATGAGCCGGAGTTCACCAAAAGCGCGCGCTTTACGCCCAGATACTGCGCAAACTTCTTTTCAAATTCGTCTGTATAGCGCCCTGCGGTCAGCCAAAACTCCAATGCGCTGTCCACCAGATTTTCCATTTCCGCATGATCAAACACGCGCGCCGCATAGGTGATACGGTCACCCGGCTGATAATCTGTTTTGGGCGCTTTATAGCGCTCGCAATATTCTCCCGCAAGCTTTACAATATGTGCGCGGGCTTCTGTCTCGTTCATTTGTTCAAACATTGCATACCCTCGATATATTCTTGAATTTGTTGTTGCATCATTGCCGGCACATCGGCTGGCTCCTTCTGATAACACTTGGTCCATTCCACCGTCTTGCGAATCGCAGTCTGCGCATTCCAAACGGGCTGTATGCCAAAGGTGCTTTGCGCTTTCTTACAGTCAAGCTGCAAGAAATTTGCTTCGTGTACGGCGTCTTTTTCGCTGCGGTCAATCCACGAAAGGCCTTCCCCCCAAGCGTCGCAAAACAGTGAAACTAACGTTCCGGTTTCCACGCAGTCGGATTCATTCGGCCCGATGTTGTAATTGCCTTGCAAAGCGGGATTCTGCTGCTGCATCATTACAATGCGCAAATATGCAAACAACGGCTCCAGCACGTGTTGATAGGGGCGCACCGAATACGGATTGCGCACCACAATTTCTTCGCCTGACAGCGCGCTGCGCACGCAGTCGGGGATGATGCGATCCTGAGCGAAGTCTCCCCCGCCGATCACATTGCCGGCACGTGCAGTGGACACGGGCAACTGTGCAAAAAAGGAATTTTTGTAGCTGCTGGTGACCAGCTCACTACATGATTTAGAATTGGAATAAGGATCATAACCGTTGAGCTCGTCCGTTTCGACGTATGCCCGACCGGTTTCCAAGTTTCGATACACTTTATCGGTGGTTACATTAAGTACCGATTGAACGCCGCCAACGATGCGAATCGCTTCTAATAGATTGACGGTGCCCATGACGTTGGTCTGATAGGTATAGACTGGATCACGATAGGATTCACGCACCAGTGGCTGTGCCGCCATGTGAATCACAATTTCAGCTTTGGATTGTGCCAATGCTTTTGTAAGGGTTGCAAGATCAGCAATGTCCGCGATATGCGATTGCACATCGGATGCTGCCAGTTCGTATAGATTGGGTGTTGTAGGTGGTTGCAAGGCGTATCCTGTGACCTGCGCACCCAAATTCGTTAAAATTTTACACAGCCACGAACCCTTGAAGCCGGTATGCCCGGTCACAAAGACGCGCTTTCCGCGGTAAAAATCCTTCATCAGTCCTCCCACACCTTCCAGGGGGCATTGCCATTCGCCAACAATTCTTCCAAATGCTGCTTGTCGCGCTGGGTGTCCATGCACTGCCAAAAGCCTTCGTGGCAATACGCCATCAGTTCCCCGTTATTTGCCATGGATTCCAGCGGTGCTTTTTCAAACACGGTAGAATCCCCCTCGATGCAATCGAAAATTTCGGGATTCAGAACCATGAAACCGCCGTTGATCCAGCCGGTGTCACTCGCCATTTTTTCGCGGAAGGAGGTGATTTTGCTTCCTTCCATATCTAAGATACCGAAACGCCCCTGCGGTTTGATTGCCGTCATGGTTGCAATCTTTCCATGGGATTTGTGGTACGCCAACAACTTGTTGATGTCCACATCCGCGACACCGTCGCCGTATGTGAGCATGAACGGCTCATCACCAATGTATTCTTGCACGCGCTTCACGCGTCCGCCTGTCATGGTGTTGAGTCCCGTGTCCACCAGTGTGACCTTCCAAGGCTCTGCAAAATTATTGTGAATGGTGATATCCTTTTTGCCTTGAGTAAAATCAAAGGTAAGATCAGATAGATGCAAATAATAGTCTGCAAAAAATTCTTTGATCACGTATGCTTTGTAACCCAAACAGATCACAAATTCGTTGAATCCAAAGTGAGAATACCATTTCATGATGTGCCACAGAATCGGGCGACCGCCAATTTCAATCATGGGTTTGGGCTTCAAATGGGATTCTTCACTGATGCGTGTGCCTAATCCCCCTGCCAATATTACGACTTTCATTTTCATACCCCTTTTATGTATTAGCTATACTATATGTCAATATATACTTAGAAATTATAGCACACCACAATCTTTTTGTACATACAGCATTTGACGCGTTCTTTATTTCCTCCTGTAACATATCATTGTACAACCTACCAGTATTTGCGCAAAGACGTTGTACAACTACATAAACGCAGGTCTTTTCATTGGAATAAGCAACAAAGACCTGTGGGTAAAAAAGACATCAAAAAAAACGAAAATATAGAAAAGCACGCACAGTTGCGCTAAATAACAAGAATGGAAAAAGCAAATCAGAGGACCGTCCAGCGTAGAAGATGGAATGGATCTAAACAATCTAAAGCCAAAGCAGCTGCAACAGTATGAAGATTGGGAAAACAATTACTCTAGAAAGATATTCGGGTACAAGGCAGCTAACGAAATGGCCGCTACATAGCCTTAGGGCTACTGGTTAATATTTTGGGCAATTAAACTTACAATTTGCACAACCTACATTTTTACGAAACTTGTATTGACATGAAAGGCATTATACTCTACCATGTTAAAGATGGAAAAAAGTTCATGCAAAATACTCCCAGAGAGGATGTTTTTATCGCTATTTGCTTTTTTTGTGAGATTTCACTACAAAAAGGTAAACCGCAAGAAACGCAACAATAATTTTGGGAATAATGTTGGAGTTTAAAAGATATTTTGATGAGTCAAGCAAAGCGCAGTAAATTGAATATACTAAGGGTGATCATTGCTGCTTTGGTGGTTGCTTTGCTGTTTTTTTATGTGATTGTTATGCCTCAGCTCTCCGTTCCCGTATCGAATCATATTCTTAATACAAGTGGGGGAAATGGGACAAAGAATGCCCCGTTTTTAATTGAGAATGCACAACAACTTGCAAGCTTTCGTGATTCGGTTAATTCAGGCTACATGTACGAGGGAGTTTATTTTAGGCAGACACAAAACATAGATTTAAGTGAGTTCGAATCTTGGATTCCAATTGGAGAATACGGGACTAGCTACTCCTTTCTCGGCGAGTATGACGGCAATGGCCATGTAATCACGAACTTAAGTATAGATGGCTATGCTCAAGGTTTAGTTTCATCTCGAGTTGGATTTTTTGGGCAATTGGGAGGCGTAGTGCGCAACCTTGGAATAGAAAGCGGGAAAGCAAAAGGGGTAACCGTGGGAGGCATTGCGCATAATTCCACAACTTCGAACGCGCGTATCTACAACTGTTATAGCAAAATGGCTTTAGAAGCCGAAGACGCAGGCGGAGGTATGGCTGCATATTTCGATTTAGGCTATATTGCCAATTGCTGGAGCATCGGAGAAACAACCCCACCGGGCATATATGGCATCGTGGCGTACAACGCTAAGGGTGTCTATTCCAGCTATAGCAATGCACGTCTTGTTTCAGAGAGCATGCAAGGCTACCTCCTGGAATCGTCCGTTTTGACAGATGAGTATATGCGGTCTGATCAATTTGCGGAGCTGCTAAACAGCTCGGCATCTAAGAGCGTTGACTTTTTCGAATTGAGTCGAAAAGATTTTTGTAGATGGGAGACGAAAAATCATAGGGTATCCTATGAACAAGGATAAATATGTTATTTAATTCGGCTACGTTTATTATTTTTTTCATCGTTGTTTTACTGTTTTTTCCTATTGTGCCCAAAAAGGCGCGATATCTTTATTTGCTTGCGGTAAGTTTGATATTCTATATGGGCTGGAGTGTAAAATACATTCTACTGATTGTTACATCAATTGCCATCACATACGTCTGTGGCATTTATGTTGGGAAAGTACAAAGTAAGACAGCAAAAAAAGTAGTTATCGCTGTTGGCACACTCTCAAACCTTGCCATTTTATTCTTTTTTAAGTATTACAATTTTTTCATGGATAGCATGAACAGCATTATGGGTGCGATTGGCTTGGAGCCTGCCGGGTTTTATTTCGATATTATGCTCCCTGTTGGGATTTCATTTTATACCTTCCAGGCATTGGGCTACATGATCGATGTGTATCGCGGCGACATCAAAGCAGAACGCAATTTTTTCAAATACGCATTATTTGTATCCTTTTTCCCGCAGCTCGTAGCAGGTCCGATCGAACGTAGCCGTAACTTGCTCCTGCAACTTGATGAACTCCCGAATCGTCCTTTATATTCAAAGGAAAATATTGTATCGGGCTTAATCACCATGATGTGGGGCTTTTTTATGAAGATGGTCATAGCGGATCGCATTGCCGTTTTGGTAAACACCGTGTATGATTCGTATTGGCTGTTTGGTTTTTTCGGGCTATCGGCAGCTACAGTGGGTTTCGCCATTCAAATATACTGTGATTTTGCATCTTACTCTGCTATCGCCATAGGCGCATCGAAAATGATGGGAATCAATCTGATGCAAAACTTCAATGTCCCGTATTTTTCTAAATCCATCAAAGAATTTTGGCGGCGTTGGCACATTTCGCTTTCAACATGGTTTCGTGATTATGTTTATATTCCGCTCGGAGGAAGCCGTGTCGCGAAGTGGCGAAAGAATTTAAACCTTATGATTGTTTTTCTGGTAAGCGGGCTGTGGCATGGCGCAAACTGGACGTTTGTGGCGTGGGGTGGCATCAACGGCGCATATCAGGTGATTGGAGATGCTCTCAAACCCACCAAAGAAAAGTTTTTTGCGAAAACAAAAATGCGCCAGGATTGCTTTAGCTTTCAGTTTGGCAAAATACTGATCACATTCGCGCTTACCTGCTTCGCGTGGATATTTTTTCGTGCCGCATCGATTCAAGATGCGTTTGGAATTATTTCGCGTGCGGTAACGAATTTTGATGCTTGGTCTTTTTTCAATGGAGGCATATACAATTTAGGCCTTGACAGGCCTGAAGTTAATATTTTATTGATGAGTGTTGGGCTAATGTTGATTTTAGACTTTGTGCAATGGAAAAAAGGAAGAACGCTAGATGTGACACTGCAGAAGCAGAACTTATGGTTCCAGTGGGTTGTCATATTAGTATTATTTTTTGCAATTCTAATCTTTGGCATATACGGTCCTGCCTTTGATGCGCAGCAGTTTATCTATTTCCAATTCTAGAAAGGGAAAAAAATGCAGAACAGTCCAATTAGCGAAGAACGGCGAAAAAACACTGCGAAATGCATGTTTTGGGTTAAAACAATTTCATTTGTTGTGATTATTTCTTTGTGTTTTGCCGCTTTTTGGGGAGTGTTTAGATTCAAATATGCCGATGGGATATATGGCTGGGATAAATATCAAGAGCAGCCAAAAGGTACGGTAGATGTTCTTGTGTTGGGCAGCAGCCATGCGTTTGAGGGGATCAATCCGGCAGTACTATACGGAGAATATGGCATTGCTGCCTTTGATTTGTGCGGGAGCATTCAACTTATGTGGAATACCTATTTTTTTCTGCAGGAAGCGCTGAAAACCCAATCTCCCAAGCTCGTTATTTTGGAGGCATATGGCGTTACAAAAACGAATGAGTTTAGCGATGCGAGCAGGATTATCAAAAATAATTATGGTATTTCGTCTTTGGATCAATATCTGCCATCACTGATGGCCTCCGTCCCATCGGGAGAATTGGAGGAATACCTTTGGCAGTTTAATCAATTTCATTCAAGATATACCGAACTCTCGCCGGCGGATTTCAAAAAAAACTTGGGCGAAGAGCAATTTGTGAACTGGAAAGGCTTTGGTAATAACACGGGACATACAGTTTTCGAGCGACCTGAATTTCAGAATTTAAATGAGCGGCTGTCTCTGACGGGGAAGACGGAAATATACTATAGAAAAGTGATTGAACTGTGTAAAGAGAAGGGCATTCCGTTGTTGGTCGTAGCTGCGCCATATATTCTAACGGCAGAGGAACAAATGAGATTCAATCGGGCAGAGGCGATTGCTCAGGAGTATGACGTTCCCTTCATAAACTATAACAAGATTTATGACAATCTTGCCCTGGATTTCGCGACAGACTTTGCTGACCCAGAGCATTTAAATGAATCAGGAAACATTAAATTTACCGAGAAATTGGGAGAATATTTGATTGCAAACTATGATTTGAACGATCGCAGAGAGCAACCACTATGGAAATCCTGGGAGAAAAATGCACAGCATTTTGTACAAAGTAAAAAAAACAGAGAACTTGCGGGCATCACAGATTTAAAATCTTATATCAGCAAAATTAGCCAAAGCAAAGAATATGTGGTTGCCATAAGTGTATTGGGAGATTGTGCGGATGTAACAGGCGTGGTTATGAAGTTGTTCAACCGTTATTCAATCACAAATTATCCCTATGACTTAAATATAGCATGGATTGTTGCCAATGGAGAAGTTTCGAATTCTTTTAGACGTGGCGATACAGCACCCTATTACAAAATAGGAAGTATGACTTTTGACTTCCCATATCCCGATATACGTGTGAATCACACAAGCATGAAGAAAGTAATAAATGGAATTAATATTGTTGTGTACGATACTGTTACAGATACAATTGCTGATGTAGTAGGGTTTGACGCGAGCAACATTTATGATGCTGTGCGATGAAAGAGAATACGATACACAACAGAATTTAAAACAGTGATAATTATATGCTTGCTTCGCAAAGAAGCTACACTGAATGCAATCTCCTCAGAATATGGCTCAGTGCTGTGATGCCCTCGCACCGGAGGTGTTTGCGCGTGGTGCTACGGACACTGAAAAATAGCTGGAGAGGGAGCGCGATCATATAGAGCTTTTGGCGCAAGGTTGGCTGTTTAAGCTATGAGCTTGATTGTGTCAAAAAAGAAGTAGAAATCACAGAACAACGGCGAAGAAATCAGTTTTGAGGCGATTGAACAGAACGGTGGAAAAATTAGTTTGTGCAAACAATGCGAGCTACTTGGATTAATTCGCACCAGTGGATGTCGTCACAGACAGCACCATCACTGCTTTCTGGTGAGGAACTGAAGGTTCGCGCTCGTTGATCGTTCCACACGGATGAACCTACTTGGGGGTATAGAAACATCACATCATGGCTACGTAGTTTTATGGACATACAGATCAACCGTAAGCGAACAAGGCGTATGTATCAAGCGGGACACGGGACTTTATGCGATTTATGCAAAGCCAAATTTGAGTAAACGTTTTCATGCGCAGTATAGCAAGCCGCATTTATTAGAGATATGCCGACTACACACCTCGATCAAGTCTGGGGGATAGATATCACGTATATTCCGATGAAAAATGGCTTTGAGACCGTTTCAAAAATTTTGTAAACCTCCATTGTCAGATGAGATAAAATGATAATGGAGGTTTTATAAGATGG
>CAYVTZ010000050.1:0-18358 GCA_964454685.1 uncultured Christensenellaceae bacterium
TCCTACGATAGGAGGCCCTTTTTATTCAATGTCCGTTTTTCGGGAGGCTGTTCACTGTGAACAATCCCACGTAATATTTTGAGGGTGTGAATCCTTGAAGCGCCAAGTGAGGTCTCTCGTAATTGTAGCATATCATTGTGCAACCTACAGCTATTTTTTTAAGGCTCCTACGCTATCCCTTCTCTGTGAGCGCCTTCACTCCCGCCTTGACCCCAGCAATGCCAGCGGCTCCTCCCGCACATTCTTGCGCGTCGCTTGCACCGCCACCAGTAAAGTCAAAAGAAACAACGCTCCGCCTGCCGCAAAGGTGTATACAACAGATATCTCCGGCGTCTCCACCTGCCCCGCATCCCCCGTCTGCGTGCTGCTGAATGTTGTATCATAGATTCCCTCGCCCGAAACCTTCGTGAATTGCTTACTTGCCACAAAGCCAATCGCGCAGCCCAGTACAATCGCAATCGCCGCCACCGTCAGGAATCCCCCCAGCAAAGATACCATGCACTGCCTTTCATTCATGCCCAGCATGCGCTCAATCGCCGTGCGCATCTTCTGCTTTCCGATGAACACATGGCAGAAGAAAAACACCAGAGCAACAGACATCGCCGCGCCAATGGCAAGAAATAGCAAAGACATTTTTTTCATGTTCTCCAATCCGCTTTGCAGCTTGGAATATCCTTGATCGTAGAACGTGATTTCCAGCTTGTTCGCAAACCCTGTTTTTTCAAACGCCGCCATATAATCTTCGATGCTGCCGTTGGGGATTTGAAAGGAGGTCGTGTTCGCTTTCATGGGTCCATAGCTCAAAATATTATTCTCATCGCTCTCTTTGACGGACGCGGCAGGGATGATGATGGTGTCCTGTCCCATGATAGCCGCTACGTCTAGATATATCCCTTTAATGCGATATTCTTGTTCGAAAAACACAGGGTAAATCTTTCCTTGCGCATTGATCAAACTGCCTCCAAAGCCGACACCGCGTTGATTAAAACACTCCTCAGGTGCATTGCTGTGGTTAGAATAGTAGAGTGACAATGGTATGACGTCGCCAACAACTAAGTTGTTTTTCTCTGCTGTCGCCTGCGGGACTAAACATACGCTCGCGCCCATTTCGTATTCTTCAGTCGTTATATCCTCGCCCTGTGCGATCGCGACCTCATTTTCTAAAAAAGGCATCAGTAATTTGCTGTTGGATGTCGGTAAGACAGGCGTGGTACTCAGGAAAAGATCACAAAGCTTTGAAAACTCCATCCAGCGAGACTCAGCTTTGCTTCCAAAAAAGCCTTCTTCGATTTCTTGATAGAATGAACTTTCGAATGTACTTTCTATTTTTGTGCCATCAGACCGATACTGTGTAGACTCCATTACAATATCTCCAATTGGAATATATTCAAACGAATTTGCATCGAATGTGTGAATTCCATGTTCATACAGCGCAACAATATATTTTTTAGACGCAAGCATTGGAAGTGGATTGTCATTGAAGTGGTCACAGAAAACTACACTCTTCTCGTTACGTTCATATCCTTCAACACCAGTTCCCCAATAATAAATTTTCTCTACCTTTAGCTCTACAGGATGGTTCGGAACACAATCTTCAACTGGTGAAATAATTCCGACAAATGTTGGTGTCCAACCAGAATGTGCCGACCACCAGTGTTTAATACCCGGCAAGTACGTCCCATAATACGGTCGCTTCTCTGGCTTCTGGATATAGTTTGCCCCTTCAAAGTCCAACACACTGACCGGAATTACGGAATTATAGCGCGGCTCACTTCTGTATGTATACTTTTTTTCTCCTGCATCCCATTGCGCTACCTGCTCAACCTCATCCGGAAGCTGCTCCACTGTGCCAATCGTGGTAAAGGTGCTTTCAAACGCCTTGATTGCTGCATCATTTCGCGCCCAGATGTTCACGCCGCAGCACAGAAAAAACGCGGCAATGCCAAACAACACCAAAAACAGTGCGCTTGTGGCAGGCATTCGAAATTGCTGTTTTAGACTTTTTTTTAAAAACATCGCTATCCCTTCTCTATGAGTGCATCAAACTTTGGCAAAAAGAAAACAGTTTTTCTGCCTAAATAAAAGAGTGTGTTACACTTCTCTCTGCAAATTTGAGTATTTTGCAATCCAAAATAAGCAATATTTTTGTGTTGGGACATAGAGATTACTATGTCCCAACATTGCGATGAATCATTGGAATCGCTTAGAACTTTGCGCTTCGGAAATTGGATGCATACATTGTTTGATATGCAGTCGAAGTAGTAGCACAATGGTTCGGACAGTAGTTGTCACAACTTGGGCAACCAAAAAATGCGCGAACTCCACTTCTCTTCTTCATAACCCGCTTGTTCAGCTTTTTCATTTCTGTTCCCTCCTCTCTCACATATTTTGCCTGAAAGCAATAATATTTCATATTGCTTTGGCAACCTTATTTTCCTCCACCTCAAGCATCCCGTCCTTCATGCGGTAAATCACATCTGCCTGCCGCGCTACTTCGGGGTTGTGCGTCACCACAATCACCAAATAATTCTCCTCATGCGCCAGCTGCAAAAGCAATTCCACAATGTTCTGCTCGTTTTCCGAATCCAAATTTCCCGTCGGCTCATCCGCAAGCAATATTTTCCCGCCTGCCGCCATGGCACGCGCAATCGCCACACGCTGTTGCTCCCCACCGCTCATCATGCGTGGGAATTTCCCGTATTGCTCCGGTTTTAGCCCCACCTTTTCCAGTAATTCGCATGCGCGCTCCCGAAGCTTAGGCTGCGTAACGCCGTTTAGCTCCATAGGAAGTGTCACGTTTTCCATGATGTTCAGCAGTGGCAGCAGATGAAACGCCTGATACACCACAGATGCCTCGTTGCGCCGGTAAGCATCCCGATCCATCTCGCACATGGGCTTCCCATCCACATAGATCTCCCCCTGCGTCGGCAAGTCTAGCCCCGCCAACAGAGATAACAGCGTGCTTTTCCCGCTGCCCGACTCCCCCACAATCGCGTACATCTTGCCCTCATCAAAGGTACAAGTCGCGGATTTTACCGCCTGCACCTTCTGATACTTTGTCTGGTACGTATACGAAACCTGTTCCAATTTTAATTTTTCCATAATATCCTCACATCCATTAATCCGCCTGCGACAGCGCCAACATCACGTTTACGCGTCCCAAGTTCCAAAGAGCGATGAGCGTGCCGGCGGTAAAGCATCCGAAGAAAACCCCCAGCGCGATCAAACCAACTTCCAAGCTCCCCACTCCCGTAACAATAGATATCACCATCCCGCAAACACCGCCAATCACAGTCAGCATCAGCATTTCCAGCAGATATACCATCGTACTGCCTGCCTTGCTCATCCCCAGCAAACGCAATACGGCATATTCCTCCTTGCGGTTTTGAATCATCAGATACGCAACAAAATACCCAATCGCCGCCAGCGCCACAATCAGTAAAGGCAGAAATCCGTTCAACAGGGCTAACGATTCCTGCAACTGCGTTGCCGCACTGATGAATGCGGCGTCCGTCAATCGCAATGCACCACCCCCGTTGCTGATGTTTACGCTGCTTGCCGCGGGATCAATGGGGCGCATCCCCAGCTCCTTCATTTCCGCTTTGAACTCATTCAGTTCAAATGCGTTTGCCACGGTAAAGTCAAAGGAGTCCGCAAAAAAGTATTGATCGTTGCGGTGGGATGCCTCACGCATCGTGTCAAAAGGCAATATCACCTGCGGCAGCGCTTCCTTCGTGATCACTTGCGTGGTGTCCACTTCTCCAACGATTTTGCAGTCCATGATTTCCAGCGGTTCATAAGTAACAAGATTCCAAAAAATGTATACATAATAGTATAGGTTCAATGGAATCGTGTCTCCCAGCTTGAGACCATTTTCCTGCATGGTAACCTGATCCATCAGGCAAACCGCTTCACTTCCCTGCACGGTTTCGGGAGTATAGCCGGGTAGCCATGTGATGGTAGCGTCACTTAGCCCGTCCACCGCTGCAAGCGTATTGATCCCTTTCACTTGAAGGTTTAAATACTTGTTCCACTCCTCCACGGGAAAGTCCCCAATTCCTGCGCGCGCAACCGATGTCGTGCGCACATCCGTCACATACGGCGATGCAATCAGACCATCCACAATGCGCTCAAAGATTTCCAGTCCGGAATAAAGCGAACCCTTGGAATTGGTCACGCGTCCGGTAATGGTCATGGCATTTGGCAGCTCCGCTAGCTGCGTCTCTGTTTGCCTGATGTTCCCCGCATAAATTTGCAACGTTAAAACAGCCACCGCACAAATCAATAAGTACAATATCGATTTGCGCCAATGGCGTCTGCTGTTTTTGATTGCGCTTTGAAGCAAAAACATGGTTCCCCCTCCACTTTGCTAGCTCGACTCAAACAAATTTATAATATAACCGGAAGTATATGGTATTTTAATGTATCATCATCTTATCACGGAGAAACTGTTCTGTACATGGAAAATATTGAGTTTAACTTGGAATATATTTTCATTATATTCTACGCACACGATTGCTTTTGAGCGCACGATCCTTGATTAACGCGTTCTTTTCCAACACCGGCTTCACAAGATGCACTGAAATCCTGAAAAATGCTTAGAATTTCGCGGTTCCCCTTTCCATTCAACATTTTTCATGATATTATTATACGTGACTCGTTTAGTCGTTTTTAAGTGACTAAAAAATTCAAAACTAGGAGAAACACAAGATGAAGAAAAGGCTGGCGATTATTCTGACATGTTCCCTGCTTACGGTTGCGGTTGCAATACCGGCAGGTAACACTCTTGCATCAAACAGCGGATATTTAAAGCCCGGTGTTCCTCTTGTTGAAAATCCCGTTATGGCAGAAGCGCAACCCACTGTTGCGCCTTCTTTCGATAGCAGCACACCGGAAGGTTCTGAAGCCTCTGCAAGTGCCGATCCATCGGCAAGCATAGCGCCAGAGCAAACCCCCGCTCCCTCTGCGGATGAATCGACTCCACCCGCAGGTTCGGAAGCTTCCGGCACGCCGGAACCTACACCCAGCGCAGAGCAGCAGCCGACTGTTGTGCCTTCTCCCGTTGAAAGTGACTCACCGGAATTGCCGGAGCCGTCTACTGCCCCCACATCAGCCATCAGTGCGGAGCCAACCGATGTATTACCCTCGGAAGCCCCCTCACCGGAGGCGTCCGTAACACCGGAACCATCACCCGACGCTTCACCCGAACCAGCTGCAAGTGCGAATCCGGAGCCCGGCGCCGCTCCTTCCTTTAGCGCGGAAGTCGATTTAAACGCACCGGAAACACTTCAAGAAGCGGAATTGCAAGCAAGCAACAATCTGAGCATTGATTCGGGAAGCATCTTCTTCGATCAGGATGGTGGCGGTGCCTATTACTCACAAAACGGAGCTCCACGGGTTTACTATGACCCCTCCGCAAACGCCCTCACAATCAACGGCAATGCAGGTGGAGCGACCTCGGGAAACACCATTACTGTTCAAGGTGGAGCACATCATTTTTTGATTGACGCTCTTTCTATCACTGCTGACGCGCCCCTGTCTGTCAAGGCAGGTGCTTCCCTGAATTTAACTGCAAATGGAATATCTAAATTGGAAGCCACAGGCAGTGGAAAAGCCGGAATCGAGGTTGCGGAGGGCGCAGTGATTGCCATTCAAGGGCTGTCCCCCAACAGCAACATACAGCTCGAAGCCATCGGTGGAGCAAACGCAGCAGGGCTAGGCGGTGGACAATCGCAAAACAGCGGTGAAATTACCGTCAATGGCAACTTCCTGTTGAGCGCAACCGGAACAGGCGGTGGCGCAGGCATTGGTGGCGGCAATGGTGGAAATGCCGGAAATATCTATCTAAACAATGCGGATATCATTGCACTGGGTCAAGGCGGCGGTGCCGGCATCGGAGGCGGAAAGAATGGCAACGCCAGCAACGTCACCATACTCGGCGGAAGAGTGCTTGGTGCCACAGGCTACACCGGGATCGGTGGCGGCGAAGGCGGCGAAGGCGGCAATATCAAGATCTTCAATGGTGCCGTAGTGCGCGCACTTGCGGACACCACGTCCGGCAGTGCGGTCGGTGGTGGCACGTCCGGCATCAGCGGTACATTAGAAATAGATGGTAGTTCCGCGTTCAGTTTGAACACAAATGACAGTAACAAAATCAACGCAACGCAGCAGCTGGGAACATGCACTGTACGTTATGAATACGGCTTTCCCTTCGATCCGAATCCAACCATCAATTATTACAACAAGCTCACCGTTGTTGGCGGAACGGCAAATCCGGCAAAGAATCCCAACGGCAAAGCAGAGATTATGAAGGACGGGGATCGCATAGATGTAAAGGCAGATATCCCGCAAGGCAAAGCATTTGTCAAGTGGGTCTCTTCGGATAGTACCGTGCCCTCGTCTACTGACCCGGAAATTTCATTCTTGATGCCCAAAAATGCGCTTACGCTTACTGCCGAGTTCAGCGATCTGCCTACCCCAACGCCAACCCCTGTGCCGTCGCCGGATCCGACACCTACTCCATCACCGGAGCCAACCCCCGTTCCTTCGCCGGAACCCACAGTAACGCCGGAGCCGACCCCCGTTCCTTCACCGGAACCCACAGTAACGCCGGAGCCGACCCCATCCCCCGTTCCATCTCCGTTGCCCACGCCCACGGTCAAGCCAACACCGCAGCCTTCTGCAATTCCTGATTTGTACTTGATCACCGTGGCTTACACAGATGGTGGAAGCGTTAGACCCACTGCGCATAATGCGCGCGGCACTGAAAACGCAACAAACAGCTTTTACATCTTGGCAGAGGCAGGATCGGATGCCGGTTTTGACATCACACCTGCTGCCGGATGGTATGTCTCCGGTGTGTTCTTGGATCAGGAGCGCGTCAATACAGGAAGCGGCATCTATACCATTCAAAATGTGCAGCAAGATCATCAGCTGCGTGTAGAATTCACGCAGATTGAAGAGGTTCGTGCTCCGAAAACAGACGACCCCTCGCAATGGACTTATCTTTTACTGGGCATATCCGTTGCAACAGGTTGTGTCATCTTAACCATGCGGCGGCGCAAGAGAAGCTAAAATCCGCGCAGTCATTTATGCACACACAACAACAGCGCCGATCAACCAAACAGGGGTCGGCGCTTGATATTTTTGCACAAACTATATTTTAACCATTGAGAAAACCATGGCTCGCGCCACATCATAGTATTATTTGGATATTGTTTCACGCGGTGCCTATGCTTAGAATTGCCTGCTGGGAAGCATGAGCTAAGGCTTCTTGCCTTCCGGTATAACTGTGAAAAATCAGCCTCTTTGTACGAATGCGCTTAGCATGCTTGTTTCCGCTGATCTTTTTACAACATGCAAACCCTGTTCAACAAGAGCTTGCGCGCTTATTTTTGTTGCAGAGACTCACACGTCTTGCAGTTCTCCCCCATTTTTCCGAATAAATGTTCGTGACGTACACATTCCTCCGGTTCTAACACCACAAAGTCCTGCGTCCAGTCTCCCGCAATCAAACGTCGCAGCAAGCACAAATCTCCCTGCACCACTTGTTGCTGCAAATGAAATTTCTCCGAAAAATCCGCCGTCTTTGCGCGTAATGCCTCCATGTCGCCCAGCCCGATATCCACCAGCAATGCGTTTTGATATCCCTCCAGTATGAAGTCATACACATAATCCGCAGATTCCTGCCCATACAGCGCAATCGTGTCCGCATACTCAGTCAAAATACTTTTACCGTTGCTCATCCAGCCCTCCGTGAAAAAGTAGCTGCGCGGTTCCAGCTCCTTGCGCCGCTTTGTGGAACCAATCAAGAGCGTGATGCAGTCGTCAATTTGGGGAAACACCAGCTTAAATCCGTGCGGTTGCACACCCACCAGCGCATTGCCGCAGAACCCAAAGCTGAGCAGCACATGTTCAACATTGGAAACACTGTCCAACGTTTCTTGTAGGACATTGTGCAGCTTGTCCGGCAAATCATGATATTTGGAGTCGATCCAAAGCACCGGGTAGTCACACCCTTCTTGCT
This sequence comes from uncultured Christensenellaceae bacterium, assembly GCA_964454685.1. Taxonomy (GTDB): domain Bacteria; phylum Bacillota; class Clostridia; order Christensenellales; family Christensenellaceae; genus CAYVTZ01. The sequence continues at coordinate 8,027 of CAYVTZ010000050.1, forward strand.
GCAAAACGTGAGTCAGTTCACGCTTCATATTGGTGCATGCCACAATCAAATTCATCACCGGCACCTCTTCTTCACAAATCGTGTTGTAGAGTATTTTTCCAGCTTCCAATCTGGAATTTTGCAATGCTCACATGGCTCCACCAGCCAACGGTTGCGCAGCCATCGCGCCAATCGGCTGTTGCGCGAATCCCGCACCTGAACCGTCTGACCGCAATGCGTCACCACCGTTGCCGTGCTGCCGTGCACCTCAATGCTTTTTATTCCGTGCAGCACCCCGGCGCGCGACGTGTATAATTTTATTTTTTGCAGGGTATCAAATAGCTGCTGATTCTTATTGTAAACCTTTTTAACCGTATCCTTTTCTTTTTTGACGATCTTGTCAATGTCTTTGGACATAAGCTGCCTCCTGTTTTTTAGTAATCTCATCCGCAAGCATGCCTGCATTATGATAGCGACAAAAAATGATTGTGCACGAGCAGGCTGTTAAGAACTCAGCCAGTCTCGTCGTTCAAAAAATGCAGACGCCCGCCAAAGCGTAAAGCGATAACCTACTGATGATTGCGGCTTGCACGGCAGACTGATTGTTCCTTTACAGCACATCCATCAGCATGGTTGCAACGCCGATCTCCAACACATCGTGCACACATCGCACATGCCCCATGCACTCCTTTGCAATTCCACACGGCACACCCGGCGCGGCAATCATCGTTCCCTCGCGCAGCAGGTCGCGTGTCAAAAATCCGCCGCTTGGCGTCGCTTCAAAAATGAGCGTGTGCGCTTCCAGTGCCTGTTTCAAATCCGCTTGAATCTGTACCGCCGGTAACTGCCGCTGAAGCAACTCAGATTTTTCCGTGTTTGTATCATACACATCCACCTGTGCACCCAGCGCGATCAGCGTTCGGGCAGCACAAGTGCCCACTGTGCCTGCGCCCAGCAACAGCACATTTTTGTGATCCAAGCCGCCTGCCATGCAAGCAAGCGCCGTTGCGAACCCGCGCGCCGTCGCATCGTTGTTGTTGGATACCCTCTGCGTCCTTAAGTTGATTGCTAAAAAGGTTTCATCGTTCGCCATAAAAAGGATGTCGTCCTCGGCATACGCTTCTTCCATTCCATTGAGGTCGCTGCACCGGGTCACGCGCGCTTTGCAACCCAAAAATTCCACGATGGCGACAACACTCTCACAAAAGTCCGGAATCACACCCAGCCCGGCGGTAACAGGAATCACCGCCACGCGCGCCGCACCCGAGCTCAGGTTGCCGGACGCGAGTATCGCTATTTCACGTAGTGTTTTTCCACACAGCTGCTGCAATCGATCTTGATAGTCCGGCAGTGTCGCCGCCATGCGCGCTACATCCTCTTGAACCAGCCTCGTCATGCTGTCTCCTCCCTCATTTTGCATTTCCTAACGCATTTCGATTCTGTGTATGCTATCGCGCTGCGCTTCCCATAGCGCATCGCGTGAATCCGCTTCGTAAATCATCGCCGCCACCCATTCGTCACTTCCTTTTCGCCAACTTGTAATGGCGGTAGGCGCTCCAAAAAAATTCTTGCGAATGCGCAATGGTCCAAACTTTGCCATCATGCCCTCGCCGCACACCCGCGCTTGCTTCCCCTGTACATGAATCTGCTGATAAAGAACCGGCTTTTCGCGCGGGAAACCCCACGGCACATATTTTGATTTACATAAGAGCTCCAACATATTGACGCCGGTGGAATGAAAGACTGTCACAGGCGTCTGACTGGGCAACCTCGCATCAATTTCTAAAACCTTGCACATCCCCTCATGCAGAATCACTTCTACGTCAAATATTCCTTTAATTTGCAGCTTCTTTGCAATGGAGAGCGCTTCACCGCGCAGCTGACGCTCTACCGTCTCCGGTATCTGCGCCGGGGTCATTACGCCACTGCAATCATATTGTTCATCCATAAAAAGTTCTGTGGTCTGCAACGCAACATATCGTTTCCCATCGCCCAGCACCTCAATCGAATAGGACGGACCTTGTAAATACTGCTGCACTACGATGGATTCCGCAGTCTGCTTTAAATCCTGCATCTGCCGCTCGCTCTCAACCAGCTGTACGCCTTTGCTTCCACTCTGCCCACTGGGCTTCACAATAACCGGAAATCCGCATTGCGGCCATGGTTTCGGGATTGGAATGCCCATTTGCGAAAATAAATTATTGGAACGCTGCTTGCTGGATGAAATCGCGTACGCAGACTCATCATGCAACAATGGCAGACCTTCTTCCTTTGCGGTGTTACAAACATGCCGCAGCACATCCTGATTTTCCAGTGCGGGCAGCACCATATCGGCATCCGCACAAACATCGCTGAGAAACGCCGCATCGCACACATCTCCGCAGCAAAAATCATCACACAGCCCCGAAGCCGGCACTCGCTTGTTTTTATCGATCACTACACTGGTGTATCCAGCTTGACGCGCTAAATACGACGCTTCAACACCTTGCAGCTTCCCTCCCAATATTACAATTTTCATCGCTCCCACATTCCCCATGCAATCTACGCAAAACGTGTTCAAACTCACCCTGCGTACCCATAGCCATCCCGCACAACTCTACCACATCTCGTATTCCTTCCAGCGAACGCCCTCCGTTATCCACGTCCAGCGTTGCATTGGACACCCCCGCAAGCCCGCTGTCCGGCACAATCACAGAGGTCACAATATTCGCGCCCGCATCCAGTCGTTCGCGCAAACCCGCTTTGCCGGCAATGTCCAGTGACGCGGGTATGAGCTTGTCCGGCATCATAAGGCGCATCACGGCCAGTGTGTTCAGCTCCCGCGTGTAAAGATTCGCGTGTTCCGCTCGCAACAGAGGCGCACCTTTTTGCGGCACAAAGCTCATGACACGTACCTGAGCCGCATCTAAATCAATCATATTTTGAATGGAGTGCGCAATGTCCTCTAAGGTTTCTCCTACACCCACCAAAATTCCTTCTTCCACAAGCAACCCGCGTTGCACCGCATATCGCTTCGCGTTCCAGCGCGTCTCGTAATTTTGACCTTTGCGCAACGCCGCAAACAACGTCTTGTTATGCGTTTCCTGATAACACGCATAGAAGTCAATGCCCGCCTGCTGCGCCTGGTTGATGCTGCTGTGCTGCATCACGCCCGGCGAGATCATCAACGGAAGCTCCGTTTTTTCACGCACCTCTGCCGCCAGTTCCATCAGCAGCGTGGAATTGTGTAAAATGTATTGCGGATCTTCACCCATCGTCAAGTCCAAAAGATGTACGCCGCTCTGCGAGAATCGTTCCGAAAGCTGCAAGATCTCTTGTCTGGTTTTGCGATAGCGCAACGCCCCGTCGTTTTCTCTGCGATAGAAGCAAAAGGTGCAATTATTGTGGCAATGTGTGGAAAAATATACGAACCCGTAGGCAAACAGGCGATCACCAAAATGCTGCCGTCTTTTTTCCCGTGCCGCCGCATACAGCCGATCACACTGCGCACCCTCCGCGTCCAGCAAAGCAGTCAATTCCATCTGATTCAAATATGCACCGTCCATTGCCTTGCCTAAAACAGCGTCAAATTGTTTTCCCTGCATAGGTGTTTCCCCTTCCGCCTGTCTTATTTGATGTTCAAACGCACGCCGTCTAAATAGCTGATGCTCTTTGCGACGCAGTGTATGTTGTTCTTGCCTTGTTTGGTCATCAGCAGTCGCTCCAGTCCAAAACCGATGCCGACCCATGTTGCATGAATCCCCCAGTTCTCGTCTAAAAAGTGCGGCCCCATCGATCCGGATGCAAGCTCGGTTTCTCCTTGCATCACGTCCAGCGAACTGCCGTACACCTCAGAATCCGTTTCCTCCAAATGATATTCGGATATTTGCGCAGCATCCATCACCAGCTGTGCCAGCTCGCGCATGCGTTGTGCGCGCTGTTCCTCCGGCAACCCCCACTCCACCAGATTGCACATGGTAAATTCATTCAAATGAATGCTGCCTTGTGATTCCTTTCGGAAGCACGAGCCGATCTCAAATAGTCGAACAGGTTTTTCCCACAGCCGCATCAAATCAATCGATACGCTGTACAAATTAGGCGCCAGCATAGGGCGCATACACTTGTTGCCATCCAGCCAAAACACCTGCTTGGACAGCGGATGATCTTCCCCAATAGACATTTTTTGCAGTTGCTGCTTGGAAATGATGATAGGGGTGCAAACCTGCACAAACCCTGCGCCACATAAGGCGTGCTCGATCTGCTCTTGCAAACGAAGCAATGCCGGACGACGTGCTTCCTCTCGGAAGTGCTGCAAATCACGCTTTGCTTGCGCAATCAGTTGCTTCTCCAGCTGCTTGAACTGTGCCTCCCGCTCCTGCGGGCAAGCAAAATCCGTTTCACAGACATGCGGATCTGCCATCAATTCCAAAAGCCGCCTTTGTTGTCCATCTGTAAAACGGATCATACGCTCTCCTTTGCTGCATGGTATTTGTGTCGTTGCAGACTTGAAAATTTGTGGCGGAGAATCCGGGAGTCACACCCGGCTGTGCGGATTTAGAGTCCGCGTGATCCTTAACGATCCATCCTCCACATTAAAACTTGAATCTGTTCTCCCCTTCCGCTTCAGTAAAAACGCTTCTTGCGCGCTTTCAGACTATAAAAGAAGGGGGATTCCGCTTGAGACCCTGCTCCGTTGGTTTCCCCCTCTTTGTTTACATTACGGCTGATTGCCGCGTGATGCTATGAGTTGCGTCAGATCATTTTGTTTTTCCAATAATCCAAGCCAAGATCAGTCAACACTTTGACGGCCTCGTCATAAACGTCGAGATATTCTTGATTCGGCATTACCGTGACGGTGTCATAGCATTCCTGGAAGGGTTTCCCAACAGGCGCTGTTTTGTAATTTTTTTCGTAGCTGGCTACCAATTTGTCCAAAATGGCATTCACTTTCGCAGTTTCCATGCCGGCCACTGCGTGAGCTGCCTCTGCCATCATTCTGGCTTCCATACCCGTATGGAAGTTGGTCTTAACACCTTTCGCCGCCGCCACACCGGACAAGATCTCCCGTCCGCTGGCAGTATCGGTGATCGCCTGCGCCGCTGTTTCCAGCAGACACATAACCGTGCAAGGACCAGCCATCGTGTAATACTGATTGCCCAAAATCATTCTGGTATTGTTGTCAATCGCCATGCAGATATGACCCGCCACTGCAAGAGCCTCTCTCGCGGTGGTGATGCCCCATCTTACGTGCACGGGACCGTCCAGATGCCATGTTGCATGTGCCATAACAAACGAATTGATGGTTGTTGCTACGCCTACGATGGTCGTCTCCTCGAGACCACCTGCATAACCGCCATAAATCGGCATTTGTTCGACCATGATCACATTCCCGTTCTGAATATAGTGGGAAAGGTAGCAAATCGCACTCTGGTCAATTTTGAGCTCATTCAGCTGTGAAATTTCATGGCTGTCATTTGGCCGCATACCGCCCGGGAAATCCGATGCGATGATACCGGCGGCCGACAGAGAAGTTTCAGACCCCTATAATCCCATGCCGGGACGGCCTGCACGCATGCACGCATCGCGTACTTGCAATAACTCGGCCCTCACTGCGGCAATTTCATAGGGGCTGCCCGGTGTCGGGTCTTTGCCGTTGATGGTTTGCATAACACCATCCACAATGCAGTCAACCAAACCTTCCTGAGCATAGGATTGATGAATCGCGAGGAACAATTCCTCCGAACACGGCGCACCCGTCGGACCACCTTGGATGATCGGGGGCTGCTTGCTATCATAGCTGCGCGGGTTCAGGAACAATGCTTCTTTTCCCTCGCCATATTGGACATTACCGGGAACAGATTCTATGGCTGCCATGATCTCTTCCCTGGTGTACTTGATGACGCGCTTGGTGTCTGTGCAGTATACGCCGCACTCTTCCAGCATATCGATGCCGGCTAAATAAAGATTCCGAATGAGGTCTTTATCTTCAGGCACGATTTTCGTCTTGTCCATTTTGATCTTATACTTATCTTTGAGTTTTGCGGCGGTCATTGGGATGACTTCGTTATCCCATTGCGCTTCTTCCATTGATTGACCGCTTCTTGCTCTGTCAAAGACATCGTAAATATTGATTTTACGGGCAAGTGCCATCTTCTCGTCACGCTCCTTTCTGTTGCATAAAGTCGTTTGCAAGCCTTACGGCGCCCGGCGCAGTGTCCGACCAGCCGTCCGCTTTGATTTCCTCGACCCAGTCTTGCGAAGTCGGCGCACCGCCGAACATCACTTTAAACTGGCCGCGGATTCCTTTTTCTTCCAGCAGCGCAATAATATCACGCTGTGCAGGCATCGTTGTGGTCATCAACGCCGAACCCAAAATAATGTCGACTTTCTCGTCTACTGCTTTTTGAACGAGCGTATCTACGGGAACGTCTACGCCAGCGTCGATCACTTCATATCCGCTTGCCTTGAGCATTACGACACAGATGTTCTTGCCGATGGAGTGAATGTCTCCAGCAACGGTGTGCGCCAAAATTTTACCTTTGGAGCTTGCTTTTCTTTCTTCATCCGACAGATTTGCCGTCAAGACTGCCGCAGCACCCTCAAATGCCTTGCCTGCCAGAACTAACTGCGGAATGAACATTTCGCCTTCGTCAAACGCCTCGCTGATGGTATCCATGCCTTTGGCAAGCGCCTCCAGCGCGGTGGTCAGCGGAATATTCGCATCAAGAGCTTCTTTCGCGCCCTCTTTCGCAGCGGATTCATCCAAGTTTTCGATTGCCTGTGTCAATTTGTCTAAAATTTGTTGACTCATTCGTTTCTCTCCTCCTTTCTGCTTTTTTCATATGAATCACTCATCTGTTGTTCCAGTCGGAATGCAACGTTTGAGTTTATCCAAATCTTTGGCTTTACTCGACCAAAGACTCAAATACATTGGTTAGGAGCCTTCGCATGGCTCCACCCGCGGATCGGGATTCGAGCCTTCAAAAACCGCGTCATCCTGAAACAATTCCTCATCAGCCATCTTGCCACGCAATCCACGTACAATCAGTCCAATCACCGCGCCACCCACAATGCCCAGCGCAAAGGTTAGCAGTCCGGCCCAAACATTGACAATGCTTCCGGCCAGCATCGCACCGGTCAGCAGCGAAATCCAGCCGCCGATACCGTGCAAATTATGCACTCCCATCACATCCAACACCTTCAGCTTTTTGCATAACCACGCGTTCAGATACAAGAATGCGAGTGTGCTCAGAATACCTGCGACTGCGCCAATCAACAAAGATATCCACGGTGTCGCCAGTAATAATGTGGAGCTGCTTGCCACCGGACCGGCTAGCATCGCATAGGTATATACCAATGGGTTTACCTTGCGCTTCTTTGAAACCGCCACGCACGTCAGATATGCCGTGATGATGGAGCCAAAGCCGGACAAATAGCAGTTGACCAGCACTTGAGTATTCACCTCAAGAGGCAGCAGTGCCGTTACAAAGGAAGGCCACAGCACAAACAGCAACATCGTTGCAAGCCATACAAATGCAAGGCTCTGCTTGGATGTCAGCATCGGTTCTTCAAACGCACGCTTTTCCCGAATCCCCAGCGCAACGCCGATGCCCAGATATGCCGCAAATTGATGAACGAGTATGCCGCCGCCCGGGTCAGTAACCACGCCGCCCGTTATAGCAGGCAGCCACTGCCACAAAATAAATTCCAACAGCATGAACAGTGGTGTAAACAATACTCCAAATAACAGGTATTGCCATACCTTAACGGTTCCCAAAAACACACCGATTGCGATGACTGCCGTAATGGCACACACAACGCCTGCAATCATCGTGTCCTGTGTCCAAATCATCTCCTGCGGCATTCCCAACGCCGCCTGACACAAAAACAAATACGTTAGGATGCTGGAAGTTGCCGTCAGAAGCACCGCAAGGCACACGCTCCATTCGAATTTGCGAATAAACAACATAAGGAACGCGACCAGCATCAGCATAAACCAAATGTCCTGATTCTTAAACAGCCTTACAGAGTCCTGCATGCCACCCGCCTCGCTTGCCGCCTGTGCCAGCACCGGCAAGAGCAATACAACAAAAAACAAGCCGCACATTAGTAAAAGTCGAAATTTTCTAGAACGGAGTCTGTCTTTCATCTGTTCCTCCTCACGCATACTTGCGTGACAAACTGAGAAAATAGTGCAACAAACAGGATTATGTTATCATACATAATCAATTAACTAATGATAAACTCCTTCTATAAAGAGCCATCATTCGCTTTTTGTCAGAATTTTTATTTTGTTTTCACTCTCGATTTTGGAAAAAGAAACTCGAACATATCCTCACCCTCCAAAAGAAGCTACATCTTTTGTATCAATGTGCACGATTCTTTCAAACCTTTTTAATATTTCTTATATTTTAAATTCATTGTAACATGCAAATTTTAATATTGCAAGAGGATTTAACAAAAAAAAGTATTTTTTTACAAGAAGAAACGCCGCCCTTCTTCCATCCTCACATTTTTTAACCCTGACACGTTTTTCACGCAATCCTGCGTCAAACATCAGGTGCCGGCGCAGTCTACCACAAGCCACTTTGCAGGATGTGACGCGTCAGCGGTACACCTGATATCGATTGCGCCCGCTTTGCTTTGCGTCATACAGCGCTTTGTCTGCATGCTCAATGTACTCCGCTTCCACCGTCTTGCTTGCACCACCGGGGATTGCAACATAAATACCTTGCGAAATGGTGATGAAACGGCTGACCGCACTGAAATCGTGATCGATTTTCAGAGCTTTGATGGATTGCTTGATGCGCTCAGCCACCAGCAGCGCGCCGCCCTCATCCGTATCCGGCAGCAGTATAAAGATTTCCTCGCCGCCATAGCGGCATACGATATCAATTTTGTTGCGCAGTACAGAAACAATCGCGTTTGCAACACTTATGATGACTTCGTCACCTTTTTTATGTCCATAATTGTCGTTATAGTTCTTGAAAAAATCAATATCTGCCATGATTGCGGCAAGCGGTCTGTTTTTGTTGGAGCAGTTGCGCAGCAGCTTGGGCAGTATCTTTTCTAAATATCTTCGGTTATACAAAGCGGTAAGCGGATCGGTGTTGATCTCCCGATTGCTGGCAGATTTGCTTTTAAAATGTATGAATATATACAGAATGGTCAAAATCACCGATGGCAGGAAAAAGACAAGAATCAAAGAATTGCGAACCTCGGCCGAGTGCGTGATGAATCGCTCATAGTAGATGTCCACACCCATCAGCCCCACAAAGTTTCCCTCCACCGTGTAAATAGGCACCATGCCGGTAAAAGAGTTGCCATATTCGTCATCCACGATGATATATCCGCTTTTACGTTCTTTGAAATATGGGATGTCCGTATCGCGCAGGTAGGAATAGCGATGAATGTCGTCATAGTAATCCGCCTCTGCCGCCACTTCCACCTGCTCCTCCCGATTGACGATCACGTCCAGCAGCCACAACAAGTCTAGCGGCTTGCCAACCTCAGCCTCAAAATAGTCCGCTGTCTCCTCTGTCACATAGTACTTGATCTCGTCCGCTGTCAATTCAACCATCAAATAGGCATATTTAAAATCCCGGCTGAAACCCGGCTCGGTAAAAAGCTGTGTCAAACGTTGATTCGCGGGATGGTTCAGTGTCTCTCGAAAGTTGAGTTCGCGCAACTCCGCGACCTCTTGATCGGTAATCTCGAATTTTTCCGCTGCGATTTTTGCAATGTCGAGCGCTTTGGTGCCCAGCATCGTGTAATATTCCTGTGTCACCCATGAAGTCACGGTGTTGATTGCCACCACGCCAACAATAATATAGACTGCAATGCCCAGAAGTAAAACGTATTTATTCAACTTTGCCATGTTATGCCCCTACTTTTGAATCGCAATGGATGCCAGTGATGTTCTAGTTCTCATCTTATCACAAGAATCCTCGAAATGCTATCCTAAAATGCACAATAATAATTGTATTTTTGATTTCATTGGATGCGCAGAATCCCTCTGCACCTAAATCCACCTCACACTTGCATACGCCTTCGCGCGCAGCTGTGCGCTTCTGACTCGCAAAGCAGATCACAGACCCATCGCGTTGCGTCCTCCGAAAATGTCTTGATGATTTTGCCGTATTCTCACAATGCGCAAGCGATTTTTTTAATGCAAATACTCCTTCGGCATTGTTTCATGAACCGTATCCACGCACTTGCCAAACACAATCTCTTACTGCAACCTCAAAAAATTAAGCGCACAAAAAAATCGCAACCCACATTCGTCGATTGCGATCCTCTGCGCAGCATATACTGCATGATTGGAGGCGCCACCCAGATTTGAACTGGGGGTGAGGGCTTTGCAGGCCCCTGCCT
>CAYVTZ010000051.1:0-17732 GCA_964454685.1 uncultured Christensenellaceae bacterium
TTGTTCGATATTCTATCCTCGCTTCTGAGAATACACAAAATTTGAAACGTTGCCCAATGGTCGCCAGCGTGCACTCCTCTGCAGCTTTACTAAGGCCATGTTTGAGTATTTTCTGCATTAGATGCTCACGTTTGAGTACGGCAAAGCTGCCTTCCGCCCATATTTTCCTTAGCCTCATCATGCTATAGTATTCAGGGGTACCTATGCGTTGATGTCCCCTGTAGAAAGCCGGATAGCAGCTGCTCGCCAGTATCCTGCGCCGCAGACCACGCCTGTCAAGGCATTCGTTGCGCCGCTTGCAATTTTGGCACACATGACCCGAAGTCTGATAGCACCTTAGATACTTCCCTGTTGATTTGTTGCAGTTCAAGCGATGAAAGTGGAGTGGGTGTCCCTCAGGACAAATGAAACAGTCTTGTTCGGGACGATAAGCGAATCCATATTTAGCAGGCGTATTGGGAAAGTTGATCCCTGCAATAAATCCTTCAACGCCAAGCAGCTCAAGGCCGCGATGTACAGCTCCCGTATCATATCCGCGGTCAAGCGCCACTCTTCTAATCGATACCCCCGCCAGTTTTTGCTGTTTTTCAATATGCCTAAGGATGATCAGGCTTTCTTTTACGTTTGCAGGATACATCCACGCCGGTCACAATTCCATGCTTGCAATCAACAGTGCATTCCACAAGATAACCGATACCTCGTTTCGAACCTTGGTGGATATACCCGCTTTCAGTATCCGTAGCGCTGGTCGTACGCCTTTTTTTCACGATGCGGTCTGGCGGGCGCTTAAACCCAGGCTGTGCGGACAATTCGTCGTCTAGGGCATCAAGATAACTGTGCATGCTTTTTGCAACATTTTCCTCCACATCAACCCAACTGTCGCGAGACACATTGGCCGGAATGAAGCTCCCATCTGCCACTACCTCTTCGCCATCAACGAGATCAAACTCCACACACTGCTTTACAAGCTCAAAGAAGATATTTTCAAATATATTGCTGTCGTTCCACTTCCTTTTCCTGTTTTGGCTGAACATGGAATGGTCGGGTATACTTGACGCCATCCCAAATCCGCAGAACCATCTATATGCTATGTTTAGCCGGATTTCTTCTATTAACCGGCGTTCTGATTTAATTCCGTAAAGATACCCTATGAGCAGCATTTTTATTACACTTACAGGGTCTATTGATGGGCGACCTAATTTAGAGTAATATGGACTCATTATCTCATATATGAACTCGAAAGAGATCGTTTTGTCAATTCGCTTTAGCAAATGCTCATTAGGAATCATCTCTTCATGATTGATGATGATCATTTCCATCTGACCCTTGTTGTATCCCATCATAGCCGCCACCTCCCGACATATTTATTATATCACCCCGTGGCTTTTTCTGCTCTTTTGTCAACACGTCCCTTATTGTACATAATCGCGACTCACTTTGCCATTGTAGCTTTGCAATCACCGAAACACGCTCATGCGGCTCACTCTATGCCGCCTTGCGACCTCTGGCCGGCTTCTTCCTCCTAATACTTCTTTCACTACACGTTGACGAAAGTATGCCTCTTGTAGTATCTTATTCATAGCGGTTAAATCCTTTCCTTTGGCGTTTTGATTTTGTCACTTAAACTTTACCAGATTTTTGGATTTTCTGCTTCTTTTTTTATTTCCCCCTGTAACATATCATTGTACAACCTACATATAGCGAAAACTCCTGCGGATTGCATCAAAAATATACTTACAGAAAAATGGCATGAAGGAGCATAATGTCCTTCACGCCGTTTTAAATTCATGCTTCTATCGTCTCTGCTGGCTCTTCGCTTTCGACATCCTCTGACTCTTCGGATTCTACAATGGTGGCAACGCAGACCACTTTGGTTTCATCATCCACGCGCATGACGCGCACTCCCTGTGTGGTTCTGCCGATCACGGAAATTTCCTCCACCTTCATGCGGATGACTACGCCGGCATCATTGATGAGCATGATATCCTCGCTGCCGTCTACCATTTTGAGACCGCACAGCAGACCTGTCTTTTCGGTGATGTTCATGGTTTTGACACCGACACCGCCGCGCGACTGCAGACGGTATTCTTCCAAATCAGTGCGCTTGCCATAGCCATTTTCCGTAACAACCAGAACCTGCTTGCCTTCCTCGGTGATACATGCGCTGACCACTTCATCGCCGCCGCGTAACCGGATGGCGCGCACGCCTGTGGCGATACGGCCCATGGGGCGCACATCCTCTTCATTGAAGATAATGGACATCCCTTTTTTGGTGGCAACAATGATGTTTTTACTGCCATCTGTTTCCATAACGGCGATCAGCTCGTCGTCCTCGCGCAGATTGACCGCACGCAAACCGTTTTGCCGGATGTTTGAATACTCCTCAAACGGTGTTTTTTTGATGGTACCGTTTTTGGTGATGGTCACCAGATTAGAGTGCTTTTCCAGCTCTGTCTCGATGGGGAACACCGCTGAAATCTTTTCATCCGCATCCAAATTCAGCAAGTTGACGATTGCCATACCTTTTGCCGTGCGGCTGGATTCGGGAATTTGATAGCACTTTTTCATATAAACCTTGCCTTTATTCGTGAAGAACAAAAGCTGATTATGCGTGGAGCTGACAAATACCTGTTCCGCGAAATCTTCTTCGCGCGTGGACATTGCCGTCACGCCGCGACCGCCGCGTTTTTGCGCGCGGTAAGTTTCGCTGCTGATCCGTTTGATGTAGCCGAAGTGCGTGAGCGTAACCACCATATCTTCCCGCGCAATCAATTCATCCAGATCGATTTCGTCCTCATCGAATGTGATCTCGGTACGACGAGGATTGTTATATTTATCGCGGATTTCTGCGAGGTCGGTTTTGATGATGTCCAGCACCATCTGCGGTGTGCTCAGCACGGCATTAAAGTAGCTGATTTTATCCTGCACATCTTTATACTCCGCCTCGATTTTATCGCGCTCCAGACCCGTCAGACGCTGCAAGCGCATATCCAGTATCGCCTGTGCCTGCACCTCGGTCAACGCAAAGCGCTCGATCAGTGAGGCGCGCGCTGTGGGAGCATCGGGAGAGCTGCGAATCAATTTGACGATTTCGTCGATATTATCCAGCGCAATCAGCAGACCTTCCAGAATATGCGCCCGCTTTTCCGCTTTTTCCAAATCGAATTTGGTACGGCGGACGATGACTTCCTTTTGATGATCGATATAATGGGAAAGCACTTCTTTGAGCGTCAAGACCTTCGGCTCTCCATTGACGAGCGCGATCATGATGACGCCGAAAGTATCCTGCATTTGCGTATGCTTATAAAGCTGGTTTAAAATAACATTGGCATTGGCGCCGCGCTTGAGTTCGATCACGATGCGCATACCGGACTTATCCGACTCGTCGCGCAGATCGGAGATGCCTTCGATCTTTTTTTCGTGCACCAGCTCCGCGATCTTTTCCACCAGCGCCGCTTTATTGACCTGATAGGGGATTTCCGTCACGATGATTTGATCGCGATCTTCGCTTAGAGACTGGATTTCTGCGCGCGCACGCACACGGATGCGCCCGCGTCCTGTTTTATACGCCGAGCGGATGCCGGAAACGCCGCAGATGATACCGCCCGTCGGGAAGTCCGGACCGGGCAGGATATCGATGAGCTCATCGCTGCTGATTTCAGGGTTATCGATGAACGCGATGGTTGCGTTGATGGTTTCCGCCAGATTATGCGGGGGGATGTTGGTTGCCATGCCCACCGCGATACCGCCTGTGCCATTTACAAGCAGATTCGGGAAACGTGCCGGCATGACCACCGGCTGTTCCAGTGTCTCGTCAAAATTGGGGTAAAAATCCACGGTATCCTTGTCGATATCCCGCAGGATTTCCATTGCGATTTTGGACATGCGCGCCTCGGTATAACGCATGGCTGCCGCGCCGTCGCCGTCCACACTGCCAAAGTTGCCATGACCATCCACCAGTTGATGGCGGATGGAGAAATCCTGTGCCATACGCACCATGGCGTCGTACACGGCGGTATCGCCATGCGGATGGTATTTACCCAGCACATCACCGACGATACGCGCGGATTTCCGGTGTGGTTTGTCCGGAGAGAGGGAAAGCTCGCTCATCGAGTACAAAATTCTGCGATGAACCGGCTTTAAACCGTCGCGCACATCCGGCAGCGCACGGTTGATGATGACCGCCATTGCATAGGCAATGAAGGACTTTTGCATCTCATTATTGATGTCGATGGGTACAATATGTTTGTTGATTTCCAAAATATACGCTCCTGTCTCTCCTTCTTTTCTTCTGGAAAAAAGAAAAGAAGCAAAAGAAAATCAAATAATCTTTTAAGAAAGCCTGATTGCGCGTGACCGCAAGAGCACACCCTGCCGCCTTTTGCGCTTGGGAAAAGGAATTAAATATCCAAATCCGCTACCAGTTTTGCATTCTCTTCGATGAACTCGCGCCGTGGCTCCACGGAATCGCCCATCAGAATGCTAAAGGTTTCTTCGACCTCAATCTCGTTTTCCAAGCCGACTTGCAGCAGGGTACGCGTTTCAGGGTCCATGGTGGTATCCCAAAGCTGATCGGCATTCATTTCGCCCAGACCTTTGTAACGCTGAATCGTTGCGCCGTCGCCCATTTCCTTGAGCGCTTCCTGCAACTGCTCGTCGCTATAAGCATATCTCTCATTTTTGTTTTTAGAGACCTTATAAAGCGGCGGTTGCGCAATATACACGTGCCCGTTTTCGATGAGCGGGCGCATATAACGATAGAAGAACGTGAGCATCAGAATACGGATATGGCTGCCATCGACATCTGCATCTGTCATGCAGATGATTTTGTGATAGCGCAGCTTCTCCAAATCGAAATCGTCGCCCAAACCTGCGC
This sequence comes from uncultured Christensenellaceae bacterium, assembly GCA_964454685.1. Taxonomy (GTDB): domain Bacteria; phylum Bacillota; class Clostridia; order Christensenellales; family Christensenellaceae; genus CAYVTZ01. Next base: position 4,877 of record CAYVTZ010000051.1, read on the forward strand.
CGAACGCTGTGATCATTGCTTTGATTTCATTGTTGGCGAGCGCACGATCATGCCGCGCCTTTTCCACGTTTAGAATTTTACCGCGCAAGGGCAGGATGGCTTGAAACCGGCGATCGCGGCCTTGCTTGGCGCTGCCGCCGGCGCTATCGCCCTCAACGATGAAAATTTCACACTTGCTGGCGTCCTTTTCGCTGCAATCCGCCAGCTTGCCCGGCAATGCCGCGCTTTCCAAAGCGGTTTTGCGGCGGGTTGCTTCGCGTGCCTTTTTGGCTGCCTCGCGTGCGCGTTTTGCCGTCAGGCACTTATCCAGAATGATTTTTGCGGTGGCGGGGTTTTCTTCCAAGAAATCACTGAGGCCTTCCGCAACGGTGCTGTCTGTGAGGGCGCGCATCTCGCTATTACCGAGTTTGGTTTTGGTTTGGCCTTCAAACTGTGGCTCCACCAGCTTGACGCTGATGATGGCGGTCAAACCTTCGCGGATGTCCTCACCGGAGAGGGTAGGCTCATTTTCTTTGATGATCTTATACTTTTTGCCATAGTCATTGACCACGCGCGTCAGTGCGTTTTTAAACCCGTTGAGGTGGGTGCCGCCTTCATGCGTGGAAATATTGTTGGCAAAGGAGAAGATATTTTCGCTGTAACCTTCATTATACTGCATGGCGACCTCCACCATGCTGGTGCCTTTCTCTGCACAAAAATAGACCGGTTCTTCAAAAATCGGATTTTTATTTTTGTTTAGATATTGCACAAAGGACTTGATGCCGCCTTCGTAGCAAAATTCTTTTTTGAGAGGCTTTTCGCTGCGCTCGTCCTCCAGCGTGATGCTGATGCCTTTATTGAGGAACGCCATTTCGCGCAGGCGCACACGCAGGGTGTCGTACACAAAGTTGACATCCTCGAAGATTTCTGCGTCCGGCCAAAATTCGATGGTGGTGCCGGTGCAATCGGATTTACCGATCTCGGAAAGCGCACACTGCGGGGCGCCGCGCTCGTACTTTTGCTCGAACACGCAGCCTTCGCGGCATACCGTTGCGACTAATTTTTCGGAAAGTGCGTTCACTACGCTAACGCCTACCCCGTGCAGACCGCCTGAAACTTTATAGCCGTCGCCACCGAATTTGCCTCCGGCGTGCAACATAGTCAACGCGACCTCCAGCGTGGAGACGCCTGCCTGCGGGTGCATTCCGGTAGGAATCCCACGGCCGTTATCGTGCACGCGCGCGCTGCCTTCCTTGGTTAAGATGACTTCGATGTGGGTGCAGTGCCCTGCCATAGCCTCGTCGATCGAATTGTCTACGATTTCGTACACCAGATGGTGCAGCCCGCGCAGATCGGTGGAACCGATGTACATGCCGGGACGTTTGCGAACGGGTTCCAGACCTTCCAGAATTTGAATCTGGCTTTCATCATAGTTCTGTTCTTGCATGAGTGCCTCTTTCTTTCCAGCGCTTGAGCAACGTGCGCGACGAAATACACGAGTAGACCAAAATGGTTTCCCCCTCGCGCTGCACGATCACGGCGGATTTGGGCTCGCCGACTTCCGGTAAAACCGTATTGCTGACGCTCAAATCGCGTAGCGCACCGCTTTGAAAATAAGCATCTTCGCAGTTCAGAATTTGTAAAATCTCGTCTGCCTTGACGACATAATCGTTCCCAAGATGCAAAATCAAACCGTGCGTACCCCTTCCGTGACTGATGCTCAATCAGTTTAAAACTTTTTCTATGAATAGTATACCACAAAAAAGGCGCATTTCATAGCTTTATTTTGAATTTTTACATTGGTCCGTAGGGGGATATTCACAATGAGAAAAACGGGAAATAGGGGGTGAAAATACCAGATTTCCTGATTTTGAAGGCGAGCGAACGCGTAAGTGCGCGAAAAAAGCATGCAAATTTGCGGCTTTGCTTGACAGGATGCGAGGCATCTTGTAGAATAAAAATTGAGCAATGCTCAAAACAACGTTCAATAAATGGAGGGAGTGCATGAAAAGAACAGAGGAAATCAAGGAACGCATCATTCGTGCAACGCTAGAAGTGATGCAGGAGAGCGGCGGCGAGGTTGCGCAGATCACAACGCGCGAGATCGCGCAAAAAGCAGGCGTAGGGAACGGACTGATCAATTATCATTTCAAGACGAAGGAAAACTTGATCACGATTTGCGTACAGCGCGTGATCGAAGATGTGGTGATGGGGTTTGAGCCGGGCACGGGAAGCGGGAAGCCGTTACGGGAGCATGTGATAGACACGACATGCCTTGTTTTCGAGTTTTTGTTTGCAAAGCCGACCATTTCGCGTATCTCCATTTTAGGCGATTTTCATGCGCCGTCTGAAAACAACAACACCATCAAGAGCCAAAAGAGCGTGCAGCATATTTTGGGGAACAGAATGGAGGAAGCCGATCAAAAGTTTTTTTCTTTTCTGCTGGTGGCGGCGATGCAATCTGCGTTTTTGAACCAATCCATCAGTAAAGCAAGCTTTGGGATGGACTTGGCTACGCCGGAATCGCGCAGAGCGTTTCTCACACGTGTGGTAACGATGCTGCTTTGCGGCGTAGAGGAGGGGTGAAGAATGAAAATAGTCGTGATCAACGGTACACAAGTCAAGGGGTGTACGTATCAAATCAAAGAAATCTTTTTGGAGGATATGCGAGCAGGGAACGAGATACAGGAGTTTGATCTGCCCAAAGATTTGCCGCATTTTTGCTGCGGATGTAAGGTTTGCATTATGCAAAGCGAGCATAAATGCCCTCATGCGGCATGGGTCGTGCCTATTTGGGAGGCGATGATGGCTGCGGACTTGCTGGTGTTTTCCACGCCAACCTACGCACTGCGCACTACGGCACAAATGAAGGCGTTGCTGGATCATCTTTGCGTGCACTGGATGGTGCATCGCCCGGAGAAGGCAATGTTTTCCAAACGGGCGGTGGTGCTGGCGAATGCAATCGGTCCGGTGACGGGAGACACTTGCAAGGACATCGCAACCAGCCTTTCGTGGCTGGGGGTCGCCTCCATTCAAACATGCGGCGTTGGACTGATGGAGGGCGTGATTTGGGCGGAACTGTCCGAAAAGCGGCGTAATAAAATCAGCAAAAAATTTCGGAAACTGGCGCAGCGCGCGATGCGTCCGGCAAGCAGAAGCATTGTCGTTTTGCTCAAATTTGCTATGTGCAAGGCGCTGCATCAAGCGTTTGCCAAGAAGGAAAACCCCTTATCTGCGGACAACCGGCATTGGGTGGAGCAAGGATGGATTCGGGTACCGCCACGCAGCCAGCCGTAGCGTTGCGGTACGTGAAAAGCGAGATTTGTGTGGCGGGGTACATTCGTGCTATTACCGGAGTGTGGCATAGTAATTGCGGTCTAAAATTTTTGGAGACCACCGGAACTTGTCTGCGATGATGGCGTTGCGCTCCTCTACGTATTCCGGAGAAACAGCTTTGCTGCCGCGCGGGGTGGCGACGCCTGTGCCGGAGTCGAACTGTACTTGATCCGTCACAAAGCTGCGCGAGCCGAAAATGACCAGTGGCTCTGCATCCGAAAAGATATCCCGACCCATCAGCAAACGAGAATCGTAGGGCAGCCCGAACAGATTGGACAGTGTGGGCAGGATATCCAGCGAGCCGCAGGGTTTATCGATGACTTGCGGCTGCATTCCCGGATTGTACAACAGGAATACACTTTTGGCGTATTCAAACGTCATTTCCGGATCGTGCCCCAAAAATTCGGCGATTTGATCGCGCGTCAGACCATAGGGCGGGTGATCGGGGCTGATGGCGATTACGGTTTTTTCCGCGACTCCTGCCTCTTCCAGACGTTTGAGCAGCTCTGCCATTGCGCGGTCCAGCTCGATATTGCAGGCAAGATATGCCTTGGCTTCTTCGGAGAGCGGAAGATCGTCCACAAGATCACGATGCTTGCGGGACATGGCATTTTCATCCCATGTATATGCCATGTGTCCGCTGACCGTCATATAATAGGTATGAAAGGGCTTTTTGTTGAGATAGTCCGGCGTGGACAACTCAATCATTTCCAGATCGGATTCCGGCCAGATTTCTTCCACTTCCAAGCCGTTGCCCAGCCCTTGATAAGTATATCCCATATTGGGATGGGACAGGTGGCGATCATAATAGGTATAGGTGTTGTTGTGGTAGGCGTTGGTTTGGTAGCCCAATGCGGAAAACTGGTTGCCCAGCGCAAAGGGCAGCGCATTGCCGCGCTTGCCTGAAAGATAAAGGCTCCACACACCTTGCTTGGGAATCAGACTCAGGCAGTTGACATATTCGCCGTCTGAAGTGCTGACCTCCCATTCGGGACAATAAAAGTCTGTGAATTGAAATCCTTCTTGATACATTTTATAAAGTGTGGGGGTGAGCTTTTCGTCAATGGCATAAGGCGCGAATGCCTCTGCCGTGACGGTGATGAGGTTATAACCTTCAAACATGCCGGTATATTCGTTTTGCTTGGTGGGCGGCACACTGGAAAAATATTCGTGCATGGCGCGCAATTCATCGTCCGGAGCGTTTGCGATCAGAGAATCAAAATCGATATCGAGGACGTTGTCCTGATACTGCGTGGCTTCGGCGGGTGCATCTGCCGAAGCGGATGCAGCGGGTGTTGGAGATGCAGCGGGCGGCGCAGGCGCAGGCTGTGCGGACGCCGGTGCAGAAACGGAGGATTCCCCGAAGAAATACCGCTGCGCATTGAGACGGAATGTGGTCATCAAGCCTAACTTATCCACAGACTGGTTGAGCGAGGGATTGCGGTAATAATAGTCATAGGGTGAAAAATATCCTGTGCCGAAAGCGGGCAGCAGCGCCTGTATGCCAAAAGTCAACGCGATGGCAAGCGCCAGCAGCAGCAAGGAGGCGCGCCAATTTTTGACATTGGGCGTTTTACGAGAAAAGATGATGAACAGCACAAACGGCAGCAGCATCAGCACCACATAGCCCCATGTTTTGGTCAGAGCGGCCCAGATGTTGCCGCCGAAGCCCAGCGCTTCCATACCGTTGATGATGGAGAACATGGTCAGATAGGTACTGAACATAAAGAAGTAGAACATTTGAACGACATAGAGGGTGCAGAGCAGCGCCATCAAAACGATGGAAAGGATGTAACAGCCCTTGCGCGGCAGCAACGAGCAGAGCGCCGTGCACAGCAGCGCGACCGCAGCGCAAAACAGTGCGATCAGCCCCAGACCAACACCAAAATACGGCGTACCTTGCAGCACCCGCACCAAAGATTCAAAATAGAACTGGCAACCAAAAAACCATAAGAACAGCGCGAGCTGATTTTTTTCAAAAAACTGTTTCATAAACGCCTCATCATTCTTGCGGCACTGCGTCAGAAAAGAGGTCTGATCACGCGCCCTACGAAAATGATTATATCATAAATACGTGAAAGAGTCGGTACAAAATTCTTAAGGGATTCTTACTGATTTCTGTAAGGATGGGTGCAGGCAGACAGCAAAAAGGCGAGCCACGCGTGCTCGCCACCGGTTGCCGACCATGCGGCAGCCTTGATACTGATGCAAAGAGAATGATTGCCGCCACTGCCGAACATGCAAAAAAATATTGCGAGAGAATTGCGCTTGGCGGGATTTGTAATGTGTGCTTAAGCAGCGGGCGCGCATTGCGCTTATCTTCTGCGGGACAACAACACCAGCCGCAGGAATGTCAGGAAGGAAGCCAGCATTGCCGCGACATAGGTCATTGCGGCGGCGCTGAGCATGGATTTTGCCTGCGCGACCTCTTCGCCTTCCAACACGCCCAGCGCCTGAATATTTTGCATGGCGCGGCGCGAAGCGTTGAACTCCACCGGCAGCGTTACAACCTGAAAGATCACCACGGCAAAATACAGCCAGATGCCGATATCGATCAATGTTTGATTGAAGGAGAAAATAATCCCGATCAAGATCAGCGGAAAGGAAATCTTACTGAGCACATTGACGATGGGAACCAGACCGCCGCGCACGACCATAGGACTGTAATTGGATGTCTTTTGCAGTACGTGACCACACTCATGTGCTGCAATGGCGAGCGCCGCAATGGTGCTTTCGGCATACACGCCTTCGGAAAGATTGATGGTATTATTGGCAGGATTAAAATGATCCGTCATTTTGCCTGCGACACGCTGTATGGTCATACCCGTCACACCGTTTTGCTCCAGCATCAGCTCTGCCATACGCGCGCCGGTGATGCCTTTTCGGTTGCCGATTTTAGAAAACTTTGCATAGGTGCTGCTGACACGCGCTTGTGCCACGATCGTGACCACAAAAGCCAATCCCAGCAGAACCCACGACCACAGATAGGCGGCATTGGAAACGCCTGTACCGATCGGAAAAAACATGGTTTGTGTACCTCGCTTATGTTTGCATTTTCCCTGCGCACGCACATTTGCGCGCCGCTTTTGTATATTATAACCGGAATCACACGTTTTGCAAACAAGAAAATAGAGGCGGGAGGGAAACCGCACGACGCGAATTTTGCCGCAAATTCGATGGAACCAAGATGCTTGCTTGGCTTTATCCTACAAATATGCTATACTCAAAAAGATTTTATATTTTTTTAAAGGAATGGATATGGGAAACGGTAGAGTGATTACGGAAAACAGAAAAACAAAGACCAGAATGCTTAGTGAAATCGGCATCATTGCGGCGATGTATACCGCGCTGGTGCTGGTGTTTGCGCCCATCAGTTTTGGCCCGCTGCAAATGCGTGTTTCGGAGGCGCTGTGTGTGCTGCCCTTCTTTACGCCGGTGGCGGTGCCGGGGCTGTTTATCGGGTGCCTGATCTCCAATGCGATCGGGCTTGCGATGGGAACGGCGCTGGGAATTTTTGATGTGATTTTCGGCAGTCTTGCGACGTTGGCGGCGGCGTATCTTGCGTCTAAAATCAAACAAAAATGGCTGGTGCCGCTGCCCAGTGTGCTGATCAATGCGTTTGTGGTGGGTGGATTGCTGTATGCTTACCTTGGGGTGCCATACTGGATCAACGTGCTGTATGTGGGCGTGGGACAGGCGATTGCCTGCTACGCATTTGGGATGCCGTTGCTGTTTGTGCTGGATCGGTATAAGACAAAGATTTTCAAAGTGAATTGACATTGGAGGGAAGGCAGAATGAAGTACATTTGCGTATATGGATCCTCTTCGGACGCAATCAAACAGGAATATCTGGATGCGGCGTTTGAGCTGGGCGCGCAAATGGCGCGGAAGGATTGCCGGCTGGTGTTTGGCGCAGGGAAGATTGGCGTGATGGGCGCGGTTGCGCGCGGCATCCATGAAAACGGAGGGCGCATGACCGGCGTTTTGCCGGAGTTTATGAACCTGCCGGGGATTCCTTACGAGGCGTGTGACGAGCTGATCCTCACACAGACCATGCGGGAGCGCAAGCAGAAGATGGAGGATTTGTCGGATGGCTTTATTGCTGCGCCCGGCGGGATCGGAACCCTGGAAGAGCTATTGGAGGTTTTGACGCTCAAGCAGCTTGCACGGCATGAAAAGCCTATCGTGATTCTGAATACGGATGGGTATTATAATGAATTGATTGCGATGCTGGAAAAGAGTGTTTCGCAGAAATTTGCAAAGGACTGGATGCTGCGGCTGTACAGCGTTGCCGCAGACGGCGCGCAGGCGGTGGAGCAGATTTTGCAATATCAGCCGTTTTCCGTGGAGAAGAAGTGGTTTTAAAAGCGGTGCAATGACGCCGTAAAACGGCGCGATGTGGAGCGGAATCATGAATCTTAGAGGACTGACATACAAGGCGTTTGGAGTGTATCGGCGGCGGCTGTGGATGCTGGTGGTGCCTGTAATATTGTGGCAAATCGTTTCGTTTTCGCCGCTGTTGGTGTTTACGCTGCCCAGCATTGCAACAGTGATAAAGTCCATTTTGGTTTCGGTGATCGAGCAACTGAAAAATATCCAGCACATTGCTGTGGCGCTGGTTTGCATGGGCGCGATTGCGCTGCTGTCTATCCCGCTGGTGGCAGGGGATGTGGTGGAAATCATCCGGTTGGATCAGGCGGGGGAGACCCCCACGCGCAAGCTGGCGTTTACGCGGGCGCGCGGCATGTACAAGAAGATGCTCTCGGCGTATGGGGCGGCGATTGCTTGCGGGTTGCCCGCGTTTGCGTTTGCCGGACTGCTGGCGTATCTTGCGTTTACGCATGATGGAATGATCATTAAGCAGGTTAACGTGAGTGCGGTGCTGCTGCTGATTGCGGCGGTGGCTGTGCTGATGTTTTATCTGTTTTCGCTGGCGTTTTTGCCTTATGTGGTGATGCGTGAAAACCTGGGCGGTTTTACTGCGTACGGGCGCAGCGCGCGCGTGGCATATTTGGGGAATTTTAAGTCGATCTTTCCTAAGATGCTGGTGATGGCGGGGATACTGTTTGGCGTGGGACTGGGCATCAAGACGCTGCTGCAGTTGCCCTTTGCCGATTTATTTTTAGCATACCTCATGAATCCATGGAACACGCTGCATGAGCCGGGGATGATTTTTGCCATGCTGCTGTCTGTTTTGGCGATTGTAGTGACAGCGATGATTATGCCGGTGTGGTACGCGTTCTCCTATTATGCTTTTGAGGATGCGCGCAGGGCATATGAATCGAAAAAAAAAGAATCAAAATAATTTGAAATAGAGGAGAACAACATGAAAGCGATTGTAACCGTGCTCGGCAAGGATAAGCCGGGGATCATTTCCAAAGTATCGACGGCACTGTATGAGGCGAATGCGAACATTCTGGACCTCAATCAGACGGTGCTGCACGATGAATATTTTGCGATGACGATGCTGGTGGAGCTTGCGGCGATCCGTGTTTCCTTCGACGAGCTGAAGAAAAATCTGGAGCAGGCGGCGAAGGTGATCGGCGTGGACATCAAATTGCAGCGCGAGGAAATCTTCCGCAGCATGCACAGCATATGAGGGGTGTACGCTTATGCTGAATACACAAGATATTTTAAAAACCATTGAAATGATTGACTCGCAAAATCTGGACATCCGCACGATTACCATGGGGATATCGCTGCTGGACTGCATTTCGGATGATCCGAAGATCTGTGCGCAGCGCGTCTATGACAAAATCACGCGGCAGGCGCGAGACCTGGTTGCCACGGGCAACGAGATTGCGGGGGAATTTGGCATTCCCATTGTAAACAAGCGCATCTCGGTTACACCGGCTTCGCTGATCGCGCAGGCGGGCGGCGGATTTTTGCAGCTTGCGCATGCGATGGACAAGGCGGCAAAAGAGATGGGTGTGGACTTCATCGGGGGATACTCCGCGTTTGCACAAAAGGCAGCGACACAAAAAGAACTGGAATTTATGGATTCCATCCCGCAGGCGCTTTGCGAGACGGACATCGTTTGTTCCTCTGTGAACGTGGCGACGACGCGCGCGGGCATCAACATGGACGCGGTAGCCAAGATGGGGCGTGTGATCAAACAGTGCGCCGAACTGACCGCGGACAAGGACGGGCTGGGTGCGGCAAAATTGGTCGTGTTTGCCAATGCGGTGGAGGACAATCCGTTTATGGCGGGCGCGTTTCATGGCACGGGCGAAGGCGATTGCGTGATCAATGTAGGGGTTTCCGGCCCCGGCGTGGTCAAGGTGGCGCTGGAAGGGATGCAGCATGCGCCCTTTGATGAGGTGGCGGAGACCATCAAGCGCACGGCGTTTAACATTACGCGCATGGGTCAACTGGTGGCGCGGGAGGCGAGTAAGCGTTTGGGTGTGCCCTTTGGCATCGTCGATCTTTCGTTGGCACCGACACCGGCGGTGGGCGACAGCGTTGCATATATTTTAGAAGAAATGGGATTGGAGACCTGCGGGGCACACGGCACGACGGCAGCGCTGGCATTGCTGAACGACGCGGTGAAAAAGGGCGGAATCATGGCATCCTCGCATGTTGGCGGGCTTTCCGGTGCATTTATTCCGGTCAGTGAAGATGCGGGAATGATCCATGCGGTGGAAGTGGGTGCGCTTACGCTGGAAAAGCTGGAAGCGATGACCTGCGTTTGCTCTGTGGGGCTGGATATGATTGCGTTGCCGGGGGACACCAGTGCGGAGATTTTGGCGGCGATCATCGCAGATGAGGCGGCGATTGGCGTTGTGAACACCAAGACTACTGCGGTGCGGCTGATTCCCGTGCCGGGCAAAAAAGTGGGCGAGGTGGTCAGTTTCGGCGGTCTGCTGGGGCATGCACCCATCATGCCGTGCAATCAGAACTCGCCTGCGGTGTTTATCGCGCGTGGCGGACGCATTCCCGCGCCGCTGCATGCGCAGCGGAACTAAACGCGAAAACCACATCGCGCGGGGCGCGGAACAGATGAATCTTTTTGTTGCCGGTAGTCCTTTATTTGAGAAAAACCGGTGAGAAGAATATAAAATCGGGTATCTATGGTAGAAAGGGAATCTTTAGAATCCGATTTAAACAGGGTGAATGAGGGCTTGCGCTGATCTGCTGCTTTTGAAGATCAGGGAAGGAACTCATACCTCCGGCGCGTGGGGAAGCGCGCAGTGGACACAGCGGTTTTTTTGAAAAAGAGAAGAAGCAATGACACTAGAAAGGGTAACGATCATGGCAGAGCAAACCAGAGACCAGATCAAAAAGCAAGACAAGTGGCGATTAGAGGACATTTATGCAACGGACGAGGCATGGGAGGCGGACTATGCCAGACTGGCTGAGCTGATGCAGGAAGCGCAGGATGTTGCCGCCTTTAAGGAAAAACTAACGCGCAGCGCAAAGAGTCTGGGCAAAGCGCTGAAAAAGCTGGAAGAGATGGAGCACATTGCGGCGAGCTTATATGTGTACGCGCGGATGCGGCGGGACGAGGATAACACCAACCCGACCTATCAGGCGCTGGTTTCACGCGCGGTGCAGATCAATGTGGAACTTTCCAGCGCGACGGCATTCGTGAATCCGACCTTGCTTTCGCTGAAAACCAAGCAACTGGATGCGTTTTTGGCGGCGGCGCTGGATGGCAGCGCACCGAAACTATCAGACTTCTCTTTCTTCTTGCAGGAGTTGAAGCGTGGGAAGGCGCATGTGCTTTCCGAGAAAGAGGAACGTTTGCTGGCGATGAGCGGCGAGATTGCGGGGGCGCCCAAGGACATCTTTAATATGCTCAATGACGCGGATATGATTTTTGGCAGTGTGAAGGACGATGCAGGCGTGCGGGTGGAACTTTCACAGGGGAAATACATCGTCATGATGCAGAACCCGGATCGTAATGTGCGCAAGCGGGCATATCAGACCTTTTATAAGGCTTATCAGCAGCATGGTAACACCATTGCGACCACGTATGCGGCAAGCGTAAAAAAAGATGTTTTTTATGCCAAGGCAAAAAACTTCAACAGCGCTTTAGAAAAATCTCTGTTTGCGGATCATGTTCCGGTATCGTTATACGAAAATCTGATTGAGACCATACACGAAAACCTGCCGATCATGCACCGGTATTTGGACGTGCGCAGACATGTTTTGGGGGTGGACCAGCTTGCGATGTATGACATTTATGCGCCGCTGGTGCCCAAAGCGAAAAAAGAGTTTAAATACCCCTATGCTATGCGTATTGTAAAAGAGGGGCTTGCCGTGCTGGGCGAGGAATATGCTGCGCTGCTGGCGGATGCACAAAAGAATGGTTGGATCGATGTTTATGAAACTGCGGGAAAAACCAGCGGTGCATACTCCTGGGGTGTTTATGGCGTACATCCTTTTGTCATGCTCAATCACCGCGGCGATCTGGACAGCGTATACACCATTGCGCACGAGCTGGGGCATGCGATGCACAGCCATTTTGCCAGCCAAAACCAATGTGAGGCGAAGGCGGGGTATACGATCTTTGTTGCGGAGGTGGCATCCACGGTAAACGAGATTCTTCTGACGCATCATCTGCTGGAAACCACAAAGGATCAGATGGCGCGGCGCTATGTGTTAAACCATTATCTGGATCAGTTCCGCATGACGGTGCTGCGCCAGACCATGTTTGCGGAGTTTGAGAAAATGACGCATGAGCAGGTGGAGAGCGGGGGCGCGCTGACGCTGCAATCGTTGTGTGAGATGTATGGAAACCTGAACGCGCTTTATCACGGCGAGGCGATGCGCGACAACACCATCAGCCATGAATGGTCGCGTATCCCGCATTTTTACAATGCGTTTTATGTATATAAATATGCGACGGGCTTTTCCTGCGCGGTGCAGATTGCGACGGACATCCTATCAGGCAGAGAGGGTGCGGTACGCGATTATATTGCGTTCTTGTCGAGCGGCGGCAGCGACCATCCGTTGGAGTTGTTGAAAATTGCCGGAGTGCATTTGGAAGGCGGCGAGCCGGTACGCGTGTGTATGCAGGAATTTTCCAAGGCACTGGACGTATTTGTAAGCGGCCTATAAGAAATCAGGGAAGGTTTGCGCGCGGGGTGACGCACCCCCCTTGTATTTCTTGCGGAAAAATTGTAAAATAGTAAGGTAATGATAGACGCGCACAAGGAGGCATATTCATGAAAATTTGTTTTTCGACTTTAGGTTGTCCGGAATGGAGTTTTTCCGATATTATTTCTACCGCTTGCGATTTGGGGTATGACGGCGTGGAGATACGCGGACTGGAAAACGAGCTGGACGGCACGCGCATTCCAGAGTTTACGCCAAAGCGCGCGGGAGCGACCAAGGCGCTGCTGGCTAAGAAAAAAATACAGATTCCCATGCTGACCTCGGCTTGCGCGATGAATGATGACGCGCAGGCGGACGATCATGTGTTTTTAGCAAAATCCTATGTAGATACTGCGCAGGACATGGGCATTGCGAACATTCGTGTGTTGGCGGACTATGCGCCGGAATCCAGCGGAACGCTGGACAGCAGGAAAATTGCGCA
>CAYVTZ010000052.1:0-17700 GCA_964454685.1 uncultured Christensenellaceae bacterium
GTTCGTTCTCGTATTTTTTTCTTTTGACTATTGACTTTTAATAGTTAGTCTTTCCATTTATCCGCTTACCATCATATACAAAGAAAAAACCGTTGTTGCGACATATCCCGGCGCGGCAAATGCCGCGAACGGGACTCTGAACTTCAAGTCCATCTTTGATTTAACCGCCGCAACAATCGCTATAACGCCTGCGGTGGCGATTGCCACTAGAGACGGTCCGAGCCCGGCAAACAGCATGCAGGTCGATATAAACTTAGCGTCGCCAGCGCTTAAAAGGTTTTTGTGCCATGCGAGAAATAATAAGACAAAGCTTAAGCCAAATGGGAGAAGCACCAGCCAATCCTGTGCAATCACCATTCTCGTTGCGCCCAGCCCCAGAATGATCAAGCAGATCACATTCGGAATGATGCGCATTTTATAGTCGATAATACCAGCAGCAATTACACACGCGAAAAACGCAATGCTTAAAATAATCAGAATCGTCTCCATATTGTTCCCCTAGCCTTTCTTTATAATGTGTCGCCCAACGGACGCTTCACAGTGAGATGTGCTTTTGCATACACAGGATATTCGAGATCTTGATATCCTCCGCCCCATGCACGGTACGGCGCAGGCGTGATCATTGTCGCCCGAATTTCGAGCAGCTTTCCTCCCCCTGCAAGCTCATAAGTCAGGTCACCCAGCTTGAACGTGTTGTTCGCTGCGCTCCATGTGCTGTCGTTGATCTTAACCAACCCTAACTTTAACAGCCGTGTCTCCACCGCATTTTTTATTAGTACTTGATCGAGCTTGATTGTATTGTCGCGCATGTTCGGGCGTCTGCTGACTTCGCTTACTACGATTGTCATGGATTGTGACAACTGATCTGAAATATTCGACTGCATATTAACCGCACCGTTCATTCGAAGAAAAAGCATTGCAATCGCCATAATTACAATCGTCAGGATCAGCAGCAAAAGCAGTGTTGCCGACCCTTCTTCCTCCTTGAGAAATCTTCTCATGCTTGTTTATCCCTCCTTATAATAGACCTCACTGCGTCCACTAATGTGCGCCCGTAGATCAAACGTCAGCTTAATCGGTTCTTGGTCTCTGGTCAGACCCGCAAGTACCGGAATGGTCATTTTATAGCGTACTTCCACAGCGATCTCGTCGTTTATATTGATTTTGTTCGTGCCGGGAATGAAGTCTGTGCCGTCCCAGCTAATGCTGTCGGGCTTGAGAACTTTATTGTCCACAAAGCTTTGTTCGACGCTTTTCACTTCATCGCCTACACACCCGTATGTTTCTGCCGTCCGCATCAGTTGCTTGGCTTCCATGCGTAGCATTGACTCCGCATGAAACACCGGGTAGAACATGATTAGCGTCGCCACCGTCGGAATCAATATCGCTAGGGTGATCATTAGCCCCAGAAATGCATCACCCTGCTTTTCGCGCAAGAACCGACTCATAGCCACTTTCATTTTGCTTTTCATTTTATTCCTCCGCTTTCTTAAAAGCCTGACGTGCTGCTTAGGATGATTAATCCGTAAGATACGCCTAGGATGATGAATGAAGCGACAACCAACAGCACCATCGGCACCATCATTTTTGTGGGCTTTTTATCGTCTTCAATTCTGATCGCTTCTTTTTGACTGACTCTAAGGTCCATCGCCAAGTTGTAGATTGCGTTTTGGGGAGCAACACCCTGCACGACACCGGCAAGTACCTGTACCAGTTGCGACACCTGTGGCATCCGCATCCGAAACTCGAAATTTCGAAGTGCCGTAAGCGCGTGGCCGGTTTTCATCTCGAACGCGAGTGTCTCAAGCGACTTGCGAAATGCGCCTTTGGTGTTCGGAATATATCCATCAAAGAAACGTATCAGGTCGCGGTTGTCCCGGAGTTTAATATCCAATTCTTCTACCATTCGCGGCAGCTCGTTTTCGATGATATGGTTGTATTTTTTAATTTCTCTTGGCACGCGCGTAAACTCTGCCAACATAACAACCGCACCAACGACGCAAAACAGCACCATCATCAACGGCGAGAAAAAGCACACGAATGCCAGCACCACACAAAACAACGCTTCGGCAATCGCCTTTCCGTAGTAGGTCTCTGCGTCGTAATTATATCCAAGTTTTTGCAGATCGCTGTCCAACTCCTTTTTGTGGTATGCATCCAGCTTAACCAGACCACGCAGTTTTCTTGCAACGGGCAATAACAACATACGCTCGAATCGTTCAGTGGTTGTGCCGTTCTCATGCATCGTGCTGCGGATTGCCTTGGTAGATTTCTTGGGCGGCATCGAAAATGCGCCTGCTAAGAAGTGTGCCACACCTATTGCCGCAATAATTCCAACAAGGGCACTGCCGATCACTAAAATAATATTCATTGTTTCCTCCTCATTTTGCTTCCGTCGGGCGGTTGATACGCACGGCCAAGACCAGCGCAACCAGCATCAGCGCCGCACCGGCGGCGATTGCTGCTTTTCCCAGAATGTGTCCCTGCATCATCTCGTACCATCCCGGCATCGATGTAGCAAGCATGATGATCAATCCGATTACAATTATAATCATGAAAGCAAATATTCGGATATTACTCTGCATCTTAGCATAGGACTCCATCTGCATACGCTTTACATCGCACAGTCGTGCTACGATAGCGGGTAGCGCGTAACGCAACTGTTTATCGTTTTGGCACATGATCAGCGCATCGCACCATTCTCTCCAAAATGAATTCTGGATCTTTTGCTTCATGCGCTCGATACCAACGGCGACGTTGGCGTTTACCAGCGTGACGTCTACGATGAATTCTTTCATAATCCCCTGCAAGATCGGTGGAAGGTATTCCATCGTGTTTTGTGCTGATTTTATGATATCGCCCGTCAGAATATAGTTGTTGGTGATGGTTGAGAGCGCTATTTCCAGCTCCGAAACAACTTTTCGTACATTCTTGTCTGCTTTTACACGCAATGCTGTGTATGGCAGGATCAGGAATGCGATGACGAGAACAGCGCCGAAGAACACGTTGTCGATCGCCAAGCCGATCACGAGTCCTAATATCGCGCCGACAGCGGATACCAAAAAGTATTTGTCTGCCAGTGTCTTGTCACCACTACCCCGGATTAGCAGTTCCACATCTGCTATCATTCTGCGGATAAATTTCGGGCTTTTCCCCGTCAACCTATCCAGTTTTCGCCTCTTCATCTCCCGCTTCTTGAGCGGATTCAACAGCGCCGTAATTACATCATGTGCCGGTATCCGAGCGATTGTAAGGCCGCCCACCACCAGAAGCATCACGACGATTATGACCGAGGCAATAATTTGTGAGTATGTCATTGTTTCTCCCTTCTTAATCTGCCGTTAGGATTTCCGCGTCTATCGGTGCACCGTTTTCCAGTAGGCGTTCTATCAGAGATTGTGACGGTGCGTTCACTCTCTCGTGGCGTCCTGTTTGGACATTGAAGCGCCAAAGTGTGTTGATTACCACACGCCCATCGCGGTATTCCACCGCTTCGGCAATGCTCATCATGCGCCTGCTGCCATCGGATAGGCGCTTCGTATAAACCGTAATCGGAAAAGCCGACACAATCATGCGGTACAACGAATCGTCCGTGAACGCACGGCAGCTTTCCGACTGCCTGCACAACAGGCATATTCTGTCATACGTCACCGGTACACCGTTTGCATGGATGGACGTTATGACTGTCTGCCCCGTCAGAGCAGCATTTGTTGCCGCGTGTGCTTCCTCGCCGCGCATCTCAGCAGGAACGATGTAGTTGGGGTTGAAACGCAGCGCCTTTCGCAGCAGATCGAGCTCCGTAATCACAAGGTCGGGGTTGTCCGACTGCCGCGTCCGTGTGTGAATCACACTGGATATGATGCTGCCGTCTGCATCCCGCCGAACAAGATCCAGTTCTCGTGTTTCCTCGATGGTGTAAATACGCGCTCCGAGCGGTAGGTTCTTGAGCAAGTACGAAATATTTGTTGTTTTGCCCGAATTGGTAATACCGGAGAAAACCACAGATGCGCCGTATGTTGACGCAAACTGCAAGAAATCCAGCATTTCCTCTGTTGCGGTACCGCCGTCAACCAGTTCCTTTCTTGTAATGGTTTTCTTGCGCTGCTTTCTGATGGAGAATGCTACTCCTGCCTCCGAATCAATAACCGGCGGTATTTTTGCAGAGATACGAATTCCTGCTGTCATGTATGAGTCAACGTCCGGCGTCGTTGCATCAAGTTGATGGTCGCCGAGACGCACGATCCGCTTGATTACATTGACCGCTTCCTGTGTATTGGCGAATACATTGTCAACCTTTTTCTTGCAGCCATCGTCATACAAAACCTCGATGTCATCCCACGAGTTTCCGTCGATCTCCTCCACGTGCGTGTCGTACACATACTGTTCCAGTCCTCCGAGTCCGGCCATGTCACACAGAACCTTGTCCGCAAGCTCAGTAGCAGATAATTCCTTGTAGCGCATATGCTCAATCGTAAGGTATTCCTTGATACGCATGCGTAGTGCGTTTTTTGCGTCGGTGGATTCGTGGACAGCCTGCAACTCAGATGAGTATTTCCGGCTCATCGTATCGCGTACCGCTGACAGAATGTCGTTGTATGAGGCATGGTTCATAGCAGCGGAGCTGTTTTGCTCTACGAAATCTCCCAGAGTTTCGATTTTTCTATTCAATCTTGTTTGTAAGGGATGCTGCCTTTTTCTAAGGGAGCACCCCTACTCTCCTTTCTTTTGTTAATTTTCTGTCACTTCTTTTTTATGGCAGCCCCCGCATAAAGCGAGGGGGTGTGCTTTAAGAACCGCTTCCGATATTACTCAGGATGCTGTTCACACCAGTGTCGATTGTGCCAAACCATGTTTGTGCGCCAGCTTTGTAAGCGATAAAGATAATGATCCCTACCGCTGCAACAATGCCAAGCACGATGAGTACGCCCAGCAACTGATCGCCGTTTTCCTGACGTAAGAAATTCCTAATTTTGCTGCCGATTTTTTTCATTTGGTTTCTCCTTTCGAAAAATTCCCAACTCGTGTTGGCCCCCGCCCGTAAGCGAGGGTGGCAGCTATTCGTTACGCTCCTACGCCGCTTCCGATGTTGTTTAAAATACTGTTGACACCGGTGTCGATTGTACTGAACCATGTCTGTGCGCCAGCTTTGTAAGCAATAAAGATAATGATCCCTACCGCTGCGACGATGCCAAGTACGATGAGCACACCCAGCAACTGGTCGCCGTTTTCCTGTTTTAGGAAACTCTTTATTTTGTCCTTTAATCTCACGCGTTTTCTCCTTTCTTAGATTTCCGTTTTCCGGACCCCGCCTGTTGGCAGGGATGGGGCGTGGTACTGGACATGGTTCACTTGTGTTATTTAATTAGTTTTTTTATAGCGCTGATGTATTTGCGCCCGGCTTTTGTTGTCATAGATTTCGGATTGTATTCGCCGGCAATTCCCTGTTCGAATACTTCCATGGAGTGCGGCAGCACTGCTGCTATCTCAACGCCGGCTTCCTGCGCCCATTCCTCAACATCGTGGGCTAAAGTCACGTTACTCAGCAGATACCCGATGCCGGCTTCGTCCGGCGCAATTTTCGACAAAATGCTGCGCATTGTTTCCAAATAGCACAAGCCCTCCGGCGTAGGGTTGACCACCACAAAAACACGATCGGAGTTCGCGAGCGCCGCCGGCAGGAATGGATCGTCAAGATAGCTTGAAACGTCTACCACTATGTTGTCCATCATTTCCATTGAGTCGTGCAGGAAGTTGTTCGCCTGTTCAACATACTGCATGTTGATATCGTTTGCGATCCGGCTTTCACCATGAACTGTACCGGCGTAAAACAATTCGTTGTTTCCGCACGAATGAATGTAGCCTTCTACAAGCTTGTGCGTTGGCGAAAGTAAGTAGCTCATTAGAGACTGGTAGCTTTCGAATTTCTTGCCCTTGATATGCACCGGCAATGTCGCTTGCGCAGTATCGGTGTCAACCACCAACGTCAATCCGTCCAGCATACGAGCCATATACTCACAAAATGTTCGTTTGCCAACACCATCGCGTCCGATTACTGATATAGTCATTTACTCCTCCTTACTCGGTGATTAGCGTTTTGACAAATTCACTGCGAGCATCGCCCCGTGCTACGAACACGAACTGGATATCGCCTGCTTCGTTCGCCTTTGCTAGAATCTCGGATTCTTCTCTGGTGCAGAACAGCAGTACCGTTGCCGGGGTTTTGACTGCTTCGTCTACGCCCACGGTGTCAGGATCGGCGGTCGGTGTTTTGCCTTCCGACGTTGTTACTCTGTAGATCTCGAAGTATTTCTCTCCCAGACCGGAAAGTTCGCCATCTGCTAATACCATCGACTGCCCTGTTTTCGTCTCTTCCTCTGTGGGTTCTTCCGTTACTTTCGCTTCGGTGGCCTGCCCTGCTTCTGTGGTTGCGCCCGGCTCGTCCGAAACGGGTTCGCCGACACCCAAGCTTTGCGAATCCGCTCCGTCCTCACGGCTCATGGACGAACGCGTATCGCCAGTCACGATGCCGGATGCCTTGTTGGGAGCAATCAGCCGGATCACGTCGCCGTCTTGAATTGTTCCCGACACACCTGCGGCGAAGTTGGGAATGGTCAAAGCAATAATTTCTTTGTCATTTTCCGTCGCTTTGTTTAGCACATTCACGTTAATGGTGTCGTCTTGCGAGAGCTTCTTCTCGGTTAGGATGTCACCGGTGAACATTGCCACCCCGACATTTTGCCCCTTCAGTTCGCCCTGCGACGTAATCGCGCCCTCGGGCACAGCGTCCTTGTTGATGAAGCTGGTTGTGAACATTTTTTCTGTAATTTCTGTGCCTTCGCGAATATCTTGTAACGCGACCAACACCGGAGTTTTCGTCGCCGCTATGTTCCCCGTGAGCGCCACGAACATCAATCCTCCAATCAGCAATGCCACTACCACCACAATGAGTCCAATGATGATTTTCTTCTTTTTGTAATTCATAATTCTTTCCTTTCGTTTTATTGCGGTTTTGCCGCTGTCAGCCTTGCGGCTGTCCCCCTCCCACAGGAGAGGGGAGTGTTTTGGCATCCATGCCATTCAAGCGAGATGATATTGGCGTTTACACGCAGGGACGGCGAGCGCTAGCTCCACTCCTGCATTACTTCAAGATACTTTCGTTGAAGTTCCCGCTTTCTGCGATAATACTTGGTTTGAACGTATGCCGGTACGCAGGCCGCCTCTTGGGCGACTTTCTCGTATGCGCCCGGTACTTCGCGGGGTTTTCTTTCTTCTGTGATGGCAAGTCGCAGAAGCTCTTTTGTGCCCGTGTCCAGTACACGATTGAGTCCGGGCGTAAGATCGTGCAGGATGCAATCGAATTCGTGCTGGCATAGAACGCGCGCGAGGGCATCGTCCTCAACTCCGTATTGGTCAAGGATTGCGCTTGTTAGTGTCACAATCTTGATCTTGCTTTTGGGGTCTGCGCAGATCTTGGTACTCGCACGTATATACGTGGTAATCTCCCGGCCTATGACTTTGCAGGCGTAAGTCGAAAACGAGGCCTGTCTACCGGTGGTTTTCCCAACATGATTGTCGGGGGCGTAAGTTCGTGCGGCTTTAGTCAGACCGAGGTAACTGACACCCATCAGATCCTCATCATCAAGCAGGCTATGCTTTGCTTTTGATGTGTGCGAACCAATTAGAACACGGTACTTCTTTTTCATGACGTTCACCATCAGACGCGCTAAACCCAAATGCTCCTCGATTAAACAATCGGTTTCTTCTTTTCTTTCAGCCTTCATTTTGTTCTTCTCCTCTCTTTTTAAAAGTTGTTTAAAACACCGCAAGTTAAAATCGCGCAGAAACAAACACGGCCAAACGAAACCAAATAAATAGTTTTTGGCTAAATTACAAAAAACTTGGATAAAATACTTAACTTTGCGCGTATGTATTGCGCCAAAATCTGACTTGACGAATATGCTGTTTCGCCGGAATTTCTTACTTGCTTCTTATATCTTAGATGTATAAGACGCGGAATTTCAAATTTTATTCTCTCGTAGGTAGCATCTTCCGTTGAGAGTTGTGGCAAGCGCTCCTTAGAGCCTCGCCGGTGTCACATACGTGATTCGCCCAAATAATCTGCAATTCTTAACGTCTTGAGCAGTGATGCGCAGTGTGACGCGACAACCTTGCACCGGGCGCATATTGAATGTTGGCATGGGACAAAGGCAGTCAATCCCACCGAGGGAAACATACACGCCGTTTGGCGCGACCAAAGATACTTCACCGCTGTATACTGAATCGAGCTTATAGCTCTGGACTGTCTCAATGCTGGGCTTTTCACGTACCTCTTTCACGGAAAACTCAGCTTTCACATCGCCGTTTTCGTCACGCTCAATACTCGTGATTTTCACCGGGATGCGATCGCCTTGGACAAATACCATTGTAGGATCACCGATCCGCTGATAACTTAAGTTTCGCACCGGAACAAATCCTTCAACGCCATAAACCTCGACGATAATTCCGGCTCTTTGTACTGCCACTACTCGTGCCTCTACTGTAACGCCGCTTTGGAGACGGTACGCGTTGGTCAGCGTTCCGCTTTCGTCGCGTTTGCGCAAGTGCCAATATTTGCGCATCTTGATAGCCATGGCACGTACTCTGCTTGCAATAATGATATTCTGTTGCAGCATTTCCGACGTCGCTTTGGTGACAATAAAGTCAAACTCGCTCCCGAGGCGGGTGTTCATCATGCGCTTTTCGTTGTCTAACGCACTTAGACTTGGGATGTGATAGGCTTCCGCGAACTCGGATGCCGGTATAATGACCTTAAGACACCCATAATGCGCAACACCCACTAGCATACTGCCCTGTGTTTCGACGCCGCACAGCGTTGCTTTTAGCATGCGCCGCGAACGTGCTGCCTGAATGACATCTCTAATACACGCTGCACGTTTCTCCGATTCGGTTTCAAATCCAAGTTCTCCATCTATCGAATAGATGCGATCGGATTTTTCTTCCTCTTCTTTGGGTTCTTGGTCAGGCTTGCGCTTTAGCTTTTTTACTTTTTGCTCTTTTACGGCAACGGCTTCCCGCTCCGACGAGTCGCTGTCCGCTTCTACGGGTGTAGGCGTATCGGCGGGGTCGTCCATGTGCGCGAAGTCCTCCGGCTGTTCGGAATCGTTTTCGGATTCCGGCGGTTGTACCAACTCCCGAATTTCATGGCCGTCTTCGTCCGTGACCGCTTCCGTCTGCGCAACGATTTCCTCATCTGCGGCGGTGTCGCTGTCGCTGTCTGCGTTTATTGTTGCGGCATCTTCGGCGGCAGTGGTTTCGCTGACGTCTGCGTTCGGTAGCACTGTCACGTTCGCGTTCGGCATCATTGTCAGGGTATCTTCTTCGATCTGTTTTTTTCTAGGCATTTCTGGTCTCCTTTCGTTAGTTCCAAATTTTTAACCCTCTAATATATAACATAGGCAGAACTTCGTATTTTTTGTTCTTTTTGCAAAAAATATTTTTATTTTTTAAAATTTGTCGCCGCTGGAGCGTTTGAACATTTCAAAAACTGTATCCTCTGCTTTTTTATTTTCGCTAACCACTTCTTTTCTTTCAATCACATTCTCTGTCTTGGCATTAACATTTATTATCTTTTTTTGCATTTCGCAAGCTCCAGAGGGATTTTTCGTCGAGGATTCTTGCATTCTGCGCCATCTCGGGATGTGGGTTTGCGCACTCGCTTTTTTAAACAACTTGGATTCGGGGTGGTTTTTGTAAAAGTACTTGTCGCATTTTAATCCTTTTTGACCTCTTATGATGATGATTGCTTTGCGGCTGTCAAGGCGCTGCACCTCGTCACATGTCATCACCCTACGCTTACCTATGGAATGCGTTTCTTTGTAGTCATCAATTAACTGTACTGGAGACACCGTTCCTTTTGTGACTGATTGCGAGGAAACTCGAACTGTCATCTCCCCTAAACGTTTTGATATAAACTCGCCAGTGAGTTCGTCACTACAACCCAAAAATAACTGGGTATCGCACCCGCCAATGATCTCTTGCCAAACGTCAAACGGATATCTGTTTTTTAGTTGTGACAGCGCCTGAAACACTAGCGCTACACTCAACCCGCGAGAGCGTATCGTTGATAACTTCTTCTGAAAGTCCGGTATCTGCCCGATATTGGGAAACTCATCAAGCAGAAAGTTCACTGGCACGGCTGTCCTCGCATCTGGCTGCGCATCAGCGTAATGCACCAGTTTGATGAAAAGAAAACTGAAAAAGAGAGACGAGAGAAAGTTCATCGTGCTGTCCTGATCGCTTGTAATCACAAAGTATGCACACTTTCTCTTTCCCGGCAACGTCAGGTCGATTTCAGGGTATGACGTAATGTCACGAATCACCTTGTTCTGGAAAACCTGTAAGCGCGTTCCGAAACCGGAGATTACACTTGCCTTAATATTGTCAGTTCCCTGCGCAAACAGATTGTACGGTTGCTTTGCAGGATGGTCGTCAGAGAGCATGCTGAACATCGCGTCCAGTGCCATAGCATTTCCAGAAACGATTCGGTTGTAGACTTCTCCCATTGTTTTCTGCTCCGGCAGTAAGTGCTGATCCATCTGCACAAGCAACGCCAATGCTTTTAACAGATTCATTTCCCCGTTTTCGAAGAACGGGTCGCTGCTGCGCTTTCCCTCAGAGGTATTGGCTATTACGACACTAGCAAATATCTGTGCCATGATTGGGTCTTCACCAATTTCAGCAAGGCAGTTCCACGAATCGCTGTTTTCAAAGTCAATCAGGTTAAAAACTCGCACAATATAGCCTTTGTCGTGCAGATACCTCGCTGTCATGCTGAACAGCTCCGCCTTCGGGTCAGTCATAATCAGAGATTCCCCTGCTTTCACACTTTGCATGATGTAATTGAAAGAGAAACACGCGGACTTGCCGGAGCCGGTTGCGCCGTATACCGCCATGTGCCGATTCAGCGGCGCTCTCCCTGGTTCAGGTTCCCGCACAATCGTGCTCAGCACTTTCCCATCTTTTTCACCAAGTATCTTTCCCTCTGCTTTCTCGACAGTGCCTTCGTCTACAACTTCTGGGATTTCTTCATCAGGCATGAACCCGGAAGTGCCATAAGTTCCTAAATCACTTTGTGCAAAGTTTCGCTCATCTGTCATTTTTACTCTGAACTTCTGGTCTTTGTATCGGGACACGATGATTGCTATGACGCCTACCCCGAACAGCAATGTGTACAGCAGCCCGTCCTTGAGGGCGTATCCGGTATTGCTCACCGGTGACAAAATCAAGCCTTTGCCGCCCAACAGTTGCCCGAGTAAGCCGGAGATGTAGAGAAAGGCCAGTAGCCCCACTACAATGAGGATCAGTTGCTTCGTTGTTATTTTCTTCTTCTTTTCCAAGTTTCTTCTATTACTCCTTCCTGTTCTGCCGCTCGGATCTCGATGTCCGTTTCAGCAAGAAATTTTTTGATGTGTTCAACTTGCCATGAGTAGGTGTACACGATGTATTTCTTTTGCGGTGCAAGCATACTCATTTTTTTCAGCTTCGCAAGCTTATTGAGGTCAGCGTCCAGCGCAACCAAGTGGTGCTCGGTTCCCGATATGTAGTCAAAGAACCCGTCTTCCGGATCCGGGAAAAGGATCCGCGTTGTCATGTTGTCCCCTTGCAGAATTTCTTCCAACAGGTGCATGCCGTTTTGCGTCAAAGGGATAAAATGCGTTTTTTCATAGATGCCGTTGTACCCGATTTGCTTTCTGCTGCGTCCCGTTTGCAAGCATAATTCAAGGTCACTCGCTTCGCGCCCCGTGATGATGGCGTGGATTTGTTTTACCGACGGCGCGTGAACTGAGCAGAACTGCTTCGCGCATAATTTTATTTTTTCTTCTCCGCGCGCAGCCCATATGTTGCTTTCTTTGGAGACGTAGTACATGACGTAAGCCTCGCTTCCGTTTAGCAGAATTCCACGCATCCTTGAACTTGCGCTTTTGCCAATCGGTAGATCCCTTTTGAACATCGACATACTGAAAAACATTCTTTTTTCAGTTCCCTTATATGAGGGATTCTCATTGGCGGGTATCGGGATGTTCATGCGCATCATCATCGCCGCAATTTCGGAAACTTCTGTTCTTCTCGCGCTGGTTTCACTGTTAGGATATCTAAAGTTAGAGGTTGCGTTTCTAACTTGTTCGTACATGTTAGCGTCGATTGCTTGAAGCACCTTTGTGAATTTCTTTGTGAAACGCATTATGTTTATACCACGGATAATAGGCACACGTTTTTTCCCTTCGCTTGTTTCAAAAACGCGCTCACCCCGCATGCGGTTAAGGATGACAGGCAAGGAGGATGAGGGTATGTCCAGTAAAATCTCTGCCGCGTGTCTGGATATTTCGCCGGAAACTGTGAGTAATTTTATCAGCTTGTTGATGCTGGTGTCTTGGTTCAGTTGCATGTCACTCCTTTCCTTTTAAGAGAAGTTTTAAAGTGGTTGAGCGCTCTTTGTGCTGTAGCTGTAAAGCACGGCTTTTGCACGAGAAGGGTGTTAATCTCTTTTGGTTTTCCGGCGCTGGCTTTTGGTGAGTTCGACTGGCTGTTTTTGGGCGTTTTGCTATTGCTGTAAACCCTGGCCGTGCAGTTTTTGGTATATTCCCATCGCCGAAACGCTTTTAAAATGCGTTTTTCAAGCCACTTGACAGGTGTTAATGAAAATTTCGGTTTTTTTTCATTCCATTAACACCCAAAATTCAGGAAAATAGCTTCGCGGAATGACGTATACATCAGTAGCATTTTTATCTCCGCGACAGTAGCTTGAATAGAATTTCATGTAGAGCGGCGAGTCGTCTTTCAGGCAAAAACTAGAGATGGCATTGATCACCGGAGAGTACTCCATGTTATCAAAATCCCGCATCTTCCAATCAGGCAATTCAAAGGAATATACGCTTTGGAAATACATAACAAAATCGTTGTATTCCCCACAGTCAATACCTGAATTATTTAATGCTTCCAGCACTGCGTCAAAGATGTAACCGTAGTGAATTCCTTTCTTCGAATGCGGCAAAAGCATGTCCATCGAAAGATGCAGAACTCCTTGTTCAAGCATTTCAACCCCAAGAATCAGCGGGTGATTTGGCAGCTCCTGTACACTCTGATTCTCACCAAGCCTGAACCTTGCCATCTGATTTCTAATGGTACGCAGTACCTTCCATAAAGAGTTTTGATACTCCTGCAATCGCTCTTCGCCGTCATTTCCTGCCATGATTTCGTTGATGCATTTTCCCCCAATTCGTGCAACTTCATCTATCGAGTGTACAAGCATCGGCAGAAATTGCATCTTCTTTTTTAGTGTTTTTCTTGTCGTATTCTGTGGCTTGTGCGATTCAAGTTTAATCAATCGTTTTTACCTCCGGCTCAAATAATTCCACCTTGTTGTTTTCACCGATAATGGCAAAAGCAACTTTGTTGACGATGCCATGCGCCTGATACCGCTCATAAATCCTCTTTGCCGCATCCATTCCCGATGTCACAATGATATGCTTCACGTACTTCAATTCATTGGATTTTTTCAGCATCGCTACGTATGCAATGTTCACTTCGTCGATAACAGCAATCTCATACTCCTGATCGTTCTTGATAAAAAATATTTGAGAGATACTACTGTAAGCAGGCATGTTGGAGTCAGGCCGAATTTTATATGGTCCCTTCATACACTCCAAAAAAACCCAGAATGCCCGAATCATCTTATCATCTGGCTTTGAGAACCGATCCAGCGCCACATACACACCATCACGAATCACCAGCCTTTTTGCAGTTAGATCGGAAATAATTCTGTCATACCCTACTTCGCCGATGGAGTCTGCATAGACGCGCAACTGCTCCTCTCGCAATGGCCCATAACTCGCTAAGCATTCCAAGATCATTTTGTCATCTTCCCTCAAACGGATGTGTCCAATCATATTCATTGCGCACGCTCCTTACTCGCTTGCCGCATCCGCTTACGCTGCGCAATCGCGGCAAGCTGTTCTCTGTCCGTCGTGATGATTTCTTCCTCAGCCACGGAAGATTTTACGTGCACCGTGATTTTGTTGTTACCCGTGGTCAGAATTGCTTCGCCTCTCTCGAAACGTTCAATTTTTTCCGTCTCAAGATCTGTGAGCTTGAATATTTCTTGTACACGCGTTGCTTCATCCGGTTCGAGCTTCAATATCATTTTTGTGTTGGAGTTATTAATGATTCCCTTGCCGTACTTGCCATCCTCCAGCGAGAAAAAGTCATTGATATCTTGTGTTGCCGCGATTGCCGCGCCACCGTATCCGCGAATAATCTTGAAAATCTCAAGTACAAAATTAGCAGCAAGTGCATTAGACGACGCTCCGATCAAATGCCACGTCTCATCAATGAAGATGGCTTTCTTTTTCGTCCGGTCAGACTGCGCCGCATCCCAAACATAATCAAGGGCAATAAACATACCAACGGGAAGCAGTGTTCCTTTCAACGTACTGATATCTAGCACAATGTACTTATTGGTCAGATCAACATTGGTTTGCTTGTTAAAGGACTGCGCGGAACCGGAAACAAACCGGTTTAAAATTGTAATAAGGTTTTCAGCGGCAGCACCGCCCATTTCAATTAATTGATTTTGAAGGTCACCAAGGACAGGCATTTCTTTCATCTTCGTGTGCGTTTCATCTGTATATAGAGAGTTGTTGTCATACACAATTCCCTTTGCTGCATAGGTAGCAACCAGTGCTTCATCCAGAATATTCGATTCAATATTACTGATGTCCGGAATCAACAATGCAAAGAAAATATGCAGCGTCTGGATTTTTCTCGCAAGATAGGAATCCTCGTTTTCTTCTACCTCATCAATTAAATCTGTATCCGGTGATGTAATCTCGCGAATCTCCATAATATTGATGGAGTGCGAACTCCCCGGTGCAATCTTGACATATTCACCGCCGATTTGCTTAGCTGCGCGTTTGAACTCATGCCCTTTTAGTGGCGCAATAATAAAGCTCTGAATGTTTCGCATGCGCATTCTAAGAGCCATAAGCTGCATCAGGAACGTTTTCCCGGCTCCGGTTGTACCCAAAATTGTTGAGTTTGCGTTCTTATACTTTGAACTATCAAAAAGATCGACGATACAGAGCGAATTGTTTTGCTGGTTTACCCCCAATAAGATGCCGCCGTCGTCAGACATCTCGAAGGATGTGAATAGGTATGTAGATGCCGCACCGGAAGTTGTTACATTCCGTTTCGATAGCTCGTACAGATTTTTATCCATTTTATTAAGTGGCATGATCGTTTTTAACGCTGCCTCTTGCTTGAATTTGCAATCGCGCACAGAATAATCCATAGCACGTAAACCGTCAATCAGCATATTTCTCCGCACCTGCAACCCCTCGTAGGTAGTGGCTGTGACAGTGAAGATTGTGGACATATAATATAGGTCTTCTTGTAACTGCGATATTGCATTCTTGATGTAATAACCCGAGGCAATCGCGTTGGATACCTCGTCAAAATCCGAATACGTGCTTTGCATGTTTTTCATTTTCGATTGATTCCAGCGGATTCGCCTACCTACTTTTTCAAGGGTGGTAGCACGGTCCTCGCGTCGCAAGAATAAATCAATGTCGATTCCCTCGCCTGCGTTAATAAATGGTGACATCCAGCCTCCGTATACCGCGCCTTTATATCCATCGCTTGTAATATATAGGAAGGTGTAATAAAGACCATCCATGATAATATAGTTGAAGTGTGTTAGGTCAATGCCGCGCGGAGAAACCAAAGCAGCAATCGGCATTTCCGGTACCGAGTCCTTTGTAATGTCCAAGTCGCGCTCAATAAACACATCATTGACAACGCGATTCATCCGTGCGGAAAACGGTTCTTCTTGCGAAGAACGCTTATTAAAGAAACAATAAAGGATTTCGCCGAGGAATAAGTCTTCATTCTGCGGCTCAACCACCTTGTTGCCGCACTGATGAAAATACGTTTTGGCAGTGCTGTAAACATTGTTTAATGTAGCGATTATGTTTTCGCGCGTGTTTGCCCCGCGATAATTCTTCATTTGCTCATATTCAAATATCAGCAAAAACTTACGCGTCAGCGCCTCGCGCTTTCCTACGTTTCTGATAAGGTTAATGTACTCTTTTGCCAGCTCACTGCATTCTTTGTCCGTCACAGACATAAGATCACGCTGCAAAGACTTGATATATTTTTCTGAGTCCGCCTTTCGCGTAACAGATTTGAACTGCATCTTGACCGGGCTAATCTTAAGCCATGAAGCAAACGTTGCAATAATGCTGTTTTGTTCGTGAGCAGAGCGCAGTAGATAATTGACCGGTTCGATCTCCATGATCTTCAAATACCGGTTGTCACTTGTTTCGATGATCCCGTCGCTTATGTTTTTCACGGGAATAAACGTATCGGAATAGTAAACTTTCTTTGCATTCGCTTCATTAATCTTCAAAATACTGCTCCTTTCTTTTTTGGATTGGGCGTGTATACCTTCCGTGCCTACGCATGATTATGATTCTCTTGGTTCCAATCCAGCGGACCAAGTAGCCCATGAACTGAAACAGCGAGTCGCCATTGATGCCTGCAAGTGCTAAAACTGCTATCGGCATTAATGTGAAAACCATCAGGAATACTTTCGGCACGCCGTCCATTCCTGGGATGCCGAATTCCAAAAGTCCGATGACCAGTACCAGAAGCGCAGCTTCCATGCCTCTTCGCTGGTCGATTAGCCCCCCTAACCACTTACCGGAGTCGGAGTAGTTTGCCGGAATTTTATACACGTTTGGTGTATCTGCTTTACGCATATTTTCCTCCTTTTCTTTGCGATTAAAAAAATGAGCTCAAAGAAACACTCTTCAAACTCATTTTCACAGTGGCGTCCCAACTCAATCGCGGTTCGCCTTTCGATCTATGTGCATTCTAACACAATCGCAGAAAAATATTTCCTAAACTTTTCATAGTTTTTTTTGCGCTTTTTGTCTCATGCCTACGCATATTGGTACTTGAGTGTTGCTGCAATCAACGCTGAACACATCTTGTGCCGGGCGCGCCCAAACTCACGTCCTCTATAACGCCGTTTTTGGCGTCTATTTCTAATTTACGTCCATTATCGCTACGCGAAGTTCGCACCAAACCAAAACGTGCGCAAACAGCGATAAAACTCGCATAGAAAATACGCTGGATGACAGCATGATATTTTCAGATTTTTAGCATATCTTGTACCAACATCTTGAAAATCATCGCAAAATGTGGTATAATACAATTATCTTGAAAACTTGATACAGGAAAACGGAGTTGTCCAAGCTAGGCTGTGGACAGCAGAACACAAAATGGAGGAAAAATGATGAGACAATACAGAGAGGCGGTAAAATTGAATTGGGCTATGGGCGACGAGCAGCGTCTGGCTGCGATAGAATATAATCATAAAATGTTAGAAGACGAGGTTGCAGAAAACAGAATGTATCCGAAAACGAGCAGTGCTCAATTCGAGTTTGAGCGTGATATGCTTGAAGCATTACTCGCCGCAAGCGCAGATGACGCAGAAGAGCTGGATTACGATAACATCCCGGATAGCACGCCCAGAAGGCTTACGCTTTACAAGTGACAATCACGAAATCTACAAAAGAAGGACGCTGAATGAACAGCTATCCGACAAAGAGACAAGAAAAAAGGGCTCTATCGCAGAAAAAC
>CAYVTZ010000053.1:0-17512 GCA_964454685.1 uncultured Christensenellaceae bacterium
GTATTCTTTCGTTTTTTAGAGCTTTCTCGTGTCCATTTTTTCGAGAAGGGCTCATCTCTGCCGCAGGGAACGCTGTCCGTACCGCTGAGTCGGCAATCAAAGTATATAATTGCATTTCTTCCTTGCTTAGTTTTTCCGGTAGTTTTCCGGTTGGAATAATGGCGTAATGGCTGTTGACTTTCTCGCTGTTGAAATACCAACCATGGGGTTCCATCTCGTTGCTTCCAAGCAAAGCTTTATAGCGCGTATTACGAGCTAATATGGCAAGCAGTTTTTTCATTTGCGGCTTCATGTCGTCGGTTAGGTAGCGCGAATCTGTCCTCGGATATGTGATCATCGCTTTTTCGTACAGGGCTTGTGCAATGTCCAGCGTCTGTTGCAGCGTGAACCCATACGCGGTATTTGCGTCGGATTGCAACGCAGACAGACTGTAAAGTAGCGGCGGCAGAGAAGTTTCCTTGCTTACCTCAATGCTCTCAACGATGCCATTTTTCCCAGTCAATTTGCTCAAAAGCGGCATCGGTTGCTCGTCAAACCTACCGTTGGTACGTCTTGCCGCAAAGCTCTCTCCCGTCGCCTTCTTGAAAATAGCATCAAGCGTGAAAAATTTTTGTGAGGCAAATCCTGTAATGGCAAGTTCCCGCTGTACCACCATATTGAGTGTTGGTGTCTGCACTCGCCCAATTTTCAATACTCCGCTTCCGCCCGAATATCGCAGCGAAGCAAAAACAGTTAAATTGGTACCCACTACCCAGTCCGCGATACTTCTGGCGCGGCCTGCGTTCTCAATATTTTTTGATATAGTTTCATGAATTACATCTTTAATCCCTGATAGAATTCCTTTCTTCGTCTGGCTCACGATTTTTACGCGCTCGCAGGGTTTACTGCATTTTAAGAATTCGTAAAGATACGCAAAAATAATTTCTCCTTCTCTGTCATAGTCTGTTGCGTTGACGATATAATCCGATTTGTCAAACAGCGACTTTATGGTAGCCACTTGCTTACTAACGCTGTCGTCGCGTAAGCACAACTCATATTTTTCAGGGAAGTAAGGAACCGGGCGGTTTCTCCAGTTTTTATAGTTTGGTTCATACATCTCAACGTCTTTGAGGGTACACAAATGTCCAAACCCCCACGTTACTACATAAGGGCTTCCCTTAACTTCCATGTAGCCATCGCATTTTTTCGTATCACCAAGAGCCGTGGCAATAGCGCGTCCTACGCTCGGCTTTTCAGCGTATATGGTGATCATGTCAAACCCTCGAATAACGAACGCTGGCGCTCCGAGCTGAATTCCTTTATCCATTCCTTATAATGCGATTTCACTGATCGTGTGCGCCTTGAGCAATGCGCACAGCGCAGCGTACATGCACCTGGAGTTCCAATGTCAACGTATGAGTTGCAATGACAATCGCCTTCATTTACAAATCCGATCTCCTGATATGCGTTTGCCTGTTTTGCCAGTATATCGGCATCAATGCAGGGATACACTCCACATAAGCTTATGTCAATACCTGTTTCGCCACAGATTTCCCGCGCCCGTTTCATGAATAACTCACGCTCCGAAGCACTCAGTGTCTTCCCACTGATTCGCTTATCCACAGCGGCTTCATAGAGGTTTTCCGGCGCTGAAATGATGCATTTGCTCACGCTGTTTTTCAGCATCCGCACAAGCCCTCTCAAGTTTTGTATATGAGTTTCCAACGTTGCAGATGGCGTAGTAAATAGTGGCGCATACCTCATGAACACCTTCTCAGGCCCTACAATCTCTGCCAGTTTCCGGATTCCTCCAAACGCATGTGCACTGTTTATATTCGGCAGTGCAAACTTATTGTAAAGGCCCACTATATTGCATACAAAATACTCTGACGCATACCCCATCTCCAAATACTCTCGCACGCTTCCCAGAAACGGCATAGGGTTATGCGTCCAAAACACAACACCATCAACCGTTCTTGGTGAAATATCTCGTTCCACTTGTTCCGGTATTCTGTGCTTTCCGACTACCGTTTCAAAATATTTGCCTTTTCTCAATGAGTCAATGACCCAATGGGGGTTGATGTTGATTAGATCACAGTTTTTACTAATGCATAAAATCATGCCATGCCTCCTGCTTACAGCAAAAATATGATTATTGCGATGACGATACCGATTCCCACGCCACAAATAATCAGCACCTTCTTAAGCTGAGTTTTGTCTAGTTGGGACTTGCGTTTTCCTCCATCAATCGGCACAATATTTTCATAATACAGATCGTATGGCGGGTATTTTTTCGGGTTTGTTTGTTCCATTTTCTATTCCTTTCTATGTCGGTATTCTGCTCCCAAATACAGAGCTATTGCTGCGACCGTCCCCGATAGCTCTCTATTGAAACCGCTCTTATAATTTATATACGTGCAGCGCTGTGTTTTTTGATATATTTGCAAAAAAAAAAGAGACCGGCGTACCGATCTCTTAATTCTTAGCTAATTCTGTGGGCTCCTATTGAAAAAAAATCAGTACTAGGAGCTGCCGACATAAGAATCCCGATATCCGCCATCAGCAAAGTATTACCTTCCGCAATATCTTCATCAGCGTTAATCGGCATGTCCTCTCGCTTCTCCTTTTTGTCACTCAGATTCCTCTTGAGTCTCATTGAAGCTCTCAACATTCTTTTCCCTCCATTTCTTCGTTATTTTTTGTGACTTCGCCCATTGGCAACCAAAGAAAGTGTTTTTGAAAGCATTGGCAGTGCTGACCATCGATTCAATCATCGCTGCGCATTCATTTTCTGTCAGCGAAATCTTACCCTCAATCTTATCTCGTATCCCTTTTAGATTTATACGAGCTGTTTTATCCGGCATGGTTTCAACTGGCGCAAATCCATTTACGATGATAACTTCATATGGATTATTGCGCGATGGATTGAAAAGAATACCAATCGCATATATCATGTACAAGTCATCTTTTTTCTTGCTTTTTAAGAATCTATAATCTGTCCTGTACAAATATACGGGTTGCCCTTCTGTTCCAACTTCCAAATCTTTTAACTTTCCCGATTCAAGCAACGCTAATGCTTCATCGATCGCCTGCATTTGCTGTTTGTTCTGTTCGGCAAACTTGGCATTGCTGCTTCTTGCCAAGAAATCCCGCGCCTGTATTAGCCCGTTTTTTTCTCCTGGATTCGCTTTAAGAATTGCGAGCGGCGTTTTACCTTTGTAATTGTTCAGATTCAGTACTACACTTCCCGCCAATCCCACATCGCTACTTTGTGCCGCAGGTTGTTTCGGTAGCATGAGCATTTCTGTCGAGAAATCGAATTTCCGCTTGATTAAAGCAATTTCGCTCTCTGGAATGTTTGCAAACGGCGTTTTGGTTACTGCCCCTGCTTTATCCACCAGTGTGCACACGAATCGCGAGTATCCCGGTGTTTCAAGCGGAGGTGCATCATCAGCCGGTAAGCCTAGAAACGCGTCAATTCCAAAAATTACGTTCTTTCTTCCTGTTGAGAATATTTGGCGCGGGTATTTATCCGCCTTCGATTCACTCATAACGCCACCTCAACGCCATCCTCATAGACGGTTACGGCGACAACCGCATCCGCAATAATCTCCTTGTGCTTCTCGCCCGCAATCTTCTGCGCCTTGCGAATCGCATCATCCACATTTTTTGCTAGGATTTCGATGTTGTATGTGCCGGTGATATCCAGCGGCACCTCATATTTTTTTGGGTTGCACATATTCTTACCTCTCAATTCTGCGATATTTTGTGATAGGCAATCGCCCGAAAGACACAAGAAGGCACACGGCAGCTTCCCACATCAATACAATCCGAAAATATCTGCTCTAATATGAATATTCTGAATGAAAAGAGCCATATTAAAAAAATACAGCTCTGAATCACAACTTTTCCGGCTCGGAAATAAATACACTTTGTTTTGTTCACAGTATGGCACAATGCCGGTTTCGTTGTCAAAAATTTGTTTTAGCAGTATCCAGCTGCCCTTTTCTAAGAAAATCTTGCATCTGATTTGCGCAGCCGCTGTATGCAAACGCCTTCCATTTTTTGCCGCGATCCCGCATCGGCACGCCAAGAAATGCGTCTTCACGAGTAAATATAACGTAATCTTCATCCGCGATAAGAACATTTACATCGTCATGTATGGGCTTTTCAGGTGTCCCATCTTCGCAAAGCCAAGTTCCGATCAAGGTAACCGTCACCGGCAATCTGTGCCGCAAAACATATTTGAACTGCTCAACGGTCTCAATTTCAGAAACGAAGTAATACGCCTCATCTGTTTCGATTTCACCAAACTTCATCTAAATACCTCCGTATTTCTTTTGCCGCGTACTGCGGCGTAGAGATGTTGTTCACAATATAGTCAGCCCGCAAAACATCCTGCACTTGGCGCCTAATCAGATGAATGCGTTTACGCCTCTCCTCGGCGCTGATATTGCGTTTATTCAAAGACTCGATCATTGCGCACACGTTTCGATGCGTATATATGATCTTGGCATCTTCAAAGGTCTCTTTCACGCGGATTGCGCCGACGACTGTCAATACAATTACAGCCTTCTTTCCGCTTTTCATGATCGATTCGATTTCAGCACGGGTGAGCCCATATCGATTTTTGTTATACAGGTCATCTTCAACGAATTCCCCTGCTGATTTCATGCGTTCAAACTCCTGCTCAGAAACGAAGTGATACGCCTCATCCGTTTCATTGTCCCTCTTGGCTCGTGTCGTCGTGGTTTTTGCCTGCATAAAGTCACCTTCTGCCATAAGCGCCTGCGCTACGGTTGTCTTTCCGCTGCCGGAAGGTCCGATCAAGCAGATAATTCTACGATCATAGATTTGTCTGCACATTACTTTTCTCCTCTCCGTTTTCACAAAAATAGCGCACAGGAATGCCGCGCCGCTGAGCAATTTTGATTTCATCACGCATTCCTGCCGAGATGACTGAGCCGAACACCCAAACCTCGTCGCATCGCATCATCAGCGCTTTCCCCATTTCAAGACCTCTTTCGCGTTCTTCCTGCACCGTATCATCAAGATACTGGGTAAAGATTGTATGAGGCGCCAACGGCACAACATCTTTTCCTGCTGCAATTTTGCTGTACTGAATCGCTCTTTGTATGTTGCCATCGATATCCCCCGCAAGCGGGCTGGCAATATACACCATTTTCGCGTGATTCTCCTTCTCATAGAAGTTCAGCATTTTTCTCTCAGCGGTTCTGCGCATTTTGCTTTTTGTTTCAATTTCTTCAGCAGATTCGCTAAACAGCCGGAGTAAATCGTCCTCATCAATCATGCCAAAGCCAAGAGTGCCGCTGCATTGTGTTTCCTCGCGCTCGTCGATGTATGTATTGTTTGCAAAAGGGCAATCATCGCATCCTGTGCCACATTCAGCATCAAAAACCATCAAGTATTTTGGCTTCGCATCGCGCTCAAACTGCACGCTTCGTAAAATAGCCGGCAATATCTCGCCGCCCTTCTCGAAGAACAGAATTGTTTCAAGAGGATACGCGCTGGTATGCGCTTCGCTCTTCCTGTCCGTTACGTTAAATTGATTGATCATTTTCCCGCCTTTCTACACATAAACGCGTTTCATCATCTTAAATTCCTCGAAATCATCCGAGTTTCTTTCATTTTCGTTCACGCACTTACCCAACATCAGATTTCTTGCAGTTTTGATAAAAGCAAAAGACAGTAACGCGCTCCTCCTTGTTACCCCGGTATCGCCGTTGAAGTACCGCCTGATGTCGTTTTCCGCATCGTTTATTAGTTCGTTATAAACTTCCACATTCTATCCTCCTTTAGCTTCACAAACCAAAAAAAGAGCCGCATTAAAAATACGACTCTCAAATCATTACTTTTCCACATAAAAGGGAATCACTCAACTTCTATATGCAGTATGGCATAACTGACTATTTTAAGTCAAAATTTTTTCCATTCCAATGCGCGTGATCCCATAATCCCAGAGCTGCGTCCCGAACAGAGTCACCATAGGCGAGGTATCTCCCGCGCTTAACGATGTAGCAAGGCTTCAGTTGCATCACCTTGTCTCTAACACTCTCAAATATCCGCATTTTCCGAATCAGCATATTCCCAATCTTCTTTGCTCGGCCAGTATCCATCATGATGAAACCACCCTCGCAACTTACCGCGTAGTTTTGACCTTGAAAGTTGATGTTTTCAAGTTCTTCGCAGGCGAAAAATGCGTTGTATCCAACGTCTGAAATGCGCTCTGGCAAAGTGATTCCTTTCAGTTTTCGACACTCATCAAAAGCCGTTGCGCCAATTCTCTCAACCCCTTCCGGCAAGCGAATTTCCAGTATATCATTGCAGGATTGAAATGCATTGTTACCAATTTCTCGAAGTGTATCCGGAAACTGCACTTCTTTTAGTTCATAGCAAAAAGAAAATGCGTTTCCGGGGATTTTTTCGATACCGTTTTGGAAGGTTACTTGCTTCAAGCTCATGCAGTCAGCAAAAGCACTAGCTCCAAGATGTCTCAAACTGCCGGGCAGAATGATTTCACTCAGCCTATGGCATTTCATGAATACGCAATCGCTGATTTTTCGCAGACCATCCGCCAGTACAACTGTAGTTAGAGATACGCAATTCGCAAAGGCTATTTTGCTGATTTGTCGCAAGCTACTTGGCAACACGATTTTCTTTAGCGAATCACATTTGGCAAACGCAGCCCTGCCAATCGAAACCAGTGTCCCCGGAAATTGCAGTCCGGTAAGACTAACACAGCAGCGAAATGCACCTTCGCAAATATATCTGATGCCATTCGGCAGATTAATTTTTTGAAGACTAAAGCAATGCGCGAATGCATTTTTTCCAATTTTGCGTATCGTTTCAGGAAGGATGACTTCTTCCGCCTTTTCGAGACCACGAAAGGCATGATCACCAATCTCTTTTACGCCTTTTGGCACGCGGATAACACCTTCCACAACATCCGGTTTTTTGACATCGACAAGAATGTCATTTTCGATTAACATATTCTCTCCTTTCATTGATTAGAGCTGCGCAATCACGCACAGCTCTAATATATTAATTGCGCATCTGTATCGGTAGAACCAGATGTGTGTAAGAATTGCCTTGGATGATGATTGGGCTAATCGGTGTCGAAAACTCCAGCGTAATCTCATCATCATCACAATTCTTTAATGCGTCCTGCAAAAATGCCGGGGAAAACCCGATACGCAGTGTTCCGCCCTCAGTTGCAGATTCTAATTCTTCACGAATGTCACCGCTTGCATCCTCAGACGTCAAGGTAACGCCTTTTTCCGCAATTTCTGCGACCACCGGCTTGCCGGTATCCGTGAAAAGTGCTGCGCGTTCAAGTGTCGATAGCAGTGGCAGACGCTTAACCGCAGCAGTAATGCCGCTACGGGGTTGCAGAAGCTTTTTGTAATTGAGGAACTCTCCCGCTATCAATCCCGTTCGATACACAATGCCTTCGATCTGCATGACCATAGCATGAGGCGTCACCTCTACCTCAACAAGCACACTTTTTTTGGGCATAAGCCTTAAAATGTTTTTGACTGATTGTAGTGGAATCATCGCTTTCATTTGTGCGGCGTCCTTCAAGTCACAGCCTTCCAGTCTGCGGATTGCGAGCCTGTATCCGTCAACCGCTACCGCTTCAAGTAACTCGGCACCTGCGCATAGGCATACACAAGACAATGTTGGTCTGTTGTTATCTTTGCTCGCTGCAAATGCTGTTTTGGAAAATAGTGTTTTCACATCATCGCTCTGCATTTGCAGCAGGGATGTTCCTTCGGTTTTTCCCTGCTTCCAACTTTGCACATCCGGAGCGGTCGGGTTGACGTCTTCGCATGTAATGGACGCCGTGCTCCTTCCACACTTGATTTTTACCTTGTTTTCAGCGCCCATCTTACATGAAATGCTTTCGTTCACTGACTTTGAGACTAAGCTCAAAATGCTTTTCAGCGGAACAACACAAATGCCGCTTTCTTTTATTTCTGCTTCAACTTCGATTGCAATAGCGTTTGTACCATCGTCCGATGACAAAATCAGTTTTTCATTCGCGTTAATTACAAGCGGACTCAGCACCACGGCAGTGTTTATACTTTTTAATGCTTTCTCAATATCGAATTTGCTTACTTTGAATTCCATTGCTTTCTCCCTTCAATAGAAAAGAGCCGCATAACAAATGCGACTCAAAAATCCTCACTTGATTGGTTTACCAATCGCTCTCAACTGCTGTTTTCATTGTATCGCGCTAACGCTTAGCATGTCAAAAAAATCAGTCTAAGAAAGCCAGCCAGAGCCCCTTCATGCTCACCTGATACTCCTTTAATTCAGGTTTAGTCATGTATTTTCTATTGTATATAGACGTCATGTCGCGCCAAACGCGCCATGGCACGCGGCAATATAGATCTTGTATGCTCACCAATACAAAACAATCGCAACCCAGCGTATCCATCGCCTCAAGCTGCGAGGATTGCTCCGGCGTAATGGCGCTTTGCAAGATTTTGTCGTTGTCCGTCGCTTTCGCGTCAAACGCTATCGCCCTTCCGCCGTTTTTGCAACCCTTGTAATCCACTTGCGCCTTTTTCGCAAAGACGGCCTCAAACCTTCCGCCTCCAAGATTTTTTAGTACCTTCATAGGTTCAGGTGTCTTCTCTATCGCAGCTCGTCCTGCGGCTTTATAGCGCTCGCAGGACGCATCAATCAGGCATTCAAATGCTGCGCCTTTTTCCCTGCTGTTATTCGTGCTTGTTTTACCGCTCACTCTTTTTTGCGTGATTCTGCGGTATTCTTCTGCGGTGATTCTTTGCATTTTACTCACTCGCAACTCAGCTCCTTTCTCAAAAAAGGGCGCCCATACAAACAGATGAGCGCCCATGAATATTTTACTCGTTTTTGTTACCGGACAGTTTCTCAACACTGCGCGGATCAGATCTGTATGTGGCCGTCATATCCGAAATACTAAGGATCGTGCACAGCGGCGTTTCCATAAACGCCAGGTTGATCGCTGGCTCACCGCCTTTAACAGCATTGTCCCATCCAGCCATGTGCCAACGAATCGCCAGCACTTCCTCTCGTTTGAGCTCCAATCCATGTTTTTCAATCAAATACACAGATTTTTCACCATGTCCAAAAGGAAATGTGTCCTTGACATTAAAACACGGCTCCTGCACCCATTTGCCGTTTGCGTCCTTCACATTTCTTGTGCCGGCTTCATAGAAGTTTGTCTTGCAGATGTCATGAAAGAGCGTAATAATCGCAATACTCTCCCGCGTGTCCGCATCCATATCCTTTCTACGATTTACTTCAAGATGCTGTGCTGCGATGAATACGTTGCAGCTATGCCTCACCAGCCCACCGTAAACACTTAAGTGGTATCTCGTACTCGCCGGAGCAGTGTAAAAATCCGTCTCATCTTCCAGCCACTTAAGCAACTCGTCGATTCCATTTCGTTTGATGCTACCGGCGTACCTTAAAAATTCTTCTTTCAGTCCCATGATGATTGCCTCCTTGATCAATGTCCCGCCATAAATGACTTAACGCTTTTTCCATAGTGCGCACACAGCATCGCCACGTCTTTGAGCAGCATCGCCAGATGACTCCTCACAACGTTTCTGTCAGGCACTTCGCCGTCAACCAGCCACGCAACAGAAGCCGCCAGCAATTCGCTTGAACAGCGCTCCATTTTCGCGCACATTCTAGCTTCAAAGCTTGTATCATGTGCGAAAATCTTTTTATACATTGAGCCGGCAAGTTTCTGAAATTGTTCAGGATCGCCACCAACCTCGATGCAACCAGCCATCGTACTGCCATGAACGGCAAACACGCTAGATTTTGCTATTTCCTGCATCTCGATCTCCGTTGCCGAAGCCGCAACTGCAATGTTTTGCACCAATGCGCGCAGGCTCATATCTTCATCGTATTGTGCCTTATAGCAAGCGAAATACTGACCCGCCTCATTCGCCCAATAGCGCGTAAACTCCGAAACAGCGTTTTTGATCGTTGCGCATGTCGTCGCAAACAGATTTCCCTTTGGCTGAGAAAGTCTTACCTTCCTCAGCGTTTTCTCCTGATAATCATTCCAATTCATTTTGAATCTCCTTCTTTAATTTGTTTGAGTTTGCCTCATATATTACATACGAAAAAAACTCGGTTTTTTGTCTTTTTTTTTCAGATTAATCCATTCGCCTTTGTTTTGCTAGTTCCAGTAATCCGTCGCAATCCCATCCGGTCAGTGCCCGGATCATTCCGTCTGCATCGCGGCGCATCATTGCCTGATAGAAATTCTCACCTTTTTTCGAGATTGACCCGCTATCATTGTGTAGCTCGTCTTTCAGTGCCTCAATTAACGCTGCCGCGTCCTCCCGACCCAGCGGTTTGTATTGAGCGTCCCACACAGGGAAACCAACCGGTTCGCATATATGCAATACATTGTTTTCTAGCGATTCGCGGTACCAGCCATCGATCAGCTTGCTCGTTGCATCTAAGTTGTGCGTGCTGTAACCCTCTCGGTTTGTGTAAAAATCCCAAAGTGATTCGCAAATAAGTATCTCCTCACAGTCACGGTAATACTTGATAACATCCGAGTTAATTGGCGTTAAGTCTTCGGACGCACTATCAAAAAAGAATAAAATTTCCTCCATGAAAGCCATTTTTGAAGACCGATGTCGGTAGTCGTCCGCAGATCTCGGCTGGTATCTTTTTGCAAACTCGCTGATTTCGGCTTCAAGACGCCCGACTAGCTCTACTGCAACGAATAACTCAGGCGGTTCATCCCCACGAATAATTGCCTCGACGTCCCAGATTTTTTCCTTGTGGTCACATTCTTGGCTTGATGGGCAGGACTCGCATGCCTCGCAAACAACATTCTGCGTTTTTGGGCATCTAAATGTCACCAATCCGGCCTTAAAATCTACTTTCGTAACGTCTGCCTCATCTACTATCCTGCGAAAAGTAGAATCACTCAAAATTTCGTTTTCTGCCGCATAAACACTCTGCACATTCTCGCTACTTTTTTCCATTGTCCTTCCTCCTAATACTGTTCCTTTCGGGTAGAGCTCTTGGCTTTTCCTCGATTGTACCGCTTCTTGTCAGGTATAACCTTCGTCCGCGGATTTACTCCGTTCCAATCCCTGCGAATACCGGTCAATAGTTCGGTGTTTGTTTTTGTTTTCATGAAAAATCCTTTCGTAAATAAAAGAGCCAACACAAAATGCATTGACTCTTAAATCCTTTACTCGATGCTAAAACGCACCAAATTATTACTCGCTACGATCAGCGTAGCATATTCGATAGCAACGTTGCAAATTTTTGTCAATCGTATAGTCTCGCGTAAAACGACGGCGTCCCCTGAACGGACACCTCGCGGTAGACCACTCCGCCGGCGCTTGGCGAACTTTCGACCATCATGCCATCGCCAGCATAGATGGCAGCATGTCCTATCTGCATATAACGATCTTGCACACGCGCTTTGTCCGGATAACTCCAAAAAATCAAGTCTCCCGGCGCAGCATCTTCCGCGTCAACAACTCTGTTGCCATCAACGGCGCTCCTTGCTTGTTCAGCAGCAGTCCATGGAATGTTAACTCCCGCACATTCATATGCCCACTGAGTCAAACCGGAGCAGTCTATATAGTCTCCCTGTCCCCTAAGTTCTAAGCTGTAAGGGTCTCCCAGTCTACTTAACGCATGTTCCACAATTTCGCTCCCTATTCCTCCGGTGGGCAAATTCACCGTCGCAAGTCCGCTTTCGCCGCCGCTTCTTCCCTTGTCACCCGCAAATGCGGTAACTGGTGAGAACACACACATACACAATGCAATCGAAAATACAAAAGCAATAATTTTTCCCTTCATTTATACGTTTTATTCCTTTCTTTTTTACGCCCCTTCTACAACTGCGATAACATCCGCAATTTCAACAAACGGATTCTCCCAAAAGCGCGAATCATAGGATTGGGGCTTGTTGTCTCCCTCCACATATAAGCATCCATTTGGCACTACAGCAGTTGAACCATCTGCCCCTTTTACCTTATCCGCCGCAACACCTGTCACCCTTTTAGTAAGCGTAACACCATCATGAAAAAATACGATTACATCTCCTTTTTTCACCTCCTTAAAGATTCGAATTCCGATATAGACCGAGCCTTCATGTAATGTCGGCTCCATAGAAGGACTGGGTACATAAAACAAACAAAGTATATTTGCGAAAATAAAATAACAGGCAAAGAACACGATCCCAATGATCGCTAATCCACTAAAAGCACTTTTATGCATCGGCTACTACACTTTCAGTTTGCGCTTGAGTAAAACTTTCGTCTTCATTTTCCGCATTCCCGGCTTTATTCGCGTTGTTTGCCTTAGTCTCTTCGGTTTGTACAGTGGGACTAGCGCTCGCTTGCTCTACTTGCGGCTCTTTTTTCAAGATTCTCACCAGTCCACTGTTTGCAACATTATAGTATCCTTTCTGGATTTCGCTCGGAATATTGATGATTGCATAGCCGCTTCTTGTTAACGAAATATCAACACTTTTTATAAAGCCCTTGGATACAAAAGCTCGCGTATCCGCAACAACAGCCGTTTCTACATATGATGTTCCAATGTACACGCCGAGATTATAGATTCCGTGCTGTTGCAGATTTGCGATTGTGCCAATCGGAGAAATCATTGACCCAATAATTTTTTGATCGTTTATGCCGCTTATTGCAACACCCTCAGAGTTTTTGGAAGACCCCACGGACTTTGAAACATCACTTTCCGCGCAAAAATCTCCCGTTGGTGCCCAGAACGCACTGCCATCAACATTCGTCATTGTCATTCCTATCGTGTACCCAATGT
Organism: uncultured Christensenellaceae bacterium; assembly: GCA_964454685.1. Classification (GTDB taxonomy): domain Bacteria; phylum Bacillota; class Clostridia; order Christensenellales; family Christensenellaceae; genus CAYVTZ01. Next base: position 12,820 of record CAYVTZ010000053.1, read on the forward strand.
CGGCCATTTCTTCAAATTCGACTTCTCGGAATGCCTCAAACTCGGATGATTTAATCACCAGTTGGTCATCTGCTTCTATGTCCAGCTCCGGTATCAGGTATTCTTTCCCAACAAACCAAATAAATCGCTCCGGATGAAAGTTCCCATCGCTTTTCTCTGCGTTCTGATGAAAATTTGTGCCACTAGGCATCAGCGGATAAAATTTTTCATTGCGCAAAACGAAGACACCATCCGGCAAATTATCTGTAGTATATACCAAAATATTACCTTTTGAGTCAGCGTTTGTTGTCGCTACCGCACAGGAGCAAAGCAGAAAAACACAGGTCGCTACTATCATAGCGCAAACAATTTTCATCTTTCGTACGATACGAGATTGTTTAGAACCGAAACTCATATCTGTATACTTCATCGTAACCATCTCCTTCGAATTCTTCGGTAATTGGTTCGCGTTTGCATTTCATGCTCGGTAAATCCAGCTTTGACATCAAAGTGTAATCATGAATATCAATTTTCTTTTCATTGATCAACTCAAGAAGTTTGTAAAAGTCCTGCATTTGTGCCGCGCGTACACGCTTTGTTGCTAATTGAATATCTGCAACAATATGAACGCTGGCGCCCGATATCATGAAATGCGTATACTCGAAAATCGCCTTGTAAACAACGTTATCAGATATTTGCTCCCGTACTGAAAAGCCGATGCTTTTTGCAAGCGCACGAATTCGGCTGTAAAGCTCGGTCGTTTCTTCTTGGCTTAGATTTCTACTGCGGTTTCGCGCCGGTGGGCAAACTTGAACATCTCGCCTTTCTTCTGCACTGCTTGCCTCGTTTATCTTATTGCGCATAGATTCCAAGACTTCTTTTACTTCCTCTACGACCGCTTTTGTTTGCAGCGCCTGATCAGCAATCGCTTTGTGATCTTCCTCGACTCGCGCATGTGCGTCTGCGGCAAGTAAACGCTCTTTTCTGATCTGGATTTTTTTTTCTTTGAGTTGCGCCTTCAATTCAGCTTTTTCTCTTTTACGAACAATGTTTGCCGCAGCTCTATCAGCGGCGTTCTTTCTGGCCTCAGCTTTTTTTTCTGCTTTTCTTTGCATCGCATCAGCTTGCTTTTCATCGCGCGTTCTCGCCTGTTCTTCTTTCGTCAACTTTTTTTGCTGTGCACGTTCTTCTTTTGACGCTTGTTCCGATTCCTGAACGGGAGCGTCGGCCGGTTCAGCTTCCTGTTTGTACCGCCTCGCCTTGTCGCTTTTATCCCGCTCTTTTTCCTGCCGAGAATTATAACTCCGACGGTTAAACAGCGAAGAAGGGATTTTTTTCTTGCGTTCTTTTGAAGGCGCTCGCGTATGAACGTCGTTTTCGCAAGGCGCTTCGTCCGGATCCATAAAAAATCCTTCGTCATCTAGCGGTAGTTGTTCGGGTTCTTGCTCCTTTTCCTTGGGCTGGCCTTTTTTCTTTTTCAGTACCAAATACGCGATACCTGCGACAGAAACAATAATGACCACCAGAAACTGAGGGTTAATGCCTCTCTGATCAGTATCGGTTTCAACAGAAGCTTGACCCACTACCGCTTCGGTCGGTTGTGGCGTTGCAATGGCAATCGGCTCTATTGTTGATGTACCGGAAATAACCAAGCTTAGCTTCTCCACGCTTTCACCAAGCGGAATAGAAATCCTTACACTTCCTTCCTCGTCTATTGTATTGGTGTCGAACAGCTTCCCGTCCACCCTTGTCTCGACGGTCGCTCCGTAGAACTGAGGGCTCAGGAGTACCTCTATTGCCATCGAACGCTCCGGATCCGCTGCATAGCTTATACTTTGTGCCGTAAAGCACAATACAGCGCAAACAATAATTACGGTGATTATCTTTCTCATTTATTCTTTCCTTTCCAGAATTACATTTTTGCCTTCATGAGTATATATATGCCAAATATTTGATTTTTAGATATAATCCCCAAAAAAAGTTTATTTGATTTCCGCATTATGTTGGTACTACAATTTTCTAAGATATATAAAACGAAACTTGTGGAAAGGAGGTTGCTGAATGGCAGACGTTTTAAAAGAGATTTCCGGTGCACTGGGAAGCTTTTTCTCTCAGATGACTGAAATGATACGGCAGAATAGTGGACTGCAAATCTTAATCGGTGTTGTTTTGCTTCTCGTTGGGTTTATGTATCTCAGGAAAATCATGGGCGGGTTTTTCTGGGTCGTTATTGCGATCGCTCTTGTATTCATCGCAAAAGGTATAATTGATGTTGCGACAGTGGAAAGCGCAGTGAAAACCACAGCAGGGTCATTGGGACAAGCCAGCTTGAGCGTAGGAGATGCAATCGCAAATTTCTTTTCCGGGCTTTCGGGGTCGCCGCCTGAGCCGGTTCCGCCCGAATCGCAAGCGATTGTTTCGTCGCTTTTAAATGGAACACCAATCGGCGGCTAATTGAGGCGAAGGGTAGCGGGTAGCCATCTTTTGACTACCCAGTCTCTCGCACCTTCGTATGTGCAAAAACAGTTAGAACAGTTAGGCGACTCTCCTGAATTCTTTACCATCTGACAGCAGCTCAACGTTCCCCTCACGAGCCGTTTCAAGTACCGCACCACCAAATATACGAAGTGCATCCACAGTTTCATTGTGCGGGTGTCCATAATCATTGCCCTCACCATACGAAATAATCGAATACTCTGGCGTAACTGCATTTAAGAGACGCACATCGGTTCCGGTGTAGCTGCCATGGTGCGAAACTTTCAACACGTCTACGTCTGCGTCGATATTATCTAGGGAATTTAGAATTTCCAGTGATGCATCTCCCGTCAACAAGACGCTGGTTGTGCCATAATCAATCCGCAGAACGATTGAGTAGTCATTTGTATCCTCATAGAACATGTTCGAGGGCGGCGATAACACTGTAATCTTATAGCCTTCTCCGGCCGCGATGACGTCGCCTGCTGTCGGTACGATTACCTTAGTGCCGCCTTTGTTTTGCAGCGAATTTAGCATCTTCTCGTATATCTCGGTTGTTGCCGGCTTGTTCGGCAAATAGAAATTCTTGATTTTGAAATTCTTAATTATTTCCGGCATCACTCCAATATGATCCGCGTGCGGATGCGTGGCCACAACAATATCGATTTCCTTGTGATCGCCTATGACGTCAGCTATCGCTTCGTAATCGTCTGTGTTCCCTGCGTCACACAACACGGTAAGGCCATCAGGAAGCTCTATAAAGGCTGCGTCCCCTTGACCAACGTCTATGAAGGTCATGCGCATTTCACCCTTTACAGAGTCAGCACTCGCGCCATCTGATGCTGGTTTTGGCGCTATCTTGCCGTGGATTAGTTTCTCAAGAAAAGACGCTTGATCTTCTATCGTGCTTGCATTGTCTTTCGAGCAAGCCACGTGGTTAAACGTTCCACAACTGTACAGAAGAAACATGGCAAGCAATACAATGATGATTGGCTTAATCGCAACTTTAAGAATCCGCATGTTGATCCACCTTTCTCTTTTGTGTGTAGCCCATGCATTGATTAAGCCATTTTGGATTGAAGAAGTACGGCCAGTTGAACCACCCGCGCAACACCGCGCGCTCTTCGGCGCGTATTGCAAGTTCGCGTGCCACCTTTTTGTTTGCTTCGTTCATCGGCTTAGACACTTTTGCAGCCCCCAGCAAGCTCAAGTTTACCCCCGGATAATTGCATCCGCAAAAACCATCCGCCCAACTAATCTTTTCATGATATTCACATTCGGTACAATTTTTTACCTGCTCCTTGCTATCTCTCTTCATTTTTAGTTTCCTTTCTCATTAGTAAGTAATCCACAAACTTGCCCCTCGTTGCGCTATCGTAATAATTTCGCTGTCGAAATAATTTGATTCCGCAATTTCTTCTGCTAATATGAGCCCAAGATCGCCAATGTTTTCTATTCGCGTAAAACCCGGCACTTCACTCCCGTCGAACATTTTACTTGGATTTTCGTCAACTCCCCTCCACAACTCGTTAGAATAATATGCGTTACCATCCGCGCACAAAACTATCTTGCACAACACAGCCGTTAGACAACCCTGTCTGCGATTGTGATGAATCCGCATTCCCCGCGAGCTCCACATGGACAACGCTTCTTTCATTCCGCATTGACTCATTTTCGGCCATATTCTATTTTCAAAACTTGTTTGCGCAAGGGCGTTTACCATGTCGCTTACAGCCGATCCATCATCGCGCAATACAAAAGCATTGTCTATCTCACCCCATTTTTCGATGAATTGCCTTTGCTCATCGCTGAGAGTAGATGGGTCAACCAGAACGGACGGCCATCCCTCGCCTTCTTGCTTTCGCAGCTTCTCCTTCATAGAATGTATCCGGCACTTTTCTGCGATGATTGGATATCGCTGCGGATCAACGCTTCCCGACGTGTGAAAATGCAATTCATTCATTCCTAGGTCGCCGCAAACCTCAATCGCTCGCGTGACGAGCTTGGGGTATCGCATCACGTCATCTCCTGCCAAATGCACCCTGCCAACACCACTCAGAACGCGGGGTATGCTGTTTATCGTTTCCTCTGTAATAGCGGATTCGTCTCCCTGATTTCCGTGGTAAATTTCTATCGTAAGGTTTTCGGCGCTAACTTCCAAACTTATTTTTTTCTTTCTCATTTTTTCTCCTCGTATTATATATTTATGGTGTTTTGTACAAGTACACCATATAAAACT
>CAYVTZ010000054.1:0-16196 GCA_964454685.1 uncultured Christensenellaceae bacterium
ACGCAGGCAGATTAAAACACTGCGTGTTTGAACTAAAACGCAAATTTAAACGCCTAAAACGCGTCCGAAAAAGCCACTATTTGATGGTTGATTCATCCACTTTGCCGAGCACTTTTCCCAAACAAAAGAAGCGTTCGGGGTTCTCTATTTTTATATTATCACGCAGTGGATTCACGGAGATCAGCTCACCGCGTCCCAGCTTCTTAATATAGGAAACATTATCGTAAAAGAAAACGCCGATTTGCCCTTCGGACACAGGTTCCGGGGAGACAAAGACTTTATCGCCGCCATAAAACATTGGCTCCATGCTATCGCCTGTGACAACATTGACAAAGCAGGCACCGTGCGGCGGCTTTTGGCTTAGAATGAGGGTTTCTTTCTGCGTATCGTCGATGAAGTTGCCCACTCCGGCAGAAACGGGATAGTCCGGGTAATAGTCGATTGCGAATTCTTCTTCTGTCTGCGTGGCGTCTTTTGTTGAACAGCCGGAACTACTGTCTAGGGCATAGAATGCCAGACCTCTTGCGTAGGTGCTTGCGGTCTTAAATGCTTTTAACAAGCGCCTCTCCTCAAAGGAATAATCATCCGCCTGCCGCTCAAGAATAAAATCCACGCTTACATTATATAGGTCTGCGAGTTTTGAAAGTGCTATTGCATCTGGCTGAATGGTGCCGCTCTCATATCTCGTATAGGTCGACCTTTTGATATTAAGGTATGCAGCTAGTTCATCTTGTTTCATGTTTGTAGAGCTTCGCAAATATCTTAGTACATCTTTTATCATAATAGCCTCCTTATATGTTCCAAATTGTAACATATATAAAAGTTCGTGAAAAGAACAAATTTTAGTTGACTAGGTTCGTAATAATGCATATAATGGTTACCATAACGAACTTGGAGGTGATTATTATGCGTGTTTGGTTGCTTGAGATAAGAAAATCTAGGGGTTTTACACAAGCGCAAGTAGCTGAAAAAGCGAATATTTCCAGAGCATACTATACCAGAATTGAACTTGGTTCGTTTAGCGTACCACCAAAAACTGCACAGCGCATTGCCGCGGTGCTGGGTTTTGACTGGACAGAGTTTTACAAAGCAAGCTAAACAAGGAGGAAGAGTTATGGATCAGATCAACGTATTTCGGAACAGTGAATTTGGAGAATTGAGTGTGTTGGAGATTGAGGGGAGACCATTTTTCCCGGCAACGCAATGCGCGAAGGTGCTTGGGTATGCGAATCCGCATAAGGCAATTATTGATCATTGCAAGGGGGTAACGAAACGTGAGGGGGTCTCCATCACCATGAATCAGCATGGTGTGGAAAGTAAGCAGACCAATGCCGTGAACTACATCCCCGAAGGAGATCTTTATCGCCTTATCGTGCGGAGCAAGCTGCCGAGCGCAGAGAAATTTGAACGATGGGTGTTTGACGAGGTGCTGCCGGAGCTGCGCAAGCATGGCGGGTATGGTGATGTGGGCGCGCTGATCCGCGCGGCGGTGGTGGAAGCAGTGAGCGAGACGGTGCGGGTAATTGTCCCTTCTATTGTAAGTGCGATGCAAAGCTATACGCAGAAGGAAGAGCCGGAGGAGGAGATCACGAGCATTGTAATATCGCAACGACGTAGGAATAGGAAAAGCTCCAAAGTAGACAAAATGCCATCAGCACTAAGAAATGAAATCATGAGAATGCTGATGGGCGATGAAGTTACATATAAGGAAATCGCTGAATACGCGGCGAGGCAAGGTTATGGTGTATCGCAAACCGCGTTGTACAGACAGCGGGAAAAAGCATTTAAAAGTGGAGCAGCGGTCAACCAGTATTAGGAGGAAGCGTTATGAAAAAAGGTGACATGATCTATACCCGACGCTTTGGATTTGTACGCATTGCGCGGGTGTTTGGGAGCGGTGAGGAGGCATATAAGCACGGATGTTATGAGCCTACTCACTGCGACGATGATGCGTATGCGGTGTTTGGTCGGAGTATGGGGCTGAACCGGATGGAGTTTGCGGCGGTGCGCAGGAACGTGTAGAAAAGTTTTGGCAGGTGTTCTGTGGGTGTTACCACTTGACTAAGTCAACGATAACATACGTTTTGACGCGATGCCTAACGACAATGCGTCTAGTGATAACGTATTTCACGGCTTACACCACCTTTCGCGATTGCTATGGAAAGCTGCTGGTATCTGCTTTCATAGCTAAAATGTGCACTTCCAAAACAAATCGCGGAGGATCGAAGCTGAACACCTGCCAAACATAAAAATCTATCACCAGCATATCACAAAAAATGGAGGAATCAAGATGGCAGAGATTGAGCGGGTTGTCCGCATCAAGGAGACGGTGATTATTGAGCGGGTGGTTGAGGCGAAGCCGAAGCCCAAGAAGGAAGTGGAGCTGCTGCCCATTAAAGCCTTTGCGCATGGGAAATAAGGTTGGCGATACGGCGATGCGCGGCGGGCTGGCATATCAAATATACGCGATTACGCGGCGGGAGAGCAAGCGCGGTGTGCAGGTGCAAGTATACGCAGTGCGGACGCTTCCCGGCGGTGGGCTGGATTACGCGACATGGTATGAGAGGAGTGGCGATGAAGCACGGGAAACGCCCGACACGGGCGCAGAAGATGATGCTTAGGGCGATGGGGCTTAATTATTGGAACTGGCTTATTGTGGAGGACAGCCCGATGCGCTTGGTGATTGTGCATCGGCACAGCGGGAAAACCAAAGTCAAAAACAGGAGGATGGAGTTATGAAACGCAATAGCGAAATTGATATCTTGATTGCGGACTACTACGAAGCGGTGCTAACGGGCAACACGGAGCGAGCAAAGCGACTTGTGGCAGAGATTGCCGCAATGGAAGGGCAATGGGCATAAATATAAGCCGAAACTATCGCGTGAGCGGTAGTCTGGCGGGGGTGTCTGCTCCGCTACTGATGAGGCAGGACATGGAAGGAGAAGAAAATGGGCATGAGTAAAGAGGAATTGCTGGCGCGGGCGCGCCGGGATGGATATATCCATGATGAGCCGGACAAGAGCCGCGAGATCCTGCAGGAATGCGATGCGGCGCCGGGGACGGAGCTTGCGCCGATACGGGAAGCGGAAGAGCAAGAACCAATACAACCGGAGCGCAAAAAACTGCGGCTTACGGCAGCGGATCAGCAACGCAGGGAGCAGATGCACCAAGCGGGCGCGAGCGACGAGCAGATTGCCAAAGAATTTGGAATGACGCTGGAGCAAGTCCACCGGTGGAAGAAAAATAATGGGCTGCTGCCAAAACGGACACGGCGGGAAGCATTGCCGCAAAAAGAGGACAAGCCCGTGGAGGTGAGCATCCCGGCGGCGGTGGAACGACTGGAGCGAGCGCCCAAGGTAAATGAGGAATTTGAAAAGCTGTTTGAAGCACCGGAAGCAGACAGGCGGCGGCGCGTGGTGGCGGAGACACCGGCGGAGGCTGACTTGACAAACTGGCGAGACCTATGGAAGCAAGAACGGCGGCTGCAAATGGAGCTGACGATGGAAAACATCGAGCTTCGGCGGGAAGTGGAACGGCTGAAAAATGTGATTGTAAAAATGACCACAGAAAGGATGGGTGTGTGATGCGGAGATTGGGGATATACAACCAGCGCGGGAAGTATCGCCCGATGGGCGCGGGATGCTTTGAGCGGCGCGGTTGGCTTGCACGGCAGATGCGGCAATGGATTTGCAGATAGGAAAGGGAAAATTATGAATGCAGAAAAAAAAGAAATTACAGCACGTGTGAATGTGGTAGGCATGGACGAAGCATTGGAAAAAGCGGAGAGATTGCAACAAATGCTCACGGAAATTAATACCGAAATTGAATCAATGAGAACGATGAGATCGGCAACGCGAAGAGCGGAAAAATGCGTGCCGAAAAATATGCTTGTAGAGGATTTGGGGAAAGAGCGTACAAATGGACTCAAACCGCTGAAAGCAACGGTTGACTTGATGGATGAAATGATTGCCGACTATAAACGTGAAATTACGGAGCCGATTCCGGCGGATGCAACTATGGTGTTGCAACTCTTCTTTGACGCGCTGTATAAGGCTAACCGGTGGGTGAACACCGAACAAGAAGCGTGTAGAGCCATCAGACTGGCAATAGATTTTATGGTTCATCCGAGGCTCAAGTCTTTAGTGGAACACGCATTGTTGAATAGTGCGTTTGAGGAGACATTTCTTCAACGGCTATAAGTAGTCTTGCGGATTGATGTGGAATGCTTCAATGAAGAAAGATTGAGTATCTTCGGGCATCTCTATTGTAACTGAATTAGGAATCGTACGCAGAACAATTCTTTGTACCCTATAAACAGTTGCTAACAGAAAACCATTGCGACTAGTGGGTTTGCAAAGAAAATCAGTCAAGATTGGAGAGTAAGGCATTAGGTCGGCAATGCTCTCTAAAACGCTAAAAAAGACATCAGGGTATTTCTTGTATATAACCATAGCCTCTGTGCTGCATTCGCGGGGAACGGACGAAATATGCTGAGCATACGGATCGGTGAGGATATAGTCATTCCAAATTTGGTCTAGACGTTCGCTGATTTGAGCACCTATGTATCGCATAATTCAAACCTCCTGCTTTTCAACAGTCTACAACACAAAGGCAGAAAACACAAGCCGAAACCGCCTTCGGGCGGTCTGACGGGGATGTCTACCCCGCCACTGATGATGGCAAGACAATATGGAGAAAACATGAAAAAGCAACTGACAGTGAGAGAAGCCGCGCAGCTGATGGGCTGCTCGGAACGACATATACGAAGTCTGATTGCCGAGGGCGAGATCCTTGCGGTTGAGGTGGATTGTGCTGCCAATGGGCAGAAGCAATATAGCATCCCCGTGGAGACATTGCGCGGTGAGCTGAAGGACAAGGTGTTTGCCCAGCGCATGAAAGCGGCGGCGAAACGTGCGCCTAAAGTGGCATTGCCGGAGCCGAAGCCGCTGGACACCTACAGCGCGGATCAGCGGGAGCAGATTGCATTTTGGATTGGCATATGCCGCGAGTGGGCGGCGGTGCGGGATTGCGCAGAAAACAAGACACTGGCGCGGGAGAAATTCCGGACGATGGTGCAATACCGCGACGCGGCGAAGCTGGCGGCGTATGGCATCCAAAGGCTGACAGACAGCATCTTATACCGCAAATTTGCGGCGTGGAAAAACAATGATTATGACGGACTGACAGAGCGGCGGGGTGGGCACAACCGGGGGCAAAGCAGTATTGATGATCGGCTGTTTGACCTCTTTTTGTGGTATTGGCTGGATGATAGAAAACCAACGGTCAAGAGTTGTTATGACACGTTAAAAATGGCTTTGAGTGCCTTTTCAGAGGAATTTGAAGGTGTATCTCTGCCCTCTGAAATGGCGTTTCGGCGGCGCATCAAGAGTGATTTAAGCGTGGCGCTGGTGACGCTGGGGCGAGAGGGCGAAAAGGCGTATGCTGACCGCTGTATGCCGTATGCTGATCGCTTGTATGACAACATTGAAAGCAATGATTATTGGATTGGCGACACGCACACGTTGGACTTCCTCGTCCGTAAAGCGGACGGCGGCGAGGGCAATGTGCGGCTGTATCTGTGCGCGTGGCAGGATGCCCGCAGCGGGATGCTGGTGGGCTGGTACATCTCGGACACGCTGTCCTCAGACACGGTGTTGATGGCGTTGCGCCACGGGATTGAGCGGTGTGGAGTGCCAAAGAATATCTATGTGGACAACGGACGCGAATACCTCTGCTATGACGTGGGCGGTAAGGGACACCGCGCCCGCAAGAGCGATAAGGAGAAGTTTACGCCGCCGCCTGTGCTGGAGCGGTTAGGCGTTGAAATGACCAATGCGCTGGTGCGCAACGCGAAAGCCAAGCCCATTGAGCGGACATTTGGCACAATTAAAAATCAGATCAGCAGATTGATGGCGACATACTGCGGCGGCAACGTGCTGGAAAAGCCGGAGAGCCTCAAGAAGTATTTACGCGATGGGAAAGTGCCGCTGGGCGGTGAGATACGTCTGGTGATGGATGCGCTGATTGACAGTGAATACAACAACGGCGCGTATGGCGGCAAGGTGACCCGCGACCATGGCAAACCGAGGGCGCAAATTTGGAAGGACAACTTGCATGAGATCCGCAGGGCAACCGAGGGCGACCTTGCCTTGATGCTGATGCACTCACGTCGGGCGCAGAAGATCAGCCGGAACGGGGTACACCTTACCCTGCACAACGAAAAGCTGTGGTATTACAGTGCGGAGATTGCGGCGCACATGGGCAAACAGGTATATGTCCGGTATGATCCGGCGGCGATTGAGAGCGTGCGGGTATACCTTGCCGAGACGGACGAATACCTTGCGACGGTGCCGATGGCGCGCGACTTGATGCTGCTGTTTGGCGCGGAAGATCCGGAGGCGATTGGCAAGGCGATGCAGCTGCAGCGCAACGTCAAGAAGGCGGACGTACGCAAGCTGCGGGAAATCCGCGAGAGCGTGCCGGAGCATATCCGCCTTGACCTGCTGGACTGGCGCATCCGCAAGGCGCGTGAGCTGGATCGGGGGGAGCTGCTGAACACGGACGATGTGCCTATTACAATGATTCGGGCGCAGGAGAAAGAATATGGTAAGCGATTGCCGCAGAGTGGGGTTGTGATTGACATCCACAAGATTGTACAAGGACTTTAGGCAGGAGATAAACGCCCATACAACAGTAAACAATCCGCGTCAACGCGGAGAAATATAGGAGGAAAGAGTTATGACAGATCAGGAAAGAATTGCACGGGAATGGCTGGAGCAGATGATTGTGCGGGGTAACAACGAGCGCGGCGAGGGCGGGCTCAGTGCCGCATCCAAGATGCTGGGCATCAGCTCCGGCGTTTTGTCCCAGCTGCGCAACAACAAGTATCCCGGAAACAGTGACAACAAATGGGAACAGATTTATGCGCACGCGATTGCCAAGCAGGAAGCGGCGGCAACGTACAAGATGGGCGGGTATGCGCCCACATCGGTAAGTGAAAAGATTCTTTCATATATGCGCTACTGCCATGTGCGGGGCGGTGTGATGGCGATTACCGGGGATGCGGGAATCGGCAAAACCATGGCGATCCGGCAATACCAAAAGCAATACCCGGACAATGTGGTGGTGATCACCATGCGTAACGGCTACCGCTCGATCAAGACGGGGCTTATGATGCTGGCTAAGGCGATGGGGATTAAGGAGAAGGGCAAGAACATATACACACTTGACGAGGACATCAGCGCGCGGCTGCGGGACAATATGCTGATTATAATAGACGAAGCGCAGCACTGCTCGCTCAAGATGATTGACCACCTGCGCAGCTTCCCGGATGAATTTGACGGCACGGGCAAGACGCTGGGCATGGTGTTTTTGGGCAACAAGACCACGGCGGACAAGTTTGGGGGATCGCAGGATTCGGAGCTGGGGCAGATATCCAGCCGGGCGATTGTCAACATGAGCTACGGCGTGGAGGACGTGACGATTGAGGATATGCGGATGCTGTTTGCGGACTTGGAGGATGAGGCGTCGCTGGAGCTGATGCACGGGCTGACGCAGGGCGCGCAGGGCATACGTGGCGCGATGCGGGTATACGAGGTGGCGATGGACAACCAAAATATCAGCTACGACGGGTTGGTTGCGGCGGCGCGGCATAAGGGGATGGGCATTGCCTGACGGCAATTTCGCAGGCTGTCGACAAACACCCATCTGCGTTGTTAGCTGCAATGCCACGCACCTCGGCGAATTACATATTCAGCCTTGCCGCGCGGCATTTTGCTGCCTAGCATCTGGGCATTTCTTGCCAGCCTGCATAAAAATCGGACTTTTTCGACACTCTGAGGCATTGCCTAACGGCAATGCCGGTGACGACAGCGGCGCGTGAATGCCGCAGAAGAGAAAACGCCGGAGTTATACACGCTCCGGGGAATGGTGGAGGAAATATGGAGATACGAATAATGCAAGGCGGGTGCTCCCCCGCCTTGCCAATAAGCGTAATGCGACCGAAGGCTGTTGCAAGTCAGCACAAACGCAGAGCACGCGAGAAAGGAGGAAGGCACATGAACAAAGCAGAATGGGAATTGGTAGAAAAGAAACTCTCCCCGCTGGGCGGGTGCGTTGACCTGATGTGTGACGGGTACAAGGTATCCTTGCAGATGCAGCGGGTGAGCAAATACCGCTTCGCAATTATGGTATATGTGGGCGGGCATTTTCGTGGAGAATGGCTTATAAAGGACTGTGAAGAACGGCGGCGGTTTTTATGCGAGGGCAGAAAATGTTTGCTGCGGGGGAAGAAGAAAAGCGAACTACTGAAATTGTATCGAACGAAAAAGGAAAAAGAACGGGTGATTGAGGAATTTACCGTTACGACATATGCGTCACACTGGGGATCACTGAGTGCGCTGCGGCGGCATTTTGAAAAAAACAACCAAGTAATTGAATACTTGGGGGCGGAGTTTTAGGCATTGCCGGGAGGAGAAACAATGATCAAGAGAATCAACAAAAACGGAAGCGTGACGCTGCCTAAGGCGGCGCGGGTGGAATCGGGGCTGCATGGCGGCGTGGTGGTGGAGGTGGAAGCATCGCGGGGATGCGTGACCATTCGCACGGCGCACCGGACGTGCCTGTTGTGCGGGAATGCGGTGGACGTGCGTGAGGTGCGCGGCGTGGTGGTTTGCGAGGAATGTGCGCATGAGATTGTGGAGGTGTTTGGGCATGAGTGATGAGATGAGCGCAAAGCTGCAGCGGTTGGTAGAAATCAACAGAATGCAGGAAGCCTTGAAAGCGGAGAAGGACGCGCTGGATGTATACTTCCAGCAGCTTGCCGAGGATGACCTCAAGAACAGCAAGAAAAAATCTGTGGCTTATGCGGCGGAGGGGATGCGGGTGACGGTAACGCTGGCGAAAAAGGTTGGGCTCATATATGCGAACCTTATCGCGCGGGTGTTTAGAGACCTTAAGGATGACGTGATCAAGACGGACACCAAGTTTACACTTTCGGCGACGGGGCAGCGCATTCTCGGTGGGATTGCCAGCGGCGAATATGTAAGGCAGACGGTGGAGGAGGTGCTGGTGCAGATTGCGCAGCCGGACAAGCTGCCGCTGCTGCGCAAAAAGGTGCGCGGGAAAAACTACGAGGGCGACATTAAAAGCCTCATGGTGATTACGGGGTGCAGCTATGAGCAGGCGGCGGAGGACGCATACCTTGTGCAGGAGGCGGCGGTGTGGCAGGAGCTGCAAAGTGTGCTGGTGGTGAACGGCATCCCGCAGGAGCGGTGGACGGAAATGATCGAGAACATTAAGGCAGGCGTGATGGTGGAAGAAACGCCAAAGGTGCGACTGGAAATGGCGTGAAACGAAGTGAGGGAAGAGTTATGGCAGGGATTAGCAAAGAACAGATCAAGAAAATACACGCATACGCGGCGCGCCTCGGCATGATCCACGGCGAGGACAGAGACAAGCTGCACAGCTTTATCTATGCACAGACAGGGCGCGAGCACGTGAGCGATTTGACGGAGGCGGAGGCGGACACCGTGATTAAAACACTTACGCCGATGCTGCTGCAGCAATCGCGCGTACAGATTCCGGCATCCGGCATGATGAGCGAGGAACAGCGGCGCAAGGCATGGGCGGTGATGTATCAGATATGCGAGGTTGACCCGCGCGAGGGTGTGAGCGCGGGGGTGAGGATGCTGGGGGTGATCCGCAAGCTGCTGGGACGGGATGTTGCACTCAAAGCGCCGTTTGCATGGATCAGCGAGGAGGACGGCGTCAAGCTGATTGAGCAGCTCAAGCGCTATCTTGCCAGTGCCAAGCGGCAGGCGGCAAAAAGGAGTGGGTGATGCGGTGTGGAAGTGAAGAAGCTGAAACTGGAAGATCTGACAGGTGAACAGCGGGAGCTGGCGGACACCATAGGAATTGACGCGTACAACAAACTGGTGCAGTACGCGGGAGGCAGCAGCATTTACATCAGCGACGCAAAGACCATGCTGCGGGATATGGAGATCAAGAGCAAATTCACGGGGTTTAATTACAGACACTTAGCGCGGGAATATGGACTTTCCGTTCGGCACATTCGGCGGATTGTGGATCATGTGCACGCCGTTGTTCCGGGGCAGATCAGCCTATTCGATGAATAAAAAAGAGTGACAGATTTTTGTGACATATGTCACTGTAAAATGTCACAGGGGATAAGGTATAGTCAACGTATCAAGACTATGCCTTATTTTTTTTGGGGCGAAATGGAGCGGGAAAGATGTTTAGTGTGGAGAGTATATACAACGTCATTATGACGATTATAACGGCGGTGATCGGCTTTTTCGTGAAACGCACGATTGGCGAGCTGGACGAGACGCGCAGAGAGCTGGCGGCGGTGAAGCTGGAGTACACCACCAAGGAAGAATTCCGTGAGCTGGATCGCAAGATCGACGGGATCACAGAGCAACTGCACCAAGTGGAGCGGCGCAGCATCAGCAAAGAGGATTTTTTCCAGAGCATGAGCGCGCTGGATCGCAAGATGGAACGACTGTCGGAAAAGCTGGATGAGAGGATGGCAAAATAATGGATGAGATGAAGCAGGCAAAATTTAAGCGGAACAACGGCAAGGTGATTCGTCGCATCAATCTTTTGCGGCATAAATATATTGACCTTGAAAGCGTATGCGCTGTGATGGCAAGTGACGGCGTGAGCGAGGGTGAGTTTTTGGACTGCGTAAATTTCTTGTCCGAGGCGGGATATATCCATCTGCGCACGATTCGCGGGCATCTTACGGCTTGCATTGCGGACGTATCGTACCGCGATGTGGAAGCCAAGGTTTCGGAGAAGGGCATTCGCCTGCTGGCGGGGGGCATCATGGACGAGATGGTGCCGGAGGTGTGAGTATGCGCAAGAAAAATCGCAAGCATTCCAAAATTGACCGATTGCCCGTTGATCTCAAAAGCACGGTGGAGCAGATGCTGCTGGCGGGATCGACGTATCGGGAGATCATCGAGTATCTTGCAGGGCAGGGCGAGAGCATCTCGCAGAGCGCGTTGTGCCGTCATGCGCAGAGCTTTCACGCCAACGTGGAGATGGTACAGATTGCGCAGGAGAACTTCCGGGTGCTGATGAGCGAGATGGAGCGTTATCCCGACCTTGATACGACGGAAGCCATCGTGCGGCTGGCAAGCCAAAACGTGCTATCCGCCATTGCCAAGACTAAGGAAGAGGACTGGCAGGGCGTATCTGTGGAAAAGCTGATTGGCGAGGCAAGCGGGCTTGTGCGCGCGGCGGCGCAGAAAAAGCGTGTGGATGTTCAGGTGCAGAGTGTGCGGGACACGGCGCTGGAGGAGATCAAGACCTTGGTATTTGACGCGATGCGCAAAGAGCAGCCGGAGCTATACACACAGGTGGCGGCGTTCCTCAACGCGCAAAAAGGCGGTGCAACATGATCATTTTGCACGTTGCAACCGGACGCGAATTCGAACTGCGGGAGCGGCTGCAAGAGTATGCCCCGCTGGTGCCCATAACGGCGAAGCTGCTGCGGGTGGGCGGAACATGGAAATCTGAAAGCTACGGCGCGTTGATCCCCGGATATCTGTTTTTGGACTGCGCGGTGGACGTACAAGATTACTACCGCATCATGAACACGACGGGCGTGATCCGTGCGTTGAACTACAACGACCCACTGCCCGAACGCGAGGCGCAGGACGTGCGCGTATGGGCGCAGGCGGTGATCGAGCCGCACGTGATTGATGCGGCGGGCAATGTGCGCGAGGGGATTTTCCCCACCGGCGCACTCAAAAAGATGCTAAAAAGGCAGCGACGAGCCGTTTTCGAGATTATGCTCAATGGGCGAAAACAGGATGTTACGGTCTCGGCTGAATTTTTAGGATAATGCGGCGCAAGCCGCAACCATAACTCTTCCTATATATATCATGCATGGCTGGCGAGCGGTGAGTAATTCCTGCTCGCGGCGGGCATGAGCAGAACGAGAAGCACAGGACTTCCCTCGCGAAAAAGCGGCGGAAGTGCGAACCATGCAGAAAAATAATGAGTGGACGTGTGTTTTACAGCGTTTTAGAACCGTTTTAGAGCGTTTTAATTGGCGGGGTGCGGTTGATGGACGGGAAGATATAAAAAAGAACGGACAGAGGGCGGAACAAGCCCTTTTTGGATTGGAGGGCAAAATGCGCAAGCGGGGCAAAAAAAACAGCATAGAAAGACTTGCCGAGGCGATTGCGCTGGCGGAGTGCGGCGATGAGGGCATCGGGCAGCATCGGGAGAGGCTGCGGACATTAACCGAGCAAACCTTAAGCGAGGGCAAGACGCCGGGGCACAAGCGGCTGCAGCGTGAGCTAATGGCGGGTGCGCCGCTTACGGGGGCGGACGGGATTCGGCGCAGGCTGGGTATGATGGATTTGGGATATTTCGGGCGGGCATACCTGCCCCATTATTTTTCCAAGGCTTCCCCGCCCTTTCACAAGGAACTGGACGCGATGTGGCAAGACGGCGTGTGGAAGTGCGAGGAGCTGACGCGCGAAGCGGCGCGGACACTGGCACAACAGCAGGGGTCTCGCTATGCGACGGCGGCACCGCGCGGACACGCGAAGTCTACCAACTTGACGTTTAAGGACAGCCTGCACGCGGTGGTCTATGAATACAAAAAGTACATCATGATTTTGTCCGACGTTGCCGATCAGGCGGTGGGCTTCCTTTCCGCAATCAAGGAGGAGCTGGAGGACAACGAGGCAATCCACGAGGACTTTGGGGATTTGCAGGGCAAGGTGTGGCGCGATGACGTGATCATCACCAAGACGCGCATTAAGGTGCAAGCCAAGGGCGCGGGACAAAAGGTGCGCGGGCTGAAGCACAAGAACTGGCGTCCCGACCTTATCGTTTTGGACGACATTGAAAATGATGAGAACGTGCGCACGGCGGAGCAGCGGCGCAAGCTGAACGAATGGTTTTTCAAGGCGGTTAGTAAGTGCGGGGACAGCTATACGGACATCATATACATCGGCACACTGCTGCACTATGATTCTCTGCTGGCGAACATCCTCAAGAACCCCGGATATCATGCGAGCAAATATAAGGCGGTGATGGCGTTTTCGAGTGCGGACGCATTGTGGCGGCAATGGGCGGACATCTATTGCGATCTTGCCAACACGGCGCGGCAAACGGATGCGCGGGCGTTTTTCGAGGGACACCGCGCGGCAATGCTGGAGGGGACGCAGGTGCTGTGGGAGGAGAAACTCTCATACTATGACCTGATGGAGATGCGGCTGACGGAAGGCGACGCGGCGTTTAACTCCGAGGAGCAGAACGAGCCCATTAACCCGGAGGACTGCCTTTTTCGTGAGGAGTGGTTTGAGTTTTTCGACCTATACAATTTGGACTTGCGCGAGAAGCGATACCAATTTTACGGATTCGTAGACCCATCGCTGGGCAAGAGCAAGAAGAGCGACTTTTCCGCCATCATCACGGCGGCGCTGGATACACAGACGGGATATTTGTACATTGTGGATGCGGACGTGGAGCGGCGGCACCCGGATGCGATCATTGACGCGGTGATGGGCAAGGCGGGGTGGATTCAAACAGAGTTTGGCAAGCGCTTTGTGAAATTCGGGGCGGAGACCAACCAATTCCAGTGGTTTTTAAAAGAACAACTGGTGAAGGAAGCGGCGAAACAGCGGGTTTTCCTGCCTGTGGTGGAGGCGCAGCAGACCAGCGACAAGGTGATGCGCATTCAGACCATACAACCGTACATCAAGAACAAGGTGGTGCGCTTTCGCAAGAATCAAAAGACATTGCTGGAACAGCTGAAATATTTTCCGATGGCTGACCATGACGATGCGCCGGACGCGCTGGAGGGTGTGATTGCGCTGACCATCAAGGCACCCAAGCGCAAGCTGCGCGGGTTTCGCAGCTTGGCGGAATTATGAGGACGGAGGACAAAATGGAATATATCTTTTCGGGCGGCGATTTGAGCAACAAGGACATTGCCGCTTGCATTGGCAAGCACGCGGGGGATGCCGCGCGAATTGTGGGCAACTACGCATACTACGAAAGCAAGGTGTTTGTGCATAAGCTGCAGCCGGTGGACGGCACGGCGGACAACCGGGTGAACGCCAACCTTGCCAAGTACATTGCGGATGTTGCGACGGGATATTTTGTGGGGGTACCGCCGCAGTACGTGAGCGAGGATGCGCGGCTGCACGAGCTGCAGCAGATATTTGACCGCAACGATGAGAGCACCATCAACTATGAAATCGCCGAGAACATGAGCATTGCGGGGGTTGGGTATGACGTGGTGTACGTGGATGAGCGCAAGGACATCCGCATTGCGGCGGTTGACCCGCGCACGGCTTTTCTGATCGTGGATGATTCGATCGAGCGGCGGGTGCTTGCCGGGGTGCGGTATTGGGCAGTGGAGGGCGGCAAGCGTCGCGGTGAAATCTATCTGCCCAAGCTGACCCGTGTATTTGAGCAGGACGGCGGGACGCTGCGAATTGTGCAAGAGATTCCAACGCCGTTTGCAAGCGTGCCTATGACGCAGTACAAGAACAACCGGCACGGGATTGGGGATTTTGAACCCGTGAAAACGCTGATTGACGCATACAACAAGACGCTTTGCAATGTTTCGGATGATTTGGAAAACACGGCGGCGGCGTATTTGGTGGTGACGGGATTTGAACAGATGGACGAGGACGACCGCGAGACGCTGCGCCGGATGCGCATTCTATCCATGCCGCAGGACGGCAAGATGGAATATGTGGTAAAAAACCTCAACGACGGGGTGATCGAAAACCACAAACGCACATTGCGACGCGAGATTTTGCAGATTGCGGGTGTGCCGGATTTATCTGACGAAAACTTTGCGGGTAGCGCTTCGGGTGTGGCACTGCGCTACAAGCTATGGGGCATTGACCAGCTTTTTGCGAAGAAGCGGGCGCAGATGGACAAGGGATTGTTCCGGCGCATGGGGCTGATCGGTGACGCGCTGAGGATACTGAAAAAAATTGAGATTGGAGACGTAAGGATGAGTGTGAGTGTGAAATTTGTGCAGAATATGCCCAAGGACAAGACGGTGGACATTGAGGACGCCGTCAAGGTGAGCGGCGTGGTGAGCGAGCAGACGGTGCATGAAATGCTTGCGCCCGTGACGGGCGTGAGTGCCGAGGACGAGGCGCAGCGCATGGAGCAGGAAGCAGAGGGCGGGGATTATGCGGACATTGTGGACGCGACGGTGGCGGAAGCCGAGGCAGTTGAGCTGCCCGCAGAAACACCCAAGCCCAAGACCACGAGGGCGCGCAGTGCGAAGAAATGACCAGTGCGGCTTACTGGCTACGGCGGGCGCTGACGGATAAAATCCGCAGTGTGAAAACGGCGGAGAAGAACATCCGTATGATGCGCGGCATCTTCACGGCGGCGCAAAAGGACATCTTGGCGCAGATGGAGAAAATTCTTGCGCTTGCGGCAAACAAAGCGGATGTGCTGCGGTACCTGAATCCTGCGGAGCTGGCGGCGGCGCGCAAACAGTACGGGGCGTTGATCAAAACAGCGCTTGCGGGGACGGACGTGAATGCGGATGCACTGCTGGAGGCGATGTATCAGGGCGGGAAGCTATCCCGACTTGACGCGCTGCTGATGCAGCTGGACGCATACAGTGCGCAGCTTTACGGGGAGAGTGCGCGGGCATTAAAAAAACAACTGGCGGACACGGCGGCGGATGCGTATTACCACAAGCTTTATGATTTTGAGCAATATGCAGGCTACGGGATGGAGTGGGCGACGCTTGATCCGCGCAAGCTGGACATGCTGCTCTCGCAGAATTGGAGCGGCAAAAGCTGGAGCGCACGGCTTTGGGGGCACGTGGAAAACTTTACAGGCAAGCTGAAAACCGTGATTGGCAAAGGCGTGATGACGGGGGCGAGCATCCGTGACATGAGCCTTGAGCTGATGAAGCTGACCGGACAGACGCGCAGGAATGCGGAGCGCATTGTACGCACGGAGACGGCGTTTGTGGCGGAGAATGCCACACTGCAATGTTACGCCGAACTGGACGTGAAGGATTACAAATTTCTTGCGACGCTTGACCTCAAGACCTCCGCGCCTTGCCGCGCGTTGGATGGCAAAGTGTTTGCTTGCGCGGACGCGCAGCCGGGGGAAAATTATCCGCCTATGCACCCGCACTGCCGCTCTACCACCGTGCCGGATTT
>CAYVTZ010000055.1:0-15923 GCA_964454685.1 uncultured Christensenellaceae bacterium
CTAACAAAGACTTTATCTGACTTTTGGACTTTACACAAAATTTTACGCACTATCCTATACTTCTTCAAAAAACTAGCAACCCAGCTAACCCCCAGCTAATCGCACCCCACAAAACCACCCAAAACCACACGATATTACGTGACATCAAAAAAGAAACCGAACACCAAAAACCCGCACAGTAATGCGGGTTTTAAGG
Source organism: uncultured Christensenellaceae bacterium (assembly GCA_964454685.1). Classification (GTDB taxonomy): domain Bacteria; phylum Bacillota; class Clostridia; order Christensenellales; family Christensenellaceae; genus CAYVTZ01. The sequence continues at coordinate 197 of CAYVTZ010000055.1, forward strand.
TGTTCTATGATGCTATAAAATACATCGTAAAAATTGGTTTGGTCTTCTCCTAAGGGCTAGTTACAAGTTCGATTCTTGTAGGGGGTGCCAGAAAGGGGTTGTAGCAGTAAGAAAAAAACTGCTATAACCCCTAGTTTCATGTACCGTCACTTCAATCTCAACTTGCAAATTTCTTTGTTCTCACACAAATTCCAGCAGATCATCAAAGTATTTCCAAGTTCCGTCCAATGCCTCGATCACTTTTTTATAAAGCTCATATTTTTTGTCATAATACGCAAACATTTCTTTATTTGGCATTACGCGCTTGGCGACTTTCACAAACACCTCTGCCGCATGATCACAGTCTTTATATACCCCCACGCCAATTCCTGCACACATCGCCGCACCCATTGTGCCCAACTCGTTTGCATCAGAAACTTCCATCGGAAGCTGTATGATATCTGCGAACATCTGCAACCACAGCGCAGATTTCGTTCCGCCACCTGAAATGCGCACGCTTTCAAATTTCTGTTTGGGATGGTGCTTGTATAATTTCTCTAAATGGTATTTGTGACAAAACACAATCCCTTCAAACACCGCCCGCAGCATGTGCGCCTTTGTATGTATCCCATTCAGCCCCACAAAAGTGGCTTTTGCGTCTATTCCCGCATTCGTTCCATACAAAAACGGAAGGAAAATCAATGCGTTTTCCGAAAGATCCACATGCTCCACCATCTCATTCACCAAAAGATAAATCTCTTTGCCTTCGCGCGCCTTCTCTTCCTGCATCAATCGATTGATAAACCATTCAAGATTGGATGCAGATGTAGAGCTTCCTTCCGTCATGATATACGTTCCCGGCACGACGTATCGTGACGACATAAAAAAATCCATGCTTTGTACAGGCTGCACATCCACATATTCATTGATGCTCCACGATCCAATCACAATACACAGTTTAGAATCATCCAACACGCCGCCGCCAAATGCGCATGCGCTGATGTCAAACATGCCCCCCATCACCGGTGTTCCCTCTGCGAGCCCGGTAATACGCGCCGCTTCCTTTGTCACCACACCCGCACACTCCATCGAGCTGACCAGCGGCGGTAATAGTGTTTGATATTGCGACAGCCCTACCGCTTCAAAAATTTCACTGTCAAATTCTCCTTTTCGAATGTCCATGCAACTCCATCCAGAAGCTTCCGTTATTTCAGATCGAAATTGACCCGTCAACAGATATCGAATATAATCTTTGCACGTTACTGCATATTTGCTGCACTCTAAAACTTTCGGATTGTGGTCACGAAACCACGCCAGCAATGCAATCACCTGCCCCGGCCAAACTACCTGGCAGGTTTTTGGTAAAAAGACCGATTCCACCAGCCCCGCTTCCGTCCATTGCCTTACATATTCCTTTGCGCGCATATCCCCACTCAAGATCGGGTTATGTGTCGCATTTCCATGCTCATCAAACAGATAAATTCCATTGCCTTGCCCCGCAACAGAAATACCTACAATGTCTGATGCGTTCACTTCGGATTCTTCCAGCGCAGAGCGGATGACCGCATATGTCGCATCCTTTTGCTCGCGCGCGTCCCGCTCCGTCATGCCTTCTTTGGGACAGAGCACCTCAAGCGCGCGCTGCGCAACCGCAATCTCCCTTCCGTTCGTATCATAGATGCCCGCTTTAATCAGCGTGCCGCCGCCGTCAATTCCCAGCAAATATTTCATTGCCCCGCACCTCCTTGGTTCTGATTATATAGCCAGTCTTTGTCAACTGCCGTACGCTTATCCGCGATGGATTCTTCATGCCATCCGCGAAATGCCTCATCGCCCAGCAGTTTGGTTCTTTCTTCCAATATCTGCTGCCGCATTGTGTCTTTGGCCTGTTCAAATGGCACTTTCCCTGCCGGCATCACTCGATCCAGATATATAAAGTTATGCCCTTGGTATGTGTTACATTCGCTGATATCACCGGCTTCTTTCAGCTGGTTCAACGCCCCCACATATTCCGCATACATATTGGTTGCATTCACGTACGCCACCTCAGATTCCAATCCGTTTTCGTCAAATTTGCGCGCGATCTCATCAAAAGTTGCGCCCTGCGCAATCATGTTGCGTACTTTCTGGATTTCTTTCATAACGCCTTGTTCCGCTTCCTTTAACAGCTGCATGCACTCTGTAAATCTTCCGTCCGCAATCAAGATCGCTGCCTGTCCGCGCACACCCGCAGAAAAAGGAATGGTAACCGTTCGCACGCACCTCACCCCGTCCGGATAATAATATAAAGGAATGTCCGGACTCTTAACATACCCCGTCACAAAATCCGGCGAAGATTCAAACAGTTGCTTCTGCCGATCCGCTTCCAGGTCGTACGCTTCCCTCACTTCCTCATCCGTGATGCCGCTCTGTTCCGCGATTGCGCGCGAAACCTTCTGCACCATCACGTTTTTACTCGCTAGCTCCTGATAGCTTTCCCGTGTAAACCCAAGTTTCTCCAAATATCGATCCACCTCTCGACGCAATTCTTCCTGCGGCAGAATCCCAGATTTTTTGGCAATGACCTCTTCAATCTCTGCAATTTTCTGCTCATATTGCGTCTGCGCCCGTTGTTCTTCTTCCTGCGTCAGTGGCAGCAACCCCATTTCTGCTGCCCTGTCCACCGCTTCATCCGTAAAAGCATATTCGTAAATCGTGTCATCTACCAGTTTTTCCCATATCTGAAGATCCTGCTTGACCGTATTTTCCGATAGATTATAAAAATCGCAATAGTGCTGGATTTTTTTTAGAATGTTTCCATTTGTATATGTCGCATACGGCGTTTTCAGTGCTATCGAAGCAGCATCAGCCCCCGTTCCTGCACACGCAAACGCCGCAAAAACAATGCACACTATGACAGCACACAGTGCAATAAGCTTTTTCATTACATTCTCCTATCACATTTCGACTGGATTTATTTTAAACACAGATGGTCCGCCACACTTGCCTACATCGCTCTGCGCCGCGTCCACAAAAAATTTGAAAAATCGCATCAATCGATACAACGGATGCGATTTTTCGCGTCAACTGTATTTTGCTACGCCCGCTTTTTAAGCGCCGCATTTTGTTGCACTGCATCCAGCACCACCGCGCCCAGCACGATCAGATAGCGGATCAAATCCTGCCAGAATGCCGCCACATTAAACAGCGTCAGTGCATTCTGCACAATCGCCATCAAAACCAGCCCCAGCACAGCTCCGAGTACAGAACCCTTTCCACCCATCATACTAACGCCGCCGATCACCGCGGAAGCAATCGCCGTCATTTCCAAGCCGCTGCCGGCGCTCATCGGCACACCGGAAAACTTATTCAGATAGATAATGCCGGCAAACCCTGCAAAGCATGAGCATGCTACGCAGCACATGATTTTCACTTTGTCTACCTTGATTCCGGAATACGCAGCCGCCTTACCGTTGCTGCCTGTATAAAACACCAGACGCATCATAGACGACTTTCTTACAATGATATCCATAATAATCACAACGATCACAAAAATGATTACCGTCATGGGAATCAAGCCCCCCACCTGACCTTGCCCCAAAAAGCGAAACTCAGGATAAGATTCCAGGGCCGTCACCAGCGAAATCGGCGTGCCCGTTGTTAATGCCAATACAATACCACGCGCAATTCCCATAAAGCATAACGTCACAATAAAGTGCGTCAGTTTCACCTTTGTCACCAGAAACCCAATCGCGCCGCCGATCGCCGCGCAGCACAACATCGCAATAACCGCCGCCATCCATGGACTCATGCCGCCTAAAAACAGCATCGCGCAGATCGCCATGCCCAAACACATCACCGATCCCACCGATAGATCAATGCCGCCCGAGATCAGGATGATGGTCATGCCAATCACTACGATGCCATCGATGGATACAGACCCCAACAAAACCTTGATGTTATCCCACTTTGGAAAATACGGGGATGTAAAGCTCAGTATGATGATGATCGCCGCCAAAATAATCAGCAAGTTCATTTCTCGCAGTTGAGCAATCCGAGCAAAACTGCTTTTTTTCTTCCCCTCAACTTCTATGTTTTTCGTAGTAAGCAAGCTCATTGAGATACTCCTCCTTCAACCTTTTGATCCTCCACCCGAAATGCGCCAGATGCAAAAAACATGATTCGGTTAGAGCTGATTTCTTCGCCGCTGACTTCACCCACCAGCTTCCCTTCATTTACAATGATGACTCTATCGCACATCCCGATGACCTCATTGAGCTCAGATGAAACAATAATTACGCCAATCCCTTCCTGTACCAGCTGCCGCAGCAACCGATGTATTTCCGCTTTTGCCGCAACGTCAATGCCCCTGGTCGGCTCATCTAAAATAATAACGTCCGGTTTTTTGGCCAGCAGCTTTGCAATCAAAACCTTCTGCTGATTCCCGCCTGAAAGGTCCATCACCCATTGCTGTGTGCTGGTACACTTGACATTCAATTCCTTTGCCATCCGCTCCCCTTGGCTCTTCTCCTTGGATGCGTTGATAAATCCCTTTTGCGTCACAACTTCAATGTGCATGGCGGATATATTGTGCATGATACTCATTTCCAGAAAAAGCCCGGATTGTTTTCTGTCCTCAGACATATACAAAAGACCTTTCTGGAATATCTCTTTTGCCGGTTTTCCCGCTATATTTTCCCCGCGGAAGAGAACTTCCCCTTCATGCAGCTTCCGTATTCCCGTAATTCCCTGCATGATCTCGCTTCTTCCCGAACCGATCAAACCTGAAAAGCCAAGCATTTCTCCTCGTTTCAGGTGGAATGAAACATCCCGAAAACGCGCGTTTCCATCCGTAATGTGCTTCACTTCCAGCAAGGTTTCCGCCTTGCCCGCATCAAAGCTTTCTGCTTTAGGCGGATAGATTGCATTCACTTCGCGTCCCGCCATATCGTTCACCAACTGCTTCACCGTCACATTCGCAACATCATAAATCGAAACCATGTATCCATCTCGCAGCACCGAGACGCGGTCGCACTGTTCAAAAATCTCAGACATTCGATGGCTGATATAGATAATGCCAATCCCACGCGCAGCAAGGTTGTGCATAATTTCGTAAAGCGCCTCGGTTTCCGATTCACTCAACGCCGCAGTCGGTTCGTCCAGAATCAACACTTTGCATTCCGTTGAAAGTGCCTTGGCAATTTCCACCACCTGTTGATTCGAGATCGTTAAATGCATCACCAGGTCGTTGGGGTCAATCGCATCCTTAACCAGACTATACAGAATCTCCTTTGCTTTTCTGGACAGTTCTTTGTAGTTCACCACCGCCTTTTTGTCCGCATTGATCTGAGACATAAAGATGTTCTGCGCCACCGATACATCTTGGCAGAGCGCAATTTCTTGATGTACAAAGCAAATCCCATGGCCTTGTGCGTCCAAGGGACTTGTAATGTCCACACGCTTTCCTTCTATAATAATCTCTCCACTCTCCGGCTGAAGCAATCCATCCACAATATTCATCAGCGTTGATTTCCCCGCGCCGTTTTCCCCGATGATCGCATGAATCTCACCCGATCTCAACGTAAAATCGACATCAAACAACACCTGATTACTTCCGAACGACTTCGAGATGTTTTTCAGTTCCAATAAATTCTCGCTCAAACTAATTCACCACCATCCAGTTGTTCTATTTTTTAATTCTAGTCTTTTTTGTTGCGGGTACAGCAGTTTTGCTGCACCCACAACAAATGATCCTATCCTGAAACGATTGTTATTTTCCCTTCGAGGGATCTCCGGGTCCCAGCATATCTTCAACGCTCGCATATCCAAGAGACTCTGCATATTTGTCTACATAGAAGTAATCAGCATTCTCCTTTGTAATCAGGTTCAAGCCGTTGTCAATCAACGGGATGTATGTCGGGTTGAGGCCTTGTTCTTTTTTGCCGTTCATCGGGTCAATCAGCTCCGGATGTGCCAGCGTAAACAGCAGCAACATTGCGAAGTATCCCTGCATACCTTGGTCAGGATTCAGCGCCATCCAAAAATCGCCCGTCTTGATCATGTCTAAAATCTGCGCATTCACGTCTACGCACAGGCATTTTATGTTTCCGCCCAGTTCCTTTGCGGCATTCGACGCCCCCAGACCGGAGTTTGCTTCCGGCGCAAATACTGCCCCCAAATCAGGATGCTTTTGCGCCACAGTCATAACCGCAGTGTAAGAAGCATTGGGGTCTTGGTTCGACACTTCATCCGCAACCACTTCCATGTCAGGATACTCTGTTTCGATCGTTGCAATAAAGCTATCGCAGCGGATGTCATGATTGGTCTGCCCGGGGTTGCGCAGTACCATGACTTTTCCTTTTCCGCCCATTTCTTCTGCAATCGCTCTTGCAGCACTGCGGCCTTCATTGACATTGTCTGATGTTACAAATCCCTGACGGTTGGATTCCGGAGAGTCAGATGCCCACGTCACGATTGCAACGCCTTGCTCCACTGCTCTATCAATCGGCTCTTTGAATGCTTCCGCCGTGATCGGGGAAAGGAAGATTCCTTTTGGTTTTTTTGCCAGTGTTTGCTCGAAAACCTCAATCTCTTTGGTCGCGTCATATTCTGTCGTTCCCACATAAAAGGTTTTCACACCCAAGTTGTTTCCTGCCTGCTTGAATGCCGCGTAAACCGGAAACCAGTATTCCACGCCCGAAACAAAGCACAGTGCATAGTATTCCTCGCTCGGGTCGCCCCGCATTCCGAGGGTAGACCCTCCTTGCGCAGCAGCAGGTGCCGCAGCGTTAGCATCGGCAGAAGGCGCTGCAGCGGGAGCCGCGGCACAAGCCGTAAATACTCCGAATACAAGCACCACCGCCATCACGATTGCTATTACTTTTAATCCTTTTTTCATGTCCTTTCTCCTTTAACTTTAATTTGCCAAAAAGCTGGTTTGGCAATTCTTGATTCATTGGAATATGCGCCGCGTCATACGATGGAATATCCACCGTCAATCACCAGATTTTCTCCGGTGATCATATTTGCGGCATCGCTTGCCAAAAAAAGCGCACAAGCCGCAACTTCGTCCGGCTGCGCAAATCGTTTGATCGGCGCTTTCTCTAAAAATTCGTCGCCCTTCTTCCCACTCCAAATCAGTTCCGCCATCGGTGTCATCGTAATCGTAGGCGAGATCGCATTCACATTGACATCGTAAATGCCCCATTCCGCCGCCAACACTTTTGTCATGTTGACCACGCCCGCCTTGGTCGCGCCATAGCACGCATGTCCCCATAGCCCAATATTTGCTGCCTGCGATGCCATGTTTATAATCTTTCCTCCCTGCCCGGATGCAATCATTACCCTGCCCACACGCTGCGCCATGAAGAATACACCCCTTAAGTTAACAGCAACCATTCGGTCGAATTCCTCCTCGGACATCTCTTCCGCTTTGGTCATTTGCCCCAGTCCGGCAACATTACACAGAATGTCAATGCCTCCAAACGCTTGAATCACGACTCCCACAGCGCGATCAATCTCATCTGTAACCGCAACATTCATGTGAATCGCCAAAACGTCAGGCCCGATTTCTTTCGCGCATTCCTCGATGGTATCATCCCAATCCAGCAATGCAATCTTTGCGCCCTTTTGATAGAACATCTTTGCAATCGAGTTTCCCAGCCCTTTCGCTCCACCCGTTATCACTGCAACTTTGCCGTCGATCCTAAAATTTATATCAAATCCATTATAAGCCGACATACTTATTTCCTCCTAAATTTCAATTTTTGCTTCTATTTAGTTAATTTATTTGATATTTATTTCATAAAAATGCTTGTGCTTATTATACAGCTTTGTTTTTTTTCTGTCAACCAAAATAAATACCTGACACTTACCTGGATATTTTTCATATTTACTTTTTTTCATTAAATATTTCTTCTTGCAAATTCCCTGTTATACCGCCATTTAAATAACGTTTCATTTTGATTTCCTTTTTTCAACAGAGGCAGCCGCTCTCCTTTTCCCATCAAACATCGTTGGTAAACCTTAATTCTTATCAAAAAAGCAGTATGAGAAATTAATTTCATATTTTATCTTCGCTCTTGCGATCCTTTTATCTTCCTCTATCCTGCACGCGCGAAGGCCATTTCAATCAATTTTAGGCAATATAGCTCACACTCAGCAATCGCAATCAGGCTCGCATCCAAGCTCAGCCGAAAATCTCAGCATACCGCCCGTCAATGCAATTCAGTTCCACTTCACTCAATTCCCACTCCGCCGCCTTTGCGTTCTCGACTGCATTACGCGGGTTCGTCGCCCCCAGCAGCGCGCTGGTCACACCGTTTTGCGCAAGCAGCCAGTTGATAGCCACCTCCGATACCGCCACGCCGCGCTCCTCTGCAATATTCCGTAACACTCGCAAAAGTTCCTGACATTTTGTCCACATCGGCTCTTCATAAAAATTGTAGAATGAGGCGCGCTGCTCTTTTCCCTGCACCGTCGGTTTTTCCTTGATTCTGCCCGTCAGAATCCCACCCCCCAGCGCACCATATGCCAATACTCCAAGGCCACTTCGCACACAGCACTGTACAATGTCATTCGCGCTACGATTGAGCAAGTTCATGGGCGGTTGCACCGACGCAATGTCCGCAATCTCAATCGCCGTTTTAATCTGCGCAACCGAGAAATTCGAGACGCCGATTGCCCGAATCTTTCCTTCTTGTTTAAACTTCGCCATAAGCTCCAACGCAGGCTCCATCGGGTTGTTGTAATCCGGCCAGTGAATTTGATATAAGTCGATATAATCCGTCTGCAAGCGACGCAAGGATTGTTCCAGCTCGTATCGCATCACGTTTAAATCACAGCACTTCACATAGCTCCCCTGCACGCGCAGCACGCCCAGTTTGGTTGCGAGCACCGCTTTGTCCCGTCGCCCAAGCAGAGCTTTCCCCACTACCTTTTCAGATGCGCCGTCCTCGCCGTACGCAGCCGCCGTGTCAATCAGATTAACGCCCGACTCCATGGAAGCATGTATACACGCGATGGCACGCTCTTCTTCGACCTCACCAAAAAAATCGTTACCCATCGCCCACGTACCTTGCGCAATCACCGATACATCAATTCCACTATTCCCCAATTTCCGATATTTCATCTGTTTCCTCCTGTTTTGCCGGATCGTCTACCCCAAGCGAACACCCGTTTCGCGCATTCAAAGCACAAGTGATTGCATTTGCAAATCAGCGCGCTATGCAGCACACAATATTTCAATTTATTTCAATTATTTTCCATGTATTCTGATTTTTCTTCGTCAAGATCGTTTGATATATTTAATTATAGCAATCTATTTCATAATTGCAATAGTAAATTTGAAATTTTTATATATTATTTCTTCGAAACGCAAAATAAAAACGGCATTATAGAAATATATTTCACATACGCCGTTTTATCTTGTAAAATCCGTTATAAAATTCGCTTAACGCGCAAAGCGTCAGAAAGTCTCAAAGCTTTATCGACAGCCAGACGCTTAATGCGTTAAGATCTGATGAATATGCTCCGCCGTTGCATGATCCGTAATCAACACGCTCCCATATCCGCCGTTCAGTCCGGCAATCAATGGCAGCACTTTTTCCTCGCCGCAACCTACCAAAACCGCATTTTTATTCTGCGCAATCAAGTCCAATGAAATCCCGTTGGTTCGCTTGTCCAGCTCAGGACAACAAATCTCGCCTTGCAAATTGATAAATCGTCCGCACATATCGCCAATCGCGCCACATTCCTCCAGCAATCGCACTTCGTCCTCATCTACAAATTTTTCGATATACGAAGTAGAACGCTTGCCTACCGGCGCCGCCGTCACTACAATCACGCTGCATCGCTTGTACCACTCCATGGCCTCCCGAATCCGATCATCCCGCATGATCACATCCCGAATCTCTTGCGTCTGCAAAATAACCGGCAGCGGCACACGGAACACATCCGCCCTTAGTTTCTGCGAATACTGCAAAAATGTTTCTTCCATATCCTTTTGCGAACAAAATGTGGTTCCCATGATTTGTACAATCTTTAGATCTTGCTGCGGCAGCTCTTCCAATGTTCGAGCAATCGCCGACCCCGTCCTGCCCCATTGCAGCCCAACCACGTCGCCATCACGCAAGATCTTCTTTAAATATTGCGATGCCGCCATCCCAACATGGTCCCAGTTGCCTCTTTGTTGCAACGGCTGATCCTCTACAATGATCACATCTCGCAACCCAAATCTGCTCTTAAAAAAGTCCTCCAGCGAGAAACGCTTTTCCAGTGGATTCACAACCGATATTTTGACGATGCCCAGTTCAATGCCGCTTTTCATATATCGACAAACTTTACTCTTTGAAATATTAAGCTCTTCCGCAATCTCCTTTTGCGAAATTTGCTTCAAATAGTGCATTTCAGCAATGTTCACGATTTGCTGGATTTCTTCATCCTTCAGCTTTGCCATCAGAAGATTCCTTTCCCGTAAATTTATTTCATTTTATCACACCAAAACACAATTTGTAAACATTGCACTCACACGCAGGTCGCAACCATGCGGTATCACGCTATCCCGCAATCGTAAATCCGCATCTCAAACCATGCGAATATATGTATACTAACACATTCACCTATTATTATACAGCTTTCACTTTTCGAATCAAGGCATATTTCTCTCGTAAAAATGTTAATGCTTCCTCTATATATGCAACCGACGCCAATTCATCCTGCGTCGCCCACATTTCCGCCGTTAGCAAGCCATGAAAACATTGATCATGCAAATATTGAAAAAAGCTAGTAAAATCAACAATTCCTTCGCCGTATGCCACATTTCGATAAACATTCACTTTTGTGTCTTTCAAGTGAAACGCCGCTGTTTTCCCCACATGAAACGGTAAGTCTGCCTGCAAATCGATCTGCGCCGCGCAGAGATTCCCGATATCGGGGTATACCATCAAATATGGAGACCCTACTTCATCCACACATTCGCTCATGGATGCAATGCTGCTGTGATAGGGCGGTTCAACATTCTCCATCGCAATCACCACGCCGCAGCCTGCACTATGCTCGGATAATCGCTCCAAGGTCTCGACATACCGTTTCCGACTATCCGCTGTCGCAGGCTCGGGAAACGCATCGTAACCCGCGATCTGCACAACGCGAATGCCAAATTCGCAAGCAAATTCTACCGCTCGGCAAGCAATTTCATATCCACGCCGCAGCACACCGGCATCCGCGCTTCCCAAGGGAAAGCTGCGATTCGCTGACAGGCACATCGTTAAGATTGGAATCGTATCCACCAAAACGCGCTTCAATTCCCGCTTTTGTTCCACGTTCCAAAAAACGCGGTCAATCTTAGCATCGCTTTGATCTGTACTCATTTCCAGAAATTCGTAGCCCGCACGTTGGGCTGCTTCCAGCTTCTTACACATGGAGAAAGAGCAGGGAAGCGCCTTTTCATACAGTCCAATCATGCCAAAAGAAAATTGATTCATATTCCATTCCTCGTTCCTTTTATTTTTTGCGATGCCTGATTATATCAATTTTTGCAACTAATAGCAATATATATCATTAAAATTAGAAATTATTTTCACTATATGCCCTTTTCTTACCTCACCTTCGTTTTTCATCCGCGCGCACTCAGCACACTTCAGAAGCAAATAAATAGCGCTATAACGCCGTTTTACTCCTGTTATGAATATTTTTTTGCCTCCCGACCGGTTTTTTTCCTAAAAAATAGAAATATATTTTTGTAAAATACCCTTGCATAATCTAAAATAATTTCATATAATGACAGCATACAGTTGGAAATTTATTCCTAAATTACTTTGCACAGTGCTTAGTTTAAGAAAATAATTGCACACATCACCTAGAATCGGGGATACCCGTTCAGAATAATTCTCAAAGGGGAATCATTATGTACGAAAATACAAAACTGGAAGTCATCAAAACCGCCCTGGAAGTCAAAAACTATGGGCTCATCGCTTTAGCAGGCGGCAACGTCAGCATTCGCATGCCAAACGGCGACATCTGCGTCACGCCCTCCGGCACTTATTACGAAACCATGACAGCAGACGATGTGCTCGTCCTAAACGCTGAGGGCGATGTCATCGAAGGCATCCTGAAGCCTTCTGTCGATACCATCGCGCTGCTATACATTTATAAACACATGCCGGAAGTCGGCGCAATCATCCATACACATCAGGTCTACGCGACTGCAGTCGGGCTGATTGCCGATCGTTTGCCAAGCTGCGTCACCACGCTGGCAAATGCCGCGCTCGGCGAAATCAACGTCGCGCCCTTCACCGGAGCAGCCACAGAAGAAATGGGCATAGAGTCCGTGCGCCATCTCGGCGGCAAACGCGCCGTCATCTTAAAGCATCACGGCGTAATCACCGTAGGCAGCACCCTCAAGGAGGCACTTTACGCTGCCGTGTATACCGAAGAAGCCGCCAAAACATATCTGGTCGCACGCGCCGCCACGCAAGGCGAAGTCAGCTTGCTCACGCAGCAGCAGACCGACGAAGCTGTGGAGTGTTTCAAGTCCTGCGGTCAAGGCCACTGATTCCCGCAGATCAACCGGACGCGCGCATGCCGCGTTGTTCATTGTTAGCTCGATAGAAGGAGAAAAATCATGAGTGGAATATCCAAGCAGCGCGTGATTGCAGCGCTTCATCACACCACCGCTGATCGCGTACCATCCTTTGAATGGCTGATCGATCAAAAAATCATCGATCAAATCTTGCCGGGTCAGGATTACTATGGGTTTTGCGAACGATACATGGACGGCATCATCGTCGATCCCAACTATACAAAAATTGACATGGGGGCAGGTCGCACAAAAAACGAATGGGGAATCCTCTATGAAGATACCGGCGAATCCCATGCTTACCCCATCGACGGCGCTATCCACAATCGCGCAGAGTTAGAGGCCTACGTTGCGCCTGCGGCAAATCAGGAAGGGCGCTTTGCACAACTGGATGCCGCACTCGCAAAATACGGAGACGACAAAGCGGTCATACTGCACCTGAATGACATTTGGTCGCTTCCCTCTCGCATGATGCCCTTTAACGACTACATTATGATGATTTTGGATGATCCGGAGTTCATTCGTGATCTGGTCAAGATGACCGTAGACGCACAGATCGCACTCGCAGCCGAGGCCGCCAAACATGGTGCCGAGTTTATTTTTACCGGAGACGATGTCGCTTACAACAGCGGTCCTATGATTTCTCCTACCGTATTCCGCGAAATTTTCTTCCCCGAACTTCGGCGCGTGATTGGAGCATTCAAGGATCTCGGCTTTTATGTGCTCAAGCATTCCGACGGCAATATGATGCCGCTCATGGACTTGTATATGCAGGTCGGCTTTGACTTATTTGATCCCATCGATCCCATCGCAGGGATGGACTTGCGTTATATGAAGCAGACTTATGGCGATCGCATCGCACTCAAAGGCAACGTCAACTGTGCCACAACACTGGTCAGCGGCACAGTCGATGAGACGATCGCCGAAACAAAGCGTTGCTTGGAAATCGGCATGCCGGGCGGTGGATATGTCATTTCTTCCAGCAACTCCATCCACGCCTCCATCAACCCCGCAAACTATCAAGCTATGTTAAACACCATCGAGGAATACGGCAAATACTGATGATCAGGAGGAAAAATCATGCCCTACGCAATGGGAATCGATCTCGGTTCCACCAGCATCAAAGCGCATATCTTTGACGCCTCCGGCAGGCAGATTGCGCATTCCAGCATCAAAACTCCATTGCAAAAGCAGAGTGCCGGGGCGCAACCCGCGCAGTATATTTGGGATCCCGAAGAGATCTGGCAGTGCGTATGCACCGTCACACAAGGCGCGCTCAGCGGCATTCAAAACGCAGCTGAAATCATCGGCGTCGCTGTCACCGGTTTCGGGTTTGACGGCGTTCCACTCGATCCACGCGGCAATGTATTGTATCCGTTCATTTCGTGGTATTGCAATCGTACCACCAACATTTACGAGGAGATATCCGCCCGCGTCGGCTTTGACACCATCTTTGATTTCATTGGCAGACCCGCTTTTTTTTACGATACGGTATATCGCTTGGAATGGTTGCGGCGCAACGAGCCGGACGTGATTGAGCGGATGAGTCATTGGCTTTATATCGAAGATTATATCAACTACAAACTGTGCGGCGTCATCGCAACTGACTATTCGATGGCAGCATGTTCCGGCGTTTTCGATTTAAAAAAACAGCGCTGGGATTCCGCGCTCATGCAACGCTTTGGCGTACGGAGCGATATATGGCCGGACGCATACCGCAGCGGCAAAGTGCTTGGAAATGTCACCGCACCTGCCGCCCTGCAAACAGGTCTTTCCAGGAAAACACACGTTGTGTTGGGCGGGCACGACTATTGCGTTGCGTCTTTTGCAGTCGGCGCTGTCAAACCCGGCGTGATCATGGATGTCTCCGGCACCTGGGAGATGCTCTGTTTGGGCGCGCCGGAGTTTGCCATCACAGAAAAGCTCAAGCAAAGCGGCATGTATATCGACAATCATGTTGTAGAGGGCAGCTATCTTTATATGAGCTCTCAAGTTTCGGGTTCTATGACCGAATGGTTTCGTAATCATTTGTCTTTCGAGGAACAGCAAATCGCAAAGTCCAAAGAAAGCGATGTATGGAACGTGTTGACCGAGCGAGCGGCGCAGTCTCCCGTCGGCGCAAACGGCGTCACTTTTCTACCCTATTTTTCGGGCAGCAACTGTCCCAACATCGACAAAAAAGCGCTAGGCGGTTTTCTCGGAATGTCTAATCTCAACACAAAAAACGACATGATTCGAGCACTCTATGAAGGGCTGAACTATTTGTTCCGCCATACGGTGTTTGAATTGATGGATGCCGCCAGTGCGCAAAATGCAAAAGTCATCGTCACAGGCGGCGCGGTAAAAAATGAATTTTGGATGCAAAACAAGGCGGATGTATCAGGGTTAACGCTGGAAACCCCAACAGCGGAGGAATCCACAACGTTAGGGGCAGCCATGCTCGTTTTTTTGGGGCTGGGCATATTCAGTACGCCCGACGACGTAACCCGTGCCGTATACACCCCCAAGCGTATATACAAACCTAACCGCAAAAACACCGCCCGCTATGATGATTATTTTGAAAGCATTTACAAAAAGATGCTGGGCACGTTGCGCGAAATTAACCACGAAATCTTCAACCGCTTTAAAATAAGCGGAAAATAGCCATCTTCCTCTTTTATGTTTTACCACCCCGGCTTCACAGAAGAGCTCGGACTGCCATAATAGTCCGATTTTTATGCAGGCTGTCAAGAAATACCCAGATACCAGGCTGCGCAGCAGCTTTCACCCAATCGCTCGTCGTCGCAGAGTCCGCTCTCCTTCACTTGGCGCTTTGCATCAGGCTTCACACGCTCCCTCGCTTCTCTTCTAGGGGTTGTAGCAGTACAAAAACTACTACAACCCCTCGTTTCATCGTCTGCTTCATCAAATAATCATCTGCATATGCTCAAACAAACGTTCCGGCTTCATACTCCAGCGGCTCGTATTTTTCGCCTGTTTCCATACAGCGCGCCAGCACTTCCTCTAGTTTTTTTCTTGATCCACTGTATTGCATCAATGGCATAGGCTCCCCGAAGTGTTCCTCGTATCTGTCTAGCAAGACGACTCCGTCTGCCGCTTTCAATTTCAGTTGGTGACAATCTGTCACCAACTGATTACCTTCTTCCCGCATACGTTGTTTGAGTTTACGCCAATAGTTGCTCGCACTTCGAG
>CAYVTZ010000056.1:0-10408 GCA_964454685.1 uncultured Christensenellaceae bacterium
GGTATTTCGATATGTTGAATGGCTGGATGTGGTTGGCGCGGATGTTGAAAAAATCTTAAGGGAAGCGATGAGCAAAGCGTAGCAAAATCACGGTTAAGGCATGTGGAGAAAAAAATAAAAATGTACCTGTGGAGAGAAAAGATGATAATTACCAAGAGAAAATGATCTGTATTTTGATGGAAGAAATCCTGCTGATCCAACTACCGCCTACGGTCTTTGGTTGATGAGTGCAGTTACAGAACAAAGTGTACGGCAAAAGCCCAAATTATGGATTTTTGTTTTTATAGGAGCGTTACAAAATGACAAAGGTTGGGGCAAGGGTGATTTAAAGAAGTGAAAGAGATCGCATATTTTTTATAAATATTAATATTTTCTTAAATTGTAAGAAAAGTCCTGTTTTTGTTGCAATCTCCGACGCTTCTCCGACGCACCGCATTGTATCATATATTGGTAATAGATGAAAAAATCAAGAAGCGGAATAAAGAGAGATGTTTGGAAAATAAATCAAGCAAAAGAATTTTACGATTACTGTATGGCGCATCCTGAAGTGATGCAGAAGCTCAGAAGCATGAAGAGCGAGGAATTGTCAAAGTATGTGGAGTCGCTCGGCTTCAGTCTGGACGGTGAAAGCCTGCGTGAATTTATGGAACTGTGCACGGAAAGCAACGATGAAGAGCTTGCGGCCGTTGTGAGTGGCGGTATGTGCATCGGGCATTGCGGGCACACCGAAGAGGGGTCGATGCTGATATGCTATAGTGAGGTGTGACATGGGGGATGAGTCTTTATATTTTTTATAATGGAAGCGAGGTGAAATAAAAATGAATCAAGCAAGGGAATTTTATGATTACTGTATGGCGCATCCTGAAGTGATGCAGAAGCTTAGCGGCATGAAGGGCGAGGAGTTGACAAAGTATGTGGCGTCGCTCGGCTTTCGTATGGACGATGACGGCTTGCGTGACTTTATGGAGCTGTGCACGGAAAGCAACGATGAAGAGCTTGCGGCCGTTGTGAGTGGCGGTCGGTGCACCGGGCATTGCGGGAAAACCTGCGAGCGGGATATGAGCGATAAAGAAAAAATCGATGAAATGAAGAAATGGACATAAGAGGGCCTAAACTCTTTAAAACAACTTATGTGAGGTGAAATAAAAATGAATCAAGCAAGGGAATTTTATGATTACTGTATGGCGCATCCTGAAGTGATGCAGAAGCTTAGCGGCATGAAGGGCGAGGAGTTGACAAAGTATGTGGCGTCGCTCGGCTTTCGTATGGACGATGACGGCTTGCGTGACTTTATGGAGCTGTGCACGGAAAGCAACGATGAAGAGCTTGCGGCCGTTGTGAGTGGCGGTCGGTGCACCGGGCATTGCGGGCAAACTTGCGAGGAGGAGGCGACGCTGATATGCTATAGTGACGTGTGACATGGGGGATGAGTCTCCATTGCACTTGAGCAAATCATCTGTAAGCCTAACTACACCGCTGTTTTTGCGCATTATGATCGGAAGCAAATAAAGGGGTAAAAAACCACAGAGAAAGGCGAAACAAGAAAGGAATTTTAAAAATGAACAAAGCAAAGGAATTTTTTGATTACTGTATGGCGCATCCCGAAGTGATGCAGAAGCTTAGCGGCATGAAGGGCGAGGAGTTGACAAAGTATGTGGCGTCGCTCGGCTTTCGTATGGACGATGACGGCCTGCGTGACTTTATGGAGCTGTGCGCGGAAAGCAACGATGAAGAGCTTGCGCAGGCTGTGAGTGGCGGTTCGTGCGCCGGGCATTGCGGGCGAACCTGCGAGGGGGAATGCAGTGATACGGAATATTATTATACATGAGTCTCCATTGCACTTGATTTGATGGATTTTAATAAAATCCATCAAATCAGACGCATTGCGCAATGGCGGATAAAACGCTGTTTTATGCCTGCCGAGCAAGCTACGCTTGCTCGGCAGAACTTTTAAAAATTCTGTTATTCAGTAGACATTAAAATAAAGTGAGAGCAGTATGAAAGAGAATCAAAACCAAACGGCAAACAGGAACGAAAAACCAAGACCGCTGCATTCTGTGGACAATATGAACAGCACGCTGCGCATTACAAGAAGATGGGCATGGCTGGTGCTGATTGTGTTGCTTTTGGTTACGCTTGCCATACTGCTTTCCATATTTTATATAAAGGTGCCCACACAAATAAACACGCCGGCGTATGGGATAAACGGCGAAGCGATTGCCTTTGTGGATGTAAGCCTTGCGGACGATCTTGAGGTCGGGCAGGATGTGTTGATTGACAAAAATCTGAAAGGCAAGATCAAAAGCATATCTAGTGCGGTGTTTTCCTCTGTGGAGGCGGCAGAGCAAGTGGACTCCCAATATATACGATATATGTTGAACATTCCGGATTGGGTTGTGCGTGTAGAGGTAGATTATACGGGTGAGTTGGAGAAGACGATGGTGCATCCTATGGTCATCACAACAGGGGAGATATCATTGAGTGCATTTTTTGTGGGAGCTGGTTAATAAATGTCTAAAAAGTGTGTAAAAGTACCCTTGGTACTGCAAATGGAGGCGGTGGAATGCGGTGCGGCATCGCTGAGCATGGTACTTGCCTATTACGGACGCTATGTTTCGCTGGAAAAGCTGCGAGAGGATTGCGGGGTATCCCGCGATGGCAGCAAGGCATCGTATTTGCAACGGGCGGCAAAGCAGTATGGATTAAACAGCAGAATTGTAAGGTCAAGCGTGGAGAAGCTTAAAAAAGAGGGAAACTACCCTTGCATACTGTTTTGGAAAAGCTCGCATTTTGTGGTGCTTTGCGGCTTCATAGGCAAAAAAGCGGTGATCATGGACCCTGCAAGCGGCAGGCAGATGCTTACGCTTGCGCAGTTTGAAAAAGATTTCAGCAATGTGGCGCTGTATTTTTACAAGATGGACAGCTTTGTACGTGAGGGCAGGCCGCTCAGCATTTGGCAGTTTGCAAAAAAACGGCTGGAGAAATCCGGCTCTGCAATCGGCTTTGTGGCGCTGTGCGCGCTGGTGCTGGCGGTTGCAAGCATTATCACCCCCATATTTCCCCGTTTGTTTGTGGATTGTGTGTTGGGGGGAGAAAGCTATAATTGGCTTTATATGATTGCCGCGGGCATGGCCGCGCTTATCATCGTAAAGCTGGTGTTGGCGGCCGCGGCGAGCAGTCAGCAGCTACACATTGAGTCCTACTTTGCCATACGTGCCAACTCTTCGTTTTTGTGGCATGTTTTGCGGTTGCCCGTGCGCTTTTTCCAATACAGGCACACGGGAGATATCGTGACCCGTCAGGGCGACAATGAAAACATAGCCTATTCGCTGATCCAGCAGTATGTGCCGCTGTTGCTCAATTCTGTTATGATTGTGCTGTATATACTGGCGCTGTTTCGATACAATCTGATGCTGGCTTTGGTGGGCATTGCCACCGCGCTTTTGAACATTTTTATCATGCAGATTACCACGCGCAAAAGTGTGGAGATCATGCGCTTACAGCAGCATGATCAAAGCAAGGTGATTGGCAGCACCTATGCCTGTGTGGAGCAAATAGAAACCATAAAGGCGTGCGGCGCAGAAAGAGGATTCTTCCGCAGATGGGCGGGATATCAGGCGTTGGCAAATGTGCAGGTGCAAAAGCAGGCGGCAATCTCTCGATTTATGGACAGCACAATGGAATTCATTGTGGCACTGGGAAACATCATTGTAATCATATTGGGTACTTATCTGATTATAGAGGGTCAATTTACCGCAGGTATGCTCCTTGCTTTTCAAGGACTGCTGATGGCGGTCACTCAGCCGATTACAAAGCTTTCCATGGCGGGGCGGTCGCTTCAGACCATGCGCGTGCAAATTGAGCGCACGGAAGATATTTTTCGCTACGAGACTGATGTGGAAGAGGCGGCGTTTGATATCACACAAGACGAAGAATCCGGCGGACTGAGCGGAGATATTTGCATATCGGACGTAAGCTTTGGATATAACAAGCAAGAAATGCCCTTGCTTACGAACTTTAACATCAGCATAAAAGCGGGTGAGCATATTGCCATTGTGGGCAAAAGCGGCTGTGGAAAATCCACCTTTACCAATATTGTGGCGGGGCTGTATCAGCCATGGACGGGGAAGGTGCTTTTTGACGGCAAACCGATGGAGGACATCAAGCTGTTTGATTTACGCTCTTCTTTGGCGGTGGTGAGCCAAGAAAACCATCTGTTTTCCGACAGCATAGAAGAAAATATAAGAATGTGGGATGAATCCATCCCGTTTGAAGATGTGGTGCGCGCCGCCCAAGATGCTCAGATTCATCAGACGATTGCCAAACGCAAGCGGGGCTACAAAGAGCGGCTGGTTGACGGGGGCATTGCGTTTTCCGGCGGGCAGCGGCAGCAAATAGAAATCGCGCGGGCGCTGGCGGGATCGCCGTCCATTCTCATCCTTGACGAAGCCACGTCCGCCATGGATGCGCAGACGGAGGCGGATGTGGTTGCGGCATTAAAAAAAAGGTCGCTCACGCTGATCATGGTGGCGCACAGGCTTTCCACCGTGCGAGACTGCGACAGAATCGTGGTGCTGGATGATGGGAAGATCGCCGAGGTGGGTTGTCACGAGGAACTGATTGCCCGTGATGGGGTTTACGCCAAGCTGGTAAACAGTGATTGAGGGAAAAATGCAGAGCAAGCAAAGACTCAAAGAAAAAAAGGTTTATCAAAAAGAGCTTTTCACAAAGACCTTAGGCAGTTTAAGGGATGTTGTGAATGTTAAGCGAATACTGACGTGGGATGCGCGGCAGGGTAGCTCAAGCTTTGAGCGGGCGGTTTTTCTGCTTTTGGAATCAATGGGCATTGAATGTGCGGAGAACGAGATAGGCGATGCGAACGACGCGCAGGGGATTGATGACGCACTGGTGCAAGTTGGCGTTATGCACAGGCAAGTGACGCTGGAAAAGGGCTGGTATAAGCAGTCTATGGGCGCGATGCTTTGCAGCAAAAAAGAAGGCGGATATGTGGCGCTGATCCCCACGGTGGGCGGACGTTATATGCTGTATGACTGCGAAAAAAACTGCCGCCGCTACCTTACGGCTGCGCAGGCGGAAACGCTGGAAAGCAAGGCATATGTACTATATCCGCCGCTACCCCAGAAAAAGCTTTCCTCCAAAGACCTGTTTGCGTATATGCTAAAGCAGCTATCCGTGGTGGATTTTATTTTTGTGGGTGTCATGACACTGGCAATGACGCTGTTGGGGCTGGTGCTGCCCAAGATCATTCAGCTGATCTACACGGTGATAATTCCGGGTGAGACAGTTGGCGTGCTGCCGCCGCTGATGCTGATGATGTGCTGCATACCGCTTTCCGTGCTGCTGATCAGCATGGTGCGCGGATTGTGCGCACAAAGGATCAAAACGAAGATTGGCGTATTTGTACACGCGGCGTTTATGGGCAGGCTGGTGATGCTACCGGTATCCTTTTTTGCGAAGTATGATGCGGGCGACATTGCAAAGCGTGTGGCGAGCTCGGAAAACCTCAGTGAAACGGTATCGGACTCCTTTCTTACTACCGGTTTCACGGCGTTATTTTCGCTGCTGTATTTGTTTCAGATTGCTGCCTTTGGGTCGCAGTTTGTGATACCTGCACTCATTGTGGTGGTCGTATCCTTCTTGGTATCGGCGTTTACCATTGTAAAGCAGGTGAAGTTCAGCAAAAAGCTGAATATGGGCGAAGTGGCGGTTTCCAGCGAGCTTTATGACATCATGAGCGACATACAAAAAATAAAGCTGGCGGGCGCAGAGCCGTTTGTGTTTGCGAATTGGGCGAAAAACTATACCCCCATAGCCGCATTCCGATACAACCCGCCCGTACTGCTGCGCATGGGTACGGCGATCACGGAGGCTGCACTGGGCATCGGCACATTGGCGATTTACTTCATTGCCGTGGGCGCGGACACGAGCAGCGCGAACTTCATTGCGTTTTCCGCAAGCTTTGGCATGTTGATGGGGGCGCTGTCCGCCATGCTTACGATTGTACAATCGGCGGCGCAGATGATTCCCACGCTGGAGATGGTAAAGCCCATCCTTGATGAAATGCCGGAAAAGCAGGAGGGCAAGAAGTCGATCAAGCGCATTACGGGCAATGTATCTGTGAGCCATCTGTATTTCAGATATTCGGAGGATACGCCGTATATACTCGAGGATGTTTCCTTAGAGATTCCCCGCGGGCAATATTTGGCGGTGGTTGGCAAAACCGGATCGGGAAAATCCACGCTGGTGCGTTCCCTGCTGGGCTTTCAGACACCCGAGCAAGGCACGATATGCGTGGACGGACACGACCTGAGAGATCTGAATTTACAAACATACAGGCGGCATTTGGGCGTGGTGCTGCAAAACGGCGCCTTGATATCCGGTACGATATATGACAATATAACAATCGCTGCGCCGTGGGTATCGGAGGAAGAAGCGTGGCAGGCGGCGGAGATTGCGGGGATTGCCGAGGATATCAAAGCGCTGCCCATGGGCATGAGAACCATGCTGAGCTCCAACAGCAGCGCAGTATCCGGCGGGCAAAAGCAAAGGCTTATGATTGCGCGCGCCGTTGTGGCAAAGCCCAAGATACTGATATTGGATGAAGCGACCTCGTCGCTGGACAACCAAACGCAGGCACGCATCACCCGCGCGCTGGACGAGCTAAACTGCACCCGAGTGGTGGTGGCGCACAGGCTTTCCACCATCAAGCACTGTGACCGCATTGTGGTGATAGAAAATGGGCACATCATGGAAGACGGCACATATGCGGAATTGCTTCAAAAGGACGGCTTGTTTGCGGAGCTGGTGGCGCGGCAGCAGCTGGATCGCAAACTGGAAACCGGTATTTAGCGGTGCGTTATGCGCATGATTGCGCGGAAAAGAGGCATTGAATCATATCTATGATAAGTGGGAAATTCGATTAAGAAAGGCAAAAGTTTATGGAATATTCAAAGTTTAAAGACGCTGAACCGAAGGCCACCATACAAAAAGCAAAGGACACGCTGCAAGAGTTGGGTGTGGAAATATGCTTCAGTTTAAAAAATCCCGTGGAGGGAGTGTATTCTTCGCGCATGGAGGATCGCAAGCACGGCTGGGGCGTCAACGGCAAGGGAACAACGGAAGAATATTGTCTTGCGAGCGGTTTTGGCGAGGCGATGGAGCGGTTTCAATGCAATTATGCGTATCCTTGGCGCATGGCATCGGAAGAGGCGCAAACGCATTTGGGCTTTCGCAGAGCGCCGGATGAAGTGATTAAGCCCATTGCTGATATCGAAAAAGAATCACCTGATGTTTGGAAAATAATGCAGGATATGTGGGGCAATGAGAACCGGGAAGAAATGCTCGAAACATGGGAAGAGATGCTGAACGGCGACGCTGTGAGCTTTGTGCCATATTACTCCTGCAAGAAGCGGGAGACCGTGCTGCTGCCCGACTTGGTGGTGTCTTTTTTGGATGGCTCGAACGGGCTTTGCGCGGGCAACACGCCGCAGGAGGCGTTATGTCAGGGTTTTTCAGAGGTGATAGAGAGGTACGCGCAAAAGGAGATACTGCTTCACAAGCTGACTCCGCCGCAAATCAGCGAGGATTTCCTGCAAACGGATTACCCCACGCTCTATGTGCTGATCAAGCGCATAGAAAAGGCTTCGGGATACCGCATACTTGTAAAAGACGCTTCACTTGGGAAGGGTTTTCCGGTGGTCAGCGTTGCGATAGTGGACATCAAAAAGCAAAGGTATCATTTGAAATTCGGCGCACACCCCACCTTTGCCGTTGCGCTCGAGCGCTGTCTTACAGAGCTTTTGCAGGGCTATACCCCGGGGGTCAAGGAGGAAGACGCATTTTACCTGACACCATGGGAAGCACAGCCACAAATGCCGTATGACAGCGTAAGGAATCTGTATAAGCAATTCAGAGACGGTACGGGCTCCGTGCCAGATGAGTACTTTGCGGGCAAGCCATCATGGGAGTTTGTGCCCTGGGGCGAGGCGGGGGAATTTACAAACAGCAAGGGGATGCACTATATGTGTGACAAGCTTTGCGAGATTGCCGGAGACGTGTATATCAGAGACATGGGATATTTGGGGTTTCCCACATACAGGATATTTGTACCCGGAGTGTCTGAAAATTCCACTAAAATAGACAAAAACAGGCAAAAAAACACGAAAATGGCCTGCTTCATATCAAACCTAAGCAGCGAAAACTGCACAATAACAAAAGAGCAGGCGCGCCTTTTGGCGGATTTTATCGCGAGCAATGATACGGATAAAAACGAAAACCTTGAAGCGGGAGGAAATGTGCCCCTCATACTACTACGCGCCGCACTGCTGTATGATGCGGGGGATTTTTCCGGCGCTGCCGAGCAATTACGTGGGATTAACAGCCAAAGCAAACAGTATTGTTGCGCAGCAATGGAGCTGGAGTTGCAAAACAAAGGCTATGATGAAGCGTTTCGAGATGAAATGCTGGATTTGTTTTTTGATTTTGTATCCGTAAGCTATGCCGCAAAGCATTGGCGGAGCAAAAGCGCGGTGCAAAGCATATACAGCACATTATCGAAGCGAGCGCAATACCGCGAAGCGAGAACTGCTGAGAAGCAGGCATCTCAGGATAGAGTAGATGCCATAAGCGCTCTGCACAAAAAAGTAAAGCAAAAGATGATTGATGGCATGCGGGATCAATCAAAAATAAAGGAGTTATTTTAATGAGGAGCGTATACCTAAAACCGTTTGATGTATTTGAGATTTTTGAAAAGCCATTTGTGATACGCATACGCACGCTGTTCACCGATCCTTTGGAATGGGATCAGTATGAGTGGATGAAAACTGTGCAGGGTAAGTATGAGATTTCGGTGACGGACGAGCAATACGAATGGCTAAAAAAGGCAAAGGTGCTGTCAGACAAGCCGAGCAGTGACGAAGCGGAGAGAGAGCATGACGCACAGCTTTGGAAAAAGGGATTTGAGAAGATTAAGCCATCACATTTGGAGCTGATGGTGGCGCAGTCGTGCAACATGCGCTGTGAATACTGCTACGGCACGGACGGTAGCTATTCCGACCCCGGCATGATGGACGAAAAAACGGCGTTTGATGCGATTGATTTTCTGCGGGATCAGGTGAACCAAAGAGACGACGAGAAAGAAGTTGGACTGATCTTTTTTGGCGGTGAGCCGCTACTAAACTACGAGCTGATTGTGAAGTGCGTGGCATACGCCAAAAAGATTTTTACGGATAAAAAGCTTTCGTTTGGCATGACAACCAATCTTACTTTGATGACGGATGAAATGATGGATTTCTTTGCCGGAGAGGAAGATTTCAGTATACTGGTCAGCTTTGACGGACCAAGAGAATACCAGTCAAGGCGTGTGATGAATGACGGACAAGACAGCTATGATGTGGTGACGGAAAATATTAAAAAAGCCATAAAAAAAATTGACAAAATTGCCGCCCGTGCCACGATATATGCCGATGATGTCAAAGAAAAGATCATAAGCGAATTCGAGGCATTGGGATTTGAGGAATACCAACTGTGCGGCGCTTCGGGCAATCTTGCAGAACACATCAAGCGGGTGGATTTGTTTAAGGATTATTTGGATCGCAAGGATGTTTTGGAAAAAAGTGTAAAGAGCTTTGTGGAAATGCTCAAAAACAGAGATGCGGAGGGCATAAGGAAACTAGCGAAGCACAAGGAGACAGAGTATGATATTCGTTTTGCACTGGAGCAAACGACGGTGCCCAAGCGATATGTCTGCTGTGGCAGCGGACGATCAATGATTGCGGTGGCTCATGACGGCAATATTTATCCCTGCCACCGCTTTGTGGGAACCCATGAACGCAGACAGGGTAATATTTATGACGGGTTTGTACCCGGCGTTTTTGAAAAACACATGATACTGGAAAATGAAAAGTGTGCAAAGTGCTTTGCAAAATACACTTGCGGCGGTTGCTGTGCACACATTTGTTCCTGCGATATGCCAAACGAGCCCCCGAAAGACGTACCCGATATATTTAACGCGCCTAAGGAGCATTGCGAGTTTACCCGTAGCAAAGTAATGGTGAAAGCGTACATCGATGCAATGGTGAACAAGGCAGACAGAGAATGGCTGAATGAAAACAAGTTGATGCAACGGAAAAAGAGTAAGCGCGATCTGCCAAAATGAAGAATTGATTCGGGAAACCGAACAGCAAAAGAAGAACGGCGAATGATTTGCCGAGGATTGCAAGGTGCGAGAGGGAGACACCCTTCTCAGAAAGGAAGGTAAAAAAATGAGTAAAGGCAAAGAATTTTTTGAACATTGTATGAGGAACCCTGAAGTGCTGGAGACCTTAAAAGGCAAGAAGGGCGAGGAAGTCGCGGCGTATATCAAGGAGCAAGGCTTTGAGATGAGCGA
>CAYVTZ010000056.1:10508-15842 GCA_964454685.1 uncultured Christensenellaceae bacterium
AGAAGGGCGAGGAAGTCGCGGCGTATATCAAGGAGCAAGGCTTTGAGATGAGCGACAGCGATGCCCGTGACTTTATGGAGCTTTGCGCGGAAAGCAACGATGAGCAGCTTGCCGCTGTGGTGAGCGGCGGGGCTTGCACCGGGCATTGCGGCGAAACCTGTGAGCTGGATGCGAAGGGAAGGATTTTTTGACATGTCCTGACGCAAGATGAAATAGGAAAAGAGCGTGTGCAAATAAAACAGATAAAAGAAGGTAAAAAATATGAGTAAAGGCAAAGAATTTTTTGAGTATTGTATGAAAAACCCCGAGGTGCTGGAGACCTTAAAAGGCAAGAAGGGCGAGGAAGTCGCGGCGTATATCAAGGAGCAAGGCTTTGAGATGAGCGAAAGTGATATTCGGGATTTTATGGAGCTTTGCACCGAAAGTGATGATGAGCAGCTTGCCTGTATGGTAAGCGGCGGCAGTTGCACCGGGCATTGCGGGAAGACCTGTGAGGGGGATGGTGATATGCCAACGTGGTGAGCGGCGGTCTTATTTGTCAGGGGCATTGCGGCAAAACCTGTGAGACGGATGTGTGTTACCCCGACGAGCGGTCGGAGTAAGACGAGAATTGCTTTTGCAAGACACGACGCATAACAATGCAAAGTGGACGAAGCGACGATTGCGTGGCGCCGTCACTTGAAAAAACGAGGTAAGAATGAAGTATATATTGAACGAACCCTACACGCTGCGCGGCTGGAAGGGCATACCGCACGCGCTGTGTCAATACAGCACCACATCTCCACAATGGCTTAAGAGAGACGATTTTATGTTTTTGCTGACCTGCAATGGAAAGATGGATGCTGAGGCAGGCGAAAGGCTGGATCGATATTTAAACAGCGGCATCATTCGGCAGGCGAATGAGGGAGAAGACCTAAAAAGTTGGCAGAAGTATCAGTATTATGAGAACCAGTATTTTAATGCTGTCAGCTTTGCGCCCACGCTGCGCTGCAATTACAACTGTCGGCATTGCTTTAACGCAAAAGACGAAAACAAGCTTACGGCGGAACTAACGTTTGAAGAGTGCATGAGCATTTATGATGAGATGCAAACGTGCGGCATCGGAACAATACGGTACACGGGCGGCGAGCCGTTTATGCATCCGCAGTTTTTGGAGCTGGTGCTGAATGCGCACAGAAGGGGCATTCATGTAAACGAAATACTTACAAACGGCGGGTTGCTTACGCGTGAGGCATTGGAGGCGATTCGCAACGAGCCGCCTTCTCAAACGGATTTTGGTATGCAACGCATTTTGTTTCCTTTAATCATGATCAGCTTTGACGGTTTGGACAAGCATGATTGGTTGAGGGGCACCCCCGGCGCGGAGGAGGCGGCAATCAAGGCAATCAAGCTGGCAAAGGAATACGGATTCAATGTATCTGCGCATGTGTGCATACACAAGGGCAATGTGGACGGGCTGATTGAAACCGCAAGATTTTTGGATGATTTGGGCGTGAACGTGATGCGTGTGATCCGCGTAAGCGAGGCGCCGCGCTGGGTGAAAACTTCTGCCGAGCATAATTTGCCGCCAGAGGAATACTTTGACAAGATGGTGGGATTCTTTCAGCAATATCATGATGAGGGGCTGCGCCCCATGCTGGAACTATGGGGTGTGTTCCGATATTTTCCCATGTATGAAGGCAGGCTGGACTGGATGCCAAAAGAGGTTGATGCCAAGACGCTTATGCAAAGACCCGTCTGTGAAAGCGCAAGAGATCACCTGCATATATCGGCGGACAGACAAGTGTTCCCGTGCAATATTATGTCTGGCGTTATGCGCGCGCTGGGCGAGAAGACCTCAAAAGTTATCGAGATGCCGTTAAAAGATATTCTGGAGAAATCCACATATATGAATATGACATGCAGCACCTTTCGAGATATGTGTGAATCGGATAGCGAATGCGCTGATTGTGAGCAGCTTACCAAGTGTCAAGGCGGCTGCCGTGCGGTAGGATATGCCACTACGGGTAGCTTTTTTGGCAAGGATTATATGAGATGCATACTTTACAAAAACGGCTTTGCCGAAAGATTTAAAGCGGTGTGCGGCAAGTAATGGGCATTGTGCAACGATATGGGGAACAGGCAACGCCGTTTATACCGGAAAAGCAGCTCTGCCTGAAGGAAGAACTGAAAGAGTTTTACGATCTGCCGATAGAGCGCGTCGATTTGCTGCGAAATGTGGGCGGCGCGGTGTTTGCTGTAATCGGTGCGGCGGGAAGATATATTTTAAAGCTGTACGAAGAAGATGGCATGCACACTGCCCAAAAAGCGTTTTGGGCAGCGCGAGTTCTGGAAGAAAAGGGCGTGGACACCATTCAAGTGATGGATGCGAAAAACGCAGAACTGTGCGTGTTTTCCACCGGCGAGGCAGGGTATTTATACAAATATATCGAGGGTGCGCCCGCCGGGGATGCGCAGATGCCCGCATTGGGGGCGTATGTGGCAAACGTGCAAAAAGCGTTGGGAGGCTTTACGCGCGGCTTACAAGATTGCGGCAAAGAATATTATATTGACAGGCTAACACGCCTGATGTATGAATGCGGCTTTGATGCGGGGATGGTGCGGGAGCTGGAAGCCTGTGGAAAACAGCTATGGCAGCGTCTTTCGCATTTGAAGCGGGGTGTGATACACGGCGACTTGAACAGAACCAATGTTTTGGTGGATGCAGAAGGCAGGCTGTTTTTGATCGACATGGATTCGGTTTGCAATAGCTTTCTTATGTATGATGCGGCGGTGATTTGCGAGACATTCAGGCACAAGCCGTTCACAAAGGAGCAGATGGAGGTTTCCACGCGGAATTTTGCTGGTTTTTGCGCGGCCTATCCTATGCGGATGGATATGCAAGCCTTTTTTGATCTTTTGACGATGCGAAGATTTGAGCTGAATGCCACAGCACTGGAAAAAATAAAAGACCTGAAAATACCCGCGGTGAGCACCTTGATTCGCAAAGAGGCAAACAATCTGCTGGAATGGCAGGAACACGGATCTGCGTTTTGCAGAGTCTGAGAAAGTGACCCTGTGAAAAAAAGTCTATAAAAACAGCTTTCGATGATAAAATATTGTACAGCCCAGGAAAAATTATAAAAGCGATAATTATAAAGCTATCTTTCATAATTTGGGATTGAAAAATGTGGTCATTGCAGATAGCTATATTAAACAATTTGAAAAACTTTTGGCTGACGGTATTTGGTGTATTCTCCGAATGAATTATAACCGGCTGGAGGATCGTTATGATGAATTTGATTCTGATGCACCAAAGGGCGGCAAGAAAAACAAGGTTAGTTCTTTTGAAATTGATGAACTGACGCCAATTCAGCTTCCTCATATGGACATGCAAGAGTTTTTCGACGGTAGGAGCAAGTTCTCTAAAGAAGAGTGGATTGATGTGATGCTCCGAAGCATCGGCATGGAACCGACACAATTCGACAACAGAACCAAGTGGCATCTGCTGGCATGCATGATCCCATTGGTAGAGAATAATTATAATCTTTGTGAATTAGGTCCGCGTGGCACCGGTAAATCTCATATATATAAAGAAATTTCTCCAAATTCTATCTTGATTTCGGGCGGACAGACCACTGTTGCTAACCTCTTTTACAACATGGCCAGTAGAACGATTGGTTTGGTGGTAATGTGGGATTGCGTTGCTTTTGATGAAGTGGCAGGAATCACATTCAAAGATAAAGATGGCATTCAGATCATTAAAGATTATATGGCATTCGGTTCCTTTGCGTGTGGGAAAGAAGAAAAAAACGCGAATGCTTCGATGGTGTTTGTAGGGAATATCAATCAGAGTGTAGATGTGCTGCTTAAAACATCTCATCTATTTGAACCGTTCCCAGAAGCGATAGCTTATGATAGTGCTTTTTTCGACAGAATGCACTACTATCTGCCCGGATGGGAGATCCCTAAAATGCGCCCGGAATATTTTACAAACGAATATGGTTTCATAACCGATTATCTTGCGGAATTTTTCAGAGAAATGCGCAAACGCAACTTTGGTGATGCGATAGAGCAACATTTTAAATTGGGTCATGACTTAAATCAGCGAGATGTGATTGCTGTCCGTAAAACAGTCTCAGGTATGATAAAGCTATTATATCCTCATGGTGAATTTGAAAAGGATGACGTGGGGGAGGTTCTTGAATATGCGTTAGAAGGACGTCACAGGGTTAAAGAACAGCTAAAAAAGATTGGCGGAATGGAGTTTTATGACGTCCACTTCTCCTATTTGGATAATGACAGCTTTGAAGAACATTTTGTGTCTATACCGGAACAAGGTTCTGGTAAACTGATCCCCGATGGTCAAGGTAAGTCAGGTCATATCTATACAGTGTCGCGTGGTGATACAGGGATGCTGGGAGTGTAAAAGATTGAAACTGAGGTTGTGGGTGGCAATGGAAAGTTTGAAGTAAGCGGTGTTGGCTATGACCGCGAAGCAAAAGAGAATCTAAAAACTGCGCAAAATTATTTCAAGGCAAATAAAAAGCAGATAAGTGGTTCTATTAGCATTGATACCAACAACTTTCTGATGCATATTGCCGATTGTCAGGGGGTTGGTAAAACTTCAGAATTGGCGCTTTGTGCTTATGTGGCACTATGCGGCGCTTCTCTTCGAAAGCCTATTCAGTCGCAGATGTGTGTACTGGGAAATATGAGTATTGGCGGCACAATCAGCAAAGTTGAGGAACTTGCCAGCACCTTGCAAGTCTGCTTTGATGCTGGTGCAAAGAAGCTGCTGTTGCCAATGTCGTCAGCAGCAGATATTGCAACCGTTCCGGCAGACTTATTTGCTAAATTTCAGACTTCTTTTTATACTAGCCCAGAGGACGCAGTCTTTAAAGCATTGGGAATAGAATAAATTTTAGGGGTACGCAATGTTAATTTCCAACAAAATCAAATGCAAAAAATGCGGCGACATCATCGAAAGCAAAGCGGTGTATGATTTGAGATACTGCCAGTGCAAGAGCGTAGCAGTTGACGGTGGAAAAGAATATTTACGGCGTATTGGCAATCGTGAAGATTGGGAAGAATTGTCGGAATTTCAAAATATGGAAAATAACTGCTAAGTTCTCTGTGCTGTCTTACCAAGCACTGAATTTGGATATCCAAATTCGGACATGTAAAGGATTGCATCCCTTAAACCCTGCTACTTACTCGCCGAAATAGAAAACCTATGCCGTTCAGATTTGCGGCATGGGTTTATGAAATGCGGTGCGGAATCACTTATTCCTTTTTCATGTGAGACCGTTTCAAAAATTGTGTAAACCTCCAAAGGGATGTAGAATAGAGAAC
>CAYVTZ010000057.1:0-15595 GCA_964454685.1 uncultured Christensenellaceae bacterium
CCACCGACCAATCGGGTATGAACCGAGTACTCTAGCCAACTGAGCTACGCCGCCAAATTGTGTCAGCTTTGATATTATACAATAATTGGTGCATCTTGTAAAGACAAAGTGTGAAAAAATATTATGCGTTTAAGCCACGGATGGAAAAACACCACCGCAACGACGCAGGTTTTGTGCGTCATCACGGTGGCGTTTTTTGATTTTTGCTTCAAACTTCACATTTTGGTTTGTACGGATTGCCACTCTCGCGGCTTTTGCAGTCCAATTCCCGGACTTCACCAAACAGCAAGGCGGCTTTCCGGTGCAAGATACATACCATCCGTCTCTTGGATGTTGTAGGCATCATAAAACTCCTGAAACTGCTGAACCGTGACATTTGCACGCAGATAGTTCGGCGGGTGCGGGTCAGTCTTCAGCGCGCTCTCCACGGCCTCTGCCGTCCCTTTGCGTCTCCAAATTTTTGCATATGTGGTGAAAAAGTCATCGTAGTCAAAGTCCTCAATCCCTTTGGCAATCTCCAGCATAGTCGACATACCACCAAGGTCCGCAGTCGCTTCCGTTACAACAAGGTCTCCGTTCACATATTTGCCGCTCAAGGATTCAATGCTGCTAAAGTGCGTCGCCACCTTTCCGGTCCGCGCCTGAAAAGCGGCTGCATCTTCCTCTGTCCACCAGTTCCCGATGTTGCCATCCCGGTCAAACTGGCTTCCGTTCGAATCAAAAGCGTGCGTGATCTCGTGTGCGATTGTCGTGCCAATTCCTCCCATACGCGCTGCCTCTGTTCCGTTCTTGTCATAGAATACGCCCCCCAGAATGCCGGCAGGAATGTTAATGGAATTATTGTTCGCGCGATAATACGCGTTGACATCATAGGTTTTTTGGATCGCCTCCCCGCTCTTTTTGTCAACCGTGGTGTTGATTTTTTGCAGGGATTCCTGCGTCAAAAAGTCTGAGATGGACTTCAAATCTTCTATCAGATTCCCACCCTCCTCCGGACTTTTCAGTTGCAGGGTAGAATAATCCTTCCACTGCGACGGGTATCCAACATAAACGCCCATGGTGTCCAGCTTGTCCAATGCCTTTTGTTTGGTTGCATCACCCAGCCAATCGTTGTTTTGCAGTCGCTTTCGATAAACGTCCATAGAATCAGCAATGAATTGTTCTACGTCTGCTTTGGTTTCATCCGAAAAATATTCTTCCACATACAGCTTCCCCAGCGCCGCGCCCAGCAATTCATCCACCTTTTTGAACGCCATTATCTCCAATGGCTCGCTGCCAACCGCGCCTAGGGTTGCCGCACTGTATTCACTGTCCAAATCCAAAAATTCCTGATCCAGAAAAGGCATATAGCCCTGCACATAGGTAAGCATCAACCGCGCCTTGATGCCTTCCAGATTTTCTTCGGTATACAACTCATTCAGTTGCTTCAGCCAATCGGGATCAATCAGGCTGATCAGCTCGCTCTTTGCATATCCGGTTGCCTCTAGGATGTCTGCCACCGGAAAGTTCGGGCTCATCTCACGCAACTCCGCAATCGTGACCGGATTGTAGATTTGTTGCATATAGTCCGGTTGATAAACGGCAGAGGCGCCTCTTGTCTGCTGCGCAAGCTCGGTTTCAAAGTCGAAGCAGGCCTCCCATGCCGCTTTCGCTTCCGCTTCCGTAAATCCAAGGCGCATCAGCGATTTCACATACAAGGTGTCCAGTGCGGCTTTTTTTCGCTCTCCCTGCTCAGTCATCTGTCGATATTCATCCGCGTCACCTAAGGAAAGCATTGTGGGCAAAATGTTCACAGCATAACGATTGCTGTCCATCATGTCCTGCTGCACAAAAACAAACGAAAGCGTGTTGTTGTCTTCTCGCTCCAAATACTCACTGAGTTCCTCAATGGAACGAATGTTGCGGATTTCATCAATATAAGGCATCAGCGGCTCCACGCCCAGCCGGTTGCGGGTGTCCATATCCATCACGTCTTGATACAAACGCTGTACCAGCTTCGCCTCATGGCTGTCAAGTGTGTCGTCATTTAAAATCGCTTGCAGCTCAACTTGGACTTCCTGTTCGCGCTCCGCAAACGACGATGTATCTACTTCGCCTTGCGCAATCTCTGCGTTCGCCAGCCAATCATGATTAACCGCAAGGAAAAAATCATCCTGTTGCTGCACAGGTGTATCCGCAGTAACATTCCCTGCCACCGTAGAATTGAGCCAGCCGCTTTGCTGCGGTGCTTGCACCTCCGGGGGCGCCGCATCAGAAGGCGCAGCCGACGCTTCCGGTTGCACAGATGGCTGCACGGACGGCTGCACCGCAGGCACGCAGGCTGTAAGGAACATGCACAACGCCAGCGCGATGGCAAGAACGTATCGAGTTATGTGTCGCTTCAATGAAAGACCCTCACTTTCGTATTTGCGCAAAACGCCAAATCAATGGCACAACGCGCGTTAAAATAATACTCTACTCTAATTATACACGAAAACACCAAAAAACAGTGTGAAAACAGGCCGATAAATTGTTTTTTCATATGCAGCAGAAAAAGTCCATCATAAAACCGCAAAAGAAATGATCCTGCAACACCTTGCTTTTTATGCACAAAGACGATATATTAATAATATTCGTTTGTACAACTCAAGGGTGCTGACAGTCTTATGTTTGTCGTTTCTCGCCACCGCTTCATTGCGCGCGGCATACAAATCAGGCACAGACAAGCATTTCAATTTGTCAGCATCACAATCATCAGCGTGGAGGGGAATATGACAAAAGGACAGGCAGGGCTTGGAATCTTAACGTGTACCGTCGTGTGGGGGCTGACATTCCCCATACGTCAAAATGCGATGGCAGCGGGAATTTCACCGACAGCGCTCATTTTTTATGCCAGTGTCATCTGTCTGATCGTCTGCTTGATCTGCTTCCGCAAGGAGCACAAGCGCGCGCAGAAGGCACACTGGAAATTAGGGCTGGTCATCGGGCTTTTCGTTGCGGGCGGCATCTTCTTGCAGACCATCGGGCTCGCCTACACCACGCCGTCTAACAGCGCATTTTTCACCGTGACCAATGTGATCATGGTGCCGTTTGTCGTTTGGGCGATGTATCGCCAAAAACCGGTTAAAAAAGTAATTTTATGTGTGCCGCTGTGCATCTTAGGCGTTATGGTGCTGTCGGGGCTGCTGCAAACAGGATTGACATTTAACGCGGGAGACGTCCTGACATTGCTTTCCGCACTGTGCATGGCATTTATGATTACGCTGCTTTCCAAAACACCAAAAGGGATGCACTACCAGATTTCGGTCACCTGCGCGGCGCTGATGCAGAGTGCGGTGTCCGGCATTGTGCTGCTGGCGACGCAGGATTTTGTGATCACTGCCACCGACCCCGCATGGGTCATCATCGGGGTATTGTTTATGGCAATCCCGCAAATGTTCTTGATGAATTGCCTGCAATATAAGGCACAGCAATACATCGACGCAACGCCCGCCGCCTTAATCATGACGATGGAAAGCGTGTTTGGAACCGTGTTTTCCGTGTTGTTTGGCATCGAGGCGTTCACGCTCACCATGCTCGTCGGCGGCGCGCTGATCATTGCCTCCGTGGTCATCATGCAGGTGAATTTGTCCGCGCGAAGTCTGCGCAGGGCATCCGAGCGCATTTCGTAAAGCTTACACTTGAAAACTGCCGAGATTGCAAGGGGTCGTCTGCTGTTCTACTGCCCCATGCGGGCAATAAAGTTTGCACTTCATGCAGCCACAGCATTTATAGCCGTCAATCCACGGCTTATCATCGGGTTCTTCTCGCAGAATCGCGTTATATTTACAGTTTAACTGCACCGCACAGTCGGTGCAGTTTTGACATTGCGCACATAAAATCAAAGCTGTTTTCATACCGTTCTCCCTACGCCTTCGGGAACCATCCCTGCGTCTTGTTTGCAATACGCACCAAGAAGAGCATCACAGGCACCTCCACCAGCACGCCAACCGTCGTGGCGAGCGCAACCGGGCTGTAAGCGCCAAACAACGCAATCGCCACGGCAACTGCAAGCTCAAAGAAGTTAGAAGCGCCAATCATGCCTGCGGGTGCCGCGATGGAAAACGGTAACTTGAGCGCCTTACAGGCAAGATACGCAATGGCAAAGATCAGCAACGTTTGCAAAATCAGCGGCACGGCGATCAATACAATGTGCAGCGGGTTTTCCAAAATCACATTTCCTTGGAAGGAAAAAATCAGCACCAATGTGAGCAGCAGACCAATGATAGTGGCGTTGCCAAACTTAGGTATGAAGCGCTGATTGAAATAATCTTCGCCCCTCCGCTTGCTCACCAGCCTGCGCGTTAGAATGCCTGCTGCCAACGGAATCACCACAAAGAGCACCACGGATAAAAACAATGTGTCCCACGGCACCTGTATGCCGCCCACGCCGAGAAGCAGCGCGACAATGGGCGCAAACGCAAACAGTATGATGAGGTCGTTGGTGGCAACTTGCACCACGGTATAAGCCGCGTCTCCTTTGGTCAGATAGCTCCACACAAACACCATTGCCGTACAAGGGGCGGCGCCCAGCAGCACTGCGCCGGCAAGATAGTCTTGCGCCAGCTCCGGTGGAATCAGCGCTTTGAAGATCACATAGAAAAACAGGCTGGCAATGCCAAACATGGTAAACGGCTTGATCAGCCAGTTCACGATCCATGTAACAAAAAGCCCTTTTGGGTTCTTGCCTACGTTTTTGATGCTTTGAAAGTCCACTTTGAGCATCATAGGGTAAATCATAATCCAAATCAAGATTGCGATGGGTATGCTGACATTGGCATAAGTAAACTGCCCTAAAAATTCAGGAAACTGCGGCAAAAATTTACCAATCAGCACCCCTGCGACCATGCAAAGAATCACCCAAAGCGTCAAATATTTCTCAAAAAATCCAATTTTACGTGTTTCATTATTAGGCATAAAAAACTCCCCCTCATTTGTTCTGCATTCCCCGTTTTCGATCAGCAGCAGCCACCGCCGGAATCACCCGAGCAATCGCAAGACGGCTCACTGTTCGTTAAAAATCCGCGAATGATGGCAGAGGCGCAGCCCACACCGGGCTTAACGGAAATTGCGCCGAATGCGCAGTTTTTGGCGCATGCGCCACATTCGATGCAGGCATTGCGATCCACGATCTTCGCCTTATCATTCTTCATTTCAAATACGCCATGCGGGCACACCTGCACGCAGCGCTCACAGCCCTTGCAGTGATATGCCATATAATCCAGCGTCGTCACGTTTTCTAAATATCTCATCATAATCTCCTCCGTTACAGCACAAGGAACGTGCCAACCAGCACAGCCGCCACACCGATGATTCCCAAAACGATCATGATGGGAATGGCTTGCTTCATTTCCTTCAAAACGCCGGAAGGTGAGGTGAAGGTTGTACAACCCGTGAAGTTCATGGCGCAGAACGCCGTAATGGTAGGCAGCAGCGCACAATACCCGATCATCTTCAATAGATTCATCGGGAATAAAAGCACAAATGCGGCTGCCCAAATGGCTCCCAGCAAATATCCCTTTAAAAAAAAGGCTCGGAATGGCAGAATCGGCAGCGCAATCGGCACCAAAATGCACCCAATCGCCAGTGAAACCAGCAGCCCCAGCACGTCAGCAACGCCAAATCCGGCGACCGCAAACCAGTTGAGTACAAACATCACACCCAGTGCCATCAATAAATATTTCAACTTCGGAAGGAATTCCACCGGCGTCAGCACCGCTCGATCGCGTAACGGAAATTGCACGCGCCGCATCTCTTTGGTGATGCCACTCGTCAGAAACGCGGGCAAATCCTCCGCTCTCACCGGGCCATATTGCACAGAAAATCCTGTTTGCTGCTTGACCTCATGCGCACTCACCCCGGTTGCTCCGAGCTGCGGTAAGATCAGATTGCGGTGTGAAACCAGCTCCGCCAGATGCGTTTTCCCGATGCGGCTGACCAATTCCTGTGTGCCAAATGTGCCTTTGCCCGCGGCACACCAAACGTTGACCCCGCGCGTATCC
Source organism: uncultured Christensenellaceae bacterium (assembly GCA_964454685.1). Taxonomy (GTDB): domain Bacteria; phylum Bacillota; class Clostridia; order Christensenellales; family Christensenellaceae; genus CAYVTZ01. Next base: position 6,021 of record CAYVTZ010000057.1, read on the forward strand.
AAAACCAAAATCCATGCGCTGATTGCGCGCAATTCCCTGCGCAGCACATCAAAGGTCAGCTTGTAATTGCAAGTGACAAGCACGGGGGAATCCGCATCCGGCTCCCCCACTGCATATAGTCCGGGACCGACCTTGTAGTCCATGCGCCCGATTCCACAGCGTACCTTGAACGCGCCGAATTTGTCCGATCGGTCAATCTCCGTTTTGATTTTAGGGATCTTCCCAAATTCAGTCGGGATTTCACCGCAAACGTATGGGTCATCCGGACTATATTTGGTGATTTCAGGTGCGCAGCAACAACAATCACTCATGGCGTTCAAACCTCGCTTTCAGTTTTGTATAATAGTTTCGCAAGCTCTTGTCTCCCTCGTTATCGGGAAATAGGCAAAAAGGCAAGCTATCTGTTTTTTTGTGCTTGACCACGCATGCAGCGCAGTTTTTATTGTTGGCACAGGCGGTCTTTGGGCAGGGGCAGTTTACAGAATCTTTCATTTTGTTTCCTCCGAGCAGCACAAGGGCGGCACATGGCTGCCGCTGACCTGCGTCAGTTCTCCCAGCAGTTCCATCGCGCGTTGCTTGCCTGATACACAAATAGAATAGTGCGTCCATTTACCCTGCTTGCGCGCCGCAACCACACCCGAATCCGTCAAGATTTTCATGTGATGCGAAAGTGTAGATTGACTGATGTGCAGCTGCTCCAGCAGTTCACACGCACAGCGTTCGCCTTCCCGCAGCATCTCTAAAATCATCAGCCTGTTTTCGTCGCAGAATGCCTTAAACACAGCTGCATCCTGTTTGTGATCTCGCATAAGCTCCCTCGCATTCAAATATTTCGATATATCTATCATAACATCATATCGAAATTTGTCAATCTATTTGCAATAAAAAAGCGATATTTTCTATCGCCTGCTCCATCTCATAGATTGATTATTCTTCTGTTACTTTTCCTTTTTCCCAAGGCAAAATATGAGCGTGCCTCACAGACCACTGTCACAACCCCCACGCCCGCCGGACGCAAACTCTTCCCCGTCCGTCGTCACGCTCCCATCGCCAGAATCTCTTCCATCTCTTAGATTGATTTTTCTTTTGTTACTTTTCTTTTTTTCTAAAAAGAAAAGTAATCTTACAGCATAATCTTACAGCATCCCGCGCAACACCAGCAAATCCTGTTCGTATACCTCCAATAGCGAACGATTGTAAATCACGCTTGCAGGATGGTACAACGCAAAATGTTTGCGCGCTCCCAAATCAATCGCCTGTCCGTGCACGTGCCCAATCGTCAGCTTCGCATCCCCACGTACCGCCTGCAAGGGAATGTTCCCCAGCGTGACGACCCACTCCGGGTCAATCAGCTCAATCTCCTCCATCAGAAATGGACGCGCCTGCACAATCTCACCCCGCGCAGGAGTTCGGTTGGACACGGTGTTCTTCGCGCTGATGCGCACAGGTCGAAATTTACAAACATTGGTAATGTAAATCTCCTCCCGCGTCAACTGCAAAATCTCTAAAAAATGGCTGAGATTCTGCCCCGCCTTACCCACAAACGGCTTGCCTTGCGCAATCTCATCTTTGCCCGGCGCTTCGCCAATCAGCATGAGCCGCGCCCCCACATCGCCGCTGCCAAACACCAACGGTTGCGCATACGCCTTTGCAATCCGTGCGTTAAGCTCACTCACCGGCATGGCATTCCTCCAATTTCTGTTTCAACCGTTGAAAATCCTGCCGCGCATCCGCCTCATGCTGCGGGTTGTGCAGCAGTGCCGCAGGATGAAATGTGGGCATAATGAGAAAGCTTTTGCGCTGCTCAAATACACCGTGTTCGCGCGTCATGCGCACCTCGCGCCCTAAAATCACACCGGCAGCGATACGCCCAAGGCATACAATCACGCGCGGTTTGATGAACGCCACCTGTGCCCGCAGATATCCGATGCAGGCTTCCCGCTCCTGCGGCTGTGGGTCGCGGTTTTGAGGCGGTCTGCATTTGACCACATTTGCAATGTAAACGTCACTGCGCACAAGCCCGATTTCGTTTAGCATCTTGTCCAAAAGCTGCCCTGCCGCGCCCACAAACGGCCGCCCCGTGGCATCCTCTCGCGCGCCCGGACCCTCACCGATAAACATGACGCGCGCACGTAAACTGCCCTCACCAAACACCACGCTGTTGCGCGTTTGGTGCAGTGCGCAGTTTTGGCACTGCATGCAGGTCTCATAAAGTTGCTTGAAGTCCTGAATCATCGCAATCCCCCCATTGTCTGCGCGCGCCGTTAAATCTCCCGTCGTCCCTCCAGCGCCTTCGCAATGGTGATTTCATCTGCATATTCCAAATCCGCGCCCACGGGAATGCCGTGCGCAATACGCGTGACCTTTAAGGAAAAGGGCGATAGCAGACGCGCCAAATAAGACGCGGTCGCCTCGCCCTGCACATCCGGATTGGTTGCGAGAATGACCTCTTGGATCGCGCCATCCTGCAAGCGAGCGAGCAGCGGTGCAATGGCAATGTCGTCGGGGCCGATGCCTTCAAGCGGCGATATGGTGCCGCCCAGCACATGGTAAACTCCGCTGTACTCCTGCGCCTTTTCGATCGCCGCAACATCCCGCGAATCCCGCACCACGCAAATGGTGGCATGGTCGCGCTTGAGGTTGGCGCAAATTTCGCACAGCTCGCCTTCGCACAGATTACCGCAGGTGCGACAAAACCGCACACTGCGCCGCGCGTCATAAAGCTCCAGTGCAAACTGCTTGACCTCTGCTTCCGGCATCTTTAAAATATGATACACCAGTCGCTGTGCCGTCTTTGCGCCGATGCCCGGCAATTTGCAAAACTGCGCGACCAGCTTTTGCCGGCTGTCCAAATTAGAACAAACCTCCCAAATTCAGACCGCCGGTGATTTTACCCATTTCGGACTGTACCATTTCATCTGCTTTTTCCAGCGCCTCGTTGACGGCTGCCGTCACAAGGTCTTGCAGCATTTCCACATCCTCCGGATCTACCACCTCAGGATTGATCTCGATGCTTTTGATCTGTTTTTTTCCGGTCGCAACCACCTTAATAACGCCGCCGCCCGCCGTGCTTTCTACTTCACGCTCTTCCAGCTCTTCTTGCATCTGCTGCATTTTTTGTTGCATCTGCTGTGCCTGCTTCATCATGTTTTGCATGTTCATGCCGCCACCGCCCATACCACCGGGAAATCCACCTCTTGCCATCTTCTTGTATCCTCCTCAATATGATTAAACATTATGGAATGCCGCTGCCGCATAAAATACCACGCGACTCGGCAAACATGGACTATCCGGGTTCACACAGAAATTTATGTAACTCCGGCAGCCATTATTTAATAACGACTTTATCCGCGCCAAACCGCGCAATCAAAGCATCCTCGATGCTCTGCGCGTCGCTGCTTGCGCTGGGCTGTTGTGTGCCGAACGAAAGTTCCAACGCGGCGTCGTGCCCGAAGGTTTCGCGCATGATTTCGCGTACCGTACCTTGATACTGCTCCATCGTCAGCATTTCCAGCATGGCGCGTCCGCTTTCGTCCGCATGGATTTTGACCTTGCTTCCCATGACCTCTACCGTGCGAATCTCCTGCGCGCCGAACGCCAAAACGGGAATGCGCGCCGCAATCAGCCGTTTAAGCTGTGCCGTCTGCGCCGCCGCGTCCTGTGGCATCGCGTTAGGTGCCGATGGCTTTGCGTCACCCTGCGGTACGCAGGCATCCTCGTCTGCAGCAGATTTTTGCTGCCGCACAGGTGCCGCGGGTTCCTCCCGCTCCAACTGCGCCGAAGCGGGAGAGGGCGCGTGCACCGCCGGCTTAACTGGTTGTGCCGCCACGGGTTGCAACTCCAACTGTTCCAGCTTTTGTTCCAACCGATGCAGACGCATTGCAATGTCCTTTTCATCGGTATCGGTGCACGCCTTAGTCGCGCGCACAATCGCGGATTTCAGCACCGCGTCCGGTACCGCCGCATAACGCAACGTGTTTTGCGCATAAATCAGCACTTCCAGCGCACGAAGAATCATCGCGCTGCGATACGCGTCACTGACATACTTCACCAAAAGTTCAGAAAGTGTGGTGGTCACATCCCGCAACACGTGATGCGCGTCCACCCCTTGTGCCAGCATCGCAAGCGTAAGCCGCATGGCAGTGGCCGCATCCTCGGAAAGAATCGCATCGGCTAGCTGTGCCAGCGTCACACTGTCTGCCAGCCCCACCGTCTCGCCTACAATATCCACCGTCAAATTCTCACGCCCGGCAATGCACTGGTCTAAAATGGAAAGCGCATCCCGCATTCCGCCTTCCGCCGCCTGCGCAATCATGACGAGCGCCTCTTCTTCAAAGCCTACCCCTTGCTTCTGCGCCACCTCACGCAACCGCGCCAGAATATCCTGCTCGGAAATACGCTTAAAATCATAACGCTGACAGCGGGAAAGTATGGTGGCGGGCAGCTTGCGCAGCTCCGTGGTCGCCAGTATGAACACCGCGTGAGAAGGCGGCTCTTCCAGCGTTTTGAGCAATGCGTTAAATGCCCCCTGCGAAAGCATGTGCACTTCATCAATAATATATATTTTGAATCTACCGGCGGCGGGCAGCAGCGCAACCTTATCTCGAATATCACGAATGTTATCCACGCTGTTGTTGCTGGCGGCATCGATTTCCACGATGTCCACAAAGGAATCCGTCGCTACGCTGGTGCAAACATCACAGCGCAGGCATGGATTGCCGTTTTGCGGATCAAGGCAGTTGAGCGCATTTGCGAAAATTTTCGCCGTACTGGTTTTTCCGGTGCCGCGCGGACCATAAAACAAATACGCGTGCGCGCTGCAATCCTTGATGATTTGATTTCTTAATACGTCTGTGATGTGTTCCTGTCCGGAAACCTCGTCAAAGGTTTTGGGTCGGAACACGCGATAAAGTGTTTTATATGCCATAGTTACTCCTGCTCAAACAATCCCGCGACCTGCGAAGCATCCGCCTGCGATGTGACAAAGCCACTCTGCTGATCCTTCACCTGCTCATAGAATTGCGCGATATTTTCGTTTGTTATGATCTCTGCGCCGGGCAGTTCATAGACGCTGCCTTGCTCTTTGAGCGTCTTTCCCTGCGCAAGGTTGACAACGATTTCATAGACGATCTCGCCGGAATTTGCCACCGTGGTAAGACCCATCGCCTGAAATTGCTGCGGCGTTGCCTGCACACGATTGGCGGGTGCGGCGGAGCCTGCCGGATCAGGGCTGACATCCGGTTTCGGGCTTGCACTGGGTTCGGGAGTCGCGCCGGGTTGGGTATCCGTCTGAATCTCGATGCCGCCGTTCAAAAGCTGATACCAGGTTTTCACATAGGCAACCGTGGCATATCCCGCATACGCCTGCGGCAACGCGCCGCGCTGTACCCACGCCTGCAGCGTATCGTTTGCATTTGCATCCATCACAATGGCGGATTGCTTTGGGGTTCCGTCTGTGACGGAAGTGCCGATCGCCTCCACTGCCTCGTTATAGTCCGGATACACCGCATCCAACGGCAAAATAGCCTCGATTGCTGTTTGCTGCGCTTCGCTGACCTTGCCAACCAGCATGGTAGAGGACTGTCCGGCATCCTTGAGGAACTGCGCAAACTGCTGCGCGCCGTCCTGCGATTGCCGCACATTGACGGTATAACCACGCTCCGCCGCAGCATTGTACGCCACCAGCGGGATCTTATTGCTTTGGGCGATATCCGCGATTTTAATAAAATTATACGCGTCTGTGCCTGCGACGATGATCACCTTTACGCCGTTGTTGACCATCGTAAGCACGTCCTGAATCTGCTGATTTTGATTGTTTGCCGCATCATAAAGATAAAAATACTCGCTGACGTCCACTCCCTGCTGTTGTGCGTCTGCGATCACCCGCTTCTCCATGCCAAGCAGCATTGCCTCGATTTCAGGCGTATTGTTGAGCACGGTCACGCCGATGCGCAGGGAGGCGTCCGTTTGCGTATCTTCAAACAACGCCTCATCTGTACCGGAAAGACCCGCAATGGTTTCCGCGTCGATTTCATTGTTTTGGATCGCCTGCTGATACTCTTCCTGCGTGGTATAACCTTCCTCGGTTGCGGCGGGCGTTTGCGCACCGGGCGCTTTGCCAAGATTGGGAAACACAAAAACAGCCAGCAAAACGATTGCCGCTGCGGCAATGCCGCCAATCAGCAGCAATAGCTTGCGATGACGCTTTAAAAAGCGCAGACCACGCCGCTTGGCGGATGTTACAGGGCGCGGACGGTAACCGTATCGTCTCATAGGTGCTCCTTATCCCGGTGCAAAACCGAATGCTATGCCAGACGGCGCTTGCGCTCGTCCAAATATGCCGAAAAGCTGTTCCAGTCGCGGCTGACCACCATTTCCTCGGGGAATCCGCAGGACTCCAGCAGTTCGATCGCCTTGGTGAAGATGCCTACATTATAACAGGAATGCGCGTCGGATGCGACGGCAATGCGTACATCATGCTGCTTGCACAGATGCACGAAGCGGGCGCAATTTTCCTCACACCCTTTGCGAATGCCGAAGGAATGATTGTTTACCTCAATGAGTTTGCCCTGTGCCTTTGCCTCTTTCACGATAGATTCAATATCCACCGGAAATTGCGGGTTGCCGGGATGACCGATCACATCCACATAAGGATTACGCAGCGCGCCGATCAGCGCCGCAGTATTGTGTGCGATGTCTCCGGAGCGAAAGGTAACGTCATGCAAAGAGGCGATGGCATATTCCGTGTACTTGAGATATTTTTCCGCAATATCCAAACCGCCGTCAGCGTCCAGAATGTTGATTTCCGCGCCGCGCACCAAGCGCACCCCTTCGATGATGTCCGGCACATCCGCCAAAATAGGAATCAGAAACGCGGGCGCGCTTGCCGGTACCTTTGGGCCATGATCGGATGTAACGAAGGCCTCCAAGCCTTGTTGGAACGCGAAAATCGCATTTTCACGCAGCGTAGAATAGGCGTGACCGCTTTCTACGGTATGCGTGTGTGTGTCGATGAGTAGTTTCATATCTATGCCCCCAAATTAAAATTGTTTTACACGTTCAATGTGCGCGCTTGCTTTGCGCTTTCGCGCGCGTGATGGAACAAATATTGCTGCGCGATCCCCGCGCATGCGCCGAATTTTGCTTGCGCAAACTCGAAAATCTGCTTATCGTTGCCGCAAAAATCATAGGTATCCTGCAAAATGCGGCGTACCCACACATCCGCCGGAAATGCTTCCCGAAAGGAAAGCGAGAACAGCAAGATGCAGTCCGCCACTTTTGCGCCCACGCCGGGCAGCTCCATCAATCTGCGCTTGGCGGCAGCATAATCCATCTGCGCAACCGCGTCCAAGTCAAACCCTTCCGCAATGCTGCGCGATGCGCCGATCAAATAGGGCGCGCGATAGCCCACCCCCAGCGTCCGCAAATCCGCCTCACACGCCTGTGCAAGTGCCTGCGGTTCAGGAAACGCATGGTACGGATTCCCTTCAAACGAAAAGGGCGCGCCGTATGCGCTGCAAATCTTGTCCACCAGCGAACGGATGCGCGCATCGTGATTGTTCGCAGACAGGATGAAAGAAATCAGCGTTTCAAACGGTTGCTGATTTAGAATGCGCAAACCGGGCGCGTATGCGATGCCGCTGCGCAGCGCCGCATCATCGCAATCCTCAAACAGGGCTTCATAGCAGATGTCCAAATCAAAGAAGTGCCGCCAGATTTCTTCAAACGCGCGCGCCTCGCACGGGTATAAGAATACGCCGTCCGGACGTTGCGTAACGCGCAAAAACCGACCGTGCGCCACGCCTTCATACACGCCGTCACGCACCTTGCCAAACCGAAACGCTTGACCGTTCTCAAAAATATCCTGTGGCGCAAAGCACCGCTGCGCTTGCAGCAGCACGCCGCCCTCTTGCTCCCTTACTTTCATACGGAGATATTATAACATAAATCAGAGAGAGTGGGGGGAATGTTTTGGTGAAATTTTTGTGAAGTAAAAATCCGCCATGACCTTATCACTGCGGTTTTAACCAGAATCCTGATGCCTTGTTTTCTGCCGCAAACCAGTCTGCGGCTGCGCAAGTCTTATGAAAATGCAGCGCTACTTGCATTGCAGCGCCAGAAAATCCCATTGCACATTTTCCTGAAAAAGCAATTTCTGATCTTGAGGCGTATAGCCGGATAGCGATGTGATTTCGCTAAACTGCGGATGATATGCCCGCTGCGACACATGGAAGCCGACGGATTCAAACATCCGGCACGCTTGCTCCATGCCATTTACAGCCGCCGTGTCAATCTGCTTTTGCGTTACATCCTGAAAAATGAAGTTGGACATATCGCCAACCGAATCACTGTATTTTTCATCAAAGTCTGAAGTAATCCAAATTCCGCCATGCTTTCTAAGCAGCGCGTGTATGTTTTTTGCCACTTCTTTTTGCTCATACGCAGGCAAATATCCCAACAAACCTTCACAGGTCACGGTAATCGAACCGTTTAAATGGGCAGTCGCCTGCTCAAGCGCGCGAAAGTCGGTCACATCTGCAACCGAGTATTGAATCTTGCTTTGATATTCGTGCAACTCCGCACGGCTTTTGATAAACGCCTCCACCGCGGGTTGTACCTTCTCGATTACAAACGGCAGGTCGACGCCTGCATAACGATACCCTTCCTGTGCCATATAAAGGCAGCGCGGCGTAAAACCGCATGCAAGGTCCAGTATGTTGGGGTTCCCCTCGCTGCGGATCATGCGGTCGGTACCTTTTAAGCGTGATTCAATTCTGGGAGGGTAGTCGAAAAAACGAGCCGCAAAATCCGAACGGTGCATCATCATTTGGTGCAGTTGTTCGATGCCGAATATGGCCGCAAAGTCTTGGACATAAGGAAGATCGGTTCTGCTTAAAAAATCGAGCGTAACCATAGCCGTGTGGCTGACCGGATTGATGTTTAAATGTTCTGTCATGGTGCAATCCCCTTTGCTTGATAAATTTCCATCATATTTAGCATCATAAACCTTTTGGGATTCATTGTCCAGAGAAAGCGCTCCGTGCCCGGCCGTTTTTTGGCGAAGCGGCGCTGTATCACTTGAGAATGCGCCGCCTCTCAAAATCTCATCTTCTGAATTTGCCGCCCCTGCCCCCAAAAGCATCCGCATTTCCCGCGCGCCATTACAATTCCCAAAGGACAGCAAGCCCTTTCCCTGCTCTCTTTTTGCAATGTCGGCTCGTTTCTCATAGATAAAACCCACGGTAACAACCCACCGTGAAACATTTATCATTCACGGTATAACGACCGGATTCTCTCACCATAATCCATACATGTCAAAAATAAGATACAAAAAAGACGGAAAGCTATACTTTTCCGTCTACATGTACTATCGGGGTATTTGAACAAAAGTTTAGCGCTTTTCTTGAAAAAACAGGAAAAAATACCGGAATCGGAAAAGTATACTTTTTCGTAATTTATACTCTATCACTCAAGTATCGTTATGCACCGGCAAGACGTCACCGTGGCAAATGATACGCACGGCTCCCGCAAAGGATTGCGAAATAACAGGGGCCTGATGTCACCGGAAACCGAAT
>CAYVTZ010000058.1:0-15386 GCA_964454685.1 uncultured Christensenellaceae bacterium
ATCATGCGGATGGGCGGCTTTTCCTTGAGCATGGTGCGAATCTGCACCGGCGAGTTGTGGGTGCGCAGCAGTACATCTTCACTCACAAAGAAGGTATCCTGCATATCCCGCGCCGGATGATCTTTCGGGATGTTGAGCATCTCAAAATTATACTTGTCCAGCTCGATTTCCGGTCCCTCGTGCACGTCGAATCCCATCGACACAAAAATTTCTCTCAATTCATAATAAACCTGCGTCAGCGGGTGCAGCGCACCCGGCACGATCTTCTCGCCGGGCAGCGTGATATCAATGCGCTCCTTGCGCATCTTCTCCTGCTGCTCCGCGCTCGCAAGCTGCGAAAGCTTTGCGCTCAACGCCTGCTCCACCTGCTCGCGCGCCGCGTTTACCTGCTGTCCATAGGCAGGGCGCTCCTCCGGAGATAACCCGCCCATCTGCTTTAAAAGCTGTGTGATCTCTCCCTTTTTCCCAAGGTATTTCACACGCAATTCATTGCATGCCGCGCTCGTTGTCGCCTCCGCGATCTGTTTCAAAGCGCCATTGACCAACTCCAACATACCGTTGTTTCCTTTCCTTCCGTCCAAATCCTAAACCAGTCCTTCGTACGCATCGTCCATTGCGTCAAAACCTGATTGGCCGCCTCCTGCCGCAAGCCGCTCAGTCCAGCACCCTGCGCACCTCATATAGCAGAATCCCCGCCGCTACGCTCGCGTTGAGGCTTTCCGCTCGACCATACATCTTGATTTTATATTGCACATCCGCCAGTTCCAGCAGTGGCGCACTGATGCCCCGCGATTCATTTCCGATGATCACACACGCCTTGCCCAAGCCCTGCGGCAGCGTCTCGCCACCCTGCAAGCTGCCCGCTACCAAGCGCACGCCATGTTGTTTCATCACATGCAGCCGCGTATGCAAATCGCAAACCTCCACCGGAATATGAAATCCGCTGCCCATCGCCGCCCGCTGTGCCTTGGGGCCAAAGTAGTCCGCGCTCGTCTGCGAGATCAATACTCCATCCGCGCCCATCGCGTCCGCGGTCCTTATGATGGTTCCCACATTTTTCGGGTCGTTCACATCGTCCAGCGCAACAAAAAACTTACCGTCCTTCGGTATGCTCTGATGGTGCAATGCCACACAGGCAAGGTCATTCGGCGGCGTCTTGGTGTCCGAAATCTGCTCAATGATGCTGCGCGGCACCAGCAAAACTTCCACGCCATGCCGTTTGGCAAGCGCAACCGCATCGCTTTCTTTGTGGCTCGTCACCACGCAAAGCACCTGTGCCCCGGCGGCAAACGCCTCCTCAATGCACTTGAGGCCCTCAATCAAATATCGGCCCTGCTCCACGCGATCCCGACGCGATTTCAGCGCGCGCAGCGCCTTCACCACTTCATTCGTATGGCTTACAATCTCTTTCATCATCGCTTCACCACTCCATGAAAAAAAGGCGGAGGATTCATCCCCCACCCCAACATCTTTGAGTAACTATGCACTTCCCACCGCCATATTGCGCGGGGTTCGGCGTCGGGCGCTTTATGCGTTCACTTGCGCCTTCGCTGTCTCTGCCAGCTTTGCAAAGGATGCCTTATCGTTCACTGCCATGTCAGCCAGCACCTTGCGGTTCAAATCGATGCCGCAAAGCTTCATGCCGTGCATCAGCTGGGAATAGCTGATCCCGTTGTTTCTTGCTTCCGCGTTGATACGGGTAATCCACAGGCTGCGCATGTCTCTCTTTTTGAGTTTCCTGCCAACATACGAATACTGCTTGGATTTCATCACCGCTTGTTTTGCGGATTTATATTGTTTGGATTTTGCGCCAAAGAATCCCTTGGCGAGTTTAAATACTTTTCTGCGTTTTTTATGAGAGCCAACCGCTCTTTTTACTCTAGCCACTTGTAATAACCTCCTTCGTCATACCACCGTGCTTACTTGTACGGAATCAACATTTTGATATTTTTTGCTTCAGCCGCACAGACATAAGTACCCTTGCGGAGATTTCTTTTTCTCTTGGACGATTTTTTGTTCAAGATATGGCTCTTATAAGCTTTCGCTCTTTTAACCTTACCCGATTTGGTCACCCGAAATCTTTTCGCGGCGCCTCTGTGCGTCTTCATTTTTGGCATCTTCGTGCCCTCCTTTATGATATAAACTTCAATAAATGCTTAGTTGCTTTTCGGCGCAAGAATGGCAAACATGCTTCTGCCTTCCATCTTCGCTGCCTTTTCCACCACAACATCTTCCCCCAGCAGTCCTACAAAGTGGTTGATCACCACCAGGCCTTGCTCTGTATGGGAAAGCTGTCTGCCACGGAAGCGGATCGACACCTTCACCTTATCGCCCTCCGCCAAAAACTTCTTCACATTTTTGGCCTTGACTTCCAGATCATGCGTGTCGATGGTCGCAGAAAGCCGCATTTCTTTCAATGTAACAACCTTCTGGTTCTTCTTTGCCTCTTTCTGGCGCTTGATCTGCTCAAACCGGAATTTTCCATAATCCATGATTTTGCATACCGGCGGATTCGCCTTGGGCGAAATGTTCACCAGATCAAGGTTTGCCTCGTCTGCCATTCTCTGCGCGTCGCGCGCAGACATCACGCCAAGCTGTTCTCCGTCGGAGCCAACCAGTCTGACTTCAGATTCCCGAATCTGTTCGTTGATTTGCAATTCGTTAGCGATAAAGTATCCCTCCGTTTCTATCCGCTGCTTTTTGCAGCGTTCCCCCCTATGCCGCAAAAAAATGCGGATAGCATACGCCGTCCGCACTCAAATAAAGCTTTGTTTAAAACCATGCCCGGCATTGCCTGCTGGTGAGAAGCGGACAGCTTCTTCTTTATAACATCAACATCTTATCACACACACCGTGCTGTGTCAAGGGTTTTCGCCTCGCTCATCGCTCATTCTTTCCCATCAATCAGAAAATCGTAGGAAACTTCAAAAAGCTGCGCAAAGGCACGCAGCTCTAAGTCTGTTACAAAGCGCTGGTTCGTTTCAATGCGCGTAATCACATTTTTGTCGATGTCCACCCCATCCAGCTGCAGTCGGGAAGCCAACGCACGCTGGGATAGGTGATGTCTGGCGCGCAAAAGTTTCAAGCGTCGCCCAACCAAATTTTTTTCGCCGGTTTTCGTCCTTGGCTTTGGCATACTGCGCAGCCTCCCCTGTCTCATTATTCGCACTTTTAACTTGATTTTAGCGAAAACGCCTGTTAAAATCGGTTGTAAAAGTGAGACAAGGCGCGGATGCAAGCTTAGCTGCCCCTGCAAGCGGAAACTTCCATTGCAAAACACATCGCAGATCAGGGTAATCTCGCAACGCATCAAGCGCGCTGCTACATCTATGGATAATAGTATAAAAGAAGCTTGATATCAAGTTAAAATTGACAGTTTTCGTGCTTTTTCATAAAACTATGCCATAGCATTCCACCATCGGCTATGCTATAATATGTAAAACATCAGCCTAACGATAGAGGTGACACTTGAAAAACATCAAACATGCGCTGCAACGTCTTGCAGTCAGCAAGGATTTCTTCGTCATCGACGAAATGAGTCGAATCAATATACAGTTCGGATTGATCACGACTCCCCTCATCATCATTTTTGAGGTCATCATGATCGCGCTTTATTTCGGATATCAAAGCACGTCGGAAGGACGGGAGCCTTATTTAGTATTGTATTTTTTCTTGCTGATTGTCTCCTGCGTTTCGCTGATTGCTATTTTGTTTTTCCGCCGGTCGCTGCCACGCTATCGCAAAGCCATTCTCTGGCTTGCCCATCTGTATGCAGCCGCCGTCATCATCTGGTCCACCGCGCTGACTTTTCTTGATATCAGCCATGGCGGCGATGTTATTGTATACCTGACAATTTTGGTTGTTTTATCTGCTGCGTTTTATTTATATCCGTGGGCTGCGGCACTGATTCTGGGTGGAAGTGGCGCCATGCTGATCCTCCTTACCAATTTGTTTTACCCCAGCATGGGCATCACCATCAATCTCAGTGTGTTCACCGTGTTTATGGTGCTTGTCTCTATGATACGTTACGCCACCAAGAAAGAAAACATATGCAACGAACGTCTCGTCAAAGAACAGAATAAGGAGCTGAATCGGCTGAACGAGCAGCTCAATCTTCTCTCTAAAACAGATATGCTGACCAAACTGCATAACCGTTGGCATTACGACCAAATCTCGCCGCAGCTGCTCCATCATTGTGTGCAGGGTTCCCACCCGCTGACAGCATTCCTTATTGATATCGACGAATTTAAAAAAGTCAACGATACTTTCGGACATAAGACCGGTGACGAAAGCCTCTGCTCGGTCGCGTCGATCATCGATGCGTGCTCCAGGCGTTGCGGCGGCACCGCATTCCGCTTTGGCGGCGAGGAATTTTTGGTATTGCTTCCAAATTGCGATCAAGAGCTTGCAATGCAGCTCGCAGAAGAAATCCGGTTCAGTGTCGAGCAAGCAACCGTGCGTGGCGTGCCTTACCCCATCACGGTCAGCATCGGCTGTTTTTCGGATGTTCCTTGCGATGGCGATGAAGTCGACCGGTTTGTCGCATATGCAGATCAGGCAATGTATCGCGCCAAAAACAGCGGGAAAAACCGGGTCGTTTCTACCAATCGTTCCACTGCCGCGCAATAAATCCTGTTTCACCGCGATCAAATCGGTTAACAATAGAGCATGGAGCTTTGGCTCAAATCTATAAATGGGGTGAACGGTATGCACAAAAATAAAACGGTAGCAGCGCAGCCACGCCTGTTAATTGAGACAGATAATCCGGCGGAAAGCGCCATTGTTTCAGACATTCTCAGTCAAAACGGTATCGTTCCTTATGTCCGCGGACGCGGAATCGGCGGAAATCTGGAAGCCTTCGTTGGCTATTCCCCCTCCGGCGACGTGTTTTATGTGGATGAGGAAGATTATACCCGTGCGCATGAATTGATGGAGGAAATCGCCCCTTGCGATTTATCCAAACAATAATCGGCGGATCTCACGCTCAGGATCGCAATGCTGTTGCGGTCCTTTCTTGTTCTGTGTGTACATTTGCGCATCCCCCTTTCAGTTTGCCCCCGCAAAAAAGAAGTCTCATAAAAAGCGGAATTATACTTGACATCGTGATAAAAAGGTTTATCATTATTAATGTATTAGGTATTGTTATATATTATAATACAATACCGGATTAGCAAGGAATTAATAATGACTGAAGAGCGGACAAGCGACAATTCCATTGCAATAATGGATTTCTTGGGAATCAACATCCAGCTGTTTTACGCAAACTAGCCGTTTCGGTTTGTTTGTTTTTGTTGTTTCCATTCATCCACGGCGCATTGGCGATTCTGACAGTTCATTACAATCCACAGAAGCGAGGGGAAAATTATGTTTAAAAGTCTAAAAATCGGGAAAAAGCTAATCATCAGCTTCGTCATCGTTGCTGCCATTGCAAGCATTGCTGCAATCATGGGCATGCTGATGATGCAAAAAGCGGATAACTCTTATTCCAGAGCATTAATCAACTACGGCTTTGCACAAGGCGATGTAGGCAAGGCGCTCGCGCTGTTCGGCCGCATCGACGGCAACGTGCATGATGCAATCAGCTATACCACAGATAAAGACGAGGTTGCAGCCGCAGAAAACTATAAAAAGTATGCGCCGCAAATGGCGGATCATTTTGCTGCTATCGAAGCAACATTACAACTAGAAGTAAATAAAAAATTATTCGCCGATGCGACGACCGCTTGGGGGGAATATCAGGCTAAAGCCGATGAGCTGATTGCTGCGTCGCAGGGGCTCGAGGATGTCACTTCCATCCAAAACCGGATCGTGAGCGAATTAGACCCCCTCTATGCGCGCGTCTATGATCCGCTTTCCGGCATCATGGATGCAAAAGTAACCGAAGGCGCACAAATCTCTGACCAACTTACGCAGGATACCTTCACGTCCATGTTGTTCAACCTTGCAATCATGGCAGCGGCAATCATCATCTCCATCATTTTGGGTGTGATTATTTCGCGCGGCATCGCAAGACCCGTTACCGCCTGCGCAGAACGCCTGGAGTTGCTTTCCAAGGGCATACTCAGCGCACCGGTTCCCGTGATCAATACGCAGGATGAAACCCGTGTGCTCGCAGACGCAACGAAGGTCATCGTGGACGGCCTTAGCACCATCATTCAGGACGAGGAATATTTACTGGGCGAAATGGCAAACGGCAATTTCGACATCCAGTCCAAGGCAGCAGAAGTTTACATCGGCGATTTTGCGCCGCTGCTTGATTCCATCCGTAACATCAACTCAAATTTGAGCAATACGCTTTCTCAAATCAATTTGAGTTCCGAACAGGTGTCCGCAGGTTCCGGACAGGTTTCCAACGGCGCGCAAGCGCTTGCACAGGGCACCACAGAACAAGCAAGCAGTGTGCAGGAACTGTCTGCCACCATCGAAGAGATCACAGCGCACATCAAGCGTAACGCGGAAAACTCTTCCAATGCAAAATTGCAGGTCGAATCCGCCAGCCGCGAGGTTGCGGAAAGCAATCGTCACATGCAGGATATGATCGAAGCGATGAACAACATCAGTGCAAAATCAGGCGAAATCGGCAAAATCATCAAGACCATCGACGATATCGCATTCCAAACCAATATCCTCGCGCTTAACGCGGCTGTGGAAGCAGCGCGCGCAGGTGAGGCAGGCAAAGGCTTTGCCGTGGTCGCAGACGAAGTTCGTAACCTCGCAAGCAAGTCTGCCAATGCCGCTAAGAGTACCTCTGCGTTGATTGAAGAATCCATCGAAGCCGTAGATAACGGTACGCGCATTGCGGACGATACTGCAAAATCACTGTTTGCAGTCGTAGAAATCGCCGGAAAAATCGAGACTTCCATTGATCAGATCAGCGCCGCTTCCCAAGAGCAGGCAGACGCTTCCGAGCAGGTTGTTCTCAGCGTCAATCAGATTTCTTCCGTGGTTCAGACCAACTCTGCAACCGCACAGGAGTCCGCCGCAGCCAGCGAAGAGCTCAACGGTCAAGCACAAATGATGCGCGAATTGGTCGGCAGATTCAAACTCAAAGAGGCCGGCATCTCCAGCTATGTGCCCAGCACCTATCAGGCGCCGGCGCACCACGAGTTCGATGCAGACATTCAGATGCCCAACGACAAATATTGATGCAACAAAGCAAAAAGGACTGCGGCAATTTCGTCGCAGTCCTTTTTTCATTCCCCCGTTCTATCCTTGTATCCGCATCGATCACGCACACGTAACCGGTCATTGCGCAGTCCTTGCTATGCTTTTCACAGCGTAGGTTACGGCATCGGCGCCGAATCGTTTTGCAGGGATAGGCAGGCTCCTCCTGTACCACTTTACCGCTTTCTATTCCTCTTCAAAAAGCAGCGCGCGGAAAAATGCTTCGTCCTCCCGATCCGGCAAATCCGACATGCGGGTGTTCTGATTCAATACGAGCGTTTGCTTCCCTTCCGGCGTATATTTCTGCCATTCCACCGCAACCGGTTCACCTTGGTTCGGATCGCCCGTCTTTATGAAGTTGGCCCATCTGGTGTGAATATCCTCTGAAATCGCCTTCGTCTCCGGCAAGTCATCCGGCGGCTGTTTAAACACAAAAAGCAGTTCCAGCGCATGAATCGCGCCCTGTCCGTTCGCCGCCATGCTTTGCGGAACATAATCAAAATTATAGTAATACACGTTTTTCCCGCGTGAAGCAAGCGCGTCCGCAAATGCTTCCGAGCCAACGCGCAAGCCTACCTTAAAGATGTAACGGGCACGGTCGGTCGGCGTGTGTTGCACATCCACCGGAAATCGCTCCAAAACCACGTCTGCTTCTTCCCCAAAGATGCTGCGTACATAGTCAATATATTGCTCCTCCGTAATCCCTTCGGGCACAAAGCCCTCTCCCTCGTCCGTGTTGAACCCCGCAAGGATATCCACATCGTTGATTGTTCCCTCCATCACCGCAGAATATGGATCCTGCGGGATCACCGTTCCGTCAAAGACGGGCCAAAAGCAGTAGGGATACGGTTCCATCACATTCATAGAGAATCGGCTCGCCTCCGCAATGGCCTGCGCATCCATATCCCGCAGTTCCCCCAGTGTATTTGCGCCAATCTCTGCCATAAAGCGTTCCCCTAAAGCATATGCCTGCTCCCGATCACCCGTCGCCAGTGGCATAATGACCGATTGCCCCAAAAGGTTTCCGCTTTCCAAAATCGCGCGCTGAAAAAGACCTTTTGCAAGCGGGCTCTCGATCAAATTCGATACGCTGAACGACCCCGCGGATTCACCGCCGATCGTGATATTTTGCGGGTCACCGCCAAACGCAGCAATGTTTTCCTTCACCCACTCCAGCGCCGCAATCTGATCCAGCGTGCCCATATTTCCAGAGCTCCCATACAGATCCTCTAACTCTTTTGATGTCAAAAATCCCAACGCGTTCATTCGATAGGTAACATTCACCTGCACGATGCCATCCTTTGCGAACACGGTTCCATCATACAGCGGCTCAGACGGCGAGCCGGACACATAGGCCCCGCCATGAATAAACACATAAACCGGCAGATTTTCGCCTTGCTCAGGTGCCCAGATGTTGAGGTACAGGCAATCTTCTCCATAGCTCATTCCATCCTTTTGCGCTTCCGCTACCTGTACCGCCGAATTTTTATATTCGGTGCACGCTAAAACGCCCTCCCATGCCTCCGGCGGTTGGGGCGGCGCAAAGCGAAGCTCCCCAACTGGCGGCTTTGCAAAAGGGACGCCCAAAAACTTTTTGACTCCGCTTTCATGTTTCCCTTGAACCACTCCGTGCGCTGTCTCAACCGTGTTCATTTCATCTGTCACTTTTGAACAGCCTGCCGTAATCGCAGAAGCAATGATCAAAATAACAAGAACCAAAATCCACCATTTTTTCATTTATTCTTTCCTCCCTGCTGTTCCCAATAAAACGCAATTCTGTTTGCAACATTCTGTTGCAGGTTTTTGTAGTAAAATCCATATTCCGTCATGTGATAGATCGTTTCAGGAAAAAGCGGGGCTGAAATCGCATATTCATTCCGATTCGTGTCCGTTGTGCACACCACAATGCCCTTTTCCTGATTGATCGTCGCATCAGCATACCGTTCTTCTTCGATTCTCTCATAGGTGTTCTCATCAAAGAATACGGAACCTGAATTTTCGCTGGCTGGCGCTGTCTTTTCGTCTTTTCTCCAGTTGATTGGATTGATGCAGATGCCACCGGCCAAGGGGTTCACGTCCATGGTTTCCTCCTCTGCCGCTTCCTGCGCTGCGGTGTTGAACGATACGATCACCCCAACGTCGTTCGCACCTTCAGCATACCTCAAATGAGGATTTTTATCCATATAATCCTGCGTGATCGGCCAACCAATGGCATAAGCCGCCACCATTCTGCTCTGCAATGCTTCGTCCTTCATCACATCCGCCAGTAACATGGATGTCATGATGGAGCCCTGCGAATGCCCCGCAATGATAAACGGGCGCTCCTCATTTAAGTTTTGAATAAAATATTCAAACGCCGCCTTGATATCCTCATACGCCACCGCAGCCGCGGTCGCAATCTCCTGCTGATCCTCCAGTGCATAGGTCTCCATGTTCATCTGCCTGTAATATGGTACATACAGGTTGCAGGACTCTTCAAAAACACTTGCCTGCGCAACGCGGCTGTATTTCGCCTTGTTGCGGTGCTCTTCATTTTCAATCGATATATTCTGGCTGCCATTCTCCGGCGTGAGGGTTACGGTCGGATAAATGAAAAAACAATCCACAGGCTTAATTCCGGCAGATATTTCCATCCACGACGCTTCCTTGGAATAGTCTGTGCATTCAGACTTCTGTCCATTTTCAGCCACAGCACACGCAGTAACGCCCGCTGCCATAGCAACGATCAAAACGAAAACAACGATTCTTTTCATTGTATATACTCCTTCTACTTTGATTGGTTCCTGTTTTTTTCGCGCCCTCCCCTGCTGCGTTTCGCTGCGCTCCGCAATCATACGGATGTCAAAATGCTTGCTCTGGTGGCAACCACATTCGCAGATGCGCTTGCGCAGTTTCTTTCGGCACCATCTATGCCGATGAATGCCCCTCGAGTATTCCACATAGCACGTCTTGCCGCACAAAGCAGGATTTCTGCCCATGCCGCAAACGCTCAAAATTATAATGCGGTTGAATTTTCCGCATACTTATATAACGCTAAAATGAAAAATGCATCTCACTTTTTCGCAGCCATATTTTCATAAGTGCAGTCAAATTTTACGAATTGATGGCGCAGAAATTGTGGCACAACAGTACAATCATACTTCCGTAACGCTTTGGGATACATAGCTTGAGAGTCGGCATGTAATGGTGAAGCAGTGATAAACTAAAGTGTCTGCTCCACGAACAGCTTTTGGTCTTTTGCAAAGAACTGCCATACTCAGATGCAACCGACGAATGCCTGCAACACATAGGACGACGCACCTAAATCATCCGGCCCCGAACAGCCGCAAGAGGCAGAAAATCGTGCGTTGCTGGCAAAAAAGCATCGGCAGTCACTTGCCGAACAGCAATCCCATGAGGCGATTCTTCGCGCATGGTCTTCCTCACTATCATTTTGCGGTTGCTGATTCTCTTTTCACTTTTGCAGAAAAATGCCCGTCAATAACGAACAAACACAGACGGTTCATTATAATCCTTTTTACTTCCGCAGCCTTGTAGCTTCATTCTCATTCGATTTTTTCTTGCAAAGCCATAATGGCCGGTCTGCCGCTGCCCATCGTGCACCGTTCGTGACCTTGTCACAAAATTTGTGATTATGATTTTTCATAACGGTTTATATTAATATATCAAAATTTGCAAATCTTCACTTGAGAGGTTGCTCTATGAAAGACATCAGAAAGTTTTCTAGTATTTTGCTTGCGATATTATTGACATTGTCTTTGCTGCCTGCCATCAGTTTTGCGCAGGAGCTTGCGGTTCTTCCGGAGACACCTGATAAAACTGAGGCCATCGGCGATAGCGCTCCCCACGCTACGCCATCGCCGGAAGTTTCTGCCAGCCCGGCACCCTCAACGGATCAAGCTGTGCCCTCGCCAACAATAACCGATGGCATCGCGGAAGAATCTTCCCCGCAGAAGTCCCCCGAACCGGAATCATCTCAAAACGATCCTGCTGCACCGGTTGAAGAACCGGTAAGCGAGGAACCGGAGCACTCCGCTCATTTTCAGGTTGATGGATCAGGCGCAGCGCCTATGTCTGTTTTAACCGGAGACGGTTATTCCTATGATGCCACCACGCAAACGCTCAATGTAGAGGACGCAAGCAAAACAGCTTGGAAATCAGATGGGAACTTAACGGACTGGCAAGCACAGATCACAACCGTTAATTTGCCGGACGGCTCGGCTCCTTCTGCCGCGCGCACGCTAGCAGACGGGATGTTTAACGGGTGCTCCGGTCTTAAGACGGTAAACAATTTAGAGTTTGCCACAGGCTTTTCGGGAGGCAATACGTTTTCTTATTGTACCAACCTCACCTCTGTTACGCTGCCGGCGTCCGGATGCGAATTGCCCGGCGCAATTTTTGCTGGATGTACGAGCCTTGAAGCCGTTAACAATCTGGATAAAGTAACCAATTTTGCGGGTTCCCAGCATTTCATAGGCTGCTCCAATCTTGTTGAGGTAACGCTGCCCGTGGGCGCTAAACTTACATTGAGAATGTTTGCAGACTGCACCCGCCTCACTGCCGTGAACAATCTTGATAAAGTTGCCCAATTTCAAGACAGCCAGATATTTGCGGGATGCACCGGCTTGCAGGAGGTTACTTTGCCAATCGGAGCAACCTTATCCAGCCAAATGTTTATAGGCTGCACATCGCTGAAAATTGTAAATAATCTTGACCAGGCCGCCGGGTTTAACGGAGTTCGTACCTTTGCGGAATGCTCCGGACTGATACAGGTCACGTTGCCCGATGTTGTTTATTCGGATTATATGTTTTTTGATTGTACCGGACTCATGACCGCGAACCTTCCGGTTGGCGCCGATCTATCTCGCGGCATGTTTGCCGGCTGTTCCTCGCTTACAACTGTCGCCAATCTGGATACCGCAGCCAGCTTCAAAAATGATACTACGAATGACATCGGAACATTTGAGCGCTGTGCAAGCCTGCAATCTGTAACGCTTCCCAACATCGCCTACGCAAATTATATGTTCTATAACTGCGGTGACCTCGCCACGGTGAATTTACCTGTGGGGGCAAGCCTATCGCGCGGAATGTTCGCCAAGTGCAGCGCTCTTACAACGGTGAACAATCTTGCCTCAGCCGCAGCATTTGCGAACGATACCGACAACGACGTTGGAACATTTGAAGAATGCACAAGTCTTGAGGAAGTCACGCTTCCCAATGTCTCCTATGCCAACTATATGTTTCATCTTTCAGGGGTGAAAACCGTAAATTTGCCTGTAGGCGCCACACTCTCAGGACGGATGTTCCGATCCTGTACCGAACTCACAACCGTGAATAATCTTGACCGGGTATCGGTCTTCAATGGATCAAGCATCTTCAAAGGATGCACTAGTTTGAAAAATGTGTCCTTACCGCCCGGTACTGTGATCCCCGGCACGATTTTTGAGGATTGCACTGCGCTTGAAACAGTAATTGGCCTTGAAGGTGCTTCCGGTTTTTCGGGCGACAGCCAGTTTGCGGGATGCAGCAACCTCACCACGGTCTCTTTGCCGTCGGGAAAATCTGTTCCCGCAAGTATATTTGAAGGATGTACCATGCTTGAAATAATAGGAAACATCATCAATGCGCCTTCATTCGGCAGCGACGCGCTAAAGGGCTGCGCGTTTGACTTCACCTCGACCGCAGGGTATCCCTCCTCCCTTACCGCTAACCTTGCTTCTTGTGCTTCCCAGCAGTTGCCCAAGGTCTATTTCGCACGAAGCGGTTCGGATAGCGCATCAGTATCTGTCGGAACAACCTTTACGCCGCCTTATACGCTTACCACAAAAAGCGGATCAGATTATGCGCAAATGGTGACCGACAAGGCCGGCCACAGCAGTTGGTTAAATCAAAGCGTTACAGCGCCAGCAGTTACAACAACCGCTTTCGATTCCAACACTCCGGGTGTGTATACAGTCAACCAGAGCATTCCCGCTACTGTTTATGCAAACACGCACGCGCTGGCTCCCTTTACTTTAACGGTGCAGGGGGCTCCCACGGTAGGCACAGTGAGCACACCCGCGTCTTTCCCGGAAAATACTGTTCCCTCGCTCACCGTTCCCTCACTGAATGAAAACTATGCCGCAATCACCGCGCAGGGTTGGCAGATCAAGCGTACCGCCGATTCCTCGTTTGCAAATTATACTGCGGGAATGCCGCTTGATGCTTCCTATAACGGCGCGCTCCTGCGCTATTTTGCGCAAAATTCTGTCGGCACGGGATACAGCAATGAAGTGACACTTTCTATGTATATCCATCATGCCTTGATTCACGGGGATTCCTCTATTTCCTATGGTCAATCTGGAATATGGCAATTCAACGGAAATGTATCCACACTTACCGATGCGTCCTTAACTCATGAATCAGGAACAGTATATCCTTTTTCCATTCAGCCGGATCAAGCTGCCGCAATTATTTTATATAACGGAACGATCGTTGGCAGCGCGGAAGGAACCGATGTTGCAATAACACTTTATGCTGATTATTTGAATTCACTTCCCGCAGGTAACTACGCATTACAAGTAGTATTTGACGACGGCACGATCTCCGGACAGGGTGAAGCACAATTCACGCTCAACAACAATCCCTCACCTTCGGCATCACCCTCGCCCTCGCCCTCGGCATCACCAACTGCCTCACCTTCGGCATCGCCCTCACCAACGCCCTCACCCTCGGCATCACCAACGCCCTCACCCTCGACATCGCCAACTTCCTCACCCTCGACATCGCCAACTCCCTCACCCTCACTCCAACCCACGCCGTCGTCGCCCCCTCCAACGGCGGGCGGAGGATCAAGCGACGGTTCAAACTCCTCCGCACCTCCAACCGGCGATGCACAAGACCTTCCATTATGGTTTACACTGTGCGGCTTATCCGCAGCGGGTATTATTGTATTGACATTGTTATTCAAATTGCGTAAATCTAACAAATAGTGGTTTGGGATTCTTGAATGATCACACTTTGCGATGGCTGTATGTCAATGTCTTTGATATCGCATCAAAAACCGCATTCGCCAGTCGCATTTTCGGATCGAACCCTGCCGCCGCCCATATGATGTCCATAGAGTATCGTATTGCGGTTCAGAGGATGGACAGTATTTGCGCAACCCATGAAGTTTGCACCTGGTTTGAGTTCCGCAAATTCCTCTTAATTGTACTGGGATGATAACAAAGAACATAACGGGTAACGTTTGTGCATCGTTTGCACGGTTTTCACAGATCCTTCAACATCGAGTGATCACCCATTCCTCATAAACCGGAGCAAATTCTTTCAATCTTTTCATCGCATCCTCCAGCGTTTTTCTAGGGCAGGCAATGTTCATTCTCAAAAACCGATCCCCGTTTCCGCCATACTGATCTCCGTCCGAAAGATATAGCCCTGTTCTTTCACGCAGCATACGCCCAAATTCTCCGGCATCGCCCATCAGCGAACCACAGTCTATCCACAGCAGATAGGTGGCTTGTGAAGATACCGGCTTAAGTTGCGGCAGCTTTTCTTGCAAAAAGGTCTGTACAATTTTTTTGTTTTCTGAGATGTAATTTCTAAGCGCAAGAAGCCATGCCGCTCCTTTTGTGAAGGCCGCCACCGCCGCCTGCACCGCAAACGCGTTCGGCTCTGCGATCTCGTCCGTGTTGAGCGCGCGGATCACCTTGCTCCGCAGGGTTTCATTTGCCACCATAACCGCCGCCGTCTGTAACCCCGCCAAATTAAAAGCTTTGGTGGGGGAAAGACAGGTAACACTGTTATCCCTGCATGCCTCGGATACAGACGCAAACGGTGTATACTCGCAACAGGGCTCGGTCAGATCGCAGTGGATTTCATCCGAAACCACAACCACATGATGCTTTTGGCACAACGTGCCAATCCGCTCAAGCGTTTCCCTGTCCCATACTTTTCCAATAGGGTTGTGCGGATTGCAAAGGAGCATCATCGTCGTTTGCGGATTACTCAGCTTGCGTTCCAATTCTTCAAAATCGATGTGGTAAACTCCTTTTTCATATTTCAAAGGGCTTTCCAAAACGTTTCTGCCGTTGTTGCGAATAGAATTAAAAAATATATTGTAAACAGGCGTTTGAATCAGCACGTTTTCGCCAACGGTTGTCAGCTTGCGTACAATACTCGAAACCGCCGGAACCACGCCGGTGCAAAACGCAAGCCAATCGCGCCGGATTTCAAAGTGATGC
>CAYVTZ010000059.1:0-15209 GCA_964454685.1 uncultured Christensenellaceae bacterium
GATAATTTGATATTATCTATTATTGTTTTGATATTACCACACAATGTTTGCGATTACAATACATCCACACACTGGTTTATTGTCGCCTTCTATTTTAAATTATTGCTGAATAAAAAAACCGCCCATTTCTGAGCGATTCTTTTAGTCAGTCAGTTGTTCCCGTAAACCGGCCAATTCTTCAAACGCCATCTCTCGCATTCGTCAAAGTCCTCATACGGATCATGAATTTGGAACTTAATCCATGCAAATTTTCCGGAACCGTCAGTCGCGTAGAATGTAATCTTGCCTTCGCCGGGTTTCAGCGGTGTACACCGAAAAACTTTTTGGTTATATCGATTGACGCCCTTCTCCTCTATCTTGAGAAGAGTCGGGTCGCTTACAACTACCTTGAGCTTTGTAGAGGATCCAATAGGCCGAATGTTGATATTCATGTCGTTTGGAGTTGCAATCCCGAATTGAGGTCTCCAATCAAAGCAAATGCTACCAGCAATATCCATCTTCTCCGTCAACACCGGCACGTTCACCTTGCAGTACGCCTTTTTACCGCTGCCATCCGTTACTTTCGCGGTGATGGTCGCATTGCCGTTTCCTACTGCTCTAACCTTGCCTTTTGCATCCACAGTCGCTACTTTCGTATTGCTGCTGTAATACTTCACACCCTTCTGTGCATTCCTGGGCGAAACGATAGGACGCAGGGTCGCGGTTTTCCCAACCCTTAGTGTCACGTCACTCTTGCTCAACCGCAGCGATTTTACCATCGGAGCAACGGTCACTTTGCATTTTGCCTTGTAGCCGTCCTTGCTGACAACCGTAATAATTGCCGAACCTACCTTTTGTCCTTTGATCAAACCGCGTTTTGCGTCAATAGCCACGGTGCTCTTGTCACTCGTGTACCATTTCAGCGAAGTCTTTTTTGTTCCCGGCAACCACGATACGCTGAGTTGCTGTTTCTTCCCTTCACGCACCGTCAGCTTATTCGGGCTAAACTTGATTCCCTTCGCTGCCAACGTTGTCTCTGTGCGGTTCGCCTCTTCGTTCGGAGCCGCAAACGCTGTTGCTCCTACACTGAATACCAGCATCACTGCCAGTAAAATACTGATTACCTTTTTCATTTTTTTACCCTTTCTAATTAACTAGCCCCCACCGAGGCAGTTTCTGCCCCGTCTCCCAAGTTTGAGAGAATTTATTTCGTGCGCACTGCGCTTAGATTATTCGTTGGATTATTGTTTTAGCTTATATTCAATTTTCAAAGTTCCAATATTAGGATAATCGCGGCTCTGCCACGTCTCTATATCGCGGCACCTGCGCCGCGTTCATTATTTGATTTATATATATTATACCATATTTTTCAGGTTTTAACAATGAGTTTGCAAAAATATATGCCTTCAGACGCTATATTTTTCGTTTTCAGACATTCTTCGGGTTTTTTTGAGGTGGGGTGCGTTGGAACACTTTAGCACACCCCACTGGATGAATCATCGCGTATTAAAGCATGGTCTCATATGCTGCCCTGTGCAAGTGCAAATTAAAGGCACTTGAGATATATCATACTCCACCTAAACCAAGAAAGACACGACCCACTTGCTAAATGCATAGAACACGAGGCAATACGTACAACGCAAACCAAAGCCCAAATGCAAGCGCGAACAAGCGCAGCACCAAGGAAAGCGTGGGAAGCATATGCCGAACCTCACGGATTAACTCGCGAATTTTTTTCTTTAGCGTTTTGTCTGTTTCGGTTTCATCGCGATACTTTTCATACAAATATTTTTGCCATTCTTGCCAGGTCTCACCATTCGGACCTACTAGCGAATATTGGTGAATATTTCCATCGTCAATGATGTCGATGAAGGTAGAGTTGCAGACAATGATCTCACCATGTTTCAATATTCCGTTTCTTTCGATTAGCTTGTTGCATCGCGGATTATTGTAGGGATCATTTTCTTTCATTTTGTTCACTGCTTCACTCTTAGTAAAGATCACTACCATGGACTCTTTACCGCATATTCCACTGCATGGATTACATTTCGCGCAACGATAGCCGAATGCAAAGCCGTATCTAAGACGTGATACGGGCGGCAAAATACTCAAAGCTTGGTTTGGGTATTCTTCTTGCTCTGCATCCCAATGAAAGCCATGAAGAATACTATCAGGCTTGTCTTTTCGAACAAAACACAGGAGGTTTTTTTCTATCTCTACTTTTATGGCTATCTGCTCACACTCATTTTTAGGCCAATTTATCGGGGGGATGTCGGTTTTTATCCCGGGTATTTCACTCCTCAACATGTTCTTTTATCCTCACTTTCACCAAATCTTTCTTTTTCACTTTATTCTAAGCTTTCCTCAATCTAATCAGATATCGGCAGCACACACATTACCATAGATGTTCACTCCCTCTCATTCTCCGGAACCGTAATCACCACTTTTGTAACGACTTTGTCATCCTCTGCCGTTTTGCGCGACCACCAGTGATCCACTTCGGATTCATAAATATCAATGTTCGGTTTAACGCCATCTTCACGCACGACAAGAATCTCATTATCCTTTGCTAAAGCAAACTTTTTCAGTCTGAAACCAGACCCATCCGGTATAGCGATCACAATGTTGCCATCATCACTCATCGAGTAATACCGATCTTTTTCCATTTGTACAATCTCATATGTTTGAGATAACTTTTCTTCCTTGTAGGCAACATCTTCCTTCGGGAACACCCAACTGGCTAAAATCAAAATTCCACAAACTGTCGCAATCAATATCCATGTCCATACACGCCAGCAAAACTCTCCCGTCAACATATCCATCCATGCCGCGAATATGAGTGCAATAAAAGCAATCACTAATATGACATCTACCAAAACCAACCTCTCCCCTCTCCCTTCACCAAACCTTCGCGTCCCTCTTAGGCAACCACTCCGGCCAGCACGGCATCATCCAAAATATCAACAGGCTTTGCGTCTTCGTCAAGTAGCTCGCCTTGGATATAAATTGACGCAGAGTTTAACGCATCCGGCAGTTCACTCGTCGTTACCTTATAAAATCCAGCGTCGTAGATTTCCCTTGTTTGCGTGTCGATGCGATATCCCCAAGCGCGTAGATGCTCTTTGCCGCTCGAATCCTTAAAGGTGTAGAAGGTGAGATCGCTCGTCTCTCCCTTACCAAGCGGACGCTCCGAATAAAACGATGGGATTTCTACCGGTTCACAGTGGAACAGATCATGCTCCTCATACATTTCGCCGTTCTCGCGCAATTCGTCAGGCGTCTTGGACAGAAACACCGGCGGATGCTCTTTCACATACTTTTCGTATTCCTCTACGTCTTGTATTTCCTCCGGCGAAAACTCGCTTTCGTCTCGCGCCGCACGCCGACCTATGCCCTCCGATTCGTCTGTCGAAGCTTTTGCTTCGCTGCCTTCGTTGCCGTCCCATCCTTCAAACGCTGCCGTCGCAACGCTTTCGGGTGCTACTGTTACAGCCGGCGATGGCGCATCCTGTGGTGCGCAGCTCACAAGCAGTGTCACTGTTAGTGCCGAGCCTAAGGCCACGGCGATTATCCTTTTTCTCATTTTTTACCTCTTTCTTTTAAAAAAATTATCGTAGAGCAGATTTACTGCCTCATATATTATTTACGCGAAAACGCGGTTTTTTTGATATTTTTCTCGACTTTTTTTTGCAGGGATTGCATTTCGTATATTTTTTCGCTGCCCCAAAGCCTGACATCCGTTTTCCGCGCAAGCGCAAACGCGCTCTTGGTGAAGGTGCTGGTTGCAAGAACTACCGCTATGTCGCAGCCGTAGAACTTGCATCCGGCAACAATCTCCTGCACCGCCTTAATCCCAACGGGGCTCTTATATCGTTTGCACTGGAGCGCATACTTCCACCCTGCTCTTTCGGCTAGAATGTCCACGCCAAAATCTCCCGAGGCTTTTGTGAGCTTCACACCGGTGTAGCCATTCGCCGTCAGCAGTGCTTTTACATATCGCTCAAATTCCAAGCCGCTCATGCCCATGATTTGCTGCATTGTCTGCTGAATCCGCTGCAAGTGCTTTTGTGGATTATTCACGCAAATCATGATGATGGCGAAGATGCTGACCCAGCAGATCAAAGCCGCGACCATCTGGATACGCTCGACATTACACGTCAAAAGCATGAATGAGGCAATCACCACACAGGCAAAAAGCAGAACCACAAGCCCGCTATCCCTTTTTCTCCTTCTCTCATGTTTCATTGCTCTCTCACTTCCTGGATAGATACTTTGTCCAACGCTCCTCCGCTTTCATTCTGTTCCAGTGCCCGTCAAAATACGAGTTCCAAGACCAGTAGTCAAAATGACGGTTTAGCCAGTCAGCATCCATATTTTTCACAATCTGTTTGCCCACCGGATAATCAATGATGATATTGGTAGCAATGAGTACACCATATTTTTTCAGAAGAGATACGAAACTTAGGAATTCATTGGTCGAAACCACATCCCGATGCATTGCACTAAGCACGTTAGAGTTACCGCTTTGGATTGGGCAGTGCAAAGTTTTCAGCACCCCATGTAGCGCTGCGTCAATCAGTTCAGGTCTACACTGCGCGGCGACAGACGGTTCTACATTACGCAACGAGATCGGCTTTTGATAGCGCTTGGAAAGCTTGCACCAATCCTTGACCTGCTGTACGGTCGGGCTATCCGAAATCAGTACAATTTCCTCACTCTTGCATTTCGCAAACTCGTGCTCCTGCTGTTTTGCGGGGATCTCAAAGCAATCGCCGCGCGTATCGCGGATCGTGCAGTACGCACAGGTCTTCTTGCAGCCCGCGCCGATCTTGATGGGGTACGCATCCCGGAAAAGATGCCCCTGCGCCAACGCGTCATCGTCATCATTCCAGTGCCCAACCCAAAACGGCTTCTGCCAGGTAACAAGCGCCCTGCAGCTTTGATCGAGCCGGGTTCCGACGCTCCTCACCACGTCCAGTCGTTTCACGTTCGCCGGCAGCGGGATATCAAAGCGCTGCGCAAGGCAGCCGCCCATGTAAAACTCCGCCGTGTTGTTTTGCTCCCGTAGCTCTTCGACGCGTCTGATGTCATTTAGCACAGCAAGATCAGTCACCTGACACCCGAGTACAATCACAGCGTCCGCTTCACGCGGATCGCGAGTCATGAACTCCTCGTTCCCGTCAGAGATCCAGCTCCAAAAATCCGTGAGAACGCTCATACATGCCGTGCATTCACAGTAGATTTTTTGGTGGTTCATCAAGACGTCGTGGATCGAGCAAATTTCACCCATTCCAAATCTGTTTTCTACTTTCATGTTCTTTCACCTCATACGGTTTAATGCGCCGATTCGGGCGCGAGGTCATTGCGACCCCCTCCCCGATTTGGGGAGAAATTTTGTTACTGAGCCATGTACATCGGCACGCTTGCCATGTTCCAAGGCGAGCTGTTGCAGGCACACTGCCCGTCTGCGCCGGTGGGGACATAGATATCCAAACGCAGTCCGCTCGCTCCGTAGTAATCATGCACTGTAAACTGGGTGCCATTGATCACAACGTTTGTTCCCAGCGGTAAATATCCCGCGTTTCCCGGCAAGGCCGCCGCCGCCGTAACACCCGCGATCGCGTGTCCGCCCGTTGCCACCGCATCTGAATATTTTGGTGAGTTACAAGCATAACAGTAAGACGTAACCTTTACATTCCAAAGAAATGCACCGGCCGTGCCGGGCGTAGACGTCTGTCCGTAGCCTCCGCCGCCAATCACACTCCCGCCACCTGCGCCTACCGTCATGTTCGGAGCGTCGTGTGCCGCGCGCAGGATCGGATAGGGGTTGATATAAGTGCCTGACGGATCGGTGATGGACACATGCAGATGATACGCCGTTATATTCTGTCCGGTGTTGCCTACATACCCGACAATGGTCTGTCCTGCAACAACCTGCGTGCCGACCGGGACGGTGGATTGCGACTGCATATGCAGATACTTATAGGTATACCCCGCCGAATCCGTGAAACTGATCTGCCAACCGCCGCCTGTTCCTCCGGCATTCGCAGCGCCATTCCATCTATTTTCTGTTACAATGCCGGAAGCCATCGCAAAAATCGGATCGCCCGGAGCCGATCCAATATCAACGCCGCTGTGTCCACGCCGTCCACCGTCGCGGCTGGCACCAAAAGAGTCTCCGAACCCGCAGTTATGTACACTGTGGTTATGCAGCGGGAAATTACCGCCCGGCATCCCCTCGCCCACCATAAAACCGAACAGCCGCATGATCGTTTCCTCTGAAAGCCAAGCAGTCATGGACTCGGAAAAAAAGCCGATCATTTCCGCGTTGGTTTTCTTCCCCGAGCGCTTAGGGTCGCGCGGCGGGGACTGGTCAAGGCTCATATAATACGCATTAGGTTTGATGTTAAACTGCTTATCCACAGCATTCTTATCAAACGCGCCGATATTCGTCACGTAGTATCTCACATTTCTGGTTTCGTCCTGCACAGGTTGCTCCTGTCCGTCAACCGCTTTGTAATAAGTTGAGTAGAACGGCTCACCTGTTCCGTCGCCTTCCATAACCTGCTTTTCTTCATACACAGGAACACTCATCCCAAGGTCGGTTGCGCGAATTGTGTTTCCTGTCTTGGTATAAAGCCACTCTGTTGTTGCAGAAGACGGATCGACCACTGTGCGCTTTGTCACTTTCCCAAAGGGTCCTTTCTCCTCAACTTCCATGGTGCGCGTATACGTTACAACAGCTTGAAGCGCATACTCTTCGTACTTACCCGGCACGTCAATAACTTTTGTGCGCGTTGTCTGCGTCAGCTGGAAGATGTTTTTCATCCGTCGTAGCCCACTCATGATGCTGTCCAGTTTCCCGTCAGGCGGAGAATACCGGAGCTTCTCTAATTCTGCGGCATCTGCCGCGACGCCCTTGCCAAGCCAGCTGTTAAACGAATCCCCTATATTTGTAAAGAACCCGCCGAAATCGGTTTGCCCCAGCGCCGTCGATTTAAACCAGTCGCCATAGCTTTGACTGGAAGCGAGGAACGCCTGCTTGCCTTCCAAGAACGACGCATCCACCAGATACTTCACGTTTGCGGCAGAGACGGAAAAGGCGGATAGAATATAATTAACGTCATTAATTCCGGCTCTCGGGCTCGCCGCTGATGTGAAGTTTTGATAGCACATCTCCGAGACGGTATCCGAAATGAAAGTGCCGAGGTCAGCCTCATCCTGACTGTTTGCAAGGTTTTCGATGTTCCCCCTTGCCTTCTTGTCCACCTTCTCAAATTCTTCTTTGTACCAGCCGATCACCGGCATCGCTTTTTTCTCGTACACAACCTCCGGCGATTGCTCCATCGCCGATGCGTCCGACACTTCGTTCCCGTCTGTGCCAAACGTGCCATTTGAGATTGCGGACGGCAGCGAGCCAATCAATAACGCCAGCAGGACGAACAAGCCCACAAAGAACTTCAATAGCCCAGAGCCGGCTGCTCCAACGGCAGCGCCGATCAACGTGCCAATCCCGGGCACTGCACTTCCTGCGGTTGCGCCTGCGGCTGCTCCTGTGCTTGCGCCTGCGGCTGCTCCTGCTGCTTCTCCACCTGCTACCGCCGCCGCTGATGCTGTATTAGCCGCTGCGCTTGCTCCGCCTTGCGAGGCACTTGCGCCTGCCCCAGCTCCTGCACCCTCGGTTCCTGCAGCTGTGGTGCCGCCGCTCCCGACTTGTTTCGCTGTTTCACCTGCGCTTTGTGCGCCGGACTGGCCTGCGACATTGCCTGCAGCCTCGACCGCACGTTGTGAAGTCGCCATATTTTGCTGAATATTATCCGCGAGATTAGAACCGGCTGACGCTAACTGATTGCCGCTCTCGTCAAACTCGCGCGAGCTCCTTTCGCTCATATCGATTCACCGCCTCTATTTATCGTTGTGCGGGATGTTCTGTCCGGGTACACCCGCCGGGTTTGAAACATCCGGCGGCTGAATGGGTGCCGTAACCGGTGCCGCCCCTGCGGGTTGAACGATAGTGTTGTGAATCGTCGAAGCAGCCACCCCTGAGTTCGCGTCCTGATACGATGCATACGCGCCGTGAGCCGATGCCCCAACGGGTGCTGAAATGACGGGCGTTCCGCCGCTGTTTGGCATCATAGTGCCGCCGAAGCTGTTTGCATAATTTGCGTTTTTGTTCGTCGTGTTAAACGAATAGTACGTCACTCCGTTTGATGCAGCGAACGCTCCGGTTGCTTCCGATGTGTTCATGCCCTTAACATCTGTGGCGGGAATCAAGTGCTCGGAATGGCTTACGCCGGCAGCATCGGAATAATTGAGCGTATGCCCGTATCCCTGATCCGCATTCGCGTAAAAACCTTCAACCTGATTTCCCGCATCGGCAAACCCGGCTCCCGAATCCGCCATAAACGATTGGAACGCCGCCTGTTGCGCCTCGACGGTATCACTCTGCGAAGCCGCAAACGGCTCACCGTATTCGTCACTTGCGGCCCCCGCACCGGAAGCGACATAATCTCCATTTGCAGAGCCCGGTATCATCGCATAGATAGAATCGCTTGCGCTGGTATCGATATCCGATGTGCTTGCTGTCGCTTCGGTTTCCGCTTGCTGGTTGTTAACAAAATCCTGTAAACTGTTTTCAGTGACAGGGATTCCGGCATCAGTGGCAGCCATTGCCGAGTTTTCGGCCGCCTGCCTCGCCTGCGTCACAGCAGCACCAGCCAAACCTCCGGTTGCCGCCGTTGCTGCGGTTGCACCAACATTGCCGGAAACATCTACATTCCCTCTTGCTCCGCCGGAGATATCGCCTGCACCGCCTCCCGGCGATGTTCCGCCCGGACCTCCGCCCGAGGTGGAAGTATGCATATTTTTGGCAGGGTCGCTTGCGCCACCACCGGGGCCTTTCCCGCCTCCGTTCACAGCTTTTGCAATCTTTCCTGCACCACCGGCGGCATCCTTCACAGCAGAAATTGAGGCTCCAATTTCCATTGCAAGCATTCCTCCCGTGTATGCCGTGCTTAGTCCAAGAGATGCCAAATATGTATCCATCCGCTGTCCGACCTTGAGGAACGCAACACATGCCATTGACCATAACAGCAATGATCCTTTTATGGTTCCGTCATCCGGGTCAACAATCGTTCCACCGCCTGCAATTTGCGGGAACCAATCACCTGATGCCACGATTCCTGTGCCTGCTCGCATCGCTGCGGCTGCCATCATCGCATCAAAGCCCCGCAAAAACCATAAATTAAACAGCAACAGAATAGCCTGCGCAAAGCACATGCGAACCCAAGAATCAAAGATGTTTTTTGTTGATTTGCTGGCAGCCATCGAGAAGCCCAAAGGTGAAGTAAATGCAAGAACGCCAATGACAACATAGCGCTCGACAGCTTCAAGCGCTAATTTAATATAATTCCAACCGATTGCAATAAGCAGTAGTAAAGAAATGATGCCCTGCGCCAAATTCGCACCGCTTTGACCAACGACAAATGCCTGAAACACTTCTGTGTTTCTACCGGCAAGAGTTGTTCCGTCGATGAGTGTAATAGGCGCTGTTTGCATGAATGTGTATGGCGCAGCAAATACCTTGAGAAACATCTCAAATATTTCCAGCGCGAATATTGCGCCAAAAACAGCTACCGCACATCTTGCCAATAGCACAAGCGGCGCATCCGCCTCCTCAGAGAGCGGCGCGGCAAAGTTTTTAACCAGCCCCCAAATAAGCAGCAAAACAATCAGAGCGACTGCAACGGTTTGCATCACTCCATAAAATCCTTCGCCCACGGGGAAATATGC
Source organism: uncultured Christensenellaceae bacterium (assembly GCA_964454685.1). Lineage (GTDB taxonomy): Bacteria > Bacillota > Clostridia > Christensenellales > Christensenellaceae > CAYVTZ01. The sequence continues at coordinate 9,772 of CAYVTZ010000059.1, forward strand.
TTTGAAAACTGATAGATCCGTACCAAATGTTTTAACAAGCGCATCAGAAAACCAACTCAATCCCTCTGAAATAACAGTTGAGCCAGATTCGGTCATAGCACCAAATAGCCAATCCATATATCATTTTTGCGCGGGTGCTCCGCGCTCCTCCTGTGATTGATGCATCCCTTTGGATGCGAAAGACGTTTCCGCCTTCCTCCCCGCCGAATTGGCGAGGAAAATGGTTTTAGGAGGGTTAAGCGCCCCATTGCGTTCCCTTCATAATGTCTTGGCCATAAGCAAAAATTGAGCCGAGCAGGTTGATGACAACCCAAGAGATTGCAATACGCTTGATCCACGCGTCCGCTGTGTCGATTGTACGCTGGTTCTGCGATATAGTGCGCAGAACGAATGCGATAATCAGCGCCAGAACAGCAACTGCCGTAGAGATACCAAAGATTTTGTCATAAACGCCTTTGATGATGGTGCTCATGGTATCCCACAGATCCGCAGCCGCAAACGCCTGCTGCGTGCAAATCATCATTGCACACAAGCCGGCGATGATCGCGTAAAAGACTATTGATTCTTTTTGGAACCCAATGCTCTTACCATGCGTTTCAAGAGTGAGTTGATTCTGCATACATAATCCTCCTTTCCTTTGAATCAATCACACTGTTTTGGTACATTTTGCGAGTATATCTCACGGTCTGATTTAAGTCTAAACCGTTGGCGATATCAAAGTCAAAAAAACATTTACCCCATGCCAAGCATGTTTAACATGCCCTTCAATGCATTGCAGATTTGTATGTCCATACCCCAAAGCTGCATTGCGATTGCCCTTATGCCCAGATTGTGCAACCGGTAGTAGGTCGCCTTAGAAATATTCCGCATACAGCATACGCGATCCGCATTGCTCCTTATTGCGCATCCGTCTCCCAGCTTGAGAAGATAGGAGTCATATATCACATCATAAACATCGGCATATCCGGGCATTTCCTTTAACGATTCTACCGCGGATTCCAGTAGCGATATCAAAGCGTTGGTACGGGCAAGTGATTCCAAGCGCCGCGTTATTTTTATGTCCTCGTGAATGTCAACCAAGTCCCGCACCCTGTCCACAATCGTATGGATTTCGTCTGCACAGGAGCAATCAATCAACTCCAAAAGATCTGTTCTAGCCGACCAGCAAAGCATCCGGTAATTTTTCAGCAGTAATCGCGTATTTCGCTGCGTTTTGTTTTCCATTTTTGTTATCTCGCTCATGTTAAACCCCCGTTTCCTGTGGCCGTCTTGTACGTCTAAACAGATTATACGGCCATTTGTGATCGTATTCCCAATAATACGTGACATTGTCATCCTGATTCTCGTCTTCGCCGGGGCTGCAAGCTTCCGGCTCGCCGCGGCATATTTCATCCGACATGATCGCTCCGGCATCATTCAAATTTTGCTCAAAGTCCATATAACCCTCCACAGGCTGAGATTGTTCCAGCTCTATTTCAGCATGGTAATCCGCTAATTGTGCCATTTCCTCATCCGACATGTTCGCTCCGGCACCATTCACATTTTGCTCAAAGTCCAAGTATTCCTGATTGTTTGAGTAATCTATGTCTCCACTGAAAACCAGGAGAGTACCCTCGGATTCCTCGCCATCTATTGATTTGCAGGCGAAGAATGGTGACTCAGCAAAATAATCACAACGCGGCTCCAAGCAGTCTTCATCATCCTGCGGAAGCTCAAATTCGTCATCGTCAAAATCGTCAAAATCCTCCGGATTAGGGGGAAGCCCCGAATGTTCAAAAGCAGAATGTTTCTTGTGCAGCTTTTGTTTTTCTCTATGATTCATGTATTCTTCCCTTTTCTGCTTCCAGCAGAAGATGTCGGCCCATATTTTCAGATTTTTCAAGAATGAAAAAATAAATCTAGTGCTGTCTTTGATCCATTCCCCCAGTACTGCCATCATCCCCTTACCCCGCGTCGGGACGTGGTTTACGCCGCGCATGTTCTTGCCGTATTCCTCCACGCTGCTGATGGCCTCGACGACCGTTTCATCCGTGATAACGTCTGTATCAACGTTATAGAGCGAAACGAAATCCTTATTGATATTAAAGATCACCGAGCCGCGATTGCCGCCCAGCTTAATCGTCTTGAAGTCGTTGCTGTATTTTTTTAGAAACGTATGCACTTTATGTTCGTTCCAGCCCCATCTTGCTGCAATTTTTCTCAGCGATATTATCGGGGATTCGCCGTCAAAGAACACTACCGGACCGATATGCGAAATCGGATTCGCGTCGTCTCGCAAAACCGTGCTGATTGACAAGTCCAGCCACGCGTCCATCTTTGTGAAGGTGTAACCTTCCATGTTGCGCAGAATTTCAATGTCCTGCTTGCTGATGCCGCAGGTGCCCCCGTTCAAAGGCTTAAAAGTGTAAAACCCTTTATTCCTTTCGCTGGCGGCAAAGTAGCGTTTTACCATCGCTTTATAGACGACAATACGCCTGCTTCCCTCGCCGCATACGGATTTTTTCACTTCGATGAGCCCGAGTTCCGCGAACAGTTTCAGCATCTGCATCGCTTCATCGCTGGTTACGCATTCAAGAAATTCACGGAGCATATCCGGCGTACCCGCAATCTCGCCCGGCTTCAATATGTCACAGTACCCACCAGGAAATTTAATTTTTGACCGAAACCGAGACACCCTGGAAACAAAATACATATAAAGCGCCAGAATGCCTTTATCCCTCCTCATCCAACCATAACAAAATGCGAACCTGTCATAAAGCACAAATTCGAACTTTGCCAGTATATACTTGACCTTTGTTTCGTTGCTTGCTGCTGCCATATTACATAACACCTTTCTTCGTGAATCACGATTGATTATTTTATTGCTCTTATAATTTATTTACGCAGAACGGCGTTTTTTTTGTTCTTTTTTAGAAAAATAATTTATTTTTTTTGAAAAAACATCAAACCGCCGAAGCGGCTTGCTTAGGTTTGGAGTGTTGGGCTATGTTCGTGCTGTATGCCTTTACTATATTAATTGATATAAGCTTATACATCCACAAACTACAAGAAGTCCGTAGGACGGTGCAGGAAATGCCTAAATCTAAAGGTTTTTTTTGGCGTTAGCGTAACAGACTTTTTGCCGGTGTAACCGCCGCACCTAATTTCGTATCAGGTTTGTCGGCTTCTTTCCATGCAAAAACGCAGGGGTTTTCATCAAACCGCCGAAGCGGCTTGCTTAGGTTTGGAGTGTTGGGCTATGTTCGTGCTGTATGCCTTTACTATATTAATTGATATAAGCTTATACATCCACAAACTACAAGAAGTCCGTAGGACGGTGCAGGAAATGCCTAAATCTAAAGGTTTTTTTTGGCGTTAGCGTAACAGACTTTTTGCCGGTGTAACCGCCGCACCTAATTTCGTATCAGGTTTGTCGGCTTCTTTCCATGCAAAAACCCACAAAAAAAAGGGCTCTGCTAAGCCCTTTTTTTCGTGTATCTCATGTGAAGGTAGTCATCCAGCCCTTTTACTTCTCTGTCCCAGCCGTAAATGACACCCTTAATATTCAATTCTCTTTCCAGCAAGTCTCTAATCTTCTTTGCGCCCTTGCATACTTCCCTCTTCTTGACAATGTCCATGTCAAACACAATTCGCGCCTCGGTTAAGTTCGGCAAATTTTTCAACATTTTAACAAGATTTTTTAAACTCGATACCCCCGGCACCGCCACCACCGTCCAACCGGTATAGGCGTGAATCACATTTGCCTTTATCGGTCCCTCAGTAATGTACACTCTACGCGCGTTAGGATCCCCTATAAAGTGGCAAAAGCACTCACTGCGGGTACCCTTCATACTCGCAAACCGCGTCGCTCCTGTCGAGACCCAGCGGTATTTTTGCGCGGCTCCGTTGTCCCTTCTTACTTGGAGCCCCTGGATCCTGCCCTCTACATCTCTCACAGGGATCAGTATTCCCGATTTTTCCATTCTAAAACGCCAATATCCGTCATGATAGTAAAATCCGGGCACACCGCTCAAATCCACCTTTGTTGTCAGCCTTCGCGTTTGCGTGTAATTTGGAGCGCTTCGGTATTCCGAGACATTCTCCAAACCTCTTTCGCGCAGATTCCTTTCATGTTCGCTCTTCAAATCCAAATAATTTAACAGGACGGAATATGCCGCATGCCGTTTCTCTATGCTGGCAATCTTATACATGCCCGAGTAATCCACGGCTTTTTGTGCATTGTCCTTCACTAAGGCACTTGGTTTAGTCGTAGGGGTTTTTACCTTGCACCCGTTGCTAACATATTTTTCAATTTCCTCGAGCGCTTCTTTTCTGCTTTCGTTAGTCCCACGCATAAACTGCAATAGATCCAGCATCCCGCCGCCCGAGCCGCACTTGATGCAGTTCCAAACGCCCTCTCGGACCAGCACATGAAGGTGTTTTGAATTTTTTTGGTCACAAAACGGGCACTGGATGTCAAAAACTTGCGCTGAGGGATACCGCACACCTAGCATATCCAATATATCTGTGATTTCAAAAGAAAAACCATGTTCCCTATTACTCACGGTGAATTCCTCCTTATTGCAGACCGGAAGAATCCGGCCTGCTTCTCTTTTTATTTCTTAAATCGCGTTTGCGCCGCGAACCAACGTAACAGCAGCTTCCTTCACTAGCCGGGTATTCGGCGTAGCCTGGAATTCATCGCTTTCAAGCCACTTGACATAATCAGGATCCTCCTGCGCTATGTGGCCCATAAGCACGCCCTTGTGCTTACCCCGCAACTCGCAGACAGTGTTCATCGCGTCCTCAATCGACATCGACGTCAGCCCGATTTGCTGCGCTTCAGCCTTTTTCTTTTGAGCTTTTGCCTTGGCGGGCTGTTCTTCCTCAATGACCTCTATTTCTTCCGGCGCACTTTTTGCATCGGTTTCCTCAAAAAGCGGAGCTTCGCTGGCACCCGAAAAATTCGTGATGGAATTCAGTTCGTCGTCGCTAAATCCGGCTTGGAGCCCGAACCCCAAATAGGTCAACGCGCGACCCAGTGCCGCAGTCTGTGCCCAGCCGATATGCAACGGTGACGGAACGGTGTCCGTTGGAAGTCTGCATTCCATCGCTTCCGCTGTCGGCTTTTCATCGTTTCGTTCAAGGTAAATTTCCGCCTTTGCCATTACAGCGCCATTCGCCGAAAACTTCACAGGGTCAGTTTTGATCCGTGCGTTCGGATACTTCATTAAAAACCACGCCATTTGCGTTTTGACAGCAATGCTTTTTCTTTCATGTATCGTGCCTTCATCATATGTCTTGATATGCAACGCCGGGCAGAACCCTTCAACCTCGTTGATGGAGTCGATTTTTTTCAAAGACTGTGCAAAAGCTTCCTGCTTGTTTAGTTCTTTCATTTGTATTTCTCCTCGTATTATATATTTATGGTGTTTTGTACAAGTACACCATATAAAACT
>CAYVTZ010000060.1:0-14397 GCA_964454685.1 uncultured Christensenellaceae bacterium
AGTTTTATATGGTGTACTTGTACAAAACACCATAAATATATAATACGAGGAGAAAGAAGTGATGAATGGCAAAGAAATAGATGAAATGACGCTTGAAGAACTGAAAGAAATAATGGATAGCAAAGAATACTTTGATTCGAATGGATTCGGCGTTGGACAAGTGTGTCCTGACGAAGAGAACGAGCAGGAATTTGATGAAGTAATCGAAGAGCCGTGGTACATTGTTCTTGCTGTTTGCTATTATGGCGGATGCGATCTGGAACGCCTGACATTTGCAACTGAATTAGAAGCATGTCGGGAAGCGGTAAAACGCTGGCAAAGAGGTGAAAAATTCACTTGGGAAAACCCGCCAAAATTTGCCTGTAAGGAGTGTTACGAGTGCACAGGGATTGATTTGTATTACTCTGAAAAAACTTATGCAGAAGTTGAAACTGCATGTGCAAAATCAAGGAGCAAAAAAATCTAAAAACGCGATTGATAAATTTTTTGAATGAGGTTGCCCAAGCTGCGGACGAAAGCTAAAGGAGGACTGGTAAATGAGTGATTTGATAAGCAGAGATGCACTACTCAAGAGCTTTGACAATGAACCTATGCTTGAAACCTATAACGACTGCGTTACAGTTGCAAGAATCATAAAAGAGCAACCCACGCTAGACGCAGCACCAGTAGTGCATGGAAGGTGGGAGTGCGCCTACAATGAAAATACTGGTGAAACAGATTTAACATGCTCACGTTGTAAGGATACAAGGACAATAAACGGGTGTTATGTGTCCGCTAATGGAGATTCTTGCTATAACGAGGATGATTTTTGCCCCAACTGCGGAGCAAAGATGGATAAGGAGGACGAGGGTGAATGAAACCCAAAATGAAAACACGCGAGATATGCCAATCCAGTTGCACACCAATATTACGTAACAATTCGGCACAGATAGAGTATGAACTTGAATTTAACACAAAAATCAATCATTTTAAAAGCCACAAACGCTATCAGTGGTTGAGAGAATATAGTGACTGCGCTTTGCGTTTTCATACAGGTTTTGGATATCTGGCAATAAAGGCTATTGATTTTATTGACAGAATTAACGCAATGCCGCTTGGATACATATTGGATTGGCTAGACGGCAAAAATCAACTCGAGTGGCGCGGCGAACAGGAAGGAGAAGAGGGATGAAGGTGAGAGCAAGAACAGATTTATTTGTCACTAAGACATTTTACTGTGATTCGTGCTATCGAAACAAAATTAATGACAGCGGGCAGCATTATTGCGAATTGTATGGTGACTGGCTTGCCGTGGACAGTACAAGAACAATCAAGTGTAACGAGTGTATCAAGCAGTTGGTTGAAACGATAAGAGTTGAAAGGCGATCATGAGGGGCGGTGAATGAAATGGAAAGATTAACAATGCAGGAAAATAAAGGTATGTGCGTGTTAACAACGAAAACAATAGCACTTAATTTTTACGGAGCTCCCGGAACGGGAAAATCTACTCTTGCGGCGTATGCGTTTGCACAGCTCAAGATGGCAGGTGTAAATGCAGAACTCGTTACTGAATACGCCAAAGAGCTCGTTTGGGGTGGAAAAGAATCTTTGCTGGATGGCAGTGAAGCGAGCCAAATGCAAATTTTTGAGGAGCAGTACAATCGCATGAATCGCCTCAACGGCAAAGTTGATGTGATTGTGACAGATTCGCCACTGCCTGTAGGTCTGTATTACACCAAAGGCAAGACGAGCGAAATGTTTTTTCGTGAACTGATGAACGCGTATGGCCAATTTCAGAATATTGACATCTATCTCAAGCGCGTAAAGCCGTACAACCCGAAGGGACGCTTGCAATCAGAGGCAGAAAGTGATGCGATGGCCATGAAACTCAGAAATAGCCTGATTTCTTATGGGATCAGCTTTGCGGAGCAGGACCTGCCTGCGGATTTTGCTCATGCAGACGAGGTTGTACAATCTGTACTCAAAAAAGTAAATGGTTAAAAGGTCTGAGGAGATACGACTCGTGGCTGGACGGTGCTGTCCAGCCGCAACTATGAACACGGAGGAGAAGTAAACTATGAATGAGAAAGTAAAAGAGATTAAGGAGCGACACAATCGTGCGACACCGGGTCCATGGAAGTGGCTTGTGAATGAATATTGCCACAATGCCAAATTGGTGACGGTTCATTCCGGTCAATATTATGTTATGGGATTTAAACGCTGGGGCATGCATGATGCGCAACCTACATTTCAGAAGTATGAAAGGTGTTCCGGCCCTGTCACCGAGCGTGGCAGCATGGGCATGAGAAAAGCATCTGAAATGCTGCGGTTCAATCAAGATTACAGGCATGACGACGGCTGGATTGATCATCCTGACGCAGATTGTATCGCCCATGCGTGGGAAGATGTCGATATTCTTCTCGCGGAAATCGAAAGGCTGCAAACGTATGTGTACGAACTGAAAGATGAAATAGTTTGTGAAGCGAAAACTGCATACGCCGAGGACGGATGCGCATACCATATAGAAGCGACGGGCAGCGAAGCGGAGCGGGTCACGCAACTGTTGCGAAATGAGAGTATTGGGTTGGTAGATATCAGACCCTGCAATGTGGGCGACGAGGTATATTTTATCCACCAAAACAGCGTAAAAAAGGGCGTCGTGGTTCGGTTTGCTAAAACGAAGGACAATTTCCTTATGCGCATTGGCAGGGGTGCAACTTGCTATGAAGATATATCTGTTCGGATGTTTGGCAAATGGATTTTTGAGAACGAGCAGCAGGCAATCTACGTTTTGGAAGGCCTAAGAGAAGGCGGGGAGTGTTTCCCTGCATGTCCGTATTGGTTTCATGCTCAGTGTGGCGCAGGTGCAGGGAACTGCAACGAGACACATTGCAAGGTGCATCGAGAACGATTAAAAGAAGTTGAATGTCTCCAAATCAAAAATTCACGTACATCAAATGATTATGAGGAGGAAATTTTATGAAAGAAGTTTTATCAATTATTGGTATAGTTTTTGCAGCAGGATTCGGCATGTTTGCACTCATAATGGGTTTTTCGGGATCCATTGATCGCGCCTATCTTCGCTCATATGAAACACGAAGCGAGTTCTACGAGTTGAGATCAATTCAAACTGACACTCAAAAAAGCCAAACTTCGACAGGCATTTTTGTATTTGTTGTCGGCGAAGTATCTTCGGAAACAGAGCATGAACAGTACTACCTCGCTTATGTGAAATATGAGGATGGCTTCAAGGCGGAAAAATTACCTATTGATCAAACATATATAAACGAAATTTCTGCTGGTCAGAAGCCATATCTTGAGAAGAAACTAAAGGATACTAAGATTCCTAATATCGGTGAAGTGGTTGACTCGCAGACAGAGAGCTATATCTTGAATGTGCCGGAGGGTTCGGTATCAATAGAGTTTGATTTTGGGCTAGAAGGGTTCATAGCCAGCGCCGCCTGATAATGTATGACGCCCTTACTTTAAGGCTCATCACCGCAAACAATGTGGGCATCAGGAGAGCTCTGAAAGAAGGACATCTGTTCAAAATTTGTGAGATAGGAGGAGGACTATTAAATGGTATCGGCGAGGTACTTGGATACTCGTTTGGTCAGACGATATAAATGTCGTTGCCGAGGGTTATATCACCGCAGGACTATACGACAAGTACGCTAGCGACTATGATGAAATGCCACTGATACGCGTATATCGCGTGTCGGGCAACACTTTTCGGCAGATAATGGGGCAGTACATCGAAAACGACAAAGAGATGAAAAAGTTAGAAAACAATACGCATTTTGCATATTCACTTTACACATTTAGCAACAGTTGCCATATCGAGGTGAGGAATGCCGAAAATGGGAAAAAGATCTATGAGAAAAGATGCATTTGCAATGATTCGGGTAGTGTGTACCGGGGAACAAAACAACACTTACGTAACGTGGTAAGGGCGGTGAATTCTATAGCAAAACAAATGCAGCGAAGAGATTATGAAGTGAGCAAGAAAGATCGTAAGCGACTTGTGTAATGTACATTTGATGCAAGGCATTGTTTGTAACAATATGGGCGTGCATAGCATCAAGTGAGTGATTTAAGTTGCTAACGCTCCAACAATAGGGTGATGAAAGGAGGAGGGCAGGATGAATGACATTGCACTATATTTCGAAATAAGAGGTACTGCAACGGACGAGGACGGCAATCGTTCTTGTGCTGGCGCGACCTTGATACTTGGAAAAACAGACAAGATCATTAAATATGAGCGGCTAACAAAAAATCTTGATGTAGAGGTGCTGCTTCAATATCTCGGGATGTCTGATCTGTTTGATGCACAAGATGTCAGAGTGATTTCGCCGGAAGAGTACAAGTCGAAGTATGGCAAAAACGAGGAAGATGAAAATAGGAACTGAGAAGTAATATAGTGCTTTAGCGACGAGTAAAGGATTCAAGAGTCGTATTCTTATGCGGCTCTTTTTATTTTGAAAGGAGAAAACTCAGACCCTACGCTTTGATTGGCGTGGGGTCTTTGTTCACGACAAATGAAACTAGAACTAATTCATGATGATTGTTTAGAAGCAATGACTAAAATCGAAACGGGTTCCATAGACATGATATTAACCGATCTGCCATATGGCAAAACAAAGTGCGTGTGGGACAAGCCGATTGTGCTGGACGCGCTCTGGATGCAGTTTACGCGTGTTATAAAAGAGAATGGCGCAATCGTATTGACAGCGAAGCAACCGTTTACGACTGATCTTATTATGAGTAACCGCGATTGGTTCCGCTACGGTCTGGTCTGGCTGAAAAATACGAGCACAGGATATCTCAATGCGAAGGTCATGCCCCTGCAAAACCATGAGGATATTTGCGTGTTTTACAAAAAGAAGCCGAAATACAACCCGATTATGGAAGATGGATTCGAGCGAAAGACATGCAAGGCCTCGCAAAAGCGAAAGTGCAAAGCGGCAGAAATATACGGAGAAGCAACCAATTATGCCGATTACGAGAGCACGCAAAGATACCCCATTAGTGTTTTATATTTCCCGAGCGACCGCTACAAAAACTCACTGCATCGGACACAGAAACCAGTGGCATTGATGGAATATCTGATTCGGCTGTTCACGGATGCAGGCGACACCGTGCTGGATTGTTGCATGGGTAGCGGAACAACAGGTGAAGCGTGTATGAACCTAGACCGCAACTTCATTGGAATCGAAAAAGATGAGGAGATTTTTGCTATCGCGGCTTCTCGATTGAAACACAACAACGAGTTGGGAAGCGGCACTATATTGCATGCAACTTGAAAAATTTGCTTTGGAGTGTAATGCATTTTATACTATGGTTAAAAGTTTAAGTAAATCCCATGAAAAAGGGAAAGTTTAGGTTTTAAAAGTCGTGTTTTTACGCGACTTTTTTGTGCTGAGTAGTTGCCGTATAGGCAGAAAGGAAAAATATGGGAAATTATATAGACGCTAAAAACGAATTGTATGAGCAAGTTGAAATCTGCGGGAAGCAAGCGCTATTCACGAGCGCTCGGGTAAACCGCGAAACGCTGCCGGATGGAGTATATGGATACGATCTTAGACATGATGATGAATGCCAAGGAGAAGTATGCGAAGTAAAAAAATTCGTTCTTGTGAATCATTGGGGCACTGTCCTTTTAACCGAAGAGATTGACTTGGGTGAGGATGGATATTTGCTGTTGAACGAGGGGGAAGATTTCGGCTATCTGGGAGTATCCGGTTTGAAGTTCGAAGACATCTACGATCTTAAAACAAACCGAGGCGGTCTTTCCTGCTCTCACCCAGAAAGGGAATACGAATGGAAACAAATCTAATTGTAGCAATTATTATTTTTGCGGCCGCAACAGCAGTGATTCTGTTTTTCGGAATCCGAGCATGTATCGCCTGCAACGATGAATTAAAAAACGATCCGCGGTCGTTGACGAAATACGAAAGAGAGTCGTTGGAAAGCGCGCCGACGGGGATTGCCGTGGCTTGCACGACCCTGATATGTATTTTCGGCTTTGTTGCAAGTTGCATCGCTAACCCGCAAATAATACATCCAGATTACCGGCGCGAAGGGGAACTGTTAAGCTATTCGCGGGTTCATGCTGTAGAGGATGATTTGTATTGCGATGTGGATTACCTACAAGAAGGACATAGCGGTGTAATCGGTGACGAACTTGTGCTAATCCTACCTCGGGAAAATGCCAAAAAGCCATATATCGTCTACGGAAGAAAAGATGGTGAAGACTTCACGGTTTTGTACCTTGATGAGAGTGAATACCAGGCGTTGGCTGATTCAGCAGAACGCTCGCAAAGCGAAAGTGAAACCGAGGCGAAAGGAGGTGAGCGAGGATATGCATGACTACACCAGAGGAGACGATCCGATCTATGACGGATTCCGCGAAAACTGGGTCAAGGAAGACGATACAAGTGACACGTCAGTGTTGCGTTCGCCTTGTGATCTATGCAGATTCGACCCGCCGTCTAGTTTAGATGGAAAGCCGTGCATGAAGTGCCCTGCGAGCCCAAAACGCTGAATAGTATTGTGAAGCATGCACAAAAATTTGCTTTGACGATACTTCTTGTGGCATACTTGCCTAAAGAAGTTAAATTGTTCCACTGTTGGAAAAGTTGTGATTTAAGAGTCGTATTTTTATGCGGCTCTTTTTTATGAAAAGGAGAAAAACCATGGAAACAGCAGAAAACATGCATACCGCATTAAGAATCGTCACACTTTTTGTGTACATGATCACGTTTATTTTAGTTTTGATTGTGCTAGATCGTTGGAAAACGAAAGGTTTTCGCGGAGCAGCTATTGCGCTTGTTATTGCGATCGCCGCAAGCGCAATACTCACTATTGTGTCGCTGCAGTCAACAGCAGGCTATGAAGCATATCTGGCTCTACGATTGGATTTGTCTTACATTAACAAGGAGGGAATTTAATGAAACTACTTACATCGATTGGACTTTTTGCTGGGATTGGTGTTTTGCTAATCTTGGGTGGAAATGCAGTGGGCGAAGCTTGCGTGCAAGCCACCAAACGCGCCCTTGATATTTTTGAATATGAGAAGCGAAGTGAATTTTACGAGTTGCATTCAATTCATACCGACAGCCAAGAAAGACAGAATGTGAATGGAGTCTTCGTATGCGTTATCGGAACGATATCAGCGGAGACGGAATACGAACGGTCTTATATTGCTTACGTGAAGCACGATGAAGGGATTAAGGCAGAGAGATTTCCGGTTGATATAACATTTATCAACGAAATATCGGTGAGCGAAAAACCATACTTAGAGAAACAGGTGCAAGATACCAAGATGCGAAGGAGTGGCGAAGTTATTGATTCAAAGGCTGAGCGCTATATTTTAAATGTGCCGGAGGGTTCGGTATCTATGGAGTTTGATTTTGGGCTAGAAGGGTTCGCAGCAAATGCTGCTGCGTAAAGAGGCTGGGAGCAGCTATGAGACCCTAAAAGGAGGATTAGAAAAATGAGACTAATTGATGCGGATGCGATAATTAAGGAATTGAATTCGGCTAAGACAAGATTTGATGTTGGTGAAAATGCCGAAAAAACGATCGAAGTTGGCGGGTCAGAGTTCATTGATGCCGTCAACAAATTTTTCATCAAGGTGTTAGAAAAAGCGCAAACGATAGATGCACAACCCGTCGCGCGTGGGAAATGGGTAAAAAACAAGGAGGAGTCAGAAAAGCTTGTGGAGCCAGTGTATGATTGTTCTGCCTGCAACAATTATGAAGCATGGGGAGAATATGAGAGACATTCATACTGCCCGAATTGCGGCGCAAAAATGGACTTGGAGGGATAACGATGGGCAGACAGGAAATTACAACATTTTTGTCAAAGTGCATTGGAAAACATATAGACCCGCACAATGATCCGCGCATCTATTGGGCGAAGGAAGTCACATTCGATTATGCAACTGGAAACGCTATTCGCGTGGATTATATGCGCTACAAGCCAATCAACAATTCTGTATCCGGCATAGAAAAAGGAGACTTCTACTGCTATGAAATTAAGTCATCCGTTGCAGATTTCACGAGCAAGAACGGACACAATTTTATCGGCGATTACAATTACTACGTCATGCCGGAAGATGTGTTTGATCAGGTGAGAGACTTAATTCCGTATCACGTTGGAGTTTTAACTCCTGGTGAGTTTGGGGCTTTGAAATCCCAAAGCAATGCGCGCCGCGTGGATAGGAGTAGACCAGCCAGCGAAATGCTGTTGATGATGTACAGGTCATCACGGCGTGAAGTGGTGAAGAAAAAGAAAAAAGTGTTCAAAACCCTCTTAGATGTTATACACTGCAAAGAATGCGCAAATGAAGTATCTGACGTAAAAGTTCGTGAACTGACTGGAGCGCTATGGTGCAGGTACAAATTGCAACCATGTGAACCGGACGATTATTGCTCGCACGGCGAGAGAAGGGAGATAATAAATGAACCGTGATTGTGAGAAGGAAAGGAATGCGAAAACTATACTCGGGAATTTGATTAAGCTATACAAAAGCATCCAGGCTCCTCAGGATAACATTGAGGCACTAGAATACACGCTGAAATGGCTCGAACAGAGCCAAGAAATTTCTGCAAAAGAACTCATGCACGACAATGTTTTAGAACCCGTTTTGATTGAGGTGTTGTTTGCGATTGCAACATGCAAAAACAAAGAAACGCCTGTGTGGATTGTAGAAAAAGTCGCGCAAGAGGCGTATTGGGCTGATATTACTTATTGGAGCATAGGAGATTGCTCTGTATTTCAGTGCTGGCGTTTCGGGAACGAATGCGAGATTGGGCTGAAACCTGAAGATTATGGAACAACTTGGGTTGCTTATGATTACAAGAAAAAATGAGATGTTCAGGTAAAAAAGAAGGTGAATAAGATGGAACAATCAAAATGTGTCCAATGCGCAGATAAACACTTTGAAGCGTAACAGATGTAGGAGGAATCAAAATGATAAGAAAAGTAGCGACTTTTGATGAGTTCGCTGCCGCGTGCGATTATTTTGAAAGCAACACGGAAGTGAATAACGGCTACGGGTGCACACATCCGAAGCAAGAAGAATACCAGCACGAAAGAGATCCAAACGTGGGCTGCTGCTTTTGTCATTCATGCCCTTTAGGCATAGAAGCAGACGCGGAAGATATTTACAACCCTGATGTTGACTGGGACGGCTATGAGCCTGACCCCGATTGCATGGAAGGAGAATACCTGATGATTGATATCACGGAAGATGCGACTCTTGAAGAAAAGCGAGCGCTCGAAAATTATGAACGACGCCTAAGGCGCTGGGATACGGATTGGCTCGAAAGCAATCCGAAAGTACGAGTTGGCGGGCACATGAAGAATACAAAAAACCGACATTAAGAAACTTGAAATTACTTCTTTGAAAACAGAGGAAATATTACCTCGTGGGTTGACACTGACTACGGTTACTGGGCGTACAAAGCGAGCGACCAAGAAGAAATTGATGCGCTAATCGGCTTCTATAACACAACGATAGAGGAAGAAGAACGAGAAATCGCACATCAAGTGTTCAAGAAGTTTTCGCAAATCATGTATTTTAGAAAGCTTCCAGAATGCGATGCAGAGTATATGGGCATACTTGAGGAATACCTCGGTCAAGTTGCTGCCCTTGCGCTGAAGCTCGACAAAAGTGCATAAGAATATTTTGACTTTGGAAACGTTTTAGCAATACAATCAAAATAAGAAGTTGAAGTCAGATCAGCGCAGCCTGATCAAGTAATGATTAAAAGAGTCGTATTTTTATGCGGTTCTTTTTCTTATTAAAGGAGAATTTATGCAAAACATGAATCATTGTAACGGGTGTAAGAATACTATTTTAATTCGCGGCAGAGTCAGTTCTTCAAGAGTGGCACTGGTTTGCAGCCACTCAAGTGCAGTGAAATCTGCAAAAGCAGAGCATCCAAACGTGATCAAAACACCGAACTTTCTGGGTTTTATGAACGTAGCGGATCGCGAAAAAATCAAGACTCCCAGATGGTGCCCACTGCGCACAAAAATGACGGAAGGAGAACTATGTGAGAAACGCTAATAAAGCGGTCTGTTGTAAATGCGGCAATGCCGTTTACATCTGGAATGGCAGAACAGCAAGGTATTACTGCTTATGCTCACACCCGGATGTTGATGTGACGGCTTCGTGCTCAACGAATATTTTGGCTTTGAGCGGGTATATCTGCCACACGAAAGCAGGAACGAAAGAGCTCTTAATTCGCGGAGCGCCTCTTTGGTGCCCGATCAACAAATGAAAAAGTGAGGGAAAAAGAATGAAAATTGGTATTACTGAAAGAGGCGATGCCGGCCTTGACCTAGGCTGGATTCAAGAAATTGCGGATTGTGATGGTGCAATTTTAATAACAAAAAACTTAACAGAGGAATTTGTAAGTGCGGCAATCGAACATAAGGACAAGGTGATTCTACACGCGTGCTGCACCGGATACAGCGGCACGTTTGCAGAGCCTAAAGTTCCATGTAGCTACAAGCTGCGAGATGCGGTATTGGCATTGATCCGGCGGGGATTCCCTAAAGAGCAAGTTGTGATCAGGGTTGATCCAATTATACCGACTCAGCTTGGTATCGCAACAGCTTGGGCGGTAGTGGAGACTTTCATACACACAGGTATTGATTTCAGGTATCGCGTCAGCGTGCTTGACGGCTATCCGCATGTCCATGCACGCTTTCAGCACAAAGGCTGCCAACTCCCGTTTGATGGATTCCAAGCAACGGATGCGCAGTTCGATGCTGTTAACGCATTGATTAGGAGACTTAGAGAAACCCACGGCATCGAATGCGAATGCTGTGCCGAGCCGAAGTTGACCGAATGCGTACAATGCGGGTGTATTTCTCAAAAAGATCTTAAAATCCTTGGTTTAGGCAGGTTGGACGACACAGGAAAGGGCAAGCAACGGCAACATTGCTTGTGCCCAACGTGCAAAACGGAAATGCTCACCCAGAAGACACCGTGCATGAATGGATGCATGTACTGCTACTGGAAAAAGGATGGTGAATGAAATGAGTTGCGAATTTAATCTGAGTATTTCAGAATTGAGTAGGCGAGCGGCAGTTCGTATGAGAAGGAGAGACGACAACAGATATCGCAAACTGGAATCTGAAATAGAGAAGATGCGCAAAGATGACGCTCTTGTAAAGAGGGTAGTCCGACAGATTGCCCGGAATGCCCGAAGGGGATATACACAAATCGAAATAGCAGCCGATGATGGGAGCTGCGAATATCGAGGATACGCGCCTGACGTGGTAATAAGGCACGAAATCATGTATGACGAGGGATATTTTGGTCAGATTGCAGATATCATTTCCGGCAGACTCTCAGCATATGTCTTAGGGTATTATGAAGTTCTGAGGCATTATGATATACCCGGAGCACATCTGAGGCATCCGCGAATCATCATTGAGTGGGGAAGAGAATAGAGAAACAGGAAGAGGCCACACCGGCTCTATCCGAAAGAAAATTTGACTGAGGGTGCAATGTTCATTTAACATGAACGTATACAGTCAACCGTTACGAGCGTGTAGAGAAAGCGCTCGAGTATATGATTCTAAAGTCGTGCTTCGTGTACGACTTTTACTTTTAAGGAGAAAGTAATGCTAATACATGATTTTGTAAAAAAAGAGAGTGCAGGACTCAAAGGAAGGCTTTTGCAGGCGTTTCGAGGAACAGAATCGGCTCTTGGATACCCGGCTTTTGCAGTAGATGTAGAATTGATTGAAGAGAAGTGCCAAGAAGGAACACTTCAAAGCGTGATGTCATTCATCAAAGCGGAAGCGCTTCTGCAACTAGCCCAGACCGATCACGCTATCTCGTACTTAAACGAATACACTCCCGGGTGGCTGATTGAAAAAGCGAGAGGTCCTAAACCTGAAACGTTTGCCTATGCCTGCCTGAAATGCAAACATTGCGGCAGCTCATGGGGCGGACACGTTTCGTGTCACTTCCCGTCGGTTGATCCTGATGACATTGAATCGTTGTGTTTGGGTTTAAATGCACCCGTTGCGCAAATGCTCAACATAAAGGCCGAAAAACACGGAATCGAAAACGGCTGGTTTTTTTGGCCAATGAACTTTGACTCGGGTTGGTTGATTAATTGTGATGGCTTTGAAATGGAGGAGAAAAAGTTTTGAATGTATATATCTCGTCAAGTTGGAAGAATCGGGATCAAGTGCGAGCGCTTGCCATAAACCTCAGAAATTATGGACACGAGGTCTATGATTTCACTGATCCTGATTGTAGAAGCGTTCCTGAAATCCCGCCGGAAAAATTCCCAGAGGAGTTCGACCCACAAGTTCATGTATACTCGGAGTACATCAACAGACCGGAATGGCGCGCGGCGGTCGAATGCAACCGCAAAGCGCTTTGCAACTGTGATGTAGTGGTGCTGCTGCTGCCGTGTGGCACTGATGCCCACGCTGACTGGGCGCTTGGAATGGGTATGGGGAAGCGCTCGATTATTGTTGGACATCCGTGCAAAGGGGAACGCTCTCCCGTACATCTTTGGGCAGATGCGTTGGTAGAAAAAAGTGAACACGCAGCAATGTTACTCGCTTACATCGAAAGACAAGAGGTTCAAGAGACAGCGTGGAAAGACATATCCGAAAACGGCTTTGATAGTGAAAAA
Source organism: uncultured Christensenellaceae bacterium (assembly GCA_964454685.1). Taxonomy (GTDB): domain Bacteria; phylum Bacillota; class Clostridia; order Christensenellales; family Christensenellaceae; genus CAYVTZ01. The sequence continues at coordinate 12,657 of CAYVTZ010000060.1, forward strand.
ATTGCTGAGCCGGTCGGTCTATGGCACAGAGTAGACCGAAACGGGAAAGAAGTACTCATGTGCGGAAACTGTGGAGCGACACACACCGAACAATCCACGTTTTGCCCAAATTGCAAAGCAAGGATGCGTAATGCGTGTACGCCGCTCGGAACTGTGGCAACTTGGAAGAAAAAAATTTGGGGCCATGTTTGCTCGTACTGCGGTACGCCATCTAATCGCATCCCGAACGTTTGCCCGGTATGCTATGCGGAAATGAAAGCGGATTTAAGCAATTTGCTGCTTTTACTGAGTTTAATCGACAAGAATAGTCGGGTTGAGTTAGATACGCATTGGTTGGGTAGGATTTCTCGGTTCTATGTCTACACCGATGATCTAAGTATCAAAAACTGGAAGCGGTATACTCAAATGTGTCTTGACTTTGAAGAGAAATACGGTGAGTGCAACTGCGAAGTGATTCTATTTAACGAGGAAACAAAGCTTGAGATGGCGGCTGCGAAGCACTCCGCAGAAGAAGGAGAGTAAAAAGATGAAGATGAACCAGAAAACGACGGCATGTATCAATTCCTTGAATGGCGAACAGCGCGAGGTGGTTATTTGTGAGAAAACCGGCGACAACGCCTATTTGGCAGAGTATGACGGGAAACTGTGCACAGCCATATTCAATGTGTTTGTTGGACGCTACTACGTTGACGACGTTTACGGTGTGATCGGCGAAACCAAAGAATAACAACTAGAAAATGGGGAGCTTGGACGGAATGCATGTTCTGTCCAGCTCTCTCTTTGTTTTACTGGTACGTATCTCATAAATCGTGAAAAAAAATTGTGAAAAAGACAAAATTTCGAAGAGTTTGCGTATATATGTATATGAAAGGTATTTTTTCTTGGATGACGCGCTGCGTGCCGGTGCTTGCTTCCGGTTTCTCTGAATGGGCTCATAGTTCAGCGGTAAGAGCGCCCGCCTCATAAGCGGTAAGTCGAGGGTTCGAATCCCTCTGAGCCCACCAAAAATTAATTATATTGGCAAAGGAGGTTTGCATGCAAACGATTTATGAGCGGGAATTGTTGATGACCCATTCAGGTGAAATGGCACATATTGATGAAGAAGTCGAAAGGGAAGTGACGTCTAAAATCTTGCGCGCCGAAGAGTTCGTGGATGGGAAATGGGTGCAGATAGACATATGCAGCAACGATTTCACAGGGGTGCTTGCAAGCATCCGGGCAGAAGGCCGGAGCATTCGAATCCGAAATCAGGGCTAAAACCTCAAAAGTGAATCCAAACAATAAAGAGCGTATCGAAGGATGCGCTTTTTTTGTTGTCAAAAATAGAAAGGGTGAAAAAATGTATTACAAGGTGAATCAAGCTACCAAGCTGATGGGGATGGGACGCACTAGACTTCTTGAAGAAATCAGAGCTGGGAATATTAGCGCCCTAACATATCACAGTGCGTATGTGATTCATGTAAAAGAGATTGCTCGATACCTGACCTCTCGCGGACGAACACCACCAATTCAAATATTAAAGGAATTGCAAGAAATTCAGGACTTTGACAAAAAAGCCGATAGTGATATACTACTAAGTAGCACATTGAAAAGTGAAAACAATAACTTTCCTCTTGTTACAGTAAACGGAAAAAAAATGAAAAATGATTTAAAAAACAAGGAACGCAGAGGAAATCCCTATCAGGTCGAAAGACTAACTATTAAAAGTCAATAGTCAAAAGAAAAAAATACGAGAACGAAC
>CAYVTZ010000061.1:0-13702 GCA_964454685.1 uncultured Christensenellaceae bacterium
GCACCGCGCGGCAGAAATACGCATACTGCTCCACCTCCGCATCGCCGCCCTTATAGATGCAGTGTGCAAAGTAATACTCATTATCGATAAAGTAATAGCGGATGCCGTCCAGTTCCAGCGTTTCAACGCCTAAGAATTGAGTGCGCCATCCCAGCGTGAGATTCATCGTCGCCACCACCTCAAGCTGGTGCCGGTATTTATCGCGGATGCAGCCGTGCAGCGGCATCACCACGCGCACGTCTGTTCCCTGCTTTTGCAGCTCCGCAGGCAATGCCCCGATCACATCGGCCAGCCCGCCCGTTTTTGCAAAGGGCGCACCTTCCGCGCCCACAATCAGAACCTTTGTCATACGATTGCCCCCTTACGGATAATGACGGGGAATCCCTCGTCGCCAATGAGGCGCCTCCCCTGACGAATATTAACTGATTTGTCCAAAATCACGTATTCCAGATCCGCGTTGTTATAAACCTCGCTGTCTTGCATGATAATACAATTCTTGACTTTTGCTCCCTTACCAATGTGCACTGCACGGAACAAAATGCTGTTTTCCACTTCGCCTTCGATCACGCAGCCGTTGGCGACCAGCGAATTTTTTACGCTGGACGACTTTGCATATTTCGCAGGCACCTCGTCCTTGATTTTTGTATAAATGCGCCCGTTGTCATAGAACAGATCGCGCTGCACATCATAGCGCAAAAAGTCCATATTCAGCTTGTAATAGGATGCCACGGAATGCAGTCTGCCAACGTATCCCTCGTGCTGGAATCCCATAATCTTGATGCGTCCCAAATTCCCCATCAGCAGATCGCTGACAAAATTGTATTTGGCTCGCGAAATGCAGTCCTCCACCAGATATTCCAGCAAATCTTTGCGGATGATGTAGGTATCCATACCGATCTTTTTGGAGTCGGTGATTGCCGCATTGATGGAAAGATCCACCACGCGCCCCTCGCCGTTCAGATGGATGCGCACATCATTAAAGCGTTCACCCTTGTATGCGTCCGCCTCTGTTTCCTCTTCATTGTACAGCATCGTAATGTCTGCATTGTTTTCCACATGGAATTTCAGCGCATCGTCAAAGCAACGATTGTAAATGGTAAACGAGCCGGACAGAATGCAGTATTGCTGCTTGGTTCTGCGGATATAGCTCATCACGCCCTTAATCGCGTCCACAACGCCGCGGTATGTTCCCATGTTTTCCGCACTGGAAAAAGGCGGCAGAATAAACAATCCGTCATTCTTTCTGGAAAGATCCCACTCCTTGCCCGACCCCAGGTGATCCATCAGCGAGTGATAACTGCGCTGCGCAATCACGCCCACATTACGAATCCCTGAGTTGACCATGTTGGAAAGCATAAAATCGATAGCGCGATAGCGTCCGCCCACCGGAAGTGCACCAATCGTGCGCAGATATACCAGTTCGCGCAGATTAATATTCTGCTCCCCTGCATAAATTAAACCAAACGCGTCACGAATCATTTTTTGTCACCTCCGATTGAATTTTTGACGACACGATTCGCCGCCACCATCTCCCCTGCTTCGATGGAAACTTCCTTGCGAATGATGGTGCCTGAGCCGACCACGGTGATCTTGCCACCCCCGCCAATCTGGCAGTTTTGTTCCACGATCACGCCTTCATCCAAAATGCTCATGATGATCTTGCTCTTTTCCCCGATCACAGATTCCTGCATGATAATGCTGTCGCGTACCACAGCGCCCTTTTCTACTGTCACGCCGGCGGACAAAATACTGTTTTCTACCGTGCCGTAAATATAACAGCCTTCGGAGACCATACTGTTTTTGATCTTTGCGTTTTCATCCACAAAGTGCGGCGGCTGGTTGGGGTTGCGCGAAAAAATTCTCCACGCCTCATCGTACAAGTCCAGCGCAGGGCTTTCCTGCAGCAGTTCCATGTTTGCTTCCCATAGGGAATCAATGGTACCCACGTCCTTCCAATATCCTTCAAACGGGAACGCAAACATCTTCTCGCCCTTGTCCAGCATCTTCGGAATAATATTTTTACCAAAGTCGTTGGAAGATTTCTCGTCCTTGGAGTCTGCAATCAAGTATTCCCGAACCTTTTGCCAGTTAAACACATATACGCCCATGGATGCCATGTTGCTTTTGGGCTTTTTGGGTTTTTCCTCAAATTCATAGATGCTGCAATCGTCGTTGGTGTTCATGATGCCAAAGCGCGACGCTTCCTCCATCGGCACGCGGATGACTGCAATGGTCGCATCCGCTTGGTTTTGCTCGTGCGCCGCAATCATGGCGTTGTAGTCCATCTTGTAGATGTGGTCGCCGGACAGCACCAGGATATAGTCCGGATTATATCGATCGATGAAATAAATATTCTGATAGATTGCATTTGCGGTCCCGGAATACCACTCGCCGCGTTCCCCTTTTACATACGGCGGCAACACAAACGCACCCCCCGTGATTCCGTCAAGGTCCCACGGTGCGCCGGTACCAATATACGCATTCAACTCCAGCGGTTCATACTGCGTCAGTACGCCCACCGTATCGATACCCGAATGTATGCAGTTCGAGAGTGGAAAATCGATGATTCGATATTTCCCCCCGTATGTCACTGCCGGTTTTGCGCGCTGCTTGGTCAGCACGCCCAGTCTGCTTCCTTGCCCTCCGGCAAGCAGCATTGCTACGCATTTTTTCTTTGTCATCATAGCTTGTGATCCCTCTTTTCCCCAATGAATTCGTTCTCTTTAAAATCGAAGTACACAGCGCCCAACGGCGGCACCGTCAGTTCAAAGCTGCATGGCAGCCCGTTTAACGGATGCGGCTGTGTCTCGATGCGGGAAGCAGGCAAAACGCCGCTTCCTCCAAATTGTGTCTCGTCGCTGTTCAGCAGCAGGTACACCGTTCCCTGCGCGGGCATTGCCACGCGATAACGCTCGCGCACCATTGGCGTGAAGTTGGTCACACAAATGGTGTGCTTCTCGCCATCATTGCGCATAAAGGCAAAGACGCTGTTGTCCCGATCGCTTACGTTCAGCCACGTAAAACCTTCCCATTCGTCGTCTAACGCATATAGAGCGGAATGCTCTTTATACAGCTCGTTCAGCGCCTTCACATATCGCTGCATCCCGCTGTGCGAATCATATTCCAGCAAAAACCAGTCCAGCTGTTTTTTGTAGTCCCACTCAATGAACTGCGCAAACTCATCCCCCATAAACATCAGCTTTTTCCCCGGGTGCGCAAACATGTATGCATAAAGTGTGCGCAGCGATGCAAATTTCTGCCAGTAATCGCCGAACATCTTATCCACCATGGATTTTTTGCCGTGTACCACTTCGTCATGTGAATACGGCAGGATATAGTTTTCGTGGAACGCATAATACATGGAAAATGTCATTTTGTTGTGTTCAAATTGTCTGAAATAGTGATCCATGGACATGTATTTGAGCGTGTCGTGCATGAAGCCCATGTTCCATTTGTAAGAAAATCCCAATCCCCCGTCTTTGGGCGGCTGTGTCACCATCGGATATGCCGTGCTTTCCTCGGCAATGGTCATGGTTCCCGCATAGTTAGTCAGCACAACGCTGTTCACCTTGCGCAGGAATTCCACCGCATGTCCATCGATGTTTCCGCCATCCTCGTTGGGCACAAAATAACCGTCCCGTGCATAATCGAGGTATAGCATAGAGGTCACCGCGTCCACCCGCAGCCCGTCAATGTGGTACTGATCCATCAAAAACATCGCGGACGAGACCAAAAAGCTAACGACCTCCGGTCTGCCATAGTTGAAAATCAATGTTCCCCACTGCGGATGCTCCCGCTGCAAAATGTGTTCATGCTCGTAAAGCCGGGTGCCATCAAAGTTTGCCAGCCCGTGCTCGTCCTTGGGGAAGTGCGCCGGCACCCAGTCCACAATCACCGCGATCCCGCGCCTGTGCAGCGCATCCACAAAATACATGAAATCCTGTGGCGTGCCGTAGCGTGATGTGATGGCAAAAAAGCCTGTTACCTGATAGCCCCACGACCCGTCAAAGGGAAATTCCGTCACGGGCATCAGCTCCACATGCGTGTATCCCATCTCGGATACATAGTCCGCAAGTTCATCCGCAACCTCGCGCAGATTCGCAAACTCGTATCCTTCCTTGGTGCGCCACGACCCTATGTGCAGCTCGTAAATGGAGACCGGATTTTTGCGCCAGTCCGTACGCATGCGTCGTTGTATAAAATCCTCATCGCTCCATTCATACCCCCCCAGTCCCCAGACCTTAGAGGCCGTGAATGGCGGCGTCTCACAATGAAACGCAAACGGGTCGGACTTCATCTGAATGCGGCTATCGAATCCCAAAACCTGATATTTGTAATTATCACCGTCATGGAGTTCTTCCACAAAAGCATACCACACGCCATTTTTGTACGGACGCATCCGGTTTGCCGCTTCGTTCCACTGATTGAAATCTCCCACTACGCTGATGGCGCGCGCATTCGGCGCCCACACGCAAAAGCGATGCTTGTTCAGCTCCGGGATGTAATGACAGCCAAAAAGTTGATATGCTTTTTGGGCCTCTCCGGTGTTGAATAAAAAGATATCCGCCTCCGGTAAAAAATCCGTTTCTTGGTACATCCCCTGTCACCGTCCTTTTATGCGATCGGAGCCGCGTACCGTGCGGCAATCAGAAACATCTTCCCGATTTGAATCCGGTGTCTGCGACGTACAAGCTTACACCCGCACGCCGCGCCCTTTTGCCTATCGTAATGTTGCAGCCCTCTTCGGTGTTATACGGTCAGAATAAACTTTGCATCCTTCGCTGCCGCGCCGGAAAGCTCCTTCGCCTTGTCCTCGTAGCCCTCGCGCCCCATCAGCGCAAATGTCGCAATCTTGCCTTCTTCCACACCCGGTTGGTCAAACGCGTCAATCTCCAAAAATTCGCCCGCGGCAGCCGTTGCCATTTCCAGGAAGAAAAACAACCCGCCAATCGCGCTTGCGTCCATTTTGTCCAGCGTGATGCGCATATTCATCTTTCCGGACTTGCACACGGCGTATTCCGTCGCCTGCATTTCCGCCGCTATCAGCTTGTTGATGGTCTGTCCTTCAATGTATGTCGCATCCATCATGTCGATGGGCGGCTTGGGAATGGTCAGCTTTGTGTTGAAGTTCTGCACATCGATAAAGGTGATGATTTTATCAAACGGTCCTTCGGTGTAAAGCTGAATCTGCGAATGCTGATCCGTCACACCCAGCGCGCGCACAGGCGTTTGCCCGCAGTTGACCACACCGCCATCGTTGCCAAAGCGTTTTCCAAGCGATTCTGCCCACAGCTGCGCATACCATTCCGCCATGTTCAGCAGTCCGTCGGCATACGGCATCATCACTGAAATGTTCGCGCCCTTTTTCATCGCCGTGCAATACAGCATCGCGTAAAGGTACGCCGGATTCTCCCACACATTTTCTTTGGTGCAAGCGTCGTCCATTGCCTTTGCTCCCGCAAACAGTGCGTCGATGTCAATGTTCAGCACCGCCGCGGACAGCAGTCCCACGGGGCACAGCACAGAAAAGCGTCCGCCCACACCATCCGGCACCGTGTAGGTTTTGAACCCATATTGATTCGAAATCTTTTTGAGAATGCCCTTCTCTTTATCCGTCGTCAGAATGATATTGTCTTTAAAGCTGTCGCCCAGCGCTTCCTGCAAAGCGCCCATCACGATCATAAACTGCGACATGGTCTCCACGGTGTTGCCGCTTTTGGTAATCACATGGAAGCAGGTCTTTTTCACGTCTAAAATATCAAACAGTGCATTCAGTCCGTCGGGGTCAACATTGTCTGCCACATAAAAACGTGCGCCGCCGCGTTTTTCGCGCGGAAGCTCATTGTATTTCAGATGCTTCACGCCGGTAAACAGCGCCTTAGAACCCAGCGCGCTGCCGCCGATCCCCAAAACCACGAATGCGTCAAACTTCTCATTGATGCGCTTTCCTTCCGCAACGATGTCCGCTACGATCGCATCCTGATTATATGGCAACGAACGCCATGCCATCGCCGCCTTCTTATCGCACATGTTTTGATGTACTTTCCCCAGCATCGGCTCCCACTGCGCGATTTCCGCGTCTGTCAGCCCATGCTCCCCAATGTTCGTCGCAAGCATGTTGTTAAAATCAATCTTCATCTTGTTACCTCCCGGAATATTCGTATTGGTTAAAACATTTGTTTTCATGCAATGGTGTGAGGAGATCATAAACTCCTTCTCCTTCTGCGGCTCATCCGCGGCCTCCGCCGGCTCGTCATAACGCGCCCGCCCGTAGGTCACCGCCATGTCGTATAACGTCTGAACGACTTGCGGCGAAAACGCGTCTTCCTGCATCCGCCAACGCCAGTTGGTACCGCCGACCGTAGAAGGTGTGTTCATACGCGCGCTTGAATCCAAATTCAAAATGTCCTGCATCGGGATGATGCAAAACCGCGCCGTACTCATCATCGCCAAGCGAATCATGCGGTGTGCAACCGTATCCTCCGTCATCTCTCCGGCATATTCACGAATCAAGTGTCTGCTTTTCCTGCCTAATGCAGAAAACCAGCCCCGCGTCGTCTCGTTATCATGCGTCCCGGTGTAAACCACGCAATTTTGCGGATAATTGTGCGGCAGATAGATGCTGTTTTGCTCATCAAACGCAAATTGCAACACTTTTGTTCCCGGAAAACCACATCGGTCAATCAGCTCAAACACCTCAGGTGTTAAAAAACCAAGATCCTCCGCCAAAATCGGCAGCTCGCCCAATTCCTCGCGCAGTCGATCAAACAGCGCATAGCCCGGCCCCTGCACCCAGTGACCATCCCTGGGGTGTTTTTCCCTTGGAATATAGAAATATGCCTGCAAGCCTCGAAAGTGATCCACGCGCACGTAGTCAAACATATTCAGGCAGTGTCGCATTCTGCGCACCCACCATTCGAACCCATTCAGACGCATGCTCTCCCAATCGTAGAGCGGGTTTCCCCAATGCTGTCCATCAGAGCAGAAGTAGTCCGGCGGGCATCCCGCCACGCTGCCGTCCTGCAAAAACAGCTCTCTGTTTGCCCAGACCTCGGAAGATTCCGGCGCAACATAGATAGGAACATCCCCAATCATCCGGATTCCTTTTTGCGTGGCGTAAGCGCGCAGCTCCTTCCACTGCCGGTCAAACAGATACTGAGCAAATGCCACGCTTTCGATCTGCTCCTGATATCGTTCCGCCAGCAGCATCACCGCTTCCGGATTACGTTCGCGCACCGCCGCATCCCATTGAGAAAGCGGCGCACCGTCAAAGTGCTTCTGAAATACAGAAAACATTGCATAATCAGCAAGCCATTCCGCATGTTCCAGCTTGAAGTCTGTAAACGCATTCCGGTGCTTCTGCACACCACGCCGGTATGCCAAATCCAGCAAACCTTCGCGCTGCAAATGCACCGCCTCAAAGTCTACCAGATTCGCATCACAGTGTGGCAGCGCATTCAGCTCCGCACGTGTCAGCAAACCTTCCTCAGCTAGTAAATCCAAATCGATGAAAAGCGGGTTCCCCGCGAAGGTGCAAACGCCTTGATAGGGGCTTCCGCCAAAGCCGGTCGGCATCAATGGCAGAATCTGCCAATACGTTTGTTGAGCCTTGTTCAAACAATCAACAAAGTCGTAGGCTGCTTTTCCAAGTGTACCGATACCATAAGGTGAGGGAAGAGAAGAAATGTGCAACAGCACTCCGCAACGTCTGTCCATAGTAAATTCCTCAAATCGTTATGTGACTGATACATTCATTATACCTTTGTTCCGCAAAAATGTATAGTGGAAATTAAACTTTTCAAAAAGTTTCATGAAACTGCATACACGCCCATTTGCCAACGTGCGCAACCGCGCGATATTGCAGTCTTTTCGTCGCGTTTCCTCTTGCAAAAAGGGAGATCGGCCGAAACTTTTTCAGCATTTTGCAACCTTTTTCCAAATCTGTTTCACTATTTTCAAATTTCGCGCTTTTTTCATCAGCGAAGATGTCTCGTCCTCCTCGAATCCTGCTTACCGTGAGCATGCCGCTCCAACGCAAGGCGTCCGCCAACCACCTATTGCGGCTCGTCTGCGGGCACAACCAAAAGCCCCTTCTCTTCCGGTGTTGCGCTCAACACTTTGGTCGCAAACATTTCGCTGCCCATCGGCGTTACCAATTCATATTTCACGGCAATCCCGTACGTTGTCTCGAAGTACCAGGTTAAAAGGTCTACATTGGGGATCACCACCTGTATCCTTGGATGATCAATGATATCGCGCGGCAATTCATGCAGATTGTTTTTTTTCTTGAAATCGTTGTAAGCGGGAGAACGCGTGTCCCAGCCCCCCATCACTCTGCTGTTCGCAAAATAACCCGGCTCAAAGATTTGAAATATGCTGTAACATTCGTTGGCAGAAAGCAATGGACTGTTGACGGGATAGACGTAAGTGGTCGCGCTGTTGAGATACATGTTTTCAAAGGCGTCCCGGTTCCCGTAGATTGTCGAAGATTGCATCGTTTGCTCGCCGCTGCGCATTGCCGATAAAATTTGATTGCCCAGCCCCAACGCCGCCATGCAGCACAACGCGCACACCGCAGCCGTCAAGCCACGCCCTTTGAGCGCTCCGTGCAGTGCCGCCGCATCCATAAAAAACACCAGCAGCACAATGGAAATCAAGTAATGCGGGTATACCGCGCGAAAGGTGGAACGCCAAAGTACGTTGAAAAAAATCTGGAATAAAAAGGGCAGCGCCAGAAGCACCACGGCAAACACCCGTCGCCACACACCTTTCTGCGTGAAAAACGAGCCGCAAAACGCAAGCATCAACAGCAGCAGGCAGTAGAACTGCTCCGCATCCAGCATTGCAAACAAGTCACGCGCAATACCCTGCCCGTCCGTGTTGTACCATGTCTTTTCCAGCAAGCGATAAAGCCGTTCCATGTTCTCTACACTGAATCGCGCATCATCCGGAAACACATGTGCGGCATATAACTTTGCGTCGCACTCGTTCCACCCAACCTGCGCAAATTCCTGCGGATACTCCGTATAGTTGAGCGGCGCATGATCCACCAGTTTGATACGCGCCTCGTAAAATCGCTTATACTCTGCCAATTCCGCCGTCGAGGCGTAATATGCGTTCGCCCCGACAAAGCAGACACAGATCGCCCCAAATCCAATCCCTGCCGCAATGCAGGCGCGCAGCGCCTTACGCTTGTACAAAATGATCCACAGCAGACAAATGCCACCATAGAACACGACCGCCGATGCCCAGACATCCCTGCGCCACAATACCGCCAGCACCAGCAACACCAACGCCGTCACAATCAGAAAGCGTCTGGTAGAGCGCTGCTCTGTGGTCAGCCAGCAGTAAAAGCATATCAGGGAGCAGGTCAGCATCGCATAGCTGATCATTGTGTAAGTAAAACGCAGCAACAGCATGCCGTACAGCAGCGGCATCACCGCCAAATACAAGCCCAAACCCAACTTCCAGCCAAATCGATTGAGCAGTAACCCGCCCACTAAAGATGCCGAAAACAACAAAAACACCAGCAAAAGTACCCCATACCAGTTCACCATCGGCAGCGCCTGATACAATCCCGAAATGGCGGCGGAAAGCGATATGTGCATCGCCGGAAAATGCGTGTAGTACGCACCCATTGATCCGTTGAGCAAGCTCTGCGCAGCAAAATCATCATTCATTTCAAAATGCACAAAATCAATCTGATTGATCAGTAAAAAAAATAGCAGATTCACCCCACACAACATGGCGCTGTATCGTAAAATGGTCTTCAATTCGTCCTGCTTGAAAGAAAACATCTGTTTCATGAGCGACACCTCATCAATTTTTGTATTACAACAGGCACACAAAAAAAACTGTGCCCGCTGTGTATGGCAGTCATCCCGACCGCCCAAAAATTGTATCGGAAAAACGGCAAACGCGCCGTCATGTCATTCAAACGTTAATAATCAACGCACGCGCGCGAAATCAAATCAAAACCTTGGATAGAAAATCCCGCAAACGAGGATGCTGCGGGTTGGAGAAAAACTCCTGCGGCGGTGCCTGTTCTAAAATTTTGCCCGCATCCATAAAGAGCACGCGCGTTGCCACTTCTTTGGCAAAGCCCATTTCATGCGTCACAACCACCATCGTCATGCCCTCATCCGCCAGCGTGTGCATAAAGTCCAGCACCTCGCCAACCATTTCCGGATCCAGCGCGGAAGTTGGTTCGTCAAACAGCATCACGTCAGGATTCATCGCCAGCGCGCGCACAATCGCCACACGCTGCTTCTGCCCGCCCGAAAGCTGCGAAGGGTAAGCGTCACGCTTTTCCGCCAGGCCAATCCGTTCCAGCAACGCACACGCCTTGTCCTGCGCCTCCTGCTCACTCATCAGTCCCAGCATCGTAGGGGCAAGCGTAATGTTCCTTTGCACCGTCATGTGCGGGAACAAGTTAAACTGCTGAAATACCATGCCCATCTTCTGCCGCAATTCGTCCACATCGCTGTCGTCCAGCAGCTTCCCTTCAAACCATACCTCTCCCGATGTCGGGATCTCCAGATGGTTTAAGCAGCGCAGGAAGGTAGACTTTCCGCTGCCCGAAGGACCCACAATGCAAACCTTCTCTCCTTGATGAATCACCTCTGAAATCTCGTCCAGCACCAGTACGTCGTTAAATTTCTTGCATAATTTTTTTGTTTCGATCATTTCATTACCTCGCGTCGCTTCTTGCCAGTCTGCGCTCCAACACGCGCAATCCCCATGTAATCAACATGACGATGCACAGGTAGATCGCCGCAGCCAGCAGCAGCGGCACAAACGGAAAGAATGTTCTGGAACGCACCAGCTCGGCGGCGCGCGTCAAGTCCATCAGCCCAATGTAGCCTACAATGGACGTTTCCTTAAACAGCACAATGAATTCATTGCCCAGCGCAGGCAATATGTTTTTGATCGCCTGCGGCAGTATGATCTGCCTCATGGTCATGGCATTGCTCAATCCCAAAGAGCGACCCGCCTCAGTCTGCCCGCGATCCACAGACAAAATGCCCGCGCGCACAATCTCCGCCACATAAGCGCCGCTGTTGATGCCAAACGCCAGCGCCGCTACAAAAGGCGTCATCGCGGGGGGCGCAGCAGCAAACACGATGTAGTACAAAATCATCAGCTGCACCACAATCGGCGTCCCGCGAATCACCGTGATATACACATCGCAAATCACACCCATCCACTTGTGCTTACGGGTTTGCAGCACGTGCACCTTGCCGATGGCAACCAACGAGCCGATCAGCACACCAATCACAATCGCAATGCCGGTGATCATCAGCGCCAACAGCAGACCATCGATGAACCATGTCCAACGGTTGTCCGCCACCAGCGTCATGTAAACTTGTTCCCCTAAATTATCAAGTTGCATAAGTTCTCCCTCTGTTCCCCGGAGGATATTTTGCAGCAATGCGCAAGCGTCCGCGCTCTCCTGCAACGCATCCTGCGCCGCAATCTGAAAATACAAAATTCGCAAGGAGTCCTTGCGAATTTTGTATTCATTTGTCTGTGTGTCAATCTAAAACGGTCTTATACCGTTGTGGTTGCAATATGCTCCGCCGTCCATGTGTCGATGCTGCCGTCCGCAATCAAGCCTTCGATCACTTCATTGACGATCTTCAGGAAGGCTTCGTCGCCTTTTTTCACTGCCGCCGCAAATTGCTCGCCGGGCGCGCTCATTTCCACCAGCGTCAAATCACTGTTCTGTGCCACAATATTGCTCGCAGGCAGCAGATCCAAAATCACCGCGTCCAGCTTACCGTTTTTCAGATCGGAAGCTGCTTCAATTCCTGATTTAAACTGCTTTACCGTCGTATCGGGGAAGTTCTCCGTCATGTACAAATCGCCCGTGGTTCCCAGCTGCACACCCACTGTCTTGCCTGCAAGATCAGATTCGCTCGCAACGGTAGAACCCTGCGCCGGTACAATGATCATCTGCGTGGAGTCCGCATAAGGTGTTGAAAAATCAACGCCGCCCTTGCGCTCCTCTGTCATGGTCATACCCGCCAAAATGATGTCGCCTTTGCCGCCCTGCAATGCAGGAATCAAACCGTCAAACGCCATGTCAACAACTTCCACCTGTACGCCCAGTTTTTCCGCAATTTTAGTTGCGATGTCCACATCGATGCCCGCCACTTTGCCGTCCGCACCCATGTATTCATACGGCGCAAATCCGGATTCGGTCAGCATCACCAGCTTACCTTTTTTCTTTACCGCATCCACCGCAGAGGTAGATCCGGAGCAGCTTACCGCCAGCGCCGCAGCCATTACGACGGTCAAAACCAGTGCCAAAACTTTTTTCATAATTCCCTCATTTCCTCCTGAAACAAACTATTTCCGCTTTCAGCGGTATTCTACATGAATAATTATACACGATTTTTGCAAGGTTTCAAGCAAAGAATTTGCTGTTTAAACTCATTCCTCATCCTCCGGAAGAATCGCATTGTGATATACTTCCTGTACATCGTCGTTATCTTCCAGCATGTCCAGCATTTTTGTAAACTTCACCAGCTGCCCCTCATCCAAATTCACCGTGGTTTGCGGCAGCATCTCCACCCCCGCAGAAAGGAACGCATAGCCTTTTTCTTCCAGTGCTTCACGCACGGCAGAGCAATCTTCCGGCGCGGTCAAGATTTCAAAAACCCCGTCCTCCGGCGAAAAATCTTCTGCGCCCGCTTCCAGCGCATCCTCCATCAGCGTGTCCTCGTCGGCGGATTCACCGTCCACCACAATCACGCCCTTTTTATCAAACAAAAAAGCAACGCTGCCCGATGTCCCCATAGAGCCGCCGCACTTGTCAAACGCATGGCGCACTTCACCCACCGTTCTGTTTTTGTTGTCAGAAAGTGTCTGAACAATCACCGCAACGCCGCCGATGCCGTATCCTTCGTAGATGAGTTCTTCGTAATTGATGTTGCCTAACTCACCCGCTGCCTTTTTGATGGATCGCGTAATATTGTCATTCGGCATGTTGTTTGCCTTTGCCTTTGCAATGCAGTCGCGCAAGCGTGAGTTGCTGGCAGGATCGCTGCCCCCGACCTTCACCGCCACCGCCAACTCTCTGCCGATTTTGGTAAATACTTTGGAGCGCGCAGCATCCGCCTTGCCTTTTTTATTTTTGATCGTAGACCATTTGGAATGTCCGGACATAATCTCACCTCATAAAAATAATTGCATTATATTGTACCATGATTGCTTACACATGTAAATAAATTCCGATGAAGAAAACGCACCTAGCTCGGGCGCGTCTGCTCCACGTCCTGCGCCTTGTCCTCTTTTGGCAGGATCACCAGCGGCTTGTCTTTCAAGCGGTATTTCGTCAACCCCGCGATGAACTCCAGGAATTTGCCCGTGGGCACCTCTTGCGTCAGCTTAAATACCATCACCGGCGGCGTGGATGCGCGCAGCAGACACTCCTCCTGATATTTCTGCGCCAGATGCAGCAGCCCTTTGATGTCCACATTCACCTGCTCTGCATATTTCAGCTCGATGCAGTCCGGCTTGCGAATCACGCTGGCAATGCCCGCTGCCTGCGCATACCGTTTGATGATGGCTGCCACGATCAAATTGTTCACCTCGCGTGGAATCTTGCCATATCGTTCCGCAATCTCCTTGGCGGTCTCCTTCCCCTCCGTAACGCTCCTGATTTTGGTGATCAGCTTGTAAATATCCATTTTGTCCG
>CAYVTZ010000062.1:0-12869 GCA_964454685.1 uncultured Christensenellaceae bacterium
AGTTTTTCTGCGATAGAGCCCTTTTTTCTTGTCTCTTTGTCGGATAGCTGTTCAACAAGGGTGATCTCACCGCTTTTTGTACGGCGCAAGCGTGCGCGGCGAAGAGAACTTTGCGGCACAAGCGAAAGCAAGCACTATGCTGCTTTGTAAAACGAGAGGGAATGCGGTGTGCGGGAGTGACAATTCACAGGCTTTATTTGCAATACTTGCCAAGTAGGGCTGCGCCTGCCACTTCATCTACAGGCAGCGAGAAGGAAATGCCATGGCCTGCCGTATTGAGCCCCACCTTGGCGCAGACATTTTTCATGATGGCGTTACGCTGCTCCTTTTGCGCTAACACCAACACAACCTCTTTCTCCGGCTGTATGGTGATGCCAAAGAATTGTTCCGCTTCCTGCGTACCCGTGCCACGCGCGTAGAGTACGGTGCCGCCGGTGGCGCCTGCCGCTCTTGCCGCGTCCATGACCTCATCAGCGAAGCCACGGTTTACAATGGTAATGACTAATTCGACTTCCATATTACTCTCCTCGTTTTGAATGCTTTGCGTCGTGGAAGAAAATTGTGAAAGAAACTCCAGCGTTTTTTTGCCGCCCACGCCGTCCAATGGAACCGTAAACGCAATGCCGTTTCCTGCCTCGCAAAAGCGATGATCGCTTTGCAGTGCACGCAGGGTTTGCGCGGTGACAGGAGATGGCACAAAGCTGAGAATCACATATTTTGCCGTATCACCCAGCCCTAAAAGGTCAATCCATTCGGTGGGCGCTGTGCCGCGACCTAAGAGCATCATGTTATAGTAAAATCCATTTTTTGCCAGTGTCTTCACGATTGCGTTGCCATTTTTGCGATCCACGATTGTCACCAGCAGTTTGATTTTGTGGGATATGCTTTCCGACATGTTGGTTCCTCCGTCAAACATCGATAATTTCGTCATCTGTATCTTGCGCCGCATGCTGCACTGCCAACGCGTTTTTGCTTGTTTTGATGCGATAAACCAGCCCCAGAACCTGTATGGTGAGCAGCGGCGTCATCGCCACCATTGCGACCAATCCGAACGCATCCGCAAGAATATTGCCGCCCACGGCTGCGCATGCGCCCATTGAGAAAGGGAGCAGAAAGGTTGCCGTCATAGGTCCGGAGGCAACACCGCCGGAGTCGAAGGCGATCGCCGTGAATATCTTAGGGACAAAGAAGGAAAGAAGAAGCGCGGCAGCATACCCCGGCAGCACAAAATACCAGATGCTGGCACCCGTCAATACGCGCGTCATGGCAAGCCCTGCGGAGATGGCGACGCCGATGGCAAGGCTGAGCAACATCGATCGTTTGGAGATTGCACCGACGGTGATGGTTTCCACTTGTGCATTGAGCACGTGAACAGCAGGCTCTGCCATGACGACAAAGAACCCCATGACCATGCCGAGCGGAATTAGAACCCACTGATAGGGGAGTGCGCCGATGAGCGCGCCGATCTCGTTGCCAACGGGCATAAACCCCACATTGACGCCGGTTAGAAACAGCACCAGTCCAAGATACGTGTAGGCAAGCCCGATTCCCATTTTAATGAGGTGCGCCTTGGGCAGCTTCAAAAAAAAGATTTGGAAGATGGCAAAAAAGGCGATGATGGGAAGCAGTGCGATGCCGACCTCACGAAAATAGTGGGGTATATGGGAGAAAAACGCATAAAGCAGATCGGAAATGGAATGGACTGCGGGTGCGTCCACCTCGGAAAAGGAGCCGGAGGGCGAAAAGAGCATGCCCATGACCATCACGGCCAGAATGGGGCCGATGGAACAGATCGCAACCAAACCAAAGCTGTCGTCCTGCGCATTCTTACCGCCGCGCACCGCCGCAACACCCGCGCCCAGCGCGAGGATGAAGGGAACGGTGATGGGGCCGGTGGTGACGCCGCCGGAGTCAAAAGCGACCGCCAGAAAATCTTTGGAAACAAAAATTGCAAGGCAAAACACTGCCGCATACGCTGCAATCAACACAGTGGACAATCGTTTTTGGAAGATAATGCGCAGCAGCGCGAGCACCAAAAAAACACCCACGCCGACTGCAACGCAGAGAACCAGCACCAGATTGGGAACGGAGGGAACCTGTGTGGCAAGCACCTGCAAATCCGGCTCGGCGATGGTGACGGCAATGCCCATGATAAGCGCGACAACAATCAATATGCTGAGTTTGCGCGTTTTGGTGAGATGTGCGCCGATGTTCTCGCCCATGGGCATCATGGCGATCTCCGCACCCAGCGAAAAAAGCGCCATGCCGAGGATTAGCAGCAGCGAAGATGCCAAGAAAAGCGCGACGGTGCCGCCGGAAAGCGGAGCAATCGTAAAATGAAGCACCAAAACAATCACCGTGATGGGAAGCACGGAAATCAACGACTCTTTTAACTTTGTCGTTAGATTCTTGAACATGTCTGCGCTCCTTTGATTGCTTCATTATAGCAGGAACGCGCGAAGTTTTCAATCTTGCGGCGGCAAGCGGGAATGCTGCTTCAGCCGTTTTGCATGACTTGCTGCGCCTGCGCAGCGAACGCGCCTTTGAGCAGTGGATAAAGGGAGCGGTAGGTTGCATAGTATTGCTCGTAAATCTCTACATTCTTGGGGTTGGGATCGATTCGTCCGGTATACCGGATGACGCTGCCGCAGGCATCTTTGAGTGTGGCGAACGCACCGCAGCCAACCGCTGCCATCAGCGCAACGCCGCAGGCAGGGGATTCCTCGATATTGGTGGTGAGGATGGGCGCGCCCAGAATGTCCGCTTGAATCTGCCGCCATAATTTGCTTTTGGCGCCACCGCCGGACGCGACAATCTCGTGAATCTCGATGTTGTAATTGCGCAGGATTTCGATGGTATCGCGCAGCGAGAAGGCGACGCCTTCCATGACGCTGCGGCATAGCTCCGCGCGGCCGTGCCGATAGGTGATCCCGAAAAACACGCCGGAGGCGTTCGGATCATAATAGGGGGTACGCTCGCCATTGAGGTAAGGCAGAAAGCACAGACCCTCGCTGCCCGGATTTGCCGCTTGCGCAAGCTCGCTCATATAGTTGTACACGTCCTTTTGCAGCATGGCGAGTTCCTTTTTTTCGATGGGGAACACGGAATCGCGCAGCCATTTGAAGGAACCGCCCGCGCCCAGCGTACAACCGAACAGACACCATTTTTCGCGTTGGGTGTGGCACATGCTGAGCGCCGCCTGCGCATGTTGATCGGTGATTGGGGAATCGGTGGCGGCGAACACAACGCCGGACGCGCCGATGGTGGAGGAGATCATACCCGACTCGATGACACCGTTGCCCGTGCCGCCTGCCGGCTGATCGCCGCAGCCTGCAATCACGGGGATATCGCGGCGCATGCCAAGCTCTTCCGCGATTTCGGGCAGTAGCGCTCCTGCGACATCGCAGGACTCGCGCACGATTTCCGGCACGATGGATTTCTCGATACCGCAAAGCCGGAACAGTGTATCGGACCACGTGCGCTGCGGAACATCGAACAAGAAAGAGCCGGAGGCGTCCGTGACATCGGTGCTAAGATCGCCCGTAAGCTTAAAACGCAGAAAATCTTTGGCAAATAATACTTTATGAATCTTTTCGTAAATTTCAGGATTATGATCCCGCAGCCACATGAGCTTGGGCGCCCAGAAGCCTGCATCGGGGTGATTGGCTGCAATTTTGAGATAGGTCTCACAGCCGATGGTGCGTTCGATCCATTCCTTTTCCTTTGTGGCGCGTTGATCCAGCCACATGATTGCATTGCCAATGGAATGCAGATCGCGATCCAGCAGCGTGGAGGCGAGCATTTGACCGGTGATGCCGATTGCTTCGATTTTATTGCCCACATCACTGATGGTGACGGCGCGCTTGACCGCTTTTTTGCACGCTGTCCACCACTCGTTGGGGTCTTCTTCCGCATAGTGATAGTGCGGTGTGATCATATTATATTCAACATAGCCGGTTCCGGCGAGATAACCGTTTTTGCCGATGACGATTGCCTTAACGCCGTTGGTGCCGGCATCGATGCCTAGAAAATATTGCATGTAACTCTCCCGAAAAGTACGTGGTTTTTCCTGTGGATCATTCTGATTCGGACAGGCGGCTGAGCAGTGCGTGCGCGGTGTACTCGTCCGTGATGAGCACGTTGTACAGCTTGCTGCGCGCACCGCCAATAATGGCGTCTACCTTATTGCTGCCGCCTGCCGCCGCGATGACGACCGGCGTTTTTTTCAGTGCCTGCGTGTCTGCCGCAATGACGCGCGCGTCTACGTGCGCCGCACAGATTTCCCCATGAATGTTATAAAAGCGGGCGCAGATATTGCCCACCACTTGCTTTTCATTCAGCTCTTGCAGATCGTGCTGCGAGAAAGCATCGCTGTCTGTGCGCATGACGGCGTGCATCAGTGCCGAGTGGCGGGGATCGCCGTCAATGCCGATGACCGCGATATCCAGCTCCTGCGCTTTTTGCAACAGCTTGCGAATGGGCATGGAATCCAAAAAAGTGCGCGCAATGGTGGCATTGCTTGCAATGATGGGTGCATACAGATAGTGAATCAGGCTTTGCGGGAAATTGCGCGAAAGCTGATCGCACAGCGAATTGGCAAAAAAAGTAAACTCCTCGTTGGTCTGCAAGCCGCCCAGCAGCGGAATCCATTCGATGTCCTTGATGGTGGGGACCGGCTGTATTTTTTCCACGAGGCAACGCAGCGTTCTGCCCCAGCCAATGCCGACGCGATTGCCGCTTTTCATCAGATTGAGCAGATAATTTGCCGCCGTCATGCCGATGCGATCGCGCAGGATATCGCTGTTATCACTGGGCGCGCTGGCAATTTTGACATCCTCGATATCCAAAAACTGGCGCAAGTCGATTTCCTTTTGTAAAAAAGCATTCGCCTGACGGGGCTGTGCGATTTGAATGCGCACGATATGCTCCTGCCGCGCCTCGTTGAGTAATTTGATGATGGTTGGTCGGGACAGATTGAGCATTTTTGAAATCTCGGTTTGTGTTTTGCTTTCAATATAAAATAAGTGTGCGATTTTGATTTTTAAATCGTATCGCTCGTCTGCGCGAAATGCCATGTGTAAAACTCCCTTGATTGAATCTGTTTGATGAATCAAATAGTACCGCGTTTTATAGAATTTGTCAACACGGTTTAAAATTGTAAATAAAGAAACGGCGGTGTCGCCGTGCTATTTTCCTGATGCAGCAAAAAAACGAAAACGAAACAAAATGTGAAGCAACATGAAATCATGAAATGATGTGAAAAAAGGATTTGACTTTGGCAAAAATTTGTGGTTTAATAAGCATAACAGAGAGAAATTTACTATTGTAAACAGAATTGCCGTTTGAAAATATTATGACAGCAGAAGGTGCAGTGCAGTTTAAAAAATGGCGTGGCAGTGTCGCGTGTGTACTGCAAGAGGGAAGTGCGCGCTTTGCGGAATGTAAACTGCGTTTACGAAAGTAAATATTAGGGGAGATAAAACATGAATTTTGAGCTGATTTGTAATGAGGGATTTGAGATTGCGGAGACTCCCATTTGGGATGAGCGCATAGGGAAGCTTTATTATACGGATCTGTTTACGGGCGATGTGCACCGTTTTGACCCTTTGACAAAAGAACGTGAAACATGGAAAACCAATTCTTTGATCGGCAGCGCCGTTCCTACCAGCGATCCGAACAAGCTGATGTGCGCGATTGACCGGGGATTGTGTCTGCTGGACCTCACCAACGGTGAGATTTCGGTGATTTGCGACCCCAATGAGGGCAACGAGCGTAACCGATACAATGACACGCGCGTAGATCCGGCGGGACGCATTTTTGCCAGCACAGTTGCAAAACTGTACGGCACGGACGAATATCAGCCGGACATGATGGGCAAGTTTTTTCAGGTGGAGCAGGACGGAAGCGTGCGCGTGATCGAAGAAGCGATCAACCAGTATAACGCGATGGTCTGGAACAGTGACGCAACCAAGATGTATGTGATCGACACGTACCATCAGACGCTGGTGGAATATGACTACAACATTGCGACCGGTGTGTGCGGTGCGGCGCGTGTGGCGATCGATTTTGCGCAGATCGGCATGCCAGACGGCATGTGCATCGACAGTGAGGACAACTTGTATGTTTGCCACTGGAGCGGCAAAGTCAGCGTTTGGGATAAGAACCTGAAGCCGGTGCGCACGATTGAGATTCCCGTGGAATACGCGGCGTGCGGCGGATTTGGCGGCGCGGAATATGCGGATTATTACTTAGCCACTGCGAAATACTGCTATAATGACGAACAACTGAAGGCAAACCCCGGCGCGGGCGGCATCTTTTGTGCAAAGGGTGCGGCGCGTGGCAGAGGAGATCATTTCTACATTATTAAATAATAAGGAGCGTGTGAGTTATGTTGAACCCATTTGTATTTTCCGTACCGACCAAGATCGTATTTGGTGCGGGTGAAGTTTCCAAAGTAGGTGAGGAAGCAGCGGCTTTCGGCAAGAAGGCGATGCTGGTGACTTATGACGAATCATTTGTAAAAGAGGTTGGCTTTTACGACAAAGTGAAAAAGAGCTGTGACGCGGCAGGCGTGGAGCTGATTGAACTGTTTGGCGTTAAGAGCAATCCTACGGCGGAGCATGCGGCAGAAGGCATTCGCATGGCAAAAGAGCAGAAGCCGGATGTGCTGATTGCACTCGGCGGCGGCAGCGCGATGGATGAAGCGAAATACATCGGCGTTGGCGCGCTTTATGACGGCGATACCTGGGATTTCCCGACCGGGAAAGCGACGATTGAGCAGACACTGCCGGTGATTGCGGTGGTGACCATTCCTGCGACATCCTCCGAACTGAACGGAACTTCCGTGATGAACAACGAGACCTTGCACCGTAAGGATGGCTTTGCCAACCCGGTTATGCGTCCGAAGGTCTGTGTGCTTGATCCGGAACTGACCTACACGATTCCGGTGAAGCAGACGGCATATTCGGCGGCGGACATCATTTCGCATCTGCTGGAGCATTACCTCGGCAATCCGCTGGCGTTTACGCCTTATCAGGATCACTTTTGTGAAGGCGGCATCCGCTCTATCATGGAGTGCATGAATCGTATTCTGGAAAACCCGAAGGATCCGGAGGCGCGCGGCATCATGATGTGGCAGGCGGCGTTTGCATGGAATGGATTTTATGACTGCGGATTTGGACTTTCCAACTCCAACATTCATATTATGGGACACTCGCTTTCTAATTTTTATGACACACCGCACGGCGCGGCAATGTCCATCACGATTCTTGCGACCATGCGGTATTACATCCAGCACGGCAAGGCGGCCGTGGTTGCGAAATTTGCGCGTGAAGTATTCGGCGTGCGTGAGGCGGACGATGTGGTTGCGGCTTATGCGGGCGTAGGCGCTTTGCAGGCTTGGTTTACCAAGATCGGCACCCCTGTGACGCTGGCGGAAGCGGGCATTACGGCGGCAGACGCGATCGACAAAATGGTTCCGGACGCGCTGGCGACGGCTGCTGCATGGGGCGAAACGGAAGCATACGGCTACAATGAAGCAGTGATGCGTGAGATGTTTGGGCTGTGCCTGTAAGGCCGTTTGAAATCACGCAACCGCCATATTGGGCAATGTAAAACGACAAAAAAATGCGTTGGGAGGGGCTGATCCCCTCCGGCGCACAAGAAAAAGTATGATTGAAGTAAAAAACCTGACAAGAAAATACGGCGAGAAGACAGCAATCGAGGATGTTTCCTTTCAAATCGGCAAGGGGGAAATCGTCGGTCTTTTGGGTTCAAACGGCGCGGGTAAGACCACCATCATGAAGATCATTGCGGGGCATTTGATGCCGACAAACGGCAGTGTGCTGGTGGACGGCGTGGACGTAGTGGAACAACCGCGCGAAGCGGCGGCAAAGATTGGTTTTTTGCCGGAGATTCCGCCGCTGTATCCGGACATGGAAGTGCGCGAATATCTGCGCTTTCTTGCCGAGATCAGAGGCATCGAAAAGGGTGAGCGCGAAGCGCGCATTGAGGAAGTGTTGCAGGCGGCGAAAATCACGCATGTGCAGGATCGTGTGATCGGCAATCTTTCCAAGGGATATCGGCAGCGCACGGGATTAGCGGGAGCGCTGATCGGCATGCCGGAAATTCTGATTTTGGATGAGCCTACGGTAGGGCTTGACCCGCGTCAGATCACAGAATTTAGAAATCTCATGATCGAGCTTGGGAAAAAGCATACGATCATTTTCAGTACACACATCCTTTCGGAAATCGACATGGTATGTGAGAAGGTAATCATCATCAGCGACGGGCACGTTGCGGCGGTGGACACCATGGAGAACTTGGAACGCAGCAAAATCAGCCAGAATGAGATCATTGTGCTGGTTGCGGCGGAACGTGAAGCCGCGCAGAACGTTTTGACGGGCGTGGTGCAGGGAGTGGAGTTTTGCGAGCAGACTGCGGAGGGCGTGCGCTTTCGCGTGACAACGTTGGACGCTTTGCAGACCAAGAAGGATATTTTTGCGGCTTTGGCAGGCGCGCAGATGCCGCTGCTGGAAATGAAGAACGCGGCGCGGACACTGGAGCAGGTTTTCCTGCATTTGACATCGACGGGTGAGGAGCAAGAGAAGTGAAGCACTTATACAAAAAAGAATTGTTTGCATACTTTTCCACGCCCTTCGGCTATGTGTTTTTGGGGGTGTTCCTGCTGCTTTCGGGTATCATGTTCACCATTTACAATCTGCTGGGAGGCAACGGCGACATGGCGGGTACCTTTGACCTGCTCAAGAACCTTGCGTTTCTGGTATTCCCCATTTTGACCATGCGCATGTTTGCGGAGGAGCGGCAGAGCGGCACAGAATATTTGCTGGCTACCTCTAAGCTGAGCAACACCGGCATCGTGCTGGGGAAATTTTTTGCGGCGCTGACGCTGTTTGGCATTGCACTGGCGCTGACGCTGATTTATGTGGGTATCATCAATGCATACGGTGATCCCAACGCCGGCGCGATTGCCGCATCCTATTTGGGGTTTTTCCTGCTGGGGATGAGCATGACGGCGATCTGCACCTTCATTGCCTCGCTGACCGAGAACCAGATCACGGCGGCGATCGCGTCCTTTGGACTGTTGTTTTTTATGATGATACTGGCTTCCTTTACGAAGTCCATTCAAATTCCGGTGATTACGCCCATGCTTTCAGCGATTGCCATTACGGTGCAATATGACCAGTTTACGCTGGGCATGCTGACGTTGGGGCCGGTGTGCTATTATCTTGCGACTACAGTGGTGTTCCTGATGCTGAGCGTGATCAGCCTTGGGAAACGCAGATTCCGGTAACGGGGAGAGAACATGACGACATTACAGACAAAAAAACGTAAATATATGATCGGCTCCGTGATACTGGTGGCAATCGTGGTTGCGATTGCGGTGTTTGGCGTGATGCTGGCGTATCAGGCGCCTTTGCGCTTCGACATGACGGGGCAGAGACTGTTTGAACTCAGTGGTGAAACACGCACGGTCATCGACATGATGCAAGGGGATGTGAAGATCGGCGCGGTATTCCCGGAGGGCAAAGAGGACGCAATGGTTGCGACGCTGCTAAAGGAATATGATGCGGCATCCGATCAGATCACGGTGGAATATTTAGATGTGGAAAAGACACCGGGCGTGCTGGCAAACTATGATTTGGGTGATGTGAAGGCGGTTGCGAACGGCACTTTGATCGTGAACGGCAACGGCAAAAGCAAACTGATTGCCTATGGTGATCTGTTTACCGCGGACACCAACGGGAATTTGTTCTATGGGGAAAGCGAAATTACGGGCGCGCTGCGTTACGTTTCGACAGACACGATGCCTGTGGCATATTTCCTGCAAGGGCATGGGGAGATCAACCCCGGCGTGGACATGACGGAGGCGGTTTCTCTCTTGGAGCGCAACGCATATGCAGTGAACACACTTTCGCTGGCAAACGGACAGGGTGTGCCGGAGGATGCAAGCGTGGTGATCGCGGCTTCGCCCACGACGGATTTGAGCCAAGAGGAATACGACGCGCTGAATGCGTATCTGGACGGCGGCGGAAGCCTGCTGTTGATGGTAGACCCCACTTTGAGCAAAAGTGATGACGGGCTGGTGCGGTTTGGGCAGATTGCCGAGAAATACGGCATCGGGATTCAAAACAATTTTGTGTTTGAGGAGGAGCCGAACTCCTACTTGACGACAAGCAATTTGTATGTGATTCCCAAATACGGCGTACATGAAATTACGGCGCAGTTGATTGAAGATCAGAAATTTGTGATCTTACCGCTGGCGCGCGGACTGACGGCAATCGGGAATCCGACGGTGCTGTTGCAGACCTCGGCGGACTCGTGGATGCGCACGGATGTTTCCATTGCGGACGAGAACAAGACGGATGCGGACACGCAAGGCCCGATTGTGGTGGCGTATGCGGCGCAATCAAACGTGGGTAACGCCACGACGGCTGCGGTGGTGATTGGAGATTCCAACTTCGCCACAGATGCGAGCCTTCCTTTGCAGGGAAACGCGGATTTGCTCATCAATAGTGTCAACTGGCTGAATGGCGGACGCGAAGCGGAGATCATATCCGGCAAGGTGATTAACTCATCCGCTATGATGGTGCGCGGCGATGATTTCATCAAACTGATGGTGATTTGCTGCGTGGTGATTCCGCTGGTGATGTTTGTGGGCGCGATCCTTGTGTGGCGCACCAAACGGAACAAGTGAGGGGTGCGCATGTTGAAACCAAAACGCATCGTCATACTGCTGTGCATCCTTGCGGGATTGATCGCGGTGTTTGCATGGGTGACGACCTCCACCGACCCCGCGATTTCGGGAAAGCTGTTTCGCATTGGGAAAGATGACGCGGTGAAAACCGTGGACATCGAAAATGAATATGGAACATTTCGCTTCTTCGAGCAGGATGGCGCATGGGTGGTGCAGGATGGAGAACAGACATACCGTACCAATCCGGAAAAGATGAAGCTGCTGTTGGATGACCTCAACCAGTTTGCGGTGGAGCGCATCTTGCAGACGGAGACAGAGGAATATGGATTGACCCCCGGACGGGCGCGGCTGCACGTGACCACGCAGCAGGGCGAGAGCATCGACTTTGTGGTGGGGAACATGGCACCGAGCATGAGCAGCGCTTATATCAAGGGCGGCGACACGGTGGGCATCACGAGTGCCGCGCGTGTGGCACAGATGGACGGATCGCTGGCGGCATACCGCGATAAAAACGTGTTTGCTGTGGATGTAAACAACCTGGCAAACATTGGATATTATGAAGATGGAAAGTTAAAGGTTTCCATGCTGGCGGACGGGGATAGTTGGGTTTTGGATTATCCATACAGCGCACCTGCGCGCAGCATTGTGATGAATGAGATACTCGCCATGCTACGCGGCTGGCAAATCGCCGGATTTCCGGACATGCGGCAGGTGAGCCTAGAGGAAATGCAGCTTGCAACGCCCAAGGAATCGCTGGTTTTGGTGGATGCGCAGGGTAACTCGCAGGTACTGGACTTTGGCAGTGAAGCAGGAACGGCGCGCTATGTGCGCACGGGCGGTGAGGACGATATCTCGATGTTATATACGGCAGACATCGACCTGACGCAATTTGATGACAGCAAGCTGCTTTTTGTGGCTCCGCTACGCGTTCCGGTGACGATGGTTTCGCGCATTGATATGACGGTAGACGGCGCAACGTTTGCCTTTGAAGTGAATGACGAGGCGCAGACCGCGACCTTAAACGGCAGATACATAGATTATCAGGATTTCTTGAGCATCTATACCAAATATACGCTGCTCTTGGCGGATGGATACGACGCGGAGGGCGCGCAGGACAAGACGGTGGTTGCGCAGTTTACGACCACGCTTGCAGATGGACAACAGGCGCAGCTCGCGCTGTATGCACGCGACGCGCAGAGCTATTTTATGGGAATCGGCGACAATAGTTCGTTCTACATGAACAAAGAGCGGCTGGACGCGCTGATGGAAAAGGTGAACGCGCTGGGCGCGTCCTGACATTGTGATGATCGGGCAATCCGATATCAAATATATCAACAAAAAGGAGGAGTGTTTTAAATGAAAAAAACAACAAAAGTAGTAGCGATTGTGATTGCAATCATGATTGCAACGGTTGCGTTTGTCGCTTGCGGACAGACACCTGCGCAGGTCAAGGAAGAGGTTTCCGCGGCTGTAGAGCAGGTGGAAGCAGCAGTGAAAGAAGCTGCACCGGCAGAGGAAGCTCCGGCTTCTGAAGCTCCGGCAGAAGGCGCTGTGGAGGGCGCATACATCGGTAAAGTTCCGATCACCCTCAAGCATGACGTGCACGGCAACGACGCAAAATGGGCAAAAATCTATGCGGACGAAAAGTACGGCGCTACTTATGAAGTAATTGATCCGGACAGCGATCTGACCAAAGAAATCGCTGCGGTTGAGACCTTCATCAGCAAAGGCGTGAACGGCATCATCCTGCACCCGGTGACGGAGGACGGCGTGAATGAAATCATTCAGGAAGTCCGCGATGCAGACATCAACATCATGACGTACTGCGTACAGACAACCGGCAAAAAGGTTCCCCACCTTGCAATCGACGAAGCTGAAGTTGCTTCCCAGATGGGCGCTGACATGGCGAAAAAGTGGATTGAACTGTATCCGGACAAACCGGTTCAGGTTGGTCTCGTAAGCTGGACCGATATCGCGTTCTGCTTCGACAACAGAACAGGCCCGTTCCTGGCTGGCGTAAAGACGGTAGTAGACTATCTGCCGACTGACGACAGAGGATTCAAAAACAGCGCAGGCGAAACCCTGACGGGTTCTACCTATTGGGAGCATGATGTCTGATAACTGGAAAAAGCAAAGAATTTTAATTCTGACG
>CAYVTZ010000063.1:0-12787 GCA_964454685.1 uncultured Christensenellaceae bacterium
GTTCGTTCTCGTATTTTTTTCTTTTGACTATTGACTTTTAATAGTTAGTCTTTCAGAAAATCCTCGTACAGAGGAGACATGTTGCGCAGCTTGGTGACGATTTTTTTCAGCTCGTCTACCACATAGTCTACGTCTTCCATTGTATTATCCGCGCTCAGAGAGAGCCGCAGAGAGCCATGCGCAATTTCATGCGGCAATCCGATTGCCAGCAGCACATGCGAGGGATCAAGCGAGCCGGACGTGCAAGCCGATCCGCTGGAAGCGCAGATGTTTGCCATGTCCAGCCAAATGAGCAGTGCCTCGCCCTCGATGAAGCGAAAACTGAAGTTTGCGTTGCCGGACAGCCGCTGTGTGGCGTGCCCGTTATAGCGCACATGATCGATTTCGCCGGTGATGCGTTTGACCAAGTGATCGCGCAGAAGAACTTCCTTCTCGTGACGCTCGGACAGCGTTGCAAATGCGATTTCCACAGCCTTGGCAAATCCAACGATGGAAGCCACATTTTCCGTGCCGCCACGCTTGCCGCGCTCCTGCGCCCCGCCATGCAGATAAGGCTGCAAACGGATGCCTTTGCGCACGTAGAGGAAACCAACGCCTTTGGGGCCGTTGAGTTTATGCGCACTGGCGGACATCAGATCGACGGGAAGTGTCTGCACATCGATAGGAAGATGCCCGTATGCCTGCACGGCATCGGTATGAAACAATATGCCATGCTCTTTTGCGATTGCGCCGATTTCTTGAACCGGCTGTATCGTACCGATCTCATTATTGGCGAACATAATTGTGATGAGTGTGGTATCCGGCCGAATGGCTGCGCGCAGATCGTCGGGATTGACCAAGCCGCTTTCATCGACATCGAGGTAAGTGACATCAAAGCCGTTTTTTTCAAGATATTCGCAAGTATGCAGCACTGCATGATGCTCGATCTTTGACGTGATGATGTGGTTGCCCTTTGAGCGATACGCCTGCGCGATCGACAAAATTGCCCAATTATCCGATTCGGTTCCACAGGAGGTAAAAAACAACTCTTGCGGTGATGCACCGATGCTCTGCGCAATGGTGCGCCGCGCCTCATCTACAACCTTTCTGCTTTGCTGCGCAAAGCGGTATATGCTGGAAGGATTCCCGTATTGTTCTGTATAGTACGGTAGCATCGCTTCCACGACTTCCGGCAAAACCCTTGTGGTTGCCGCATTATCCATATAGATCATGTTGCACTCTCCTGTTTTTTGTTTCCGCAATTTATGGTTTGAGTGGGGTATGGCTCATGTTGTCTGGTCATTGCCACCAGCGCACTGAGCTTGATATCGTCCGCAATCTCATTCATACCTTGATTGAGCCTTTGCCAAACATATTTCGAGACACAGGCATCGCTGCCGTGGCAGGAATCGTTTTCGATGCCACAACATTCGACCGGATTGAGGTCTCCCTCAACGGCACGCAAGATATCACCGGCGGTGATTTCCTCAGATGGACGCGAGAGCAAATATCCCCCTTGAGCGCCGCGTACACTATTGACGATGTGCGCGCGCTTGAGCTTTGCGATCAGCTGCTGCAAATAGCCCTCGGAAATTTGCTGGCGCTGCGCAATGCTGGACAGTGAAACGGCTTCGTTTTCACTATTGCGCGCGAGGTCGATCATGGCACGCAGACCATAGATGCCTTTGGTAGATAGTTTCATTTGCGCCGCTTCCTTTCCTCTAAAATGACACGCATTTGTAATTCAAACCAAATTACTATGCTTTATTATATTAATACACCGGTGGGGAGATGTCAAACGATTTTTATTGTTTTTGCGGGGGAAGGGATCATGTGTTTTTCTTTTTTTAAAAAAAGAAAAAAGTATCAAAAAATCAATTTATGGGTGTGCGGGGTTGCTTTAAAACACAAAGAGCGCCATGTCATGGACACAGCGCTCTCTTTTGATTGGTTGTGATTCGATTAGAATTCTCTGTTTGCGAGGAATTCGTAGTAATCGAAGCGTTCTTTAGCTTCTTCTGCGGACTTCTCGAACAGCGCATCCGCCACTTCGGGGAAGAGCTGCTTGAGCGAACGATAGCGGTTTTCGCTCATGATGAAGTCTTTGTAGCTTGCGGTCGGCGCTTTGGAATCCAGAGTGAACGGATTCTTGCCTTCCTCTTTCAGCATCGGATTGAAGCGATACAGCGGCCAATAGCCGGACTCCACTGCGCGCTTTTCTTCGAGCTGTGTTTTGCCCATGTTGATGCCGTGGTTGATGCACGGAGCATACGCAATGATGAGGGACGGACCGTTATACGCTTCCGCTTCCTTCATTGCTTTGAGCAGTTGACCCTGATTTGCGCCCATTGCAACGCTTGCAACGTAGACATAGCCATACGTCATAGCGATTGCGCCGAGGTCTTTTTTCTTCACGCGCTTACCGGAAGCAGCGAACTTCGCAATAGAGCCTGTGGGGGTAGCCTTGGAGGACTGACCGCCTGTGTTGGAGTAAACTTCGGTATCCATCACGAGGATGTTGACATCTTCGCCGGAAGCGATGACGTGATCCAAGCCGCCGTAACCGATGTCGTAAGCCCAACCGTCGCCGCCGAAAATCCAAACGGATTTCTTTACGAACAGATCTTTTTGCTCCAAAATTTTGCCGTAGCAATCGCAAGCGCCTTTTGCCGCTTCGAGAGCCTTTTCCAGATCAGCAGAAGCTTTCTTGGAGGCATCTCCGCTTTCAAACGCATCCACCCAAGCTTTCAAAGCTGCGGTTGCATTTGCATCTTTGTTTGCCTCGATTGCTGCGAGCGCCATATCCTTGACGGCGTTTCTTCTCTGCGTGAACGCGAGGTTGATGCCGTAGCCGAATTCTGCGTTGTCCTCAAACAGCGAGTTTGCCCATGCCGGACCTTGACCTTTGTCGTTGGTGGTATACGGGCAAGTGGGTGCGCTGCCGCCATAGATGGAGGAGCAGCCCGTTGCGTTGGAAACCGTCATGCGGTCGCCATAAAGCTGTGTGACCAGCTTGACATAAGGCGTTTCGCCGCAGCCTGTGCAAGCGCCGGAGAACTCGA
This sequence comes from uncultured Christensenellaceae bacterium, assembly GCA_964454685.1. Classification (GTDB taxonomy): domain Bacteria; phylum Bacillota; class Clostridia; order Christensenellales; family Christensenellaceae; genus CAYVTZ01. The sequence continues at coordinate 3,042 of CAYVTZ010000063.1, forward strand.
ACAACGGTTTGAGGAACTGACTTTCCGGAACCGTGGAGGAGTTAATCTCGATTTTGGGTTCGGGCAGATTTGCCGCGAATTCCCAATCTGCCGCTTCCTCTTCAATCGATTTTGCGACGGGAACCATCGTCAGCGCTTTTTCCTTTGCGGGGCAGATATCTGCGCAGTTGCCGCAGCCGGCGCAATCGTAAGGCGAAACCTGCATCCGATACTGGTAGCCTTCTTTGTCCTTGCCGCGTGCCGCTTTGGTCTTAAAGCCTGCCGGAGCATTTTTGAGGTCTTCTTCCGTTGCGAGGAAGGGACGAATTGCCGCGTGCGGGCAGACATAAGAGCACTGATTACACATGATGCACTTATCGATATCCCACTCTGGAACATTGACCGCGATCCCGCGTTTTTCGAACTTGGAGGTGGAAAGCGGAACGAAGCCGCGCGGATCGAACGCCGAAACGGGCAGATCGTCACCCTTTTGAATGAGGATGGGATGCACGAAATCACGGAAATAAGCATCATCGGGAACGGCTGCATATGCTGCGCCATCCGTTGCGGTTGCCCAAGAATCCGGAATTTTTACTTCCTGCACTGCCATACCGGCATCCACTGCCTTGTTGTTCATATCGACGATATCCTGACCTTTTCTGCCGTAGGATTTCTCGATTGCTTTTTTCATGTATTTGAGGGCATCATCCACCGGAATCACGTTTGCGATTTTGAAGAATGCAGCCTGCATGATGGTGTTGGTTCTGCCGCCGAGTCCCAGCTCGCCCGCAATTTTGATTGCGTCGATGTTGTAGAATTTCAGCTTCTTTTTTGCGATGGTGTTCTTGACCGCTGCCGGAAGCTCTTTTTCAAGGTCTGCATCCGACCACGGGGAGTTCAGCAGGAACACGCCGCCTTCTTTGATGCCTTCCAGCATATCATAGCGGATGATGTAGGACGGGTTATGACACGCCACAAAATCCGGATGCGTGATGAGGTAGGAAGACTGAATCGGGGAGGTACCGAAACGCAGATGGGAAACCGTGATACCACCGGACTTTTTGGAGTCGTAGGAGAAGTACCCCTGTGCATACATATCGGTATGATCGCCGATGATTTTGATGGAGTTTTTGTTTGCGCCCACGGTGCCGTCTGCGCCGAGTCCGTAGAACTTCGCGCTGAACATTCCTTCGGGGGCAGCATTGATCTGCTCTTTTACATCCAAGGAGGTGTTGGTCACATCGTCCACGATACCTACGGTGAAGTGGTTTTTGGAATCCGTTGCCTTTGCGTTGTCCACGATTGCCTTGACCATCGAGGGCGTATATTCCTTAGAACCAAGACCGTATCTGCCAGAGAGAACCTTCAGGTTGGCTCTGCCTTGCTCGAACAGCGCTGTCACGACATCTTCGTACAGCGGCTCGCCCAAGCAGCCCGGCTCTTTGGTTCTGTCCAGAACGGTTACGGTTTTAGCGCTTGCCGGAATCGCGTTCACGAACGCGCTTGCATCGAAAGGACGATACAGGCGAACTTTGATGAGACCGATTTTCTCGCCGTTTTTGTTGAGGTAATTGATGGATTCTTCGGTAACGTCTGTTGCCGAACCCATTGCCACGATGACCTGCTCCGCATCCGGCGCGCCGACATAATCAAACAAATGATAAGCTCTGCCGAATTGCTTCGCAAACGCATTCATGACTTCCTGCACGATGGCAGGTGTTGCGTTGTAATATTTGTTGGCAGCTTCACGATTCTGGAAGTAGATGTCGGGATTCTGCGCCGTACCCTGCTGGTGCGGATGCTCCGGATTCATGCCGCGCGCGCGGAAATCCGCGATTGCGTCCCAATCGACCATCTCGGCAAGTTTATCGTACTCGAGCATTTCGATTTTGGAAACTTCGTGTGAGGTTCTGAAACCATCAAAGAAGTGCAGGAAAGGAACCTTTGACTTTAACGTCGCAAGGTGCGCGACCGCAGCCATATCCATCGTTTCCTGAACGCTGCCCGCAGCCAGCATTGCAAAACCCGTCTGACGAGCAGCCATGACATCCGCATGATCGCCGAAGATGGACAGCGCGTGAGCGGCAAGTGCGCGCGCCGATACGTGGAACACGCAGGGCAGCAGCTCGCCGGAGATTTTATACATGTTGGGAATCATGAGCAGCAGACCCTGCGAAGCAGTGAACGTCGAGGTGAACGCACCTGCCGACAGAGAACCGTGCACGGCACCCGCCGCACCGGCCTCGGACTGAAGCTCGGAAATTCTCATGGTTTGGTTGAAGATGTTCTTTCTTCCGCCGGCAGCCCACTCGTCGCAGGATTCCGCCATCGGGGAGGAAGGAGTGATCGGGTAAATTGCGCCGACATCGGAAAACGCATAAGCGACATGTGCAGCGGCGGTATTACCGTCAATCGTAAGTTTTGCCATTATATTGACCTCCTAAAAATTTTGTTAAGCTGATATAAACACAACACTTCAATTATAATATATAACACAATAGAAAACAAGGCATTGCGCCCTGATTTTGTGAGATTTGGGGAAAATTTACAATTTCAATGAACCGACTATCTTTGTGTGGAGTCTTTGGACTGGCCCCACTTGAGCGGGGCACGGCGATAAAGCCGCGCAAACACCTTGCGCTCTTCGCGTGGCACAATGGGCTTGCCGTGAAAGGAGATGTTGTAAAACGAACTTTCCAACACAGAAGGATGCAGACCCTCAAAAAAATACGCATCCAGCAGACCGATTTTTTTGCAGGCGTCTAACGTCGCCTGATGCAGAAGATCAAAATAAAAATCGTAATCGTACCAGGTTTTGATTTCTTCCGGGGGGTGATAGAGCATCGTCATCATATCCAGCTGTGAAATGAGGTTGACGCGCTTGAGATGTTTGAGCTTTTTTTCGTCCATAAGACAAATGGAGTCCTGAAACCCTGCATAATAGCGATAAGCATCGCGGTACGCATAGTTGGGCGTGCGGATGATGCCATCGTACAGGTGCTTCATGTGCTCGAAAAAAGCGTCGATCTCACCCGTTTCGACAAAAGAATCGCGCACGAATTGACCGCGATCCAGCGTCATGGCATCTACGCCGCGGCTTTGTGCATACATCACATCGATGGCGCATTCCAGCGTATTGTGCGTGGACATAGGCTTGGTGCCTTTGTTGATGTGCGGGTGAATGAGATAGTCCAGACAATAATGCGTGACATAGCCATACAAAAAGGCACGCAGCACATCGCTGTCCTGCTCCTTAACATAACGCGCTGCCTCCATAAAAAACTGCGTGGGACGCGTGTAATGCAATGCCCAGCCATACATTTTATAGAGGTACTTGATCATGAAAAAATAATAATGGTATAAATAAAAATAGTCGCCGCCCTGAGAGCCGGAGTAATAAGCATCCATGTGCGCGCATATCGTTTGTGAGATGCGCGGATTTTGAATGCGCTCCAGAGTCTCGTCGGCGGCGAGTTTGTGCGTTAATATCGTTGGCATTACGCGTCCTGTCCCTCCGCGCCTGATTGATGCAGATAGCATCCCGGTTCGTGGGCTTCCAGCAGACCGATGCTTTGCAGGAAGGACTCGCACACGGTTTCTCCCGCAAAGGTGAAGCCATAGTGCTTGAGCGCCTGCTTGAGCTTTTGCGGCGTGGGATATTGCGTTACGAAAGCGAATAATGTTTCGTGTTCGGACAATATTTTTTGTGCTGCTTGCGCATTGGAGCGCACTGCAAAAATTTTGCGCCGATTGCGGATGATTGCCGCGTTTTGTGCCTGTGCCTCCAGCTGTACGTCTGTGAGCGCAGCGCAGGCATCGATGTCGAAATTGCAGAAGGCTTCGCGCAGTGCGTCGCGCTTGAGCAAAACGGTGCGCCAAGACAACCCTGCCTGAAATGCTTCCAAGCACAGTTTTTCAAACAGCGCCTGATCCGTTGTTTTCAGCCGACCATACTCCTCATCATGGTAGGCGATCAGCAGATCGTCCGTTGCCCAGGAACAACGCTTCAGGCTTGCGGTTATATTGGAGTCCGCCGTCCGCGCGAGGTGGCGGTATTCAGAAAATCTTGCTTCATATTTTATCTTATCCATGGCTGTATTCTAGCACAAAAGAGGTAGGAAAATCAAATTGTTCACATTTAATTTTTCTTTCCTGCGAAAAAAGGCTTAGGAAAGGGATTTGTAGATTGTAGTTGTGCGAGGGGGCGGGATTCTGATATAATGATGAAGAAAAGAAATGGGAAAATCTGTTATCATGCGCTGCATCGAGGAAGATATCGCTGATCGAACCATATCGCGGCAAACGGCGGCAGTGCAACGGTAAAGAAGGCAACTGCAGGAGTCAAAGGCGGAGAACAGTTTAGGCAAATCGTACTGCAAGCAAACTCGATTGCTGTGCGCTTGCGGGCAAGGGCGGATGAGCGGGCGGACGCGAAGCGGAGCGGAAGACCTGCTTGCTTGAAATCAGAACATATGGATACGCAGCCTGACAGAAAAAACAAGAGTCAGAAAACCATACCGAAGGGAATGTTTTTTATGAGAAAAATCGAAATTGCGCAGGAAGTGAGCGTTGCGCCGCAAACCTATTGGAGCAGAAAAGCGCAAGCGCTGACACCGTACGTGGCGGGGGAACAGCCGAAAGAGCATATGATCAAGCTGAACACAAATGAGAACGCATATCCGCCCTCTCCGGCGGTGAGCGAAGCGGTGGCTGAAATTGCGCATTATTTGCGTAAATATCCTGCGCCGGACGCGCTGCCGCTGCGAGAAGCGGTGGCGGAGGCGTTTGGGGTGCGCAGCAGTCAGGTGTTTTGCGGGAATGGATCGGACGAGGTGCTGGCGATGTGCTTCCTTGCATTTTTTGCGGGCATGGAGGAGCCGGTGCGTACCGCAGACATCACATACAGCTTTTACCCGGTGTGGGCGGATTTGTTTGATGCAACACTGGAACGGATCCCGTTGCTGGCGGATTATACGGTAAACATACCCGCGATGTGCGGGGCGGCTGGCGTGATACTTGCCAACCCGAACGCGCCTACGGCGATCGCGCTTTCGTTAGAGGAAGTGGAGCAGATTGTACGCGAAACCAAAGGGGTTTGCGTGATTGACGAGGCATATTGGGGATTTGGCGCGCAGAGCGCGGTGGAACTGGTGGAGAAGTACCCCAATCTGGTGGTGGTGCACACGCTTTCGAAATCGCACAGTTTGGCCGGGCTGCGCGTGGGGTTTGCCATTGCGCAGGAGAACATGATCGGTGCGCTGGAAACCGTGAAGGACAGCTTCAACAGCTATCCCGTGGATATGCTGGCGCAGGCCGGGGCTTGCGCGGCGATTGAAGATACGGCATATTTTGAGGAAACTTCCGCAAAGATTTGCGCGATTCGTGATTGGACGGCGCATGAATTGCGCGAAATGGGATATCGCGTGCTGCCCTCGGCGGCAAACTTTATCTTTGTACAGTGTGCAAACGCGGCAGAGACGTATGCGGCGTTGCGCGAAAAGAAGATATTGGTGCGATATTTTGGCGACGACCCGCGCACGCAGGACTTTTTGCGGGTGACAATAGGCAACAAAGAGGAAATGACGGCATTTTTGGAAGCGATGGAGGAATTGAAAGAGGACGTATGACAGTTGGTGTGGTAGGACTGGGATTGATGGGTGGCTCGATTGCGAAGGCATTGAGTGAAAAAACGCTATGCGACGTTTACGGGCTGGACTGTGACGAACAGGTGATGGCACAGGCACTGGCGTGCGGTGCGATTGCAGGTGAAGCGCAGATGGCGCAGTGCGATTTGGTGTTTGTGTGTCTGTTTCCGCGTGACGCGGTGGCATTTATGCGCAAAACCAAGTTTAAACGCGGCGCGATCGTGGCGGATATTTGTGGTGTAAAGGGATATGTGGAGGAGGAAGTTGCCTCGTTTTTGCAGCGCAAAGGGGTTCGATATGTGGGCACGCACCCCATGGCGGGCAAAGAATTGAGCGGGTTTGCGAACAGCGACGCAGGTCTTTTTTGCGGCGCGAGCCTGATTTTGACGCAATGCGAGCAAACGGACCCAAAGGCGGTGGCGCTGCTTTCGGACTTGGGAGAGCAGATGGGCTTTGAACAGGTGACGGTATGCAGCGCGCGGGAGCATGACGCGGTGATCGCCTATACTTCGCAGATGGCACATGTGGTGTCAAACTGCTACGTGAAAAGTGATACGGCATTACGCTTTGATGGATTTTCCGCCGGAAGCTTTCAGGATTTGACACGGGTTGCCAAGCTGAACCCGGTGATGTGGTCGGAGCTGTTTTGTGAAAACGCAGAGCTGTTGAGCCGCGAAATCGACGTATTGATTACGCACATGCAGCAGATGCAGACGGCGATTTTAAATCGGGATGAGACATTGCTGCAGGAGTTGCTGCAAGAGGGCAGCGAACGCAAAAAATTATTGGAGAAAACGACATGAAACGGATCATCGGGTTGGTTATTGTATGTGTGATGCTTTTTGCAGGGTGCAGCGCGGCGGTAACGGTGGATGAAGCGCAACTTAAGGAGCGAACGCAGCAGGTGGCGCAACAGCTTTTGGATGGCGACTTTGCCGGAGTGGAGGCGCAGCTTGCGCCCATGACCAAGGCGCAGCTTTCCGCGCAGCAACTGGAAGAGGCATGGAATGAAACGGTGGGTGCGCTGGGGGATTATGAAGGGCTGGGGGAATATACTTCTGTTTTTGAGCAGAATACGGCGACGGGATTGCAGATTTACAATTTTGAGCAAAGCGATGTGCGCTTAAGCGTGACCTTTGACGGCAATGGCAAGATTTCGGGATTGTGGTTAAAATATACGCCCAAAACGGTGGAACCGCAGGAAACGGGAACCTATGCGGAAACGCCCGTGCAGGTGGGAGAATTTGCGCTGGACGGTATGCTGACGATCCCGAAAGGAGTGGAGCGGCCGCCCGTGGTGGTGCTGATTCAAGGATCGGGCGCGACCAACATGGACGAGCAGATTTCAGGCAACAAGCCGTTTGCTGACATTGCGCACGGATTGGCGGAGCGCGGGATGGCATCCTTGCGCTATAACAAACGCACCTATCAAGCGGCGGAGCAGATGAAGGAAATCACCATTGAAGCGGAGATTTTGGACGATGCGAAGGCGGCGGTGGCACTACTGCGCGAGCGCGGTGAATTTGGGAAAATCGTTGTGGCGGGGCACAGCCTGGGGGCGATGATGTCGCCGGAGATCGCGCGGGCGAACGAACTGGATGGCTTGATTTCGATGGCGGGAACGCCGCGGCACCTTTCGGACATCATTGTGGCACAAAACCAAGTGGTGCTGGATGCGTCGGGACAAACCGAAGCGCAAACAGAGGCGACGATGAAGCTGGTGAATCAGCAGGCGGAGCAGGCAAAGGCTGCAAGCAAGGAAAACGGAGAGAACGTCATTTTGGGCATGACAGAAGGATATTGGACGAGCCTGAACCGGTATAACAATGCGCAAGTGGCGCAGGAGCTGGCCATTCCCATGCTGTTTTTGCAGGGCGGCAAGGATTTGGTGGTGCAGCCAACGAACCTTGCCGCATGGCGGGAGACCTTGGGGGACAAGGCGCAATACCGGTTGTTTGACAATTTGAACCACGTGTTTTTTGTGACACAGCAAGCGGTGCTGCCGGAGGATTACAGTCAGCCGCAGCAAGTGGACGACGCGGTGATTGCGGCGATGGCGGAGTTTGTGCATGGAATGTAAGCAGAAGAAAAGCGGGAGCACGATTGGAACCAAAAGAAGCGCGCCGGACGCGGTGTGCATCGCCGGCGCTGTGCTGGCGGTGGCGGTTGCCGTGGTGCTGCTGTACTTGATTTATGAAAAATTCTCGATGATGATGAATTCGGATATGTCGGCGGAGATGATGTTTTCCAATTTGATGCAAAAGCAGGGAACGCTGCTGCCCACAGACTGGTATTATTCTACCGAGCTGCGGTTGCTGAACCCGACGCTGATCTGGGCACCGCTGTTCGGTATTTTTGAGGACTGGCGGATGGTGCGCGTGGTGGGGAGCGCGATCATGTATGCGCTGCTGTATGCATCCTATTATTACATGATGCGTGCAACGGGCGTGGAGCGCAAATGGATTTGGTTTTCGATGCCTTTTGTGCTGGTGCCTCTTTCCTATGAGATGCTTGTGGTAAACGGCATCGGTGTGTTTTACATTCTGCATTTTATTGTGTCGTTTGCTTTTTTGGGGATGCTATTGCGCATCGTGCGGATGCAAAAGGGAAAGATTTTGCTCAGCGTTTTATTGATGGCGCTGTCCTTTGCGATCTGCCTGACGGGGATGCGCGGTCTGGTGATTTTGCAGATTCCCGCGCTTTGCGCGCTTTTGTGGATGATGTTTCGCTCGGCAGAGTTTTGCGCATGGAAAACGGAGTGCGCCAAGGGAACCTTCGTGCCGATGTGGAGGACGCAGGAGGGCAGAACGGCGCTGCTGGCGCTGGGTGCGTGCGTGATCGGCATTGTGGCGGTGTTGATTAACGCAGTCGTATTGAGTAAGATGTTCAGCTTTCACAGTTTTGGAAGCATCCGGTTTTACGGCGTGAACGACATCATAACCGGAAGCGGACTGATTGGCAAAATTGCGGCTGTTTTGCAGGGGCTGATGACAGAGTTCGGCTTTAATGCGGGGGTGATTCTGTTTTCGCCGCGCGGTGTGATGAACGTGGTCTCCTTGTGCTGGATGGCGCTGGTTTTGCTGGCGACGGTGCGTTGCTTACGCAAGCTGCCAAAGGAGGCGTTTGCGCAGCGCTTTTTATTGCTGTTCTTTGTATTTTCCTTTTTAATCAATACGCTGATTTTTTTGCTGTTTCAGGATATGGCGGGGGACGCAAGCGTATTTACGGCGCGATATTATATTCCTGTGCTGGTGATGAGCATTCCGGTACTGGCAATTTATCTGCATACGGAGCGCGTTAAGCTATACCGGATTGTAGCGTGCGTGGTGATGCTGGCGGGCATTGTGAACAGCGCGATTGCCATATACTATGCGTTGCAACTGCAAATTGCCAAAAGCGTGCTGGCGATTCCCGCTTTGGAAGAGCGCGGATATACCTTTGGATTTGCTGATTTTTGGGATGCGAATGTGATTACAGAGGCAACGGACGGAAAGATTGAAGTAGGGAATCTGACCATTGAGCCGGATGGCATAAAACCCAAATACTGGCTGACGCGCACGGATTATTACGATCCGGCGTATCGTCCGGAGAAGGGCTTTGTGCTGGTGCAACAGGAGACCATGCAGGCACTGCCGCCGGAACATCCGCTGTTTTTGCTGGAACGTGTGTACGAGGACAAGTGGAATGTGGTGCTGGAGTATGAGCAGAAGCAGGAAGTGATGGGGTGGATTGGTTCGTGAGCACCGGCTTGAAGCCGGACACAAGTCGCGTATCATCGTTTGGTGGTATGCGGCTTTTTTGTTCTCGCGTTTTCACACTTGCCCTTATTAATACTCGTACCAGGCGAGACGGGCAGAACCTTACGAATTTTGCGTGGAACAAAAACGGGGTTTGAGCGGGTGGCTCGAACCCCGTTGCGGTTTATTCTTCGTTATGCTCTGAAAGCTTTTGATTGATGGACACGATGGCGCATTGCTTGCGCTCGTCATCCCACCATGCGCAGTATTCTCCGACGCATTCTCCGGAGGATTCCAGATGATTTAAAAAAGGACAGTTTTTCATGATGGTTTCCTCGTATTATATATTTATGGTGTTTTGTACAAGTACACCATATAAAACTTG
>CAYVTZ010000064.1:0-6785 GCA_964454685.1 uncultured Christensenellaceae bacterium
TTTCATCCGCATCGTCGCGGATCACGCACCGCCCTGTGGCATTGCAGGCAAGGCATCCCCTGCAAAAACCGATGGCCTTATCATAAAGCGCAATCTTCTCCACGCTGTTGCCCGCATCCTGTGCGCCACGCACAAACGCATCCGCGAGCCTGTCCGAGTTGCCGCCTTTGCGCGGACTGGTAGAAATCACCAAAATGTTTTTATTCATTTTTCTCTCCTTACATTTGCCTGATTATTTTTGCGGGAACGCCGCCGGCCACCGCGTTGGAAAACGAGCCGCGTATCTCCTCCGTGCTGCGATAAGAGGTACTAAGCTGCATGGTCGCCCTTCGCGCCCCCATGGTCAACTTTTGTATCTATCGATGCAGCTTGGGTCCTCCTTCAACCGTCAATCCACGGTTCAAGTGTTCTGAAAATTCATTGAGCTCCATTGTTCGGCTCTTCCTTTGTTACTGCATCGTTCTTACAAAAACGATTGTTCCAAACAGAATCAACACAACGCCAAACACCTTGTTCATATGTTTGAACCCGCCTCCCCCTTTTTTCTTCTTCAGGAAATTAGCCGCTGCAACCAGAACGCACCACCACAGCAGCGTCCCCAGCAATACGCCAAGCACAAGCTGTATTCCGCCGGAAAAATCCATGTTGCCTGCGATCCCAAAATAAGAGAACGCAAACAGGAAGGTGAGGATCGCCGCCGGATTGGTAATGCCGACCGCAAAGGAAGACAGGAATAGTTTTGTGTTGTCTGTCGCGCCCGTTTGTACGGTTACGGCTTTTTTCTTTTTGATCAGCAGTGTTATGCCCATCACGAGAATCAGGCTTCCACCGACTATATTGATTGCGATATGATGATTCAGCAGAAAATCTGAAATCAACGTCAACCCAAACGCTCCGACGCACGCATACAGGCAGTCCGCTGCCGAAGACCCAAGCCCTGTTACAATGCCCGCCCAGGTGCCGCGCTCCAGTGTTCTGTGCACGGTGAGCGCACCCACCGCGCCCACCGGTATCCCAAACAGCAGTCCGATCAAAAAGCCCTTCAACAAGACGCTTTCCAATGGTGCATCACCTCCTCGCTCTTCGCATTTGCCATCAAACCGCCGCCTTCATTTCATCACGGCAAACGATCCTCGTTTTATCCGTGTCCACCTTATCTTTTTCAAGGATCAGCTCGTCAATATGCTCCGCACGAATCACGCCGCCCGATGGATTCAGTACGCTGTCAATCTTCCCGCTGATCTCCGCGTCCACTGTGGAGTATTCAAACGCAAGCGTCGTATTGAGAAGGCGGCAGTTTTTCATCACAAGATTGTCGATATAGCACATTCCTTGCAGGCTTTCAATCGTGCAGTTGATGAGCGTCAGATTCTTCGCGTTCCAGCCTAGATATTCTCCTGAAATAAACGAGTCGTACACCGTCACGTTTTCGCTGTTCCAAAATGCGTCCTTGGAAAGCATTTTAGCGTTGCGGATCTCCACGTTTTTCACGCCATCAAAGGAGTAGTTTCCCACCAGTGAGAAATCTTTTATCTGCATGTTCTTGCTGTTCATTGCAAAATAGTCTCCTTTCGCCGTCACCTGCTCCATTGTTACATGCTCGCAGTGCCACAGCGTTTCAGACGCGTTTGGAAACGAGACATGATTGAGCGTCACCCCGTTGCAGCGGCGAAAATTTTTAGGTGCCTCGATGATGGAATGCGCGACCGTGATATTGTCTGAATACCACACGCCGGCGCGCGCCATCTCAAACCAGGTGCAATCCTTGGCGTGGATGTCCTTTGCATACCAAAGCGGATATTTCCATTTAAACATACTTCCATACAGTTCAATATCCCTGCATTCCTTAAGGGGGGATTCCCCGTCCGCAAAAATTGTATCATGCACCGCCAAATGTTCTTTGTGAAAAAGTGCGCGTTCCCCGCTCAAGCTTTCACTGCGGATTTCTTTTTTTGTCTCCATTTTTTATCTCCTCCTGTTTGTGAATCGATTATTTATGCGTATTTTTTCATTTGATAAATGAGATAATCAAGGCAATCGATTTGCTTTTGGCCCTTGTGAATATGCATCAGCAAGAACGCCCGATGGTTTTGCAGCAGCTTGATTCCTTCTGCTATTTTGCCGCAATTCATGTTTACTAAAAAATCGGTGATCATGCGCGTGTCGCAGCCTGCGTCTTTTAAGTTTTGGATCACAGATTCTTCTTTTTGATCAATCATGTCTCATTCCCTCATTTTTTGCCGCGCTGTCACTGTCCGTCGCTGATTATAATAATTTTATTTCCCCAACCTTCCAGCTCCGGGTTGTTTTGCACGGCATCAATAAATGCCTCAGAAGCCTCAAAACTTCCTATTTTAGTATACTCGCCCGATATTTCCGCATCCCCGTAAAACAACACGATGCGGTTGGGGTCGGAATAATATACCTCGCCTGCCAGCTCGGCGGTCACAGTCTGCGGATCGGACGGAATTTCGTAGCGCTGCGGAATATCGTAGTATTGCATCACGTCGGCGTTTTCAAAATCGTCATTGTTGTAGATGGGCAGCCTCCATTCCGTCGTACCCACATGCCGCGCGATCGCCGCCGCCGTAGCGTTATCTTCAAGGCGCATCACAAACGGCTCCCCCTCATCTCCAAAGCGAACCTCCAATTCTGCCGGAGCGGAAGCCGCCGCCTCGTCTGTTGTCGCGGCCTCGTTCGCGGCAGGTTTGGTTCCCTCTTCGGTCAATGCGTTCGCTTCTATTGGCTGCGCGCTGCCCTCTGAGAGCACGTCTGTTGCTTCGCTGCTTACAGAAACAACCGTCTGCTCGGCCTCTTGCGCCCTACTTGACGTACCGCAGCCGGCAGCCAAAAGCGCCAACAAAAGCGTTATCGCTAACATGGAATAAATTTTTGGTAAAATGCTTTTTTTCATTTTGATTCCTTTCTTGTGTCGCATTTGTCTCAAGGAAACGATTCCTTTGTACCATTTGAGTATACCGCGCACATTCACACATATCAAATACTTATATTAAATAGTTTCGTATGCCTTATGAGCATGCTTTACTTGTGTCAATAAACCGTTACTCTCGAATCAGCGCCGTCAGGTCTACGCGCTTGATTTTGCTTGCGGCAATGTAAGCAAATACAGCAAACAGTCCGCTTACCGCCGCCGCAGGCAGCAAAATAGCTGCAATGTCCGGTTGGGAAGCAAAGTTGCTGATCCCAAACATCCGGAGCAGTGTCGAGACCAATGGATCGCTTAGCGTCGCGGCAAGCAGTATCCCCCCCGCAGAGCCAATGACAGCCGTGATGCAAAACCGCATTGCAAAGCTGAATCTCAGTCGGCTTGAAGGACAGCCAAGCGCCTTATAAATCCCCAAATCACATTGCTCCGCAGATAGTAGCTTGCTGCCCGCGAGTATCGTCACAACCAGCACGAAAATAGCGACCACCCCATACATCAAAATCATCAATGCACGCATGGCGGCTAGGATTCCGTTTAAGCCGGGCCATGTGTTTTCGTGTACATATACATCCCCGCCGAAGGTGTCCGCAAGCTCTTGCAAAATCAAGGGCTGCTGCGATACATCGGCAAGAAAATAGTGTGTGCACCATATGGTTGAGTCCTCTTTTGCGATCCTGCCGTATCCTTCTGCGCTCATCCCAATGTTTGCGCCCATATCGTTGGCGCATTGATAAATACCGGAAACCGTGTATTCCGCACTTCCAAGGTCTGCGCTCAGCGTAACCGTATCGCCGATCCCCGCTTGTAAATCTGCGGCCGCAAATTCCGTCAATACCACTTCATTACTGCCCATAGAGCTGCGCCCGCTCAGCATATGAAACCGTTCCGGCTGCGTGATCACATTGGCGGCATAATCCACTCCGTTCACCGCAATGCCGGGCATTGCCAGAAGATATTGATCGGTGATCGCTGCACGCGAGGCAATCAAATCCTCGACGTCCTCTGACGTCGTATTGCCCTGCATGGGCTGCACCGCAATGTGAAGGTCTGCCGGGTTGAATGCATCCATCATGCCTTGCCCGTTTGGGCCGAGCCATGAATCCATACGTCCAATCAGCGAGGTGAAAAACACAAGGATCACCGCAATCAGCAGGGCGCCCACATACCGCTTCCTTCCTGTAAACAGCTGTCGCATCGCCAGCCAGAAATAGAGCCCTTTCGTATGGACGGGCGGGACATTTCGGGGGTTGAACCGTACGCCACCCTGCTCGTTTCGTATCGCGCGCATGGGTGTGATCTTGCTGATACATTTCGTTTTAAGGCAGATCACAAAAGCGAGCAATGCCAGAATGAACGCAAACACCGCAATGCACAAATTGGCGGGCGGATTGGAGGGGATCAGCAATCCCGTCGTGGTAACAGTCATCCGGCAAACGAAATCCGCAAGAAATAAGGATAGAACTGCGCCGAGCAGCATTCCGCACAGCACAGGGATCAGATATTGCACAAGCAGTATTTTCCTCAATCCGGCGCTTTGGAATCCCATCGCCTTTAAAATCCCAATATCTACCACATCCTGCTCCATAGAGCTTGTGATGCTGTGTCCCAAAACAATCAGCGCCACAATGGCCAATATTACCACAAACGCCAGCATGAGTCCGGTAAACGCATTTTGCAAAGTCATCATAAAACCGGAAATCGCGGCGCGGCTGTGCGTAAACTCGACATACTCCGCAAGATCGGTCTGTTCATTGAGCGATTGGTTTAATTCTGCTGCCGGATAGGTTCCGTCGCTGAAAACATGCAGCATCGCACCTTGTCTTGCAAGCGCGTCGATTCCGGCTTGTTCTGTCATCTGCGCGATCTCTTCGCCATCCTGCTCGCAGATCAAAAAGCTTTTCATGCCGATCATCGTACTTCCCATAAACGGGTCTTCAAAAAATCCCTTGATGACGAATGCTTTTTCCACGCCCTGTCGTGCAATCGGAAAGCGTATTTCGTCTCCAATTTGCACCCCGAACATGGATGTGAGAGACGGCGAAACATAAATCTCGCCCGCCGCAATATCCGCCATACCCTCAACGTGCGCTGAGCGGTCGTCAGAAAATATTTTATACGGATAGCGTTCGGGGTCATATACAATGAGCTGCCCCTCACTGTCTGATTTCAACTCGCCAATTTGGTATTCAGAATAAACGAGGCGCTGCGTCCCGACGCCTTCCACCTCTGCAAGCGCTGCAATTTCGCGCTCCATGCGCTCTAAGTCCGGCACATCCGATACCCATGTGGTAATTTCTCCAAACCCCAGCCGCTGCATCTCTTCTTCCACATAACGCGCTGAATTGTTCCACACACAAAGCACTGTCGCAAGCGCAAGACAGACGATCAACACCAGTATAAAGATGCCGATCATGCCGCCTTTGTGGCGCTTGCTGCTTGCGCGAATTAATATGCTGCATTCCATGCTATCCACCCGCCTTACCATGCCATTGCGTGAAGCCACGCACTAAGCGTTGTTTCCCTGTCTTTGACTTCTGCGTGTGCAAAGGGAGGCAGGGCAAGCTCATCTAAAATTTTCCCATCCTCCATGTATAAAATTCGCGTCCCCCGTATGGCGGCGCGCAGGTCATGCGTCACCATCAGGATGCTTTGCCCCTTTTGGTTGAGCTCCGCCAGCAGATCAAGAATTTCCTCGCTGTTTTTCTTGTTCAGCGCTCCGGTCGGCTCGTCGGCAAAAACCAGTCCCGGATCATGGATCAACGCGCGCGCAATCGCCGCACGTTGTGCCTCTCCGCCCGATGTTTGAAATGGCAAACGATCCCTCGCGCTCCCAATATGAAGCTGCTCTAGCAAATCCTTCGCTTTTTCATCTACCGTTTTGGCGCTTTGCCGATGGTTCAAATACCCCGCTACTCTCACATTTTCAAGCAATGTAAGAGTGCTGACCAAATGAATCTGCTGAAACACAAATCCAAATTCTTCCGCCCGCAGTGCGGCCATTTGCTTCTCGTGATATCCGCTGATCTCACGGTCTTTATAAAACACCTGACCATCGTTGATTCCATCCATGCCGCTCAGGGCATACAGCAGCGTGGATTTTCCCGCGCCGGACGCGCCCATGATAATGGTAAAATCTCCTTCATAGAGTGTAACGTCTATATGATCCAGTATGTTTTCACGCACATCGCTTTGCGCAAACCGTTTGCATAGCCCTTTTGCGCGCAGCAATTCATTTTTGCTCATACGGCAAGCCTCCCGTCATCCACATTTTTCACAATCAACGGTTTTTTTCCCGTTCGCGGATCAGGCAATATCTCCTCCACAAAACGGACGTAAAACTGTATGTATTCCAAATGCTTTTCGCGCAAAATTTCTTTCATCTGCCTGAGCATTTCAAAACGGATTTTTTCTTCATGCCTTGTGTCCGATATCTCTGCCAGCATTTCAAATGAGTCCGGTCCCGCCTGACAGAACTGATAATCCAGCAGCCCTTCGATGCAAAACCCCTCAATGGCAAGCGGATGCAGGAAATCCTCCCTGTTGTTCCCATCCGCAAACCACAACAAATCTTCTTCTCGTCCCAGCAGGATTTTCGCTTGCGTAAAAGGACTCGTCCCTCTGCCCGGCGCATTTTTCAGCACCAGTTGGTCGGAAATTTTGTAGCGGATCAACGGCTGCGCAAAATTATACAGGGAAGTCAAATACATCGCGCCATTTTCCACTTCAATATAATTCAGATCGTCAAAGAGCATCATGCCGTTTTCGTCGCCCAGTTCAACCCCCAGCGCGAGGGATTCACTGGCGCCGTAAATATTCACGACCTTGGCGTGGAACGTGC
>CAYVTZ010000064.1:6885-12533 GCA_964454685.1 uncultured Christensenellaceae bacterium
ACAAAATATCCCGGCTTTCCCGTACTTCCCGAGGAGTGCACCACATGATATTTCCCTTGGTAGACATCCTGCTCCTTGTTTTCCTCTGCATCAAATTTACACAAAGCATCCTGCGTCAAATCTGCCGTGGTAACGATTTCGTCAAAGTGCTTCAGCAGCGTTTGCTTGTCGATCGTCGGAAACGCCGATAGCGGCAGGTCAAACAAATTTTTGCCTGTGATCCCCGCGGCTTCAAAGGTTCTGCGATAATATGCCGAATGCCCATAGGCATAGGCGAGCAGTTTTCGCAGCTTTTTCTCACGCAATTCCATGATCTGCATTCTTGTTTTTTTTACGTTTCTTTTTAACTGATACAGCTCCCATAACAAAGCAATCTTTCCCATAACTTCCATTCCCCCTGTCTTTAAACGAGCGTAAACAGATAGCTGTTTTCATAGTCTTCGCGATGATAATATCGCGCTTCTTTGTTCGTCTGATCAAACACAATGCTCCATTCAGTGGATTCAAACTCTCCGAAATTGTCTTTGCTGACGCGATCAAGCGCATCCCGCACATCCTCTTGTTCCATTGTCGCAGACGCAGCAAGCTGTTCCATCAGAATGTCGTAACGCTGGTGCGATTGCGCCGTACCGATGCCGTTTTTTTCTCCTTCCGCCAAATAAAAATTTGTTACGGCGGGCGTCTGTGTAACGATCATTTCATTGTCCACATATTCCACAACAACGCTTTTGCCGCTTGGATCCGCCAAAGCAAAGTGCACCATCATGCCCATCGAAGCGTGCAGATCATATTGCGCCAGCAGCGCGAGCGCCTCCTCGACATCTGCCGCCTGATTCAGAAGCAAGCGCACCGCTGTTGTGGTTGTGAGGTCGGGCTTATTCGTATTCTGCTCGATGGTCGCCGAATCCTCGATCATGTTGACCGCAACGGCAAGCCCCTGCTCATTCATCCCGTCAAGGGGCGCGTAGATCGCGGCAAGCGTTTTGATCGCATCAATCTGCAGCGCCATGCCCACAATGCCGCTGCCCACGCGCTGTGTGATAAAATCCATGTTCACAGTAGAAAGGGACGAATATCCCGTCTCCGGACGGCTTACAACCACCATGGCTTCGCAATTCTCCCAGTCAAAATTTCGTCCAAATAGACTTTCGCCTCTGACGTTTTTAACAGAAAGCGTGCTACACCCAAACATCTCTCCCAAAAAATCCAGATCCATGCCTTCGATCAAATTGTCGGCCAGGAAGCTCATTACGTCGGCGTCAGAAGAAGCACCGCCCTGCGCAAGAAATGCCTCGAATCCATCGTCTCCGTCGTGCCTTACAGCAGAAAACCCCTCCTCCAGTCGCATGATCTGCGAGGTTGGCGTAATGCCTGTCGTCTTCTCCATTTGGGCAGGCACAGAGCGTTCCTGACTTCCATTCAGTCCGTTGCTTCTCACTACCTCAATATTTCCTTTTCCGTCACATCCCATCATCAATATTGATATCATGAGTATGGATGCGATCCAAACAAATATGCCTTTTTTCATAATCGATTCCTTTCCTGTTTTCTTTTGATTCAGGTCTGTTTTCATCGTATCATTCATGCCGACCAATGACAAATACTTATGTTAAATACTCTGCTATGCTTGACGCGCATAATCAAGTATGTTATCTTGATTGTGTCAGGAGGAAAAAAACATGGAAATAAGAGTGCTACAATATTTTCTGGCTGTCGCAAGAGAGCAGAATATCTCTGCGGCTGCGGAGTCTTTGCACCTATCACAACCGACCCTCTCAAGGCAGCTCAAAGATATGGAAGACGCGCTAGGAAAACAGCTTTTTATTCGCGGAAACCGGAAGATCACTTTGACGGAGGAAGGGATGCTTCTTCGCAAGCGCGCCGAAGAAATCATTGATCTTGTCGAAAAAACTCAAAACGAGCTTATGGTTACAGATGACGTGATCGCGGGCGATATTTACATAGGCGCAGGCGAGACGGATGCGATCCGCCTGATTGCAAGGGCAGCGCGAACTGTACAAAGAAAACATCCGCAGGTTCATTTTCATATCTTAAGCGGCAATGCAGAGTTTGTGATGGAACGTTTAGATAAAGGTCTTCTTGACTTCGGGTTGATTTTTGCGTCCGTCGACCAATCCAAATATGACTATTTGCCCGTTCCGGCAAAAGACTTGTGGGGCGTATTGATGCGGCGAGATTCCCCGCTTGCAGCAAAGGATTCCATTTGCCCAAAAGATTTGTCCGGCAAGCCTCTGATCGTTTCGGCGCAAAAAGGCGGTAACGAGCTGTCCGATTTTGTAAAGGCCGGACGTGTCGTCGCCACTTATAATCTGATTTATAATGCGTCCCGCATGGTGGACGAAGGCTTGGGATATGCGATTTGCTTTGACAAAATCATCAACACAAACGGAGATGAAACTCTTTGTTTCAGGCCGCTTTCTCCAACGTTTGAGGCAGGAATGAATTTTATCTGGAAACGCTATCAGGTCTTTTCCAAGGCAGCTGAAATCTTTTTGCAGACGCTCCAGGAAAGCATCGGCGAATAAAATGCGGGAGGCGGGATATTCCGCAAAACTTCGCCTATCATAACTACAATTTATTTTTTTAATCACTCACATCTCTCTGCAATAAAAAAACAGGCAAGCCTGAAAAGGCCTGCCCGTTTCGCATCGAGACGAACTTTGACCAGATCATCTCTTTAAACCGATTGCCATTCCGAATACTCCATCAAAAAGAATCGGATCTGACCGATGTTGTAATCTTTCCTGAAAAGATGCCGCCCTTCGCGAGTTTAAAAGAGAAATCGTGCTCTATTACGGTACACGACTTGTGTCCGGCTTCAAGCCGGTGTTTGTTGTTGGCAAAAAAGATGCAGGGCATTTCGGGATCCCCTCAAAGTACGCTGAGCGGAGCGAGGGACTTTGTGGGGCAGAGGTGGAACAACGCGCGAATGGAATTTTTTTCGCGAAAAAAAGGAACAAAGCAAGCCTTGTTCCGACGTGGTGGAGCGGACTCTTTCAAATCCGAACCCTCCTTGATGTCTTTTAGCTTAAGTGTTTTTTGTTTTCCTTTGTAGTTGTAAGTAATGACCACCTTATCATCATAGAGGAAAATTGAATTGACGAACGTATCGATCAACCGTCTGCAAAATGTAATGTCCGTAATATCGCCATCCTGAAACTTGCTCAGCCAGAACAGTACGAAGTCCTTGGTCACAAGCGGTCTTTCCGTCCGTTCCCGTGCGATGGCGGCTTCCGTTTCCTGTTTCTCTCGCTCCAGTTCAAGCATTCGCTCTTTTGTAGAGGGGGTGACGATGCCCTGCTCCATAGCACCCAACAGATTGTGGATGCTTTTTTGCTTTTCGGACAGTTGAGCTTCCAACGCCTTGAGCGTGTAGTTTTCTTCCTCGAATAACGCAATGACTGTTTGTGCAATATGATCAAGCGTTTTATCATCCGAAAGAAGTTTCAGTGTTTCACGGATTACGATGCCCTCAATCAATTCCTTGCTCACGCTCTTCTTGTCGCATTTGTTTTGCTTTTTGCGCTTGGTGCAAGAATAATAGTAGTATCGTCTGCCACGTCCCGAACCGCTGTCACCGATCATCGCGGAACCGCAATTCCCGCAGAACATCTTTGTTGTGAGCAGAAATGGTGCGTCCGCTTTGGAAGCTGCGGGTGCCTGCTTATTGCGCCCCATACGCTCCTGTACAGCTTGGAACAACTCTTTCGGCACGATTGCGGGAATACCATCCTCTACCTTTGTATCGCCGTGAGAATAGATGCCCATGTAACGCTCGTTTGACAGCATCCAGCTCAAAGCATTCTTTTTAAAAGGTTTCCCTTGATTGTTCTTTAAGCCGCGTGCATTGAGGTCGGCGCAAATATCAACAATCGCCTCTCCATCATGGTAGCGCGTGAACACTTCGCGCACGATTGGCGCAGTTGTGGGGTCGATCTCAAATAAGCGATCAGTGTTCACCTTATAGCCGATACAGATACCGCCGCCGTTGAATTTGCACTTCAAAGCGTTCTCCGTCATGCCGCGCTTGATCTTTTCGGATAAGTCTGCGGAATAGTATTCCGCCATCCCTTCCAACATGGATTCCAGTATGATTCCCTCCGGCCTGTCCGAAATCTGTTCTTTGGCCGAAAGAAGAACAACACCATTACGCTTTAGACGCATCTTGTACTTTGCGGCGTCGTAGCGGTTGCGCGCAAACCGATCTAATTTCCACACAATTACGCAATCAAACTGCTTTTTGTCGCTGTCTTTGACCATACGCTGAAATTCAGGGCGCTGATCTGTCTTTGCGGACAAAGCGCGGTCAATATAAGTGTTAACGATCAGAATATCATTTCTATCTGCGTATTCTCTGCACTCGCGAACCTGACCTTCTATGGATTCTTCACGCTGATTGCTTGTGGAATACCTTGCATAGATCACCGCTTTTTTCATTTTTTGCCACCCATCTTATCTTCAATGCTTTTCACTATTTGCTGCTGTTCCATCCACAACGTCACAAGCTGTTCCTTGATCTGTTTCCCGATTGCGGAAGTTTCATCAAAACAAGCCTGCACAAACGATTCCATTTCTTTCTTTTGGAGCGTCGCGCAGGTATACAGCTTCCCTTGGGGTCTGTCTGTCCTGCATAAGATATAGTCCGTAGAAACATCATAATAATCCGCGAACCAAACCAAGATGTCGTAGGTCGCCTCCGTTTTGCCGTTCTCATAACGCGCGATTGCGGATTGGGAAACTCCGGCCAGATCCGCGAGCCCTTTTTGCGATAATCCTGTCTTCTCGCGCAGATCTTTTAACCGTTCGCCCGGTGTTACCATCATTTATATCACCACCTTGTTCCCATAATACCATATCGGCAACCGCTTGTAAATCCATAAAAGAATATATATATGACAAAAATATTTAAAAAACAACTCACAATACTATTGCATATTTACAAAATGGTGATATAATCATACTACCAATGGAAAGGTGGGAAGTACATCACAAGCAAAGATCGGGCAAAGAAAAAAGAGCAGGATGAAATTCCGGTCGAGGTCATCCAATCTCTGGCGAGAGCGATTCTTCCGACGATCATAAACAGCTACAATGACGAAACGATACAAAAGGAGTTCAAGGAGTGGCTGAAAAAGCGGGAGAAGCCGAACGGGGGAAGTCGCTGGGAATAATGTAAAATAACCCAATTTACACGATCTATTTCCATATTCAAAAATAGGAGGAGACAATGCGCAACAGAAACAATCAGTTTGTCATAAGATTAGATGATCAGGAAATGAAAGCATTGAATCAAAAAGTTCAAAAGACAGGATTTTCACGGGAGCAATACATTCGTACTTTGCTGGAAGGGTATGTGCCGCACGAGATGCCTAGCGCAGACTACCACGCGTGGAGAAAAGCATTGCACAAATATACCGCTGAGCTCAGTCACCTTGCGGCTCTTGCCCGTCAGACTGGCAGCATTGATGCCGAGAAATATGAGGAGCATTACAAAGCAATGGCAGACTATTGCGTCAGCGTATACGAGATACTGGTGCCCGAAAAATGCTCGGATTATGACAAGCGAAACATGAAAGGCAACGTTTCAAATTTTGTGTATTCTCAGAAGCGAGGATAGAATATCGAAC
>CAYVTZ010000065.1:0-12435 GCA_964454685.1 uncultured Christensenellaceae bacterium
AAAACGCATCCACGCCTTCCGAAGAAACGGAGCGTGAAATGCTGGACGTATACACCGAGCGTTACGGTGAGGAGAATGCGCAATTTTTGCTGGAAGCGGAATTGACGGAGAACTATGACCGCTGTGCGTACATCACATGGCCGGAACTTAGCTTTCCGGAGTATGAGGCATACACGCGCCGCGCCGCGCAATTTAAGGGCTGGGAGTTTGACCTCGTGCAGGGCGACAGCAGTTGGATGCGCGACTTTTTTGACGGAAACTGGGATGCGGAGCGATTTCTCGTGGTGCAGCCCGGAGAAGTGGTGGCGGCGGATTATGATGATCCGCACGGCATCATCTGTGCGAGATGTGCACACCAGAGTGGGGCAAAAGCTGATTAAAGGAGGAAAAAATCAGAAAATTGATGCTTGACAGCTTGCGAAACTTGTGATAACATAGTAAACTGCATTAGCATGGATATAATGCGGTGTTTTGTCGTTATCTTTGGATACGCAAGGCGCGTATCTGCGCAGGCAAAAGATGGAACAATCGCATTATGATGCGGTGAAAGCGGTTATCAAGTACATTTTAAATATAGGAGTTGTTGTAGAGTATGCACGAAGTTAAGTTTGGAACGAACCGAAGAATGAGCTTTTCCAAGATCAAAGAAGTGCTCAACATGCCGGACTTAATCGAGATCCAGAAGAATTCATATCAAAGATTTTTAAATGAAGGGCTGGGGGAAGTACTCAAAGACCTCTCCCCGATCATGGATTATTCCGAGAATCTTGTGATGGAATTTATTGACTACAAGGTTTCGGACACCCCCAAATATTCTGTGGAAGAATGCAAGGAACGTGACGTGAACTTTGCTGCCCAGCTGAAAGTGCTGGTGCGCCTGACCAATAAGGAAAACGGCGAAGTCAAGGAGCAGGAAGTGTTCATGGGCGATTTCCCGTTGATGACGGACAAAGGTACCTTTATCATCAACGGCGCGGAGCGCGTGATCGTATCGCAGTTGGTGCGTTCGCCCGGCGTCTATTTTGACGCGGTCAAGGACAAGACCGGTAAGGACTTGTTTAGCTCCACTGTGATTCCAAACCGCGGCGCGTGGCTGGAATTTGAGATGGATTCCAACGACTGCGTATACATCCGTGTGGACAGAACGAGAAAACTGCCCATCACGGTGTTTTTGCGTGCGATGGGTCTTTCGGAAAACGTGGATTTGCAAAACTTCTTTGGCGAGGATGAAAACCTTGAGGCGACGCTGCGCAAGGACAACACGGCGAGCCGCGAAGAAGGCTTGATCGAGGTGTACAAACGTCTGCGTCCGGGTGAACCGCCGACCGTGGAAAGCTCCACCATGCTCATCAACTCGTTATTCTTTGATCCCAAGCGCTATGATTTGGCGCGTGTGGGACGCTATAAATTCAATAAAAAGTTATCCATTGCGGAGCGCATTGCCGGATATGTGCTGGCGGAGGACATCATCAACGTGGATACGGGTGAAATCGTGTACTCCGCGGGGGAATTGCTGGACGCAAAAAAAGCGTTGAAGGTGCAAAACTCCGGTGTGGCGAGCGTGGACATCCTGGTGGGCGAGGTGCCGGTGCGTGTGCATGGCAATCGCTTTGTGGATGCTTCCGAGCATATACCGTTTAACCCGACCACGGTGGGCATCAATGAGCGGGTCTATTATCCTGCGCTGCGTGAGATACTGGATGAGTGTGCGGGCAACAATGACGAACTGAAAAAGCAGATCAAAGAAAATTTGGATGTGTTGATTCCCAAGCACATCATTGTGGACGATATGTTTGCGGCGGTCAGCTACTACCTTGGTCTGAAATACGGCTTGGGCGTGACAGACGACATTGACCATTTGGGCAACCGTCGTCTGCGTTCGGTAGGCGAACTGCTGCAAAATCAACTGCGCGTCGGCTTGACGCGCTTGGAGCGCGTGGTGCGCGAGCGCATGTCCATTCAGGACATGGACGTGGTGACACCTTCCAACCTGATCAACATTCGTCCGGTGACGGCAGCGATCAAGGAATTTTTTGGTTCATCGCAGCTTTCGCAGTTTATGGATCAGACCAACCCGCTGGCAGAGCTGACGCACAAGCGCAGACTGTCTGCGTTGGGACCGGGCGGTTTGAACCGCGACCGTGCAAGCTTCGACGTGCGTGACGTACATCACTCGCACTATGGTCGTATGTGCCCGATTGAGACGCCGGAAGGTCCGAACATCGGATTGATCGGATCGCTGTCCACGTATGCGCGCATCAATGAATATGGCTTTATTGAAACGCCATTCCGCTTGATTGACAAAAAACGCGGCATCGTGACGGAAAAAGTGCAATACATGACGGCAGATCAAGAGGAAGACTTGATTGTGGCGCAGGCAAATGAGCCGATTGACGACAACGGCGTTTTCGTGCATGAGCGCGTTATGTGTCGTGTGCGGGATGAGATTGTGGAGGCGACGCGAAACGAGGTAGACCTGATGGACGTTTCGCCCAAACAGCTGGTTTCCGTGGCGACATCGCTGATTCCCTTCCTCGAAAACGACGACGCAAACCGCGCGCTGATGGGATCGAACATGCAGCGTCAGGCGGTGCCGTTGCTGATTCCCGAATCTCCTGTGGTGGGAACGGGCATGGAATATAAGGCGGCGTACGACTCCGGCGTATTGGTGATTGCGGACAAGAGCGGTGTGGCAAAGAGCGTGACCGCCAACCACATTAAAATCGCCAACGACGACGGAACGGAATCTTTCCATAAGCTGATTAAATTCTCGCGCAGCAATCAGGGAACCTGCATCAATCAGTTGCCCATCGTATACGAAGGACAGCGCATTGAAGAGGGACAGGTGCTGGCGGATGGCCCCTCTACCGCGCAGGGCGAGCTGGGTCTTGGAAAAAATGTACTGATCGGCTTTATGACATGGGAAGGCTACAACTACGAGGACGCAATGCTGCTGTCTGAGCGGTTGGTGAAAGACGACGTATTTACTTCGGTGCATATTGAAGAATATGAAGCGGAGGCGCGTGACACCAAGCTGGGGCCGGAAGAAATCACACGCGACATTCCCAATGTGGGCGAGGACGCGTTGAAAGATTTGGATGCGCGCGGGGTTGTGCGCATTGGTGCGGAAGTACGCAGCGGCGATATTTTGGTAGGTAAGGTAACGCCCAAAGGCGAAACCGAGTTGACGGCGGAAGAACGTTTGCTTCGCGCGATCTTCGGGGAAAAGGCGCGTGAGGTACGTGATACCTCGCTGCGCGTACCGCATGGTGAAGGCGGTATCATCGTGGACGTGAAGGAATTCACCCGCGAAAACAAAGACGAACTGACGGCGGGCGTAAACCGCTTGGTGCGTGTGTATATCGCACAGAAAAGAAAGATCTCCGTAGGCGACAAAATGGCCGGCCGCCACGGTAATAAGGGTGTTATCTCCCGCATTATGCCGGTGGAGGACATGCCCTTCCTGCCGGATGGCACGCCGCTTGATATCGTTCTGAATCCGCTGGGCGTACCTTCGCGTATGAACATCGGACAGGTGCTGGAAGTGCATCTTGGCATGGCGGCACGGGCGCAGGGATACAAAATTGCGACACCGGTATTCGACGGTGCTTCCGAGGAAGACATTGAAGAATTGCTGGCACAAAGCGGCCTTACACCGGACGGCAAGACGGTGCTGTACGACGGGCGCAGTGGTGAGGCGTTTGAAAATCGCGTAACCGTAGGATATATGTATATCCTGAAACTGCATCATCTGGTGGACGACAAGATTCACGCTCGTTCCACGGGCCCTTACTCGCTGGTCACGCAGCAGCCGCTGGGTGGTAAAGCGCAGTTTGGCGGTCAGCGCTTCGGTGAGATGGAAGTTTGGGCGCTGGAAGCATACGGCGCGGCAAACACCTTGCAGGAGATTTTGACGGTCAAATCGGATGACGTGGTAGGACGTGTGAAAACATATGAATCCATCGTCAAGGGTGAGAACATCCCAGAGCCGGGTGTGCCGGAGTCCTTTAAGGTGCTGATCAAAGAGATGCAGAGCCTTGGCTTGGACATCAAGGTGCTGTCCGAGGACATGGGCGAGATCGCGCTCAAGGACACGGAGGATGCGGGTGCGCTTTCACTGGATGTGAACATTGCAGGCGTGGAGGACGTGGTGCTGGAGGACGAGGCGGAGTTCAGCGAGGGCGATATGCTGATCGAGGATATTGACGATCTTTCGCTGGATGAACTGGATTTACCGGATTTGGACTTGCTCAGCGACGACGATCTGGATTTTGACGGATTCGAGGACGACGTTTTAGAGCCTCTCGACGAGGATGTGGATCTTTCAGACGATTTAAAGCTGTAAGAGACACGAGTGAAGATGGAACATTTTTTTGAGATAGAAAGAGGGAGGAGTTTGCTTTGTTTGAACTCAACACGTTTGATTCGATACAGATAGGGCTGGCGTCGCCGGAGAAGATCCGCGAATGGTCGAGAGGGGAAGTTAAAAAACCCGAGACCATCAACTATCGCACGCTCAAGCCGGAAAAAGACGGCTTGTTCTGTGAACGCATTTTCGGGCCGACAAAGGACTGGGAGTGCCATTGCGGACGCTATAAGCGCATTCGCTACAAGGGAATCATCTGCGAAAAGTGCGGCGTGGAAGTGACGCGCTCGAAGGTGCGCCGTGAACGCATGGGGCACATTGAGCTGGCAGCGCCGGTTTCGCACATTTGGTATTTTAAAGGCATTCCGTCCCGCATGGGTCTTTTGCTGGATATGTCGCCGCGTTCGCTGGAGAAAGTGTTGTACTTTGCCGCATTCGTTGTGACCAATCCGGGCGAAACGCCGCTGGAATACAAGCAGCTTTTGACGGATAAAGAATATCGCGAGGCACAGAGCCGCTTTGGCGATACTTCATTTGATGCGGGCATGGGCGCGGAAGCGGTCAAGATACTGCTCAAGCAGGTGGAGCTGGAAAAAGAATCCAAAGAATTGAAGGAAGAGCTGAAAACGTGCACCGGACAAAAGCGTGTGCGCGCCATTAAGCGTTTGGAAGTGGTAGAGGCGTTCCGCCAGTCCGGAAATAAGCCGGAATGGCTGATTATGGACGTGATTCCTGTCATTCCGCCGGAACTGCGCCCGATGGTGCAGCTGGACGGCGGTCGTTTTGCGACCTCCGACCTCAATGATTTGTATCGTCGTGTGATCAACCGCAACAATCGTTTGTATCGTTTGCTGCAACTGCGCGCGCCGGACATCATTGTGCGCAACGAGAAGCGTATGCTGCAAGAAGCGGTGGATGCGCTGATTGACAACGGCAGACGCGGCAGACCGGTTACAGGCCCCGGCAACCGTCCGCTCAAGTCGCTTTCTGACATGCTGCGCGGCAAGCAGGGACGTTTCCGTCAGAACTTGCTGGGTAAGCGCGTGGACTATTCCGGTCGTAGCGTTATCGTGGTTGGCCCTGAACTGAAAATGTATCAGTGCGGGTTGCCCAAAGAGATGGCGTTGGAATTGTTCAAGCCGTTTGTGATGAAAAAGCTGGTGCAGGAAGGATTTGCGCACAACATCAAATCTGCAAAGCGTATGGTGGAGAAGGTGCGTCCCGAAGTGTGGGATGTGCTGGAAGATGTGATCAAGGGGCATCCGGTGCTCCTGAACCGCGCACCAACGCTGCATAGACTGGGCATTCAGGCGTTTGAACCGACACTGGTGGAAGGACGCGCGCTCAAGCTGCATCCGTTGGTTTGTACGGCATACAATGCCGACTTTGACGGCGACCAGATGGCTGTGCACGTTCCGCTTTCGGTGGAAGCGCAGGCGGAAGCACGTTTCCTGATGCTGGCTGCAAACAACATTTTGAAGCCGCAGGACGGTAAGCCGGTTGTTTCGCCGACGCAGGATATGGTTATCGGATCGTACTACCTGACCATTCACCGTGAAGGCGCGAAGGGCGAGGGCAGCGTATTCTCCTCACCGGATGAGGCCGTGCTGGCGTACTCCACCGGAAGCGTGGACTTGCAGGCGATGGTTAAAATTCGCGTCACCAAAGAGGTGGATGGCGAGATGAAAACGGGTATCATCGAGACCACGACAGGTCGCGTGATCTTCAACTCGGCCGTGCCGCAGAATTTAGGGTATATGGATCGCTCCAACCCGGAGAACGAGTTAAAATTCGAGGTGGATTGCCTCGTTGATAAGAAACAATTAGGAAAAATCGTCGATTTGTGCTTCCTGAAGCTGGGGCCGACGCAGACCTCGCACGTGCTGGATGAAATCAAGCAGCTTGGCTTCCACTATTCTACTGTGGGCGCCGTGACGGTCAGCGTTTCGGACATCAAAATTCCGCCGGCGAAAAAGGAACTCATCGATGAGGCCGAAAGACACGTTGTGGAGATCGAAAAGCGGTATCGCCGCGGTTTCCTGACGGCAAAGGAACGTAAGGAAAAGGCAGTCAAGGTTTGGAAAGAGACGACGGACAAGGTGACCTCTGCTTTGATGAACGGCATGGATGCGTTCAACCCCATCTACATGATGGCGAACTCCGGTGCCCGTGGTTCGGTGAACCAGATTCGTCAGTTGGGTGGTATGCGCGGACTGATGGCTGACCCGAACGGTGAAATCATCGAGATTCCGATTCGCGCAAACTTCCGTGAGGGCTTGACCGTGCTTGAATTCTTTATCTCGACGCATGGCG
This sequence comes from uncultured Christensenellaceae bacterium, assembly GCA_964454685.1. Lineage (GTDB taxonomy): Bacteria > Bacillota > Clostridia > Christensenellales > Christensenellaceae > CAYVTZ01. The sequence continues at coordinate 6,680 of CAYVTZ010000065.1, forward strand.
CGCGTAAAGGATTGGCGGATACGGCGCTGAGAACGGCGGACTCCGGTTACTTGACGCGTCGTTTGGTTGACGTATCGCATAATGTGATTGTGCGCGATATCGACTGCTTTGAGACATTGGGCGAGCAGGTGCAGGGTATCCCCATCAAGAACCTGATGCATGGGAAAGAGACCATTGAGCCGTTGGCGGATCGGATTCGCGGACGTTATACATCGCAGGATCTGGTTGATCCCAAGACGGGTGAATTGATTCTGAAAGCAAATGAAATGATTCATGCGGACACGCTGAAAAAGATCGCGGACGCAGGCATCGACACGGTACACATTCGTTCGGTGTTCACCTGCAAGAGCGAGCACGGTGTGTGTGCGAAATGCTACGGTGCCAATATGGCGACGGGCAACCCTGTGGACATCGGCGAGGCGGTGGGCGTTATCGCGGCGCAATCCATCGGTGAGCCCGGTACGCAGCTTACGATGAGAACATTCCATACCGGCGGTGTTGCCGGCGGCGATATCACGCAGGGTCTTCCACGTGTCGAGGAATTGTTTGAGGCGAGAAAGCCGCGTGGACTTGCGGTGATTTCTGAAATCGCAGGTAGCGTGACGATTAGCGATACCGTGAAAAAGCGTGAAATTACAGTAGCGAATGAATCCGGCGAAGCGAAATCGTATCTGATTCCTTACGGATCGCGCATGGTAGTTGCGGATGGAGATGCAATCGAGGCGGGCGACGAGCTGACCGAAGGTTCCATCAACCCCAACGACATCTTGAAAATCAAGGGCGTGAAAGGCGTGCAGGAATATCTGCTCAAGGAAGTGCAGATGGTGTATCGCATGCAGGGCGTTGAGATTTCCGACAAGCACTTGGAAGTTATTGTGCGTCAGATGCTCAAAAAATGTAAGATTGAGGATTCCGGCGATACGACGATGCTGCCGGGTGAACTGGTGGATATCTTCCGCTTTGACAAAGAAAATGAAAAAATGCTGGCGGAGGGCTTGCAGCCTGCGACGGCTTCGCGTGTGCTGCTGGGTATCACGAAGGCTTCGCTTTCTACAAACAGCTTCCTTTCGGCAGCTTCCTTCCAGGAGACCACGCGCGTATTGACCGAGGCTGCCATCAAAGGCAAGGTGGATCCGCTGCTGGGGCTGAAAGAGAACATCATCATTGGAAAACTGATTCCTGCCGGAACAGGCATGAAGCGGTATAAAAACATTGACGTGATTTCCAACGTGGTAAACGATGAAGTGGCGATGCAGATTGATGCAAGCATTGGTGAGAGTCTGTAACAGAAATAGGAGGAGACAAGCGTGAGTGAACAAACGTCCCGCGAAGACCTGATTCGTAAGGACTGTGAGATTGCGGGCAGTAATCTGTGCTACTGGCTGGACAAGTCCGGATGTCACGACTGCTATCTGGCTGGCAAAAAGAAAGAAGAACGTGAAAGAGCAGCCGCGAACTGGGAAGTGACACTCTCGCTGCTGCCAAAGGATGTGGACGCGCTGCACGAGCGCAGCGAATGCCAATTTTGCAAGGACGAGCCGCGGCCTGCGGACGGATATGCAATGGTGGAGATGGCGCACCCGGAACCATATTATGAAAAAGGTATGTTTTTCGGGATAGGCAAGAAGGTGCGCACTCCTGTGGGATCGCTGGTATCCTTGCAGATGTCGGTCTGCCCGACCTGTCGCAAGGCGTTTCGTATGGGCGATGTATGGCAGCTTGGCGTTTTTCTTGGTATGCTGGCACTTTCGCTGGTACTGATCATGATTCCGTCGATCTATTTGGCGATGGCTTCCGTGAATGTGCTGATTCCCATTGCGTTTGTGGTGGTGATGACGGTGGCGGGGTATTTGCTGGGCAAGAACCTTTCCATGGCACACTGGCGCAAGATCAAGCATAAGGTGAAGGTGAATCTGGCTGAAATCCCCGAAGTTGAGGAGATGCTGGGGAAGGGATGGTTTTTCTTCCAGATTAACAACGGGATGCCGCGCGTATTCTTTAACAAGAAGAAAAACTATGAACGGTTGCGCAAACCGGTGGAACCGTGCGAGGAAGATGAAGTTATGCTTGACAATATCAACATTTAAGTGATATTATATTTAGGCGTGCTTTTGGGTGCAATGTTAGATGGATGAAATGATTCAGCTTGCAAAAGCAGAGAAAGTCGTGGGTCTCAAGCAGGTTGTGCGGGCGGCCCATGAGGGAAAAGTATGCGTGGTGTTTATCGCGCGCGACGCACAGGTTCATTTAAAGGAACGTGTGGTGGACGCGGTGGGCGACAAGGACATCAAAGTGATATACGTGGAAACGATGAAAAAGCTGGGCGACGCCTGCGGTATTGATGTGGGTGCGGCCTGTGCGGGGATCATCGAAAGTTAATCCTCCACGAGGGTTGCGGAGGATTTCAACCATAAAATAATCGGAAAGTTCCGAGGGGATTGCCCTGTGAAAGCAGTCAACATGCTAGACAGCTTTGCGAGTTAATTATGAGAAAGGATGGTACAAATATGCCTACCATAAACCAGTTGGTTAAAAGCGGCAGAAAAACGTTACAGACGAAATCAAATTCGCCTATTTTGAAGCAATGCCCTCAGAAGAGAGGTGTTTGCTTGGCGGTTAGAACCATGACCCCCAAAAAGCCGAACTCCGCACTTCGTAAAATTGCGAGAGTACGCCTTGTAAACGGCATGGAAGGTACCGCATATATTCCGGGAATCGGTCACAATTTGCAGGAGCATAGTGTGGTGCTGATTCGCGGCGGCAGAGTAAAAGACCTGCCGGGTGTCAGATATCATATCGTGCGCGGCGCGCTCGATACGGCTGGCGTGGCAAACAGAAAACAGGCAAGATCGTGCTATGGCGCGAAAATGCCTAAGAAATAAGAGGAGGAACTATTATGCCTAGACGTGGTGGCGTTCCCAAACGCGAAGTAATAGCGGATCCTATCTATCAGAGCAAAGTTGTGACCAAGCTCATCAACCAGATTATGGTGGATGGCAAGCGCGGCACAGCGCAGCGGATTTGCTACGATGCATTTGATATCATCAAAGAGAAATCCGGCAAGGAGGCGATTGAAGTATTCAACGCCTGCATGGAAAACATTATGCCGGTTTTGGAAGTAAAAGCACGCAGAGTCGGTGGTGCAACCTATCAGGTGCCGATCGAAGTGCGTCCGGAACGGAGACAGACGCTGGCGATTCGCTGGCTGAATACATTCTCCGGCAAGCGCAGCGAGCGCACGATGCGTGAGCGCCTTGCGAACGAGATTCTGGATGCGGCAAACAACACCGGAGCAAGCGTGAAGAAGAAGGAAGATATGCACAAGATGGCAGAGGCCAACAAGGCATTTGCACATTACAGATGGTAAATCCTTTTTCATGAGAAGAATGCAGGGGCGGCGGTTTTGCGAGGCAAAACCGCTAGCCTTTCAAACAGCGAACACACGGCGGTGTGTATTGGGGGAACAGGTTTGGCATGGCGCGTTTTCGCTCTGTGATTGAATCTGTTCATCATACTGTTTGGAAACTGTCTGAAACAATGTTTTTTATACCAAAGCGTGAAGCGGCGGTAGCAATAAATTTTGAAAAGAATGAAGGGAGCAGAAATGAATTTTCCGCTGGACAAGGTTAGAAACATAGGAATTATGGCGCATATCGACGCCGGAAAGACGACCGCAACGGAACGTATCTTGTTTTACACAGGCAGAACGTACAAAATCGGCGATACGCACGATGGCAATGCGGTCATGGACTGGATGGAGCAGGAGCAGGAAAGAGGCATCACCATTACTTCCGCTGCAACGACAGCAGAGTGGAAGGAACACCGGATTAATATCATTGATACTCCCGGACACGTTGACTTTACCGTGGAAGTGGAGCGTTCGCTGCGCGTACTGGACGGCGCGGTTGCGGTGTTTTGCGCAAAGGGTGGCGTAGAGCCGCAGTCTGAAACGGTTTGGCGTCAGGCGGAGGGCTATCATGTGCCCCGTATGGCGTTTGTCAACAAAATGGACATCATGGGCGCGGACTTCTACAACGTGGTAGACATGATCCGCGAGCGCCTTGGCGCAAACCCCATTCCGCTGCAGCTTCCCATCGGTGTGGAAGACACGTTCACCGGATTGGTGGATCTCATCAACATGAACGCGCTGATGTATGATTCAAGCGATGCGACAGGCAATACGTTCGAAATCACGGAAATCCCTGCCGATATGCAGGAGATGGCTGCGGAATATCGTGAGAAGCTGATCGAATCGGTTGCTGACCACGATGAAAGCATCATGGAAAAATATTTTGCTGGCGAAGCGATTGCGTATGAGGAGATCATCAAGGTACTGCGTAAAGGCACGATTGCAGGTACGATTATTCCGGTATTGTGCGGCAGCGCATATCGCAACAAGGGTGTACAGCCTTTGCTGGACAAGGTGATTGAGCTGATGCCGTCTCCGCTGGATATCCCGCCGATTACGGGAACCAAGCCCGGCACCGATGAAGTGCTGGAAAGACCGGCAGATACCAATGCTCCATTTGCGGCACTGGCATTTAAAATCATGGCTGACCCGTTTGTGGGTAAGCTGGCGTTCTTCCGCGTTTATTCCGGCAAGGTGCGCAGTGGCTCCTACGTGCTAAACTCTTCCAAGGGCAAGCGCGAGAGAATCGGCCGCATTTTGAAGATGCACGCAAACCATCGTGAAGAGGTTTCGGAGATCGAGGCGGGTGATATCGCTGCGGCAGTAGGCTTTAAAGACGTTGGAACGGGCGACACGCTGTGTGACGATAAGCAGCAGATCATTTTGGAGAACATGGTGTTTCCGGAGCCGGTTATTCAGGTGGCAATCGAGCCTAAGACCAAAGCAGGTCAGGAAAAAATGTCGGTTGCATTGCAGAAACTGTCCGAAGAAGATCCGACCTTCCGTGCTTATACGGACGAGGAAACGGGACAGACCATCATCGCGGGCATGGGCGAATTGCATCTTGAAATCATCGTGGATCGTATGATGCGTGAATACAAGGTGGAAGCCGCTGTGGGTAAACCGCAGGTGGCATACCGCGAAACCATCACCAAAGCCGTGGACGTGGAAGGCAAATATGTGCGCCAGTCCGGTGGTAAAGGTCAGTATGGTCATTGTAAACTGCACGTGGAACCCCGTCAGCCCGGCGAAGGTTACTTGTTTGAAAACAAGATCGTGGGTGGCGCGATTCCCAAGGAATACATTCAACCCATCGACAACGGAATCCAAGAGGCTGCCAAGAGCGGCTTGGTTGGCGGATACGAGGTGGTGGACTTCGGCGTAACGCTGCTGGATGGTTCTTACCATGAAGTGGACTCCTCCGAAATGGCATTTAAGATTGCCGGTTCTATGGCGATCAAAGATGCGTTTGCAAAAGCCGGTTCCATCCTGCTTGAACCGATGATGAGGGTGGAAGTCGTTGTTCCGGAGGATTACCTCGGCGATGTCATGGGCAACGTCAACTCGCGTCGCGGCCGCATTGAAGGCACAGAGGCGCGCGGCGGCGGACAGATTATCCGTGCGGTGGTGCCGCTTTCCGAGATGTTCGGTTATGCGACAGACTTGCGCTCCAGAACGCAGGGCAGAGGTAACTTTACCATGCAGTTCTCACACTATGAACCCGTGCCGAAGAGCATCGTAGAAAAGCTCACCGGCGATAAGAAATAAGACCAAAATAACAAGGAGAAATTGAAATGGCAAAGGCAAAATTTGAGAGAAATAAGCCGCACGTAAACATCGGCACGAT
>CAYVTZ010000066.1:0-11683 GCA_964454685.1 uncultured Christensenellaceae bacterium
AGTTTTTCTGCGATAGAGCCCTTTTTTCTTGTCTCTTTGTCGGATAGCTGTTCACTGTGCAGCCCTCTTTTTATGGTATGATTAGCTTGCTTTCTTGGCATCGTCCGCGAAAAGCGCTTTTTGTGTGCCGGAGCCGGCTTTGCCGTCCGCTGTCAGTCCGTTTTTCTCCTGGAACTTCTTCACAGCTTCTTCGGTTTTGGTGCCGTAGTTGCCTGTGGAGGGCTTTTCCAGATAACCAAGCTCGATCAAACGATCCTGCAATTTGGTGACATCATCACCCTTGGAGCCGTTTTTGAGCACACCGCCTGAGGACGCCGATGCACTGGGAGAAGCCGAGGCATCGGGAGAGGCAGAGGCATCCGGCGATACGGAAGGTACTTCCGCGGGCTGCTCCGGTGTGGGCTCTACCGTCGGTTCGACCGTAGGCTCCGGTGTGATCTCGATAATGCCGCTGGTGTCTCCTTCATTTGAGACTACAATGGGGGTAGTGGATGGATCGGGCTGCTGAGTTGCGGAATCACCGCATGCCGCAAGTGCAAGCACGCATGCCGCACAGAGCGCAAGTATCCATGCTTTTGAGAGGTGCCGTTTCATTCTAACTACCGCCTTTCTATGCCGGTTCTTTAAAATTAATAACCATTTTTCCGCATTTGCAAACCGGACAAGCCGATCTGGAGCGAAGATGATTTCATTCAGGTTTTGCCGAACGGCGTAAAATTTGTCCGCTCAGCATCATTTTAACGTAACAATATGAAAAAAATATGTGCAAAACATGAACAAATCATGACGAGGGCACATTGGAGTCTATATGCTGCGCCTTTTCCACGTTTTCGGGAGCGGGAGATTCCGGCGGGGGCACTGCATCGGGCAGTGGATTTTCCGCTGCATCTTCCGGCGGCGCATCGCCGTCCGGTTCAGGCTGCATGATCGGGAGAGCTTGCCGTTTCCCGTTATTGAGCTGCACCGCAGCGGGCAGCAGTAGCGCGAAGAAGATCAGCTCGATATTATTATCGAAGGTGCTGGTCAGGCTTTCAAAGCCGAACACCGCACAGATTGCGCTGCCGATGACATACGCATAAAACGCTGCGCAAACAGCAGAAAAGACAACATACTGACCGGAGAACAGATTCATCAGTGAAAACAACAGAATGAGTGCGGCGAAGATGAGATCGGAAAGCTGCACACCGAAGAAATTGCCACGTGCCAAACCAAACACGGCAACGGCGATGACAATGATGGTGCCCAGCCAAGCCCACCATTTTTTGATGAGGTCTACCTCCACCATGAGCACATCAATAATCAGTAAAAAAGAAATGAGTCGTGCGATATGCGCGATGATCAGATAAATAAATGATTGATGAATGACCTGCGCGGCAGAAGTTGCATCCAAATTTGCCATTGTGGCGAAAACAGACAAAATGATCATACCGAAGCCTAAGAACCCACGCACTGCGACCAAAGCGGCATCGGGATCGCTTTGCAGCCTGCCATGAAAAAACACCAGCAGGGAAACACCGATACCGAAGATGGCAAGCACGGTGATATGCGTACTTCCGATGACGAGGGCAGAGGAAAGGTCGAGCATTATAAGCACCACGATGATTGTGATGGCGGCGAATAAATAGGTGAACGCGGTCATTTTACGTTCGTTTTGCAAAAAAGACTTCATAAACTTCCCCCTAATCTTGATACTTGCATTGTAGCGCGCGGCGGTACGGTTGTCAATGCGGCTTATTCAAAGGCCTTTTTTCCTGGGCGTCGGACGATGAGCTCGTCTACGATGGCGCTGTTTTTATGCTCGGTCATGAACACGAACCAAGCGGCGATATCCTCCGGGGCGGTCATATCCGAGAGAGGAATTTCAGGACGCGCTGTGACGGCAAGCTCTGTGCTGACAAGCCCGGGCAACACGGCAATGGCACGGATGCCGTCCGCGTGATGCTCACGCGAGAATACCTTAGTCAGCCCGTACATGGCGTGCTTACTGATGGAATAGATGGACTGATTTTCATAGGCCTTAATGGAAACGATGGAACAGAGATTGAACACCAGTTTGACGCTGGAACGCCGCAGCAGCGGCAGCGCCTGCTGCGAAAGAAAGAACGGTGCGTAAACGTTAATCTTCATGTGGCGGTCAAATGACTCCGTCGTGGTGGTTTCAACACGGGAAGGCTCCATAACACCGGCGTTGTTGATGAGCACATCCAGCGCACCGAATGAATCCTCACACGCGCGAATGATCGTGGCGGGCGCGGCATCGTCCAGCAGATCGACGAGCAGGATGCGCGCGTCAGCGCCGTATTGCTTTGCCTGTGCCTGAACCTGTTGCAGCGCTGCTTCATCCCGTCCTTGCAGCAATAGATTGCAGCCTTTTTGGGCGTAGGCTTGCGCAAGTGCAGCACCAATGCCCTTGGACGCGCCGGTGATAAGTACGGTTTTGCCTGCTAAATCAATCATGCGGCGCCCCTTTCTTTGCGTTGGACGTATCAAAGATCGGGGGTGCCTCGATCTTCATTTTTGCGGCAATCTGCTGCGAGGGGAACACACGAACGAGCTGTTGCAGCACGCGCGCGCAGTAATTGTATTCTTCGATTTTTTCCTCCAGAGCCTGATTGCTGGCAGCTGCATACAGCGCATCGTAGTCGGATTCTGTGCGTTGCTGCGGGAATGCCTGCGCGGTGAGCGAAAGCTGGCTGAGCAAAGAATTCATGCGCCGCAGCGCGTCTGCGCGCTGATCGATGGTCATAACTTTGCGCAGAAAGACGACCTCTGTCAGAGACTGCTTTTCGCGCAATGCCGCTTCGAGAAAGATATCACGAATTTGGCAGAGCGCTTTCCTACGCAACAACATCAGTTCAAACACCTCGGCATACAGCCGCTGCGCGCGCGCAGCGAACAAGCACAGCTTTTTTTTTGCGGTTGCGCGCAAAAACAGTAAAAAAGTCAGTATGGCAATGATGATGATTGCAAGTATGATAAGCCAATCCATGAAACAAGAACACTCCTATCGGTTTTTCTATGTTCTATTTTACCAAAAAAAATGGCACTTCGATAGAGCGGATTGGTAAAAAAGCTGTTTTTTCCATCCTTTTGGGAAAGAACGTGTCAAGCATACGCAGAAGTGGGTATATTAAGGTTATGAAATATGAAACGGGATGGACGATGGTTTTGGCGTACCAACCCAGCATAGACCGACATCAAAGGGAACGACATCCTGCAAACAGTGATCCGGCGTTGCGCATATCGGCATCGCCGGATTTTGATACGCGATTTTACGCATTGAAAGTTTCATCAAAGCGCCTGAAGGCTTGTAGGCGGGCGCTGAAGGAGGACGCATGAGAGTTAAAAGAAGGCTGCCGATTCTGGTGTTGGGATTGACGTTGCTGCCTGTTTTGATCATTACACTGGTGATGGTGCAGATGACCGCAACGGTGACGAGAGGCATTTTTGACAGACAGATCGATTCCATTTCAACATCTGTCGCCAAGCAGTTTGAAGATTTTTTTCGGACGGAATCAGAATCTGTGGTGCAATACGCGCGCATTCCGGCGTATCGTGAATATTTGCTGGCGCAGCGTGACGGCACAATGGACGCGCGGATGCAGCGCCAAATGAACACTTTGATTGATCAGCAGACGGTCAACCAAAATGTGCAGAATGTGACGGTGTGTGATGCGACGGGAACAGCGATGCTTTCGACTGATCCGACGAAGGTTGGCACAAATATGCAGCATGATGACGCGTTTGAGGCCGCTAAAAGGCAGGGTGGCAGCTATGCCGGATTTGTGGCGCAGTGGGGAGGAGACCACACGATTCTCGTTTCGGCTCCCATCCACGATGAGGCGGGAAACTTTTTGGGGATGTTCTGCCGTGAGCTCAGTATGAACTATATCAACCAGAACGTGCACAATGCCCGCATTGGAGACACGGGATATCTATATGTGCTGGCGAAGGATGGGCAGACCATTTCGAACTATTATCAGCAACGTGTGGGCAAGGTGCCCGCAGATCGTTTGGGGATGGAGCAGTTGCGCAATATTCTGAAACATCTGCAAAACGGCACACTGACGCAGGATACGGGAACCTTTGAATATACACTGAACGGGGAGCATATTTTGGCAAACTATCAGACGTTGCCCATGTTTGACTGGCTGGTGATTTCTGCGGTGAACTATAATGAGGTGTATGACCTGACGGCGCGTGTGGCGAGCATGCTGCTGATTGTGGCAATCGTCAGTGTGGCGGGTGCGCTGTTTGTTGGGATGCGGCAGGCGGCACGCATTACCAAGCCGCTGGCGTACATCAGCGACAAGGTGACGCGCATTGCGGCAGGGGAGCTTTCACCGACGCGAGAATATCGCGGGAAGGATGAATTCAAGACGTTGTTTACCAACATTGATCGTATGGTACAGAAAATTGATGAGAACAACAAGCTGTTAAGCTATCAAGCCAATTGCGATCAAATGACCGGTATTTACAACCGCAAATATATGGATGAGCTGATTGACGGGCAGTTGGGCTGCCATGCGCATCAAGCGTTTGCATTGTTGGATTTGAATCGCTTCAAAGATGTGAACGACTCGCTGGGGCATCTGGCGGGGGATGACATTCTCAAAAAGACTGCGCAGGTATTAAAAGAGGTGCAGTCCGAGCGCGTTATTGTTTCGCGCATGGGCGGCGACGAATTTTTGGTGTTTTTTGCGGCGTATGAGAATAAAGAGGAAGTTCATGCAGTGATCGAGCGCATTTATGACGGGATTGCTGCGATTCGGGACATATATGGGAACGATCCGCACATCACGGCGAGCATCGGTCTGGTATTCTGCCCGCAAGAGATGGAGGGCAAGCACATTTTGTTGAAGGCGGCGGACGATGCAATGTATGTGCACAAACAAAGCTGCAAGCGCGGAGAGACGGGCAAGTGCAAGGAAGCGCAAGTGTGAGGCAAAAGACTTGTGCAAGTAAAATGAGGCACGTCAACAACTGATTTTTGGTGTGCTGGCGAGTTATGTCCGGACGTTGGGCATAACTCGTTTGTTTGGGCGTAATGACTGCGAGAAAAAGCGGAATGCGGCGGTGAGTGCTTTAGGGTTGCTTTTGCTGCTCTGCCCGCGTCAAAAACCAATAAAATGCGTTGAGTGAATGAAATTCTTCGATCAAGAAGTCTGCGAGACGATTTGAAAAGAGCAAATCGAAATCCTCACAGGTACAGATCATGCAATAATTCTTTTTATCCAACCATGCGCGAATGGCCTCCGGCTGATCCGGCGCTTTGGAGCGCCGATAGGATTCGCCCAGCAAACTGAAATGCGGCGGCGTTTTTTGTTGTGCCGCAAGAAACAGGGGATCACGCTTTAGAATGAGTTCGCGTATGGAATGCATGGACGCTGTGCTGGCGGTGTAATAACCGCAACCATAACGAAAGCCGTAAGGCCCGATCTCAAAAAAGAAACCGGGAAGCCCTTGATACAGCTTTTTGCTGCGCATATAGATGAGCCACATGACATCGCGGTAGCGCGATTTATCCTTGGAGAAGCGGACATCACGATAGATGCGTGAGGTAGCTGTGCGCGGATTGCAATCCAAAAGATCGTCCAAGGACAAAAGTGCCGGTGTGATGCATGCATGCAGCTCTTGCAGTGGCTGCATGAGCAAGGTTTGGTATTCCTGCAGGTGAGCATCGAACCATGCTTTGCTGTTTTGCAGTCTATTTTCTGTGAGAAATTGCAGGGTGCTGACAGAAAAGGGCATGTGTATCTCCTTAGAGGTGTTCCAGTTCTGCAACCACGCGCTCCAGCGCCATACCACGCGACGCTTTGACCAGCACGGTGTCGCCGGGGAGTATGACTGTGGGAAGTGCGTCGATCAACTCTTCCACAGTATCGTAATGCGTAGCGTTGCTGCCTTTTGCGCCCTTGAGCATGTGGCGAGACAGCTTGCCTACGAACAGCATGCAATCGATGCCCACCTGTGCGGCATAAGCGCCCACTTGCTTGTGATATTCCGGTGCTTGATCGCCCAGCTCGAACATATCGCCTAAAATACAGACGGTACGCCCGTCTGTTGAGGATTTGAGCACGTCCAGCGCGGAACGCATGGAGCCGGGGTTGGCGTTGTATACATCGTTGAGAATAAGCAGATTGCAGGTTTTTTCGATACACATTCTGCCTGAGAGCGGCTCGTACCCCTCCACACCTGCGCTGATTTGCTCAAGCGGCAATTCCAACAGGCGGCCTACGGCGATCGCTGCCAGCGCATTTTGAATCATGTGCAGACCGGGAGACGGCACAAACAGCCGCACCTCGCCATCGGCGAAGCATGCGGTGAAACGACTGCCGGACAATCCATCCAGCTCGATATCCTTTGCATAATAATCGTTGGATTCCTGCAGCCCGTAGGTGATGGCTTTTGGATAATCCTGCTTGAGCTTGATGAGCTGCTCGTCGTCGCCGTTGAGGATGACGGTGCCATCCGGTGGCATATATTCCAGCATCTCGCTTTTGGCGCGCAGGATGCCTTCACGAGACTGAAAAAATTCAATATGCGCATCGCCGATGTTGGTAAACACGCAGATATCCGGTTGTACCATTTTGGAAAGCGCACGGATTTCGCCAAAGTGATTGGTGCCCAATTCCAGCACGGCGACTTCGTGGCGTGAACGCAACCGCAGCAAATTTTGCGGCACGCCCGTTTGGTTGTTGAGGTTCCCTTCTGTTTTTAGAACCTCATACTGCTGTTGCAGCACCGAGGCGATTATTTCTTTTGTGGTGGTCTTTCCTACGCTGCCCGTGATGCCAACCATGTGCAGTCCAAACAAGCTGCGATATTCGCGCGCGATCGCCTGAAATGCTTCGAGTGCGTCCGGAACGAGAATATAAGGCAGATCGCCCTCCAAAGGTTTTTCCGAGAGGACGCAGACTGCCCCGGCATCAAAGGCTGCATCAATAAAGTCGTGCCCATCGAATTTTTCCCCTGTGATGGGAATGAACAGCGAGGCGGCATTGACCTTGCGGCTATCAATGACGATATTATCTACTTCATTATCCAGAAGACCATCCGCGCCGAAGAAGGTTCCGCCCGTCATATCGGCAATTTGAGAGAGTTTCATGGGTTTCATTTTGCTCACCTCTATTTTTGCAAAGAAAGATCGACGACCTTCTGGCAGAGTTCGCCGTAGGAGATGCCTGCTGCCGCTGCTTCCTGCGGGAGCAGACTGGTGGGGGTCATGCCGGGGAGCGTATTTGCTTCCAGGCAATAGGGGGTGTTGGTTGCATCGAGTATGAAATCGACGCGCGCGTAGATTTGCAGACCCAAAAGATCGTAAACCTGCTTGGCATAGCGCGCGAGCGCAGCCGCCTGCTGCGGTGTGAGATCGGCGGGACAGACTTCCTCGGTCCAACCCGCTTGATATTTGTGTGCGTAGTCATAAAAACCGCCGTCGCGCGGGATGATTTCGATGGCGGGGAGCACGGTATCGCCCAGAATACCCACGGAAAATTCACGCCCCGTGACAAATTCTTCCACGAGCACTTCGTTTTCGTAGGCGAACGCCTGACGTGCCGCTTCCGCTGTTTCCTCTAAGGAATTGCAGCGATAGACGCCGATGCTGGAGCCGCCGCTGCATGGCTTGACCACGCAGGGAAAGCGGAAATCGCGGATACGCTTGAGATCATCCATGCCGGTGAGCTTTGCGCCCTTTGGCGTGGGGATGTTTTCGCGTATCAAAATCTCTTTGGTGAGCCATTTGTGCATAGCAAGCGCGCTGCCCAGATAGCCGGAGCCGGTGTAGGGGATTTCCAGCAAATCCAACATTGCTTGCATCTTACCGTTTTCGCCGTCCTCGCCATGCAAGCCCATATAGACAAGGTCTGCCGCGCGGCAGATTTCAATGACATTGGGACCGATGCTACCCATGCCGCCTGTGCGGGAGGCACGGATGGCTTCCAGATCCGGCTCGATCTGCGAAACCTGATAGGTTTGTATTTCAGATGTAAAAAGGGTTTCGATATTGGGGTGTTCTACGCCCAAAAAGGAATCCAATAAGAATACATTGTGGCCGAGCGCGCGCAGCGCCTGACCGATTTTGGAGCCGGAACTGAGAGAGACTTCGCGCTCTGTGCTGATTCCGCCAGCCAATACGACAATATTCATGGTTGTCCTCCATCATTTTTGGTGGTATGTTTTGCGGGGGCTGACCCCCTAACCTCACCATTCTACCATAGATTTTGAAATTTTACAAAAGTATTACGAAATGAAGGAAAAAATTTTTGAGGACGGCAAAAGGCTTCCTTCAGCATGGTGCTAGGGAAGCCTTCCTTCAGTAAGTGGAGCGCATCTGCATGGCGAACCGGATCGGTGCGCATCCTGAAATACGGGAGCATTTGTCCATTTGAGATTTGTTGACGCTGCTTGAATCTCAAACGGAAATCGCGCGGTGGCTAGGATGCTTGTTCTGCCAGCAAAGCATCGACGATGGGGGCGTAGAACACATACATATCCGGCATGGAACCAAGCTGAATTTTGCGTATGACGCCATCGGGGTCGATGATATAGGTTGTGGGCAGCGATATGGCAGGGTAGGGAAACTGGAAATCTTCGTCCAGACCGATGGTGAACGTCAAGCCGCTTTGATCCACAAAATCTTGCACGGTCTCTGCGTCTTCCCCGGCATTGATGGCAACGACTTGGATATCCTCACCATATTGATCTTGCAGCTTTTGCAGGTCCGGCATTTCTCCGACACAGGGCGGACACCATGTTGCCCACACATTGAGCAATATGACTTTGCCTGCGTAATCGGATAAAGACGCGCTTTCACCGGAAAGCAACTGGAACGTAAAATCCGGCGCGAGGTTCCCGACTTCGTAGCCTTCTTCCGCATTTTTACCGAGGTCGTACAAATCAGGTGACGTTTTATCAGTCTCTGCGAACCCGGGTGCGTTGGCGACATCAATGGGGTCTCCTTCTATGGAAATTTCCAAGCTAGGCAGCGCACAACCAAACAACAGCAGGCCGCACAGCGCTAGGATGACGAAAGTGATGATTCCTTTTTGGTACATTCTTTTTTTCTCCTCACATTTAGATGGATTGCGTTTTGCGGGCATTTTGCAATACATTCGCCACACTGGATACACTCGCGGTCGCCCACAGCTTGCACATCCATCTGGCAGGTGCGCGTGCATGCGTTGCACCCGTTACAGAGGGACTGATCCACCACAATACGCAAAATTGTCACTTTGCGAAACAGTGAGTAAATTGCTCCTAACGGGCATATAAACCGACAAAACGCGCGGTATAAAAATAATACCGACACAGTAATAATAACCAAAATTGTCATTTTAAAAACAAACAGATCGCCGGTTATGTCGCGAAGGGACGGATTGGCGGCGACGAGCGGGATACCTGCTTCGAGCGTGCCGGCTGGGCAGATAAACTTACAAAATGCCGGTGACAGCGTGACGAGGGGCAACAGCACGACGAACACGATCAGGATGACATATTTTAAAATCGTAAGCCTGCGTGTGAGCTTGCTTTTGCGGATTTTGGGGGTTGGAATCTTATGCAACAGCTCCTGCAACAACCCGAAGGGACACAAAAAGCCGCAGATCAACCGCCCAAACAACACGCCAAACAACAACAGCGTACCAAGCACATACAGAGGTAGCTTATTGGGGATGGCACTGATGGCATTTTGCAGGCTGCCGATGGGGCAGGCGGCAATGGCACCCGGACAGGAATAACAGTTGAGCCCGGGCACACAGACGCCTTTAGACGCGCCTTGAAAGATGGTGCCGTTTGCAAAACCGGTGAGGTTGGCATTGTAGATCAGTGCGCTTAACAGTTGAATCCATTTTCGTGTAATTTGTAATTTCATATCAACCAATCCCCACACATTCCAAGCAGATGCGGATGGCCTTACCAAAGGTGTCCGCATATCCGCCGAGTATCAGCCCGAGAACGAGTGCTGCTCCACCGCAGCAAAGTAAAATAATCTGTGACTTTTTCATGTTGTACCTCATGCACGGTTGGATTTTGATTGCGACGCTTGTGCGTGTGTTGAGCGCTGCAAATGCAGATTTGCATGTAGTATAACACGTTTTTTGGAAAAGTCATTCAAAAATTCAAAATTTGCAACAGATGGAAAGATGAAAAATTGTACGCAAAATGCAAAAAAGGCTGCGCGGCACGGTGAGAGATATGCCGAAAGCAGCCTTCTTTGCTATTGTATGGAGTAGCCCCACCGGATGGGTGAGGACCCATCGGCGGGAAAGATGTTTGTATGTGATACATAGGCAAGGAAAATCCAAGCCCCATCTTTTCGATTTAGTATAACAGTGAAGTTGCGTCGGGGGTAATGTTTTTTGATTACTCAGGTATATTAAAAAACATATATGCCTGCATTCGGGTTGGGTTTTTTGGGATATAGCTTGCAGTAAAAGCGCATTGTAATGAGCCATAGCAGCATGAAAACAGCAGGAAACGATGTGATTTTTTGGAAAAAATTACATAAAAATTTGGGGAACAGGGCAATATATGACAGAACATGATTGCGCTTTGACGCTGTGTGCGTTAGAATGCAAAGTAGGACAGAGCGTTATTACGAATCATTCAAGGTGGAGAGACAATGAACTTATTACATTTAAAGTACGCACTTGAAGTTGCAAAAACCGGATCGATCTCACAAGCGGCAGAGAACCTTTTTATGGGGCAGCCGAACTTGAGCCGCATCATACGTGAAATGGAAGAGAGCCTTGGCATTGCGCTGTTTGAGCGTACCCCCAAGGGTGTGGTGCCGACACGCTTGAGCGAGAGCTTTTTTGCCTATGCCAAAAGCATTGTAGATCAAGTGGAGGAGCTGGAAAGCATCTATCGGACGCCGCAGGAGGAAACACAGATACTGCGACTGACCATGCCCTGTGCGGCATATTTGGCTATGTCAGCGGCCAGCACGGCTGCACAGATGGATGTGACACGCGAAATTCTGGTTCGGATTGAGGAGGCAACCAATCAACAGGTGATTCAAAACACGTATATGAGCGGGCACCAGCTCGGAATTTTACGGATTTTGAAGTCCTCCAGACAATATTATGAAGCGCAGCTTTCCGAGCGCGACCTATGCTTTCAAGCACTGTGCACTTTCAAGCCGCTGTTGTTGATGTCTGCCAATCATCCGCTGGCGACCCAGCGTCATATTATGCTAGCCGATCTAACGGAATGTGTGGAAGTCCTGTTTGGAGATGAGGACAGCGCGGTGGAGTCTGTATTGCGTGAGGAGCGCACGCGGCGTATCTATGTTTCCGGACGCGGTGCGCACGTGGATTTTTTAAGCCGTGTGCCGAAAGCGTTTATGTGGGTCTCGCCCGCGCCATCTGAAGTTTTACAGCGTTATGGATTTGTACAACGGGTTTGCGGAGATGTTGCGGAAGAATACTGCGATCTTGTGATCTATAAGCGGGGGCATCTGTTTAGTGAGGTGGAACGCCTGTTTTTGAAAGAGTTGGACAAGATGAGAGATAACGTTTTGAATATGCGTGTGGTGTAACGAAGATGGAAGGCAAGGCGGACGGCGCATGTGCTTACGATCGATGAAAATGTTGAATAAGGGGGGCTTTGTGCTTGTGATCGACTTGTGAACAGCTATCCGACAAAGAGACAAGAAAAAAGGGCTCTATCGCAGAAAAAC
>CAYVTZ010000067.1:0-11565 GCA_964454685.1 uncultured Christensenellaceae bacterium
TTCACTCTGTTATTGGTATCTTTTTCTGTCCACTAAAGCGGGAATGCCTCACTTCTGATTGTAGCCATCAACCCCTCTTTGTTTGACTACCCTATGAAATTACACCACTCTCAAACTAAAAAGCAGACTGGCAAATCATTTGGTGAGTTTGACTACCCTATGAAATTACACCACTCTCAAACCCACAAATTACAGCACGATTATGGGCAAGAGTTTGACTACCCTATGAAATTACACCACTCTCAAACAGGTCTTTGGTCATTATCTATTTCGCCTGTGTTTGACTACCCTATGAAATTACACCACTCTCAAACAAAAATGAATTATGATTTACCCACAACCGTGTTTGACTACCCTATGAAATTACACCACTCTCAAACACGTGTCAACCATCTTAGGAGTGGCGTACTGTTTGACTACCCTATGAAATTACACCACTCTCAAACACGGATAACAAGTTATTCGATGAGCGATTCGTTTGACTACCCTATGAAATTACACCACTCTCAAACATATGATAAGCATTCCGTTGTTATCTAATTGTTTGACTACCCTATGAAATTACACCACTCTCAAACGGAGCCGCATTATCAATGTTTGCTTCCATTGTTTGACTACCCTATGAAATTACACCACTCTCAAACCTCAAATTCAAGAGAAACGCCACCACAACGCGTGTACTTCACAGGATATCCCAGTGCAGTTTCATTATATCACAGTGCAAAGTGCGTTATCAATACACGATTTCGCACAAATCTTCATCAAGCAAAACCACCTTTTCCCCTGGAATCTTTTTTCGTTCTGTGCTTTCCACCAGCATCATCCACAGCCCGTGTCCCAGTGCACTATCATACAGTGCACTCAGCTCTGCTTGGGTAAGATATGACTTTAATCCTACAAAGACAAATATTCTTTTTTCTAAAAATTCATGTGCCGCCATCATGTATTGCAGAATCTGTTCTGCCAAATTTTCGGAGTTGCTTTCAAAGCGCACCTTCAAAATTTTAAACAACTCAGCCAAATTGAAATTCTCATCCCATTCTAAGGGTGTGTCGGTGTCCAGCAAAACGGTAGATGTATAAGAAAAAATGCTCTCCCGTAGTCGCTGCGTGGCAACATAATGCTCTTCGCTCACCGCAACGGCATCTAAATATTTATATAATCGTGACAAAAGAGTCCTTTGATTCATTTCAAAAGGCAGATAGCTTTGCACAAAATCTATATTCTTCTGAATGGAGATGATATCATTTTCCCTTGATAAGACAAATCTACCCTCCTGTCCTTCTGTTTGGCACAGCAATTCGCGACACACGGCATAGTACACCTGTGGATTTTCCACAACCAATACCGGAACTGTTTCCCCCTCAAAGTCAAAGTGTTCCCTGCAAAGGGGATGCACCAACTTCATAAAATCACCAACCTTTCATCACTCTCCAGCACCTCTGTATGCAATTCTCCCACTAGATATTCCATATTTGCATATTGACGCTCAGTTACAGCCAGCACCTGCACAATACCTGAGGTTGGTTTGTGTTTGTGCAAGTTGCCCACCACAATTTTAGCAGCAGTTTGGTTCAGTGCGATTTTGCTATAAATGGATTCCTGCATCATAAAAAATCCATTTTTCACCAAATATTTACGAAAACGGCGGTATTCTCGCAAATCGTCATTGGTCAATGTGGGTAAATCAAAAAACACTAATATTCTCATATACCGATAACTCATGTTTGGTAAAAGCGAATCAAGGAAATATCCCGTTCGTTGAGTGCCTCAAACACGCTTTTTACATAGACTTTGATTGCATTGGTCAAATATTGCACCCCGCCTTCCATGCGCACTTGACAATTCAGTAAATCTACCAGTGCATATTTTTCTTCTTTTTCAAACACTGCTGGCATCATCTCCGCCACCCGCTCATCTACCAAAGGACGAAAAGGCTCCATCAAGTCGCTTCCAAGATTAAAAGGATTGTACATATTGTCATGAAAAATCCCAATTTGTGTGAAATATCCACAGGCAGATATCTCTCGATTTACCGCAGACAGCAACAAACTATATCCATAGTTAAGCGCAGCGTTTATTGGAGTTTCCTCTGTTCTCGTAAATTGCATGCCAAACAGCGCATTGAAATACACCTTTGCGGCGTGTCCTTCTCGGTTTGTGACGTCTCCAAACTCTATTTGGGTCACATACTGCTGCAACATGAACTGTTCTGTTTTTTTAAATTTTCCAAGCAGTTCACACTGCTTTCGAATTTTTTCTGTTACAATCTCTGTCCAGATTGCCGCTTTGGCATATCCATCCCAAGCAATTTGCATACGAACTTTTTGACTGGTGTCATGGGCGCCATAATAGGGCAGTAGCTCTGCATGTGGGTTTCGCTTTCTGTCGCAAAAAATGACTTTGATTTTTCGTGACACCAACTCCTCCAGCAAAAAGCAAGTGATGGAAACCGCAGTGTGTTCGATCAGCAGCGTGTGCACCTCACTTAAATGGACTTTGGTGGTGGTTTCCCCGCGCACCACCAAATATCCCATTTTAAAATCCAGCTTTGCCTGTTTGGAAATCACAATCATACGCCAGCTCATAATCCCAGCAGGTTGGGAGATAGGGTTTCAAACAAACCGGTAACCGAACGGTCTGCCAACGCAATAGATTTTACATGAAATGTATTGTTGGACAGGCCTAAGTTATGTTGAATAATGAAGCTACTCTTACTCCCCCCGATGCGTGTCATGTCACACCCTCCTGCACGCCCTGCTTTGAAGATGGATACCACTTCTTTTAGTGTGGCGCACTGCTCGAACAGCGAAAGCGCAAGAAATTGCTCTCTGCCCTCTGTCAGCATTGTTTTTGTGGATGAAAAAAACGTTGCATATACGCTATTCGTTAATTTCTCATTCAGCAAATCGTAGAATTGCCGGTTTCGTTCCTGTGTGATTCCAAAAAACCGTTGCACATCCTCTGTGCTGCGTTCCTGCGCATTTTCTTTGGAAATATAGGATAGTAACGACTTTGCATACCGCTCCCATTCCGGGGCAACCGCAAGCTGCATGGCATTGCTCAAAACAAATTGATTTCCCGTTTTACTGCGCAAATACGCATAGGCACCGTCAAAGCACAGCATGGTCCCCGCTTTTATCTTTCTGCCATTGAGCAATACTTGTGGATTTATTAATTTCGGTTCATGAACCTCCTTCAGGTAACGCAGGGTGTCCTCTTGCTCCTGTTTGAATTTTTTTGCATACACCAAGTCCACCGGAACCAGTGAAATACATTTTTTACCCTTTTTGTCCTCATGCTTCACCAAAAGGAAGTATGACGCCGATAGTTTATTATATCCCCCATACAGCTTAATAACGCAGTGTTCCTGCTCTTTTATCGCAAGCTGTCCTTTTCCGGCACGGACAATGTTTTCATCGGATAGTTTTCCCTTGCTTTCGGTTTGATACCGCGTGAAATTCACATTGCTTTTTCTCATCATCCGTTGCACGGTGAGCGCGGTTTTTTGCTCGACATCTCCCGTGGCAATCCACGCCGTACACGCGCCGCGCGCAACATCACGTTTGAAAATGGATTTGACGTTGATGCTGTATTTGTCCTTGGCTTCGCGCAAGAAATTTCGCGGATTTTTAGTGAACATGGTGTCGTACACATTCCCTACCACAATATTCAAATATGCGTCCTTTGCATGGTGATTGTCGTTGATTTCGCGGCACTTCACCAGTGCATCCGCATCTTCATAATAGTTGCAATTTTCGCGCTTGTCGCCATGCTTTGCGTGATGCAAAATTTCACCGAATGCGTTTCTGAATTCGCTGACCAAGCCCGCTTTCACGCAAACAATTTCCGTTTCGGGATAGTGCTCCTCCAGCAACTGCTTCACCGCCTTGGCAGACTGGCGGGTCTCCACTAATTGCCGATTGATAAACCCACTCAGTTCCTCCTCAGAAAAGCTTGTTGTGCGCATCAACCGTTTCAGTTTTTCGTCACTCACCAGCCGCTCATGTTTGCTACCACAACCGTGGAGCATTCTCCAGTATTGTGACATATTTTTTCGAATCTCAACGTCAATAGGATATGTGTCTGTTTTTCTGCCATTGGCTTCACGTTTCACCAACACCCGATTATCCATGCTGTCATCCTTCACTTTTGACTGGGGGAAAATATGGTCGATATCCCATTTGTTTCCGCTTTTGGGGTTTAAGATATCTGCCAGTTCGATCTTCTCTCCAGTATACATACATTTCCCAAGCTGTGCATAGTAAAGATATAGTCTGTCGCTTTGCAAACGGCTTTCCTCTTGGGATTCCAAACTTTGCAATATTTCTCCAGTCACTTTGCCTAATTTGTATCGTTCCAATAACGCTGCTTTGCGTGATTTTGTACGCTTTCCTTTTTCGCCGCCGCCTCTCGCCATTTCCAAGAATATTTTCTTGGGCGGGTGGTGCATGATTTTGGTGATTTCTTGCACCATCGCAAGTACGCGCTGCACTTGTCGCTTTACTGTGCCGGATAGATACAAGGAGTCCAACTTCTCGTCTAGTTTTAGAGGATGTTCGGCAAAGTAGGCCTCGTTAAGATCACGAATTTTTTCCTGTATTCCAAATGCATCCGTGGTAATAATCTGCATCAGATTTGCGTTTGTACATTGCATCACATCTATCACACACCGTGCCTCGCCCACTTCGTCTGGCGTATATATTTCTTTCAGCAACTTTTTGGAAATACGTCCCCAATCTTGATAGCGCAGGGCAAGAATGGATCGCATTTCTTGAGGTGATAATTGAGGATAGTTTTCCTCCATCCATTGCAGCAGCGTAATGCTCTCTTTGCCAAACAACGTGAGATAATAAATAATCTGTTCTGCATCAGCCTCGGTAAGCCGCCCATCGCTGAGGAAGGGTTTGAAGTCGTGATGAGCCTGATATCTTGTTTTAATATCCTCGTCTACACCGCTTAAAACGTCACCACGTTCAATATAATTTTCCTTTAATAAGTAATCGAAAATGCTTTTCTTAGTAATTCTTTTCTGCTGTTTTTCAAACAGGTTGATAATGATTTCTTGTTTCAGTTCCACAGAAATCGGCACATCATTTATTTTCAGCGGGTTCAGTTCATTCAAAAGCATATATTTCTCATACAGCAACGAACTTTTAGGGAGCACATCCTCTCCGAACAGTACGCTACATTTGCAGGTCATGCGCCTTATAAAGGCGTCTCTGCTGCCCTCCAAATCTATCATTTGGTTGAAGTTCCAAGGGTAGATATGCTTGTTTTCACCATGCTCGGTACGCTTTAACCATGCAAACGAGCTGTCTTGCTGCGTTCTTGCAAGAGGTCCCACATAGTATGGAATACGAAATTTGAACAATTCCAATATTTTCTCAGATACAGAAAACCCTTCTTCGTCCCTCTGCGTTAAAAACCGGTGATGCTTTTCTGCATTTTCCAAAATCCTGCGCAGTTCGTGCAAATATAATTGATACGGAATCACCGCATTGTCCTTCGTTTTTTGTTTTGGCAAGAAACGCTTCTCCTCCACATCCTCCATCATTCCCTGATAAACGGGCAAGTCTGCCTGCTCGATGCGCCCCGCGTATTTTGACAATATTGCCTTTAGCGTGCCACAGAATTCTTCTTGCGTACATGTCACATACGCTGTTCCCTTCTTGGTCTGATACGCTAATTCATTCACATAGGCAGCATAATTCGGTGGTGCATTCTTGCCGCATAGTTCCTCTGTCAAGCGGCTTGAAAAAAGCACTTTATAATCATACTTTGTACCATACTTACGCACGATTTTCTTTAGATTATCCAGTTCCTTTTCATGCTGTTCATAGATGCGCACCTTAACTTCTGAGATGCTCTGTGTACCATCCATCAGCTCTGCTAATACCGACCAGTCAAAGATTGCCTTGGCATATCGCAAAAGCGCAAAACGTTCCTGTAATTCACCTTCATACTTTTGCTGAATATTCTCAAAATCATCTCTCAAGGTAACCTTGGCAGTTTTCTCAATATCATCATCCCGAAACACATCGCATAGCCGCACGCTACTCCCGCAAAGCAAGCCTACCAACGCCTTTTCCTGTGCTGTTGGCTTTAAACCTCGGGTAACCGCTTCAATCACGATGGCATTTTTACCTTTCAGCCCAATTTTTTTGCTTTTTAGTGCGTTTTGAATGCTTGTTGCATCCGAAATACTCCAATCTAAACACAACTCGCTTTCAAGATAGCCGCAAAAGTCCTTGAACACAGCACCAAACCGCAATAATTCCTGCAAATTATTCACATCCACATTGGAAAGAAAATGCCCGCGATGCGTAACTAGGTAATGAATTGCCAGATACACCAACCGGATGTCTGTTGGGCTATCATTCGTAGCTAATTCTCGAATCAGGTGAAATATCGTAGGGTAGTGCTCGTGATACTCGATATCCGTGAAATCAGGGTCACAAAACAGAGAAAATTTTACATTGCTTTCCTTATGATCCAAATGCTTCCAGCTTTCTTTTAGGCGCAGAAAGAAGGTTGCATCTATTTTCTCAATTTCGCCGCAAAAAAACTGTTCTAAGATACGGCTTCTCCACTTTTTTCGCGTATTTCTTCTACGGGAAGTTCTCTTAGCACGCCGCTCTTGTGCGTCTTGCGCTTCTTCAAAGGAATGCACCGACCACATCGCCTTTTTATTACATCGCAATAATCGGTAATTTGTATCCGTTACAGCCATTCCTACTGTGTTAGTCCCTCCGTCAATTCCTAAGTAGTAATCTACCGATTTTTTCACCTTGCAATTCTCCTTTCGTTGTGTTATCATTCAAGTAGGGAGTGACTACCCTACGAAATTACACCACAAGTTCAAATAAGATTTATTCGAAATCGCTGGTTAAACCAGCCGCACTGTGTGTGCATCAGCCATGATTCATTCATGGCTTTTTTATTGTGCCATGTTTTGCAAAATAACATTTCCGCCAAGCCTCATCTCGGCAATCTCTCGACGTGTTCCTTAAACATCTTCCGCTACATCATGCAATAGCACAACGCTCGTTCTGATTTCCTTTGAGTTGAATAACCAAAGGTGAATAGATATTGCTTTTTACGCATCTGCGCGCACGAACTCAAAGCCAATTAAATGGCGGTACAACAGATGAAATGATTTCAATTTAGCCTAACCTTTAATCACTTCCATCGTTACGCCCCCTTCCTCGCTCATGTTCTTTCAAATTGACTATAGCACATCACTTTGGCGGAATAGGTAAATTACATGGATTTTTTTATATGTACCTGGACTCGAAAATGGAGGCGTTGTTGCAAAGACACGAGCAATCGTAACCTCGTTAAATTATAATGGCAAGACTGCTACAACACCGTTTCAGCCTATTCTGCAAAACATCAGACTTACTGCAAAAGGGACACGTAACCTACCCTTCCTCATCGTCCTCTTCCCCCGGCCAAACAAACACAGTTTCTCCGCATCTCGGGCAAATATATACTACCGTTGCCTGCACTGCGCCCCTTGCTTTTCTCTCGTACATCGTTTCCTGACAGCTTTTACATTCCATATCTCTTCCTCCGCTTTTATTATATCATCCATTCGCGCCAAATTTTGTCATGCAAAAAATTTTTTGTTTAGAAAAAACCGACCGGGTGTATTGTGTGATCTTCTCGTGGGTTGAGATGCCCCAGCATTTTATCCTTGGACTGGATTCCGCGCATGATCGAGTAATGCCCGAACCGTCGCCTAATCACATCAACAGCTCGCTCAATCTTTTCCTCCTTGATTCGCCGCCCTTCGTCAGAAAACACGTCGAGCTGTATATGCGTGTGCTCTGACATAAGGTTTGCAGCCCGAACGCCAACACTCCGCAGCGGCTTGCGCCATGTGTAATGCTGCTTAAAAAGCGTTATAGCGGCTTTCAGCAGTTCCGTAGCAAGACAGGTCGGCTTCTCCAGTTTCATTTGTCGTTCAAAACTGAATAAGTCGCTGTCCCGTAAACTGATTTGCACTGTTTTCCCCAGCAAACCATGGTCTCTAAGACGGGTCGCAACCGACTCGCACAGTGCCATATATGTAATTTTGACATCTTCTTCAGTAATCAGATCACGCGGCGTGGTGGTCGAATTGCCAATACTCTTTATAACTGAGTTTGTGTCCGATTGTGCAACAGGCGTGGTATCCTGTCCACACGCGAAGGTATGCAGGAATAACCCCCATTTATGAAGATACGACTGCAAACGTTCAGGCGGAGTCTTGGCAATGTCGCCTATGGTGTTAATCCCCCTTGCCGTGAGTTTTGCCTCGGTTGCACGACCCACTCCCAACAAATCCTTGGCCGGCAAGTTCCATACCAGCTCTTTGTAATTGTCCTTATTGAATTCCACAACACTATCCGCTGCCCCATCCGAACCCAGCTTTGCGAAGATTTTGTTCCACGATACCCCAACAGTTACTGTAATGCCGAGCTCTCGTTTGATGCGCAGGCGTATCTCCTCTGCAATTTCGGCTCCGCTCTTCTTGAATAATCTCGTTGAACCGGTCACATCTATCCACGCTTCATCCAAACCAAAAAACTCTACCTGATCAGAATAAGTTTCATAGATTGCTTTCATCAACCGGTTATAGCGTAGGTATAGCGAATAATTTGGTGGTACAACAATAAGATCAGGGCACTTTTGTCGCGCTTGCCAAAGCGCTTCGCCTGTTTTGACTCCAAAGCGCTTTGCCTCATCTGCCTTCGCAAGGATAATCCCATGACGTTGCTCTATATCACCACCAACTGCCATCGGTTTTCCTCGTAACGCAGGGTTGTTGGCCTTTTCGATATTCGCATAGAAATGGTTGCCGTCTACATGCAGTATTACTCGTTCCATATTGTTGCCTCCACTGTAAATTTGTATGACTATTATATGTCTACCATATATGGATTTCAATGCATTTTATCTATTTTTAATAGATTAATGATTGCCGTATTCTATATCCGGGTGTATAATAGGCCTATCAAAACAATCACGAGGATGCTTACTATGACAATCGGAGAAAAACTTGCGGAGCTTCGCAGAAAAGCAGGATACAAACAAACCGAGGTAGCCCAGCGTCTTACGGCGATGGGATGCAAAACATCCAGTAAATCCATTCATGCATGGGAGTATGGCTACAATAAGCTAAACGCAGAGCAGTTTTTACTACTATGTGAGATTTATCATGTTACAGATGTGATGGGAACCTTTAGTGACAATCCTTTCTTCGACGTTTTCACTTCTTTGAATCACAAGGGCAAAGAGCGAGCAATGGAATATATCAGCTTGCTCAAGAAGAGCCCTGAGTTTGCGGCTCAAGAGCAAACTCACGTGTCCTTGCGCACACTTCCATTATACGACATGCCGGTCTCTGCCGGCACCGGAACCTTTCTGGATTCTGATAGTTACGACATAATCGATGTGCCGGATAATGTTCCTATTGATGCCACTTTTGCAGTGCGTATCAGCGGCGACAGTATGATGCCTCGCTACCATGATAAACAGACCGTCTTTGTCCGCCAGCAGCAAACACTTAACGAAGGGGAAATCGGCATATTCATGTTAAACGGCGATGCTTACTGCAAAATACTTGGCGCCAACACACTTATTTCGTTGAATCCATCATACAAGCCGATTGTTTTAAGTGAGGATGATGAGTTTAGAATATATGGAAAAGTGGTCGGATGAAAGGTATCACATATGTGTGGCAGATATTACATTGACATTTCAGACTCAGAATTTCTCAGGTTCTTTGAACAGATAGCACAGGAGTCCGAAATAGGTTTACAGATGAAGTCCGGCGAGATATTCCCCACCAATATCGTTCCGGTTCTTTCGCTTAATGACGGCAATATTCATGCTCGCCCAATGATTTGGGGGTTTCCCAAGTGGAGAGATCAAAAAGGTGTGGTGATCAACGCGCGAGCCGAAACAGCACTCCAAAAAAATATGTTTCGATCATCTCTACTGCACCACCCTGTTGCAGTTCCTACCAGTGGTTTTTTTGAGTGGAAAAGTCTGGCGGGGAAAGCAAAAAAAGAAAAATATCGGTTTTATGACAAAGAACGTTCAGTGCTCTATCTGGCAGGGTTCTCAAACATTTTTTCCAGCGCCGATGTAACCAGTGAGCGATTCACCATACTAACAACGCAGGCAAATGAAAGCATGATCCCTTACCATAACCGCATGCCGGTTTTGTTGCGAGAAACCGAAATCGGAGAATGGCTGCACGGAGCGCAACTTAGTAGTTTTTTGGAGCGTGTGCCGTTTTCATTGGAAGTCAGCGCAGCAGGTTAGTTTCACACAGGCTGTGGTTCTTTGAACGAGAGTTGCTGTTTTAGGTAGAAAGATACAGTAATATGTGATGGTATGATTTTATGGAAATCGAATGAAATGGAGGAGAAAAAATGAAGTTGATCATCTGCGGTAATGGATTTGATTTGCACCATGATTTTAATACCAGATATTGTGAGTACAAAAAATATCTAATGTCAGGTTCTTTTAAACTTACTCGAGATGCAGAACTGTATAAGATCTTTGAGACCTGCCCCTTTCTCATTCAACCTGTAGAAGAAGATTGGTCAAATGTAGAAAAAGCGCTTAAATTGGACTTAGAAAAATTTTTGAAATGCTATGTTGATGCTTTTCACCCCAAAAAAAGAGTGAACCCATGCAGTCCCAATTACGAGAACGAGCTTGCAGAAAATTTTGCGCGCGCTAGTGCTTGTAATATGGATTTTTTCAGGAGAATACATGAATTTGTTGGGATTCATTATTATGACTGGTTGAGAAATGTTGATTTCTCATCTCCAGCAGGTATTCTGCCGTTAGACAAAAATGATCTATACATAACCTTTAACTATACCGATACGCTTGAGAGCGTTTATGGGATACCGCAAACAAATATTTTATATATTCATGGCAGGCTAAACAGCATCGGAGAAGAACTGAGTTTACCCCCTTTCTATGAAAAAACCGGCTTTGGCATTGTGGATAATCGTTCGGGACTGATTCACGAAGTTATACAGTTCGGTTCTCCCGACAACATAAACAAAACGCTTAAATCAGACTTGAAATGTCGCTTTAAGGACTATAAAATCAACAGAAAATTTTACAGCGATATGATTGATGAAGTAGATTTTTATTGCAGATGGGCTGGCAAAGATATTCCTTCAAATCTTAAGGCTTTAAGAAGTTTTATCTCTGGTAGAAATATAGATGAAATTCACATTATGGGCCATTCACTTTTAAGTGTGGATGATTTATATTATGAAAAAGTACTTGTACTACAATTCAAATGCTGCAAATGGATTATCTATTGCTTTAATGACGAAGCAACACAACAAGCTCAAGAGTTTGCGGATAAATATAAGATTAATTTTGAAGCAAGAAGCTGGTGAGCAATCTCAAGCCACCCTCACCGGTGGCTTTTTTTATACCTAAATTTAGGAGGTGACCCTTATGCAACCAAGCGAAGAGCTCATCAAGCAATGCCTTGAGGAGCTGCAAACGCAAAGCGCAGAGAAACAAAGATACAAAGATTAC
>CAYVTZ010000068.1:0-11370 GCA_964454685.1 uncultured Christensenellaceae bacterium
AGTTTTATATGGTGTACTTGTACAAAACACCATAAATATATAATACGAGGAGAACAAACTCATAGATGTATAGCACAAAAATGAAACTTGATTTAACGGACGGGTATACGGCGTCGTGCCTAAGGGATTGCCAAAAACTCCACTCAGCGGTATTGCAGGCGTTTCGGAGCCGCCGATCTGACGCAGAGCTGCTTTTTGCGGTTCACGACGATGTTTTGTATACGCGTTCTCTGACAAAACCGCTTTGGCGAAATACTCGTTTGCATTTTATAAAAGCAAAACAAGAAGAAAAAAATGTCGGTTGGTATGAGGAAGGCGAATACCAGTTTGTTATTTGGCTAAACCCGACCAAAAAATGCGGATTAAAGGAATTCCCTGACAGAAAGCGCCGTAGGCTCTTTATAGGCGATCCAGCAAAACGCAAAAAATGGTTTGAGGATATCGGCGAGCAGCGCGGCTTCCGCGTACTGGAAATTTCTGAAACGGATTCCAATAATTTTTATGGAGTGCGAAAACGATCAAAAGGCAGCAAGGTTGTGTATAACATTGTGAAATTCGAAGGTGTTTTGCAAGTTTATGATAGCGAGAAATTCCAAACGGCGGTGTGCGAAGGCATAGGCCCAGGCAAAGCATTTGGGCTAGGAATGCTTGTTTTAAGAAAGGCGGTAAAATAGTTGAAAAATAACAAAGTGATCATTATTCTCCTTGCGTCTGCGATAGCTGTACTGGCAGTTGTTGGTGTGATCATCAAGAACAATAACAAGAAAAACCTGCCTGTCGCAACACAGTTACCGGTCATTCAGTCGCAAGACCCTGAACGCGAGGCAATCGCAAAAGAACGCGAGGAGGTACGGGCACAGTACCCCGGCAGTGAATTGCCACTGCCGGAGCAGAGCCAGACTAAGATGAACGGCTATCAGGTGGCGGCGTTTATTAACCTCAATATAGCGGAAATCGAAGGTGCACAGACCTCCTGTGTGTTCGACCCCGACTCAGACCGAGTAGCGTTGAAAGTTCAGTATACCGTTGCGGCGGACAATGACGCAGTCGAAGTAATCGGGAAGAACTTGGATGCGGGGACAGATGATGCGATCACAAAAGAGATTAGAGGGATTTTTGATGATGCAAAATCCAAAGTGGCAGATTACGGCGACAAGGAATACTCGTGTGTGCTGAAACTGGTTAATGCGGATAGTGCGGTTGTAGCCGTTATAGAGTAGCCTTGAGGATGACGCGTAGCATTGTATGGAGATAGAACATGAAAATTATTGATGGAATGCATAGAGAAATAACCCGTATTTGCGATGGCGAGTTGACCCATCAGTTTGACGCAGAATTTGCACGGTACATGGAGACTTGTGTGAAAAATACGGTTACTAAATTGTACGAACAATTTGGGAAAGAAGCAGTAAAAAGGTATACGTTGGAGTTTTTGAAATACGCCAGAGCGCTTCGCTCACCCAAATTCCATTCGAATCCTTTTGAACTCATACTATACGAATTTCTGGCGCAATGGTCTAAAGAATATGGGGGAAAGGGGAAAGAATATCTGGAAAAGAGGATCGTCCTAAAAGAGATTATTCGCGAGCAGCTTACCCGCTATCCGTATTCAAGGTTCATTCTCAAGCAGGAGCACAAATACGAACCTGAATTCCTCTTTCCTTCTTGGTTCTGCTGTACTGAAACTGACGAGGATTTGCAAGCAGGTGCTTCTATTATCAAGGAGCTTGGCATCTCTGATGTAAGATGCTATGCGGGTACTGTTGGAGAGCTGCAAATGCAAAATGGCGTAACGAAGCGTATACATAGTATACAAGAGGCATTTGGAGATCACCCCGATTACAGAGTTAACGGACACGCAATCGAAAGCGAGACGACTAACCAGCGCATCATGATGACTTGCGATCAACGGGTTGCTATATTGTTTTCGCTATGGTATGAGCGGCATAGTGTAACCTAAGCCGCAGGGTCTTTGATAGTGATAAATGTGAAACCATAACTGAATCGCTCCTGTCGTGTTACTGTCAAACTTGCGGGTGAAGTTGAGGATCAGATTAGGGTTGGAGCGGCTATCCTGCATGGCATAGTCGGTGAGGAGGCAGCGTTTGCGGCCAAAGTGCTCCTTGTTGCATAAGGGTCACCTCCTAATTTAGGGTATGAAAAGCTACCGGTTAAGGTGGCTTGGGGGTATACACTTAGTCCATAATATAAATTTTGGTCTTGTTAGAGGGCATCTGGTAAGACTGCCCCTCTCCTCTGTGAACATAGGCAATTCGCTTTTCGACTACTTTGTACTCTTTTTTATCCGGGTATAAAAAATTGACACAGTCAGCAGTGATTACCAAGGTATCCGGGTTTTGGCATACAAATGCGATAATCTGGTCGCCTGTATAGATTGTGTCCAAATCCAATTCGCTTGGCATGTCTTTTGAAAACATGATTAAACCTCCTTCGTTTAGTTGAATTCTGTTCCATTACACTTTGGGCATGGCGGCATTGTATCCGTGTCATCGTCCAATACAACAACTGTCCCGCAATTCGTGCATGTATAGGTTCCCGCTCATGGTTTTTGTCCTGTAGTTGGCATATTTTCTCCTCCAATCAATAATAAATTGCAAAGTGAAATACATCTTTTTCGTTCCCAACAAAAATACAGTTGTAGTTTCCTGCTTCTTTGGTTATAGGATTTACCGATAAACTGCTATATGCATTCGCATAATTATATACCAAATCCTTCGTATATGTAGGGTGGTTTGTTTTCCTTAAAAAAGGAAAGTAGCAAACTCGCTTTTCATTAGCGAGCGGCATTTTCCCACTTGCTTCGCCAAGTTGTATGAGTTGTGCGAAGTAGTCAACGCAATTAAACCAGCCAATGACAAACGCTCGCTTGTCTTTTTGCCCATCATCTATCTCACTTAAAAGCCAATCAAAATCTGCCTGGTAGGTACTCCATAGAGCAGAGTTTGAGGATGTATGTGAAGCACTTTTCCAGTTTTTTAGATACTTAACCTCAATTTTGAAATCCTTTGATTCTACGAAAATATCGTGGTTAGAT
The DNA here is from genome assembly GCA_964454685.1 of uncultured Christensenellaceae bacterium. Classification (GTDB taxonomy): domain Bacteria; phylum Bacillota; class Clostridia; order Christensenellales; family Christensenellaceae; genus CAYVTZ01. The sequence continues at coordinate 3,056 of CAYVTZ010000068.1, forward strand.
TTTGGCAATCCTCTTTTTATTGTGTCTCCAACAGTATAATGTGCAGTGTGCCGAAATGGGTACCCTATCTTAACGGTAATGTCCATCTCGTTGAATTTTATATCCGCTATTTGCTTCAACGCTTGTTTATCTAAATCAGAGTACAATTCATTCAATTCATCTATAATGAAAAGACATGTAGAAATTAGATATTGGCTTATAGATGGCTGCTTTCTCATAAAAAATCCTCCTCAAAACAAATCGCTATTCGTCCCTGCTCGTTGTATTTGAACATTTCATCTCCGACATCAAATCGTCAATATTATCAACCAGCTCGCTATACTCATCCTAGAGGGTAACGATAGTTTGGTATAGTCGTGCAGGTCCGAAGTCGCAGATGTATTTTTCATCTGCCGATTCCTCGCATTCCTTACAGTCACGATGATCAGAAATCTCTATCACTTCGCCGCCGCATTTATAGCATTTTATAATCTGCCATCACCCTCACAACAGCGCTTCGTATTGCCGCCGTCCATACAGTATCCTGCGTATCTGCACCGTATCGCCTTTGACCACATAAAACACGATATAGTTATTGACAATCAGCGTCCTGTATCCCCGAAGACGGAGCCCGGTGTCTTTTGCCAGCGGGGAGCGCTCGGGCATATCGGCAAGGCTGCCGATCCGCTCGAGGATCAAGTCGTAATATTTGATTGCAGCATCCGGCGAAAGGGTGTTCAGATACTCTACAATGTCCCGCAGGTCTTGCTGGGCGGTCTTGTAGATTCTCACTTTATACATTGCCAATCACATCTGCTCTCAGCTTTTTGGCAAAAACGAAAAAATCATCACCTTCATCGCCACCGGCAATTTCTGCTTCGGCTTCCGCAAGTTTGGCATAAAGCTCAATTTGAGCCTGCTGTCTTTCGTAGACTTCCATGCTCATGACGACCATGTCGCCAATGCCGTTTTTTGTGATAAAGACAGGCTCCCGGCTACCTTTGCAAAATTCGCTTATCTCGTTGGAGTTATTTCTTAAATCCGTAATCGGTCTGATATTGGGCATAAATCGCACCACCTTAAATTTATTTATATTGCTATTATATCATAATTACGATATTTTAGTCAATCGTATTTTGATAGACCAGTAAAATGTAAAGTTAACTTCCACTGCACGACCCTAACTGGCGTTTACCTATGCACGAAGTTCCAGTAGAATGGTGTATGATGCCTGCCGCGCGGAATGCATTGTCATGCCGTCCCGGCGATATGCGTTTTTCTTTTGCTCCATAATATTCTTCCTCCTGCTTTTCATTACACACAATGTTTTATGCCTATCAGATCGGGCGCGGGGGCAATATCAGTCGTTGATTTGATCCGAAGCGAATGATTTAACTAAGAAAGTGACAAACACTGAGCAAAATGAACCGATATTGTAACAGTGTCTGTTGTAATATTAATTAAATATAGAACTGTCTCAATTAACTTCCAATTTGAACATGTGTACATTAAGTTGTGATGATGCAATGCAGCTATTTACACGGGATATGAATGTTATCAGGTTAAATTTGCTGCATAGGCTTTGTTATGATGAAATCAAATCGACGGTTTAAAGGCATTGAACGCCTGAAAAGTCAGAAAAAATTGCTAATGAGCGTTAGAGGGAGAAATTTCATGAAAACCAGGACTATTGTATTCATAAAAAAAGTTGTTAGTGTTTTATTGCTTACGATAATGATGTTTACAGCTACCAATCTACCGCAATTTATTGTAGCTGCAAAAGCTGAGGAGCAATCAAGCCAGACAGTAACAGGTGTTGTTACGGGGAAAAACACAGTTGAAATATCTGAGGACGCGCCTTCAGATATGGAGAAACAAGGCGAATCAACTGACAGCTTTCATGAAATTAATCCTGAGGAGTATAATGCTGGGAATCTCGTAGTGATCGGCGAAGTGCCTGATTCAGTTGAAAAAATTCCGGATCCATTGATTGAACAGAGTACGGAATACTCAAGTGTATACCGAAATCCCGATGGAACGATAAAGGAAGTATTTTTTCTAGCACCTGTAAATTTTTACGATGATCAAGGGCAGTTGCAAAAAATAGAAAGTGAATTAGTCATGGTCGAACCTGACGAGAATGTTGATGATGGCTATGAAGGGCAATATTATGTAAATAAATCCGGCCCAGTTGAAATACAATTACCAGATAATTTGATTTCAGACCAAGCTGTTATTGTTAAAAACGAAAAGTACGAAATTTCTATAAGGCCAATTTACAAAGATGAAAACGAGATTTCTATAAGTGCACCCGTTATACCCGTCGCTGCTGAACCGACGATGACTCCTAGTACGCAGCCCACAATAGATCCGACATTGATTCCAGGTTCGACAGTCGAACCGGAACCAAGTGAATCATCGGGGCCAAGTGAATCACAAGAGCCAAGCGAATCACCGGAGCCAAGTGAATCACAAGAGCCGAGTGAATCACCGGAGCCAAGCGAATCACCGGAGCCAAACGACTCATCAGAGCCGAGTGAATCACCGGAGCCAAACGACTCATTAGAGCCGAGTGAATCACCGGAGCCAAACGACTCATCAGAGCCATTTGGTGTGCTGGAATACAGTAAAGAATCGAACAATGTGAAAGCTGGATTAATTGGGGGATTACGCGTTGCAACAAATACAAATTTGGATAAGGACTTATTGGAACAGGCCGAGTTGACCAAGGCAGGCGTTGTATTCACTTCCGAAAAAAGTACACAGAATATGGAGCGACAACTTAAAGAACTTGAACCCGAATCACAGCATATTGACGAAGAAACAGAAGGAAGTTCATCTGATAGTGAAAACTTTGAGCAAGAGCAGCTAGAACCGCCAAAAGAAGTGGAAACCGCAAATGAGCAGCAAACAGATGTTGGAGACGCGATTAGAGACGAAATTGGTGAAAAAGATGTAACCGAAGAGTATTTTGCTCAGGAAATCAAGAAGTTACATAATTATCAAGATCAAGAAGTTATTGTTCAAGATGAGCAAATTAAGGAGCGGTTCATAGATGAGGGCCTATTGGAGGAAAAAACAACAGGCCTCGAGTATAAAACTTTCTTTCATGACAGTGTAAGCATTCAATATTTAAGCACAAACTTGGGAGTTAAGGAGGAAATTGTTCTAAGCGAATACACAGGGCTTAACTCTTTTGAATTCTTAATTTCTCTTGGGGAATTACAGCCTAAATTAAATGAAGTGGGCGAAATCATACTGAGTGATCCTAATACAAAACAACAAGTTGCAATTATCCCAGCGCCGAGTATGCGCGATTCATACACTGGGATTGTAGCAGAAGGTGACACAACACATCGCAATGATAAGGTATCATATGATCTAGATCAGACAGAGACACCAGGCGAATATAAGTTGACGGTTATTGCAGATAAAGATTTTTTAGAAAGTCCTGAAACAGTTTATCCCGTATATATTGATCCTGCAGCTACCTTGTCATTGCCGGGGCATGTCTTCGACACATCAATTAGCAGCGCCTATCCAAGTACGCGATTAGACAACTGGGATCGCGTAAAGGTTGGTAATAGCCCGACGCATGGGATTACACGTGGAATTGTTTATTTTAGCAAATTTTTGTCAGTAATAAATAACAGAACGATTGATTCTGCCTATTTGGTTGCACCAGATATTTCAGGTCAAATTTTCTCCTCAGGTTTTGGCGTGTACAAGCTGTACTCAGGCTACAATGCGGATGTTACATGGAACAAACGCCCGGTACATGATGATAATACTTGTTATGCAACATCTAAAATTAATAGCAATGGTGAGTATTTTTGGAATATTAAAGGCCTGTGTAGCTCTTGGGTGAACGATCCAAATTCGTATTATGGGCTGATGATTCGATACACCAATGAAAGCGCAGCAGTATGGAGAGATTTTCGTTCTTCAGATACCGGAAATGCGTTGTCAATGCGTTTGGAGGTAACGTACTCTGATCAATCTGCGCCAGCTGCACCAACGATATATTACGCTACGCCAAATCCTACCAAAAGCATCACACTGAAGTGGATGGGGGTTAAAGATTATCCGGATGGCGGTGCAAGTGGAATTAAACAATATTATGTATACATGAAAGTCAATGGGACATGGCAGCTCATGCAAACTATTCCGAGCGTAGCGCCTCTAGCTGATACAGCACATTCCTACCGTTCGGATATCACAGGATTAAGCGAGCTGACCTATTATGAATTCTGTATTAAAGTGGGCGACAATGTCGGAAACACCAATCAAAGCGCTTACTTTAAATTGACAACAGGGGATGTAACAGCACCCACAGCTCCTTCAATTTTTACAATTTCTCCAAATGACTGGACAAAAGACTCGAAAGCAACACTAAATTGGTCTGGAATCTGGGATGCAGGCGGAGTAGCTTATGCGGAGTATAAAATCGGACAAATCACAACCTCATGGACCCGGATACCGACTCAATCAGGTACAAGCTCGGGACAACTTGCGTTAGATTTTTCCAACTATAATAGCGGGACATATGATATATACTTAAGAGGCGTGGATACATCGAATAATTTAGGTGCAACCTCAGCTGCTGTACTGTACAAAAAAGATACAGTTCTGCCCAAAGTTGAAATTGTTTCAAATGGAACAGCATCACCCGATAGTTCTAGCAAAATTCCAATTAAGATTTCAGTTGCAAAGAACGATACTTTCAGTGCAATAAATCAATGGAGATTGTATTATATCGATGGCAATTATGAAGCGCCTGACAAGCTACTTCCGGCAGCATCTGGCGTGATTGCAACGGGAACAAGCGAAGTAGGATCGAATACCTATTTATGGGATTTTTCGAAAGCGCAAATTGTTGTGAATAAGATATACACGATCGTATTAGAGGCATATGACAAGGCAGGCAATAAGAGTGAAGTTCGCAAAAAAATACTGATTAACCTTGATGGTGATGCGATTCTAGCACAATTACAAATTGACAATCCAAAATCATATTATACTGACGGGTATGAAGTCAAAACAGGCGGTCAGTATGTGATAAGTGCGCCTACAATCGACGTGCAATATCAGAAGAGAACAAATGCCGGGAAAAGCGGGCTTTCACCGGGGAAATTGTATGTAAATAATGAATTAAAAGCGGAAGAAACCAGCACGATGAATAATTTCAAGCTGAATCTTGCGGAGTACAATGGTGGGAAGTGGAAATACCCAGAGGGGGGTATCATTTACTTATATGCGCAAGCGCGTGACGCCAGCCGCAATGAACTTTTTAGCACACTGACATATAAAACTACAAAAACCGATGATGAATTTTCTGATAAAACTGGAATCGAAAAAGAATCTAATGTTATCTTGGCAAATGATGAGATAAAATTGGCGCAAACGGGGGGGACATACTACGCGAGCGGAAGCTTCGAGAGCAAGGTTAAGGAGTTTGCAGGAGATATAAACTATATTGACCTTGTGGTGAACCACAGCGTTCCTGCTGGAACCGGAATCAAATATGAGGTTTCTGTGGATGGCGGGTATGTATGGAACGTAATCCAGCCTGTTTCTACAAATGGAAAATATCGATTAGATTCTATAGTGATCGGAAATCGGTATTACTTCAAGCAGAAGCCAGTTGGTGAAAGCATCAAAATTAGGGCGACACTTTCCACGACAGTTGGCACTGTGACACCGAGTATTCAAAACTGGTTTGCATATTTGCACTATACGGATTATGGGAATGCATGTTTGATTAAGAATTCCTTTCCAAAGAACACACGTGGAATCCAAAATTTAGTGAATACGGTTCACAATGAGAAACTGGCATCTGCCAGTGATGCAACAGTACCGGATACAATTGGTGGAATTGAACTTGCGCGAAAAAGCGATGGTAAGTACTATACTGCTGGAAAGTTAGAGAGTACCAAGCGGTTGACTTCAAATTATGTTCGAGAAGCTTGTTTAGAAGTCGATGCACATGTTCCGCTGGGTACAAGCATTGTCTATGAGATATCTTATGATGATGGTATTACGTGGAGCACAATTACGCCAGGGACGATCAACACTTATGCTACATGGGTCAAAGTAGATCGGACAAAATATGGTAAAGAAGTTCGCTTGCGTGCAAAATTTTTTGGAACGGAAGCCTTATCGCCCAAGTTGTATTCTTGGCAACTAAATATTGAAGAGAAAATCGCAGGACAATCGCATCTTGTAAAGTTGGTAGACGAACCATGGAATCTTTCTGCAATGCCCAATGCTAATCACATGACGCTACTGCGTTGGGAGAAGAGCAAACGCGTAGATGACCCTAAAAATGCTGATGAAGGTGTAAAATATCATGTTTACCGCGGGGAAACACCTTTTGATACGATTGAGAATATGGAGTGCCTGACAAAAGGCAATCCGGTTTCTGAAAATTATTTCTATGATTACAATATTGAAGCGACAGATAAAAAATATTACTATCAAGTAACAGGTGTCAAAAAAATTAAAGATCAGTCAGGGATAGAGCGTGAGAGGGAGAGCTTACCATCCAACCAGGCGTGGGCGATTTCTGTAAATCCAAGCGAGATGACAAAGCGAATTGGATTAGAAGACCATTGGTCATACTCTGGATTCAACACTGGGAGCGGAACCGGGTACATCAATGTATCAAACGGGAATCTTGTGTATTCTTCTACCGATATCATTGGTGAGGATCCGTTCTTGGCAATGGTGATGCGCAGAACGTTCAACAGCCAAGCGAATTCCAAAACAGCGCTGGGATATGGTTGGGATTTTAGCTTCAATACTACATTGATGCGCGAATACGCCATAGATGGAAAAACGGAACTGGCAATGGTGCTAAAAGATGGTGACGGTAGCTTTCACCGTTTCGAAAAGATTGCAGGAGCATATGCACCTTCCAAAGGATCATTCATGACTTTAAAAGTTGAAGGTAATGAATATGTATTATCTCGCAAGGATAACATAAATTATCATTTCGACAAAGCGACATTAAGGTTGTTGCGTATTACAGACGCAAACAAAAACAAGCTGGAGTTCTTATATAGTGGACGTGGCAATTTACAGACCGTGCGAGATAACATTGGAAATGAAATGCATTTAGAATACTATGTGGCAGTACCGAAAAAAGTTCTGGGTATGATGTCAGCACAAAACGAAGAAGCCGGTGAATCAGATACTAGCTACCAAAGTGAATCGATAGATGCAGCTAATTTCGAGTTGATACCATTGGCCATTCTTACCAGAAGCTCAACGGACAGGCTGGCAACAGACGGGGCAGCAGCTCTTAGTAGCGATTCTACGACAACGCTGGGTGAGGATGAGATTTACTACAACTATTTCCCAGATATGATCAAGTCTGTAACATGGACAAACGGAGCGGCGAATATTCGGTTTGACTATGCGTACAGTGATATCGAAAAACTGCAAAGTGTCAGTACGACTTTGTCAAACGGCAATTCGTATACCGAGACATTTACATACAATGACAAGAAAGAGCTTGTTGCAATTACGAACCCCGAGCAACATACGACAGGATTGAGCTATGTGCCAAATGCTGTAGGAAAGATTTCGTCATTGACTGACGCTGCGCGGGATAGATATGGTTTTGAATATACTGGCAATACAACACAAATAAAGGACAAGAACGGGCTGACCACAAATTATGCTTATGATAGCAATGGTCAGGTGACAACTGAAACAGATGCTTCGGGTCACGGCGTGAACTATGCGTATGATGAAAACTTGCTTTGCGTAGGCATGTCTTATCAAAATACGATTGAGGGCAATAGCGTAGCGACAAACATTCAATACAATTATCGGTATGATGCGAACGGTAACATTTTAGAAATAAAAGGGCCGGAAAAATCGACAACTCAGTACGCATATAATGGTTGGAACAAGCCTACAACGATGCGTGTTCGTAAGGACGGGGAAGAATATGTAACAACTACCTATGTATATGATGGATTTGGGAATTTAACAGAGATTTCTGATCCTGAAGGTAGGGTAACGCAAAATGAGTATAGTTATGTCTCGAATAAGCAAAATAAGAATGGATATCTGCTTAAAACAATTGGACCTTTTGGTGGAATAACAGTCTATGAGTACAATACGAATGGCAGAATTAAGCGCATCCAGGAATATAATGGAAGCAGTATTGCAAGAGAAATTCAGTACGAATATGTATACACGGCAGCTGCAAACCCGGAGGGTAGGTTCTTTACTATTACGGAAAACGTGATGGATTTTAGTTCCGGTCATGGACGCTTGGCGGCGACTACAAAGACGTATTACGACAATATGGGGAGAAAAATACG
>CAYVTZ010000069.1:0-11181 GCA_964454685.1 uncultured Christensenellaceae bacterium
TTCTTTCTAGTATACAGAATGATTTTGTGTCCATCAAATCGGGAATAGGCGCAAACTTGTTTGATCAGAATAAGGGCAGAACGTCATAGTTTGATATGAGTTTGGGGAGGTAATGTGTTATGAAAAAAGTTATGCTGATGATTGCGCTTGTGTGCGTTTTGACTTTATGCAGTGTAATTGCGTATGCAACTGAGAACGATGGATCATATTTGATGTTTCGCAGTGAACCGGAAGCATACCTTGAAATGGAGGGCGGTGCGTATTTTCCGCCGGAGCATACGAGCGACATGGAAATCATACGCTTGCCTTCGGAAAACATGGTATATCATAGATTAGATGATGAACGTGGTTACTATGAGGGAACTTACGTGAATCCAGAAACGGGAGAATTGGTTACATATACCGAAACAGAGGGTATTTGGGAGTGAGGTGGCAACATGATTGGCACAGAATAGGAAACATATAAAATTCTGTGTTAGGTCATAAAAAAGAACATATTACCCCGCACGCAAGTAGTAGGTAAGAATTTTATAGGATTTGAGTGCGGGGTAATAAAAAATGGAAAAGTAGTAAGAGGGAGGGTCTATTGATGAAAACGGTTTGTGTTTTTATTTAGGTGTTGTTCTCTCCAATGTATCTGCTTGATGCAGTTGGATTTTATCCAATGATAAAGTATTGGCGGAGAAGGGGTTGAATGCGATGGATGCGCTGGACGCAGGCAGGGAATTTGAGATTTTATTAAAGTGGGATGGCGGCGAGGAGCGACATCAATTTACGGTGGATGTGATGGATGAATTGCAGGGATGAGCAGATGAGGAGGGTGGATATGAAAAGAATTTTAAGTACGGTTGCAGTGGCTGGGATGCCGTTGGCGTTTGTGGTTGCTTTTGGGTTGGCGTATCTTGATTGTGTACAGCGGGGTGATGGCGAAAAAGGAGCGAACGACGGGGAGCGTGACGGTGGGGTGAAGCTTTGTTTAGGGAAATCGGAAAATGAAAGAGTGTGATTGAAAACAATGAGAGGAGCAGAAAATGACAAATCAACTTGACCGATTCAATAAAAGAACGGTGAGGATGGGGCAAAAGGTGGTTGCGATAGTGTTTATTGCCTATTGCGCCGTACTGGTGACGGCATTACTGCTGTCAGACACGCTGCGCAACCAGAGCGCGGCTATGCAAGGACATGTGGTACCGTTGTTACCGATTGTGTTGACGTTTCAATATCGAATTGAATATGCGATGATTCATGGATTATTAAATGTTTTATTGTTTGTGCCGATGGGGGCGCTGATTCCACAGTTTCGGTTGTTTGGCGGTTCTTTTTGGAAGGCGCTGATCTTGTTTGTGGTTGCGGGACTGGCGGCGGAGTGTTTGCGCATGCTGCCGTTTGCCGGGCGTATTTTTGACATTAACGATGTGATTTACAATGTTTTTGGTGGCATCGTTGGTTGGCTGGGCAACCGCATGGTTTGTTTTCTGTTGGAGCGCAAGAAGCGGGGTAAGCTGATTGGGTGTGCGGTTGCGCTGGGCGTGTGCCTTACACTCATGATTGTGCCGTTTTGCACGCCAAATAAGTATCAGGTTCCTATGGTTGATTCGTTATATTTTTTGCCGCTGACACTTTTGAGTGACGGCATGGCAATCCATGAAGATGCAGCGAACGCAGAAATTGAGGACTGGGGGGTAGAAACGACGGGCTTTGAGCAGCTAGAGCCGACGATTACGCCACAGGACGCTTTAGAAAGGGCAACGTATGGGGTTGCCATCAATCTTTACACGGAAGGGATTGCACATCCTGAACGGATTGAAATTACGGAAGCGACATTGGTATTTGTGCCGAGCGCGGCGAAACGCGTGCTGATTCCGGCATGGAAATGCACGGGGAAAGCGATTGGCGAGGGAATCGAAAGAAAAGCGATGATGGTGCTTCCGGCGGTTTGGTTTTAGAGGAAGGGGTGAGGCTGGGAATATTTGGTAAGAGAGGAAAGTAAAAGAAGTTAGGACAAAAGATTAGGAGGTACGGCATTTGCGGCAGAGGATTTGAGCGGGAACAATGAAGTGGTTTTCATGGAAGAAAATGTTCAAATCACGCCAATGTTTGACGAGACAGATGAACCGCTGATTCCGGAGGGAGCGAAAGTTCACGTTTTGCAGGAATCACGAGCAAGAGGGAATAATGTTCCGACGGGCACGATTGCGATGCCATACTACGGGGGAGCAGACATTCAAGAGTATGTGTATACGAATTATTGCGTGAAGCCAAAATATGGAAAAATGAGGCTGGGAATTGTAGGCGCAGTGAACAGCGGTACGCCCGGCACTTGCGCAGTAAGAATGGAACTATACAACAAAGATACGGGTGGAATGGTTACGACGCGAACCACGGAAACAAGTGGAACGTGGGCAAAACGCTATTATTCAATCACAGGATTGAGCAGCACATCAAACTATTATGTTAGATTTTCGCTGGTGAATAAAACACAACTGGGGTTATCAAAGGTGCGGGTGACATTCATATATGGACTACAAGACCTTATGTAACACAATGGAAATTTATACGATGAAAAAGGGCGATTTGCCCTTTTTCGCGTTGCACGACTAGAAAAAACTATGTGAAGCGATTGAGGATTTGTCGATAGAACGGCAATTTTAACGGGTTTGGATTAGAGCGAATAAAATGGAAAAAATATGTATTGAAAATGGTGTGGCTTGCGGTTAATATGAAGGTAAGAAGATAATTGGTTTAACAATTCGGGCTTGGGATTGTTGGAGAAGTGTTGTGCACACACACATATGCTAGAAAAGGGCAGGGGTATTTTTTGTGCAGTTATTTCAGAAAAATGTGAAGCGTTTTGGATGCAGAATCTTTCTGGCGGGCATGGCGCTTGCGCTACTGGTGTGCGGGGCGGGGTGTTTGCGCGGAGGGGAATTTGACGAAACAGAAGCAATGATGGAACGCAGTACAAGCGGGAGACCACTTTCAGAGGGAACAACATATCGTGATATCAGCGAAAACTTTGATATTACGGTGTTTCCTGCACGGTTATATGTTGAGAATGGAAAAAAATATATCGAATATCAAGTTGACGTGATCAATGACAGTAAAAACAGTATCAAAGATTTTGAAATGGCAATTGTGCTAAGTCCTGACTTTGATACATACCTGAAAGAAGAGAACTCTTATATGCTCGGCACAAAATTAGACCTTGCGCCGCTGAGTGGTAATGAGCGTACGGAAGAGTGGGGCAAGAGCACAGAATCAAATTATATTTTTGAACTAAAAAGTGATGCACAACTTAAGAAGTTGGGCTTGGAATACGCCGATGTGCTTGTTTTAGGTAAAGGCTTTGAACTGTGGATGCAATGGGATGGCGGCGAGGAGCGGCATCGGTTTACCGTGGACGTAATGGATGAATTGCAAGGATAAGAAGATGAGGAGGGTGGATATGAAAAAGATTTTAAGCATGGTTGCAGTGGCGGGGATTCCGCTGGCGTTTGTGGTCGCTTTTGGACTGGCGTATTTTGCGGCGCAAAATGCGAACAGTCTTGCGTTTCCGCCGCCCATGTTTGTGGTGCGGATTGTTTTTTACGGGTTGTTTGCGTTGGTTGCATTTTGGGAGTTTCGCGTGTTGGCGGATGTTATGGAACGCAGAGAGATGATGATTGCGCAGGCGATTTCCGTTGTGGCGGGCATTGTGATGCTCTGCCTATGGATGTGCCATGATCTTGGCGTGATTGGAACAGGGATTTCGTATGGGCAGGAATATTACGGCGCGTTTTTTGCGATGAGCGCGATTTTGATTGTATACAGCGGGGTGATAACGAAGAAGGAGCGAACGAGGGGAAGATAAGGAAAATTCACGGATATGCCGTTGGCGCTGTGTGATGTTGGGGTATATGGCGGGCCGGTGTTTGCACGCGGCAGGGATGAGCGGAAAGGGGGAGCGACAAGATGAAGCGTTTTGGATACAGAATTTTACTGGCGGGGATGGTGCTTGCGCTACTGGTGTGCGGAGTGGGGTGTGAATTGATTTTCGATTATGATTATGAAAATGGCATCGTTGGGATGCTCTCTGATCGAGATTCGACGCAGGATGCAAAATTAGGAGAAGGGAAAGGCTATCCTGACATGAGCGAGCATTTCGATTTTACGGTTTATCCTGCACATATGATTATGGATATGGGAGGCAAGAATATCGAATATTCGTTTGATATTGTGAATAAGTCGGATCAAAGTTTTAAAGATTTCTCGTTGACGGTTCTGCCGAATGATGAAATTGGTCGTTATTTGAAACAGGGAGTATTACCGATGGAAGGCACGCCTTTTATGCTGTCACCACAAGGCGTTGAGCCGACAGAGGATTTTTGGTGTACGGGGGTCAGTATGTCATGCAGTTGGATTTTGTCCAATGATAAAATTTTGGAGGAGCAGGGATTGAATGCTGCGGATGCGCCGGAAGCAGGCGGAGCATTTGAACTGCTATTAAAATGGGATGGCGGCGAGGAGCGACATCGATTTACTGTGGATGTGGTGGATGAATTGCAGGGATGAGAGGCATAGCGGGAAACGGATTTGCAATGGTAATCGTTGATCGTTCTGATGGAAGTATTAAAAAGCAAACAAATCAAGTGACAGCGACTGTGAACATTGTTTCGAGTCGCTGTTTTGCATGTGTGGCTGGCGAAGGAGCAAGCCTGCAACACGCCGCGCTTGCTGTGCGGGAAAATCAGAGTATTATTATTTAACAATTATTTACACATTTGGGCGTAGAAAATGTTATAATATTGTCTACCGGATAGCAGAATTTTTAACGGATTCTGTTATTTGAGCAAGCATAGCTTGCTGCGAAGGCATTATATAATGTGTCTGATTTGATGGGATTAACTAAAATCCTTGCACTTGAACAACTACACGGATCAGCCAAACTGTGAAGCTGTTTTTCATTGTTCAGTACGCATTATAATAAGGTAGAATATTTTTGCATTCTCTTGGGATTGCGCCGAAGGAAGAAAATGGGACGGACAATTTTTGGAAAAACTATGATTGTGTTCATGGTCATTATCATGGTATCGTTGCTGCTTTCCGGCTTAATGATGAGCCAGGTGGTACGCGATGCTTATTTGTCCGACAGCGAGACGCAGATGTTTAACCTTGCGGATGACGTGGAGACGCTATACGGCTTTTTTGATCAGGGATACCTGTCTATGAATCAGGCTGTGATACAGGTGCAGCAGAAGGCGGAAGGCTCTAAAAATGTGATCTGGGTGGTGACGGCAGACGACGGCACGGTTTGGCTGGCGGTGGATCCCAGCAATCAGACGACGATATCCAAGCAACAGATACAGGATTACTATGGTGGCATGAAGCCGATTTTGCAACGCGGAAAAAGTGTGAAGATGATTTCGCAGAGCGGGAATTTTTTCAACACGCCGGTGATTACGGTGGCGCAGCCGGCACTCGACGAGGACGGAAATATTTGCGCTTATATTTTTGTGCACCGTGAGCTGAGCGAGATGGAGGCTTCGCTGATGGCGATGTATCGTCAGATTCTGCTGACGGCAGGAATCAGCGCGCTGCTGGGCATTATACTGACTTATTTGTTTACACGCAGTATGCTGCGTCCGCTTTCTGTGGTAACGACGGGCGCAAAACAGCTTGCGCGAGGCAAATTTGACATCTATCTGGAAGTGAAATCCAAGGACGAGCTGGGGCAGCTTGCTGACACCTTCAACTCCGTGGCGAAGGACTTGAAGAAGCATGAACAAACACGTGAAAACTTGATCGCAAATGTGTCGCATGAGCTGCGCAGCCCGCTGACCTCCATTCAGGGATTGTTGCAGGCGGTGCTGGACGGCACCATTGCGCCGGAGGATCGGGATTATTATTTGGATGTGGTGCTGGGGGAATCCAAGAGGCTGAATCTGCTGATCAGTGATTTGCTGGATCTTGCCAAGCTGGAATCCGGACAATTCCCCATGCAGATAGAGCGCGTGGACATCAATGAGCTGATCCGGCGGGCGTTGGTGACCTTTGAAAGCAAGATTGAAGCGAAAAATTTGAGTGTGCACCTTGATCTTTCCGAGGGGCAGGAATTTGTGATGTGCGACATTGCGCGGATTTCGCAGGTGATGCAGAATCTGCTGGAGAATGCGATCAAATTTGCGAACGAGGGAGGACTGTTGCGCGTTTACACCTCGACCACGCAATCCAGCGTTTTAGTGAATGTCAACAACTCGGGCGAGACCATTGCAAAAGAGGATATCCCGTATGTGTTTGATCGGTTTTTCAAGACGGATAAATCGCACTCCAGACAAAAAGAGGGAACCGGAATCGGGCTTTCGCTGGTGAAAAATATTTTGAAAGGACATGGACAGAAAATTTGGGTGCAGTCGGACTCCATTCAGGGCACAACCTTTACCTTTACGCTGAAAAAGGGTTAAAGTTCAGGCTGTCGATAAAGCCTGACAAAGCGCTGAGTTTTTTTGACAGGCGGAACAGTTTTTTAAATTTTTGTTCATGTATTTTTCATAACTTTTCAGTAAAATAATAGTAGCAAATTTGTACCAAGAGAAAATTGTAAGGAGGCACGCAATGAACGAACAGAACAATCCAATGGGAGAAGAGCAAAATCCAATGGATGCGGGGCAGCAATATGCGCAGCCAAGCTATGGCCAGCCCAGCCAGGAGCAGCCGGCGGGCTACCGGCAATCTGTCCAGCAGCCGCAAAGCCAGTATGCGCAGCCGGAATATGGCGCGCCGCGTCAGCCGGAGCATGAACCGCCCAAGAGAAAGCGTGGCATGGCCGGATGGATGGGGCTGATTGCCGTGGGTGGCGTGGTGGGAGGAATCCTGCTGGGAATGCTGTGCATTGCGCCGATGATCGCAACGCAAAACACTGCGGGGAGCGCTACGAAAGTAACAAGCGAGAGCGTTACGGCAGAGGAGATTCCGACGGAAGCACCTTCAAACATTGGCAGCATTGCAACCCCTATTACGGATATGAGCAACCCGGTGCCGGAAGTAGTGGAGAACTTGTCGGGCAGCGTGGTGAGCGTGGTGACCTATCAAAAGGAGTTGGTTTCCGGACAGGAGCCGATTGAGGACTTGATGGGCGCGGGCACCGGCTTTGTGATTTCAGATGACGGCTATGTGCTGACCAATCAGCATGTGGTAGCGGTTGGAAATGAGATTAAAGTGGTGACATCAGACAACAGAACCTTAACTGCGACAATGGTCGGTCAGGATGCGGACACCGATCTTGCGGTGCTCAAGGTGGATGACTTGAACCTGAAAGCGGTACCCATTGGGAACAGCGACGGCACCAAAGTCGGCGAGATTGCGATTGCGATTGGGAATCCGGTGAACCAGAAGGACGGCGAAATGGATTATTCCAGCACTGTTACGGTGGGATATATCAGCGCGTTGGATCGGCAGATTGTGCTGGACGGACAAAAATTCAACATGATTCAGACCGATGCAGCGATCAACCCCGGTAATTCCGGCGGCCCATTGGTCAACAAAAACGGTGAAGTGATCGGCATTACATCGGCAAAGAAATTTGTTTCGATGATGGACAGCATGGGCAATACAATCCCCTCGGAGGGTGTGAGCTATGCAATCCCGATTTCGGACGCGATGGAAATTGTGAACAAGCTGATTTCCGACGGAGGCATCCCGAAGGTTGGCATTGGCATTACCTTTTCGATGATCACCGAAGAGGATGCAAAGCTTTGGGAAGTGCCCAAGGGAGCGCTGGTGGCGGAAGTGACGCCGGGCAGCCCTGCGGCGGAAGCGGGTTTGCAGCAATATGATGTAATCATGACCTTTGACGGAGCGGATTTGACGGCGGGCGATGAGGTGCCGGTTTTGAGTGAACGCAATGTCGGAGACACCATTACGCTCAAAATTTGGCGAGACGGTGTGGAAAAGGATTTGGATATCGTGCTGCGGGATTTGAACAAGCTGGTGTGACACGCACGGGACAACGATAACGCAAAAGAGTATAATAGGAAGAACCGCTATCGCGCGGTTCTCAGGCTGTCGATAAAGCCGCAACCGTCATTTTCCAAGTGCAAATGGTATTTGGAAAATAACTTCCATCGTTGCCGAAATTGCAAAAATCTCGATGAATTGCGTATTCTATCTCGCCTTTTGCAATT
The DNA here is from genome assembly GCA_964454685.1 of uncultured Christensenellaceae bacterium. Lineage (GTDB taxonomy): Bacteria > Bacillota > Clostridia > Christensenellales > Christensenellaceae > CAYVTZ01. The sequence continues at coordinate 8,160 of CAYVTZ010000069.1, forward strand.
TCTAGCGCCTTGACTTGCAGCTTTCTTAACAGCCTGACAAAGCGATAAGACTTTTTTGACACTCTGAGAACCGCCATCACAGCGGTTCTTTTTATGTGGGCGTATTTTCTATGCGCAGAGGTTTTCAAACGGTGCGTTCTTTGATATAATAAGCGATATATGTATGCGATGCGCAACCGCTTAGAGGGCGCGCGAGACAGGAGTATTATAAAGAATGAAATATATTTTATTGATTGTGGCGATCGTGATTGGAGATCAAATTACGAAGCTGCTGACCATGCAGATGATCCCGATGGGCGGATATGTGCCGGTTTTTCCCGGATTTGCAAGCTTTACTTATGTGCAAAACACGGGTGCGGCATTTAGCTTGTTTGGCAATGCGACGCTGGCGCTGGCGATTGTTTCGGCGGTGATGAGCGTGGTCATCATCTATTTGCTGTTAAAATTCAAAGACCGGTTTCACTCTACGCTGTACAATTTGGCAATGACCTTTATTGCGGCGGGCGCGATCGGAAACTGCATTGACCGGTTTTTCCGCGGATATGTGGTGGACATGATTCAATTTGACTTTGTGAATTTTGCGGTGTTCAACGTTGCGGATTGCTTTGTGACGTTTGGCGCGGTGATGCTGGGCGTTTTTGTGATCTGGTTTTGGGATGCGGACAAAAAGAAGAAAAAGGCTGCAGTAGCCGGGCCTACGGGTGCAGAGACGGAGCAGGATGAAGCAAATCACGATTGAGACGCAAACGACACAACGATTGGATGCTTTTTTGGCGGAAGAAACAGGGCAGACACGCTCGAACATCAAAAACCGCATCGAAACGGGTGGCGTACTTGTGAACGGCGTTTCCGCGCGTGCGGCGCAAAAGCTGAAGCCGGGCGATGTTGTGACGGTGGAGCAAGAGCAGCCGCAGCCCATTGAAACGCAGCCGCAGGATATTCCCATTGACATTGTGTTTCAGGATGAATGGATGGCGGTGGTGAACAAGCCGCGCGGTATGGTGGTGCATCCGGCGGCGGGCAATGCGGACGGCACGCTGGTAAACGCGCTGCTGTTTCACATTGAGGATTTATCCGGCATCAACGGGGATGTGAGGCCGGGGATCGTACATCGGTTGGACAAGGACACATCGGGGTTGTTGGTGATTGCAAAAAACGATGAAGCGCACCACAACCTAAGTGCGCAAATTGCGTCAAAGGAAGCGGGTAGGCATTATCTGGCGTTGGTGCATGGAAACATCAAGCAGGATGAGGGCATGATTGACGCACCCATCGGACGTGATCCGCGTGATCGCAAGAAGATGGCGGTGGTGCGAGGCGGGCGCGAGGCGCAGACGATGTATCGCGTTTTGGAGCGGTTTGGCGCTTATACGCTGGTGGAATGTACGCTTCAAACAGGGCGCACACATCAGATTCGGGTGCATCTGAAAAAGCTGGGGTTTCCCGTTGTAGGTGATCCCCTGTACACCCGTCAAAAGAACCCCTTCGGGGCGCAGGCGCAGATGCTGCATGCGTACCAACTGATGCTTCGGCACCCTAAGACAGGTGAAGCAATGTGCTTTGAAGCGCCTCTGCCGGAGGACATGGCGCGGCTGCTGGAACGTTTGAGGGCGCAAGCAGGACAATAAAATCAAATATAGATACCGCGTTGTGCAGCCTATTTGCATGGCGCGGTTTTTTTGTGCGTTGCCATCCGTTCACGGCGACGGAAATGAAGCAGCTGTTTTTTCGTTTTTTCAGATTTTGACGCTGATTTCTTCTTCTAAATGTGATATACTATTTCGTATGCAAGCTTTTATTTTTCGTTATAATTTTACAGGCTGAATGTGAAGGGAGACCGCATTCGGGTGAAGGAAATCATCAGGTTGAACAAAAAAATAATAAAAGAGGCACATCAGCCATGTAAGTTGTATGATGCGGATTTTTCGCGCTTTTTTCATTGCTTTGTCCGCAGGAAAAAATGCGAGGGAGATTCCGTCTATATTATTCATATAAGGAGTGAATCAAAATGCAACAGAACATGTATGGATATGCTCGCGTATCCACACAACAGCAACACACGGACAGACAACTTGCAACGCTACTTGAATTCGGAGTAAGACCCAAACAAATCTACACCGACAAACAAAGCGGAAAGAACTTTAACCGCCCTGCCTACATAAGGCTCTTGCGACATCTGCGATGCGGGGACGTTCTGGTGATCCCCAGCATTGACCGACTTGGCAGGAACTATAAAGAAATTCTGGAACAGTGGAACGTTATCACACGAAAGAAGCAAGTGGACATCATTGTACTGGACATGCCACTGCTGGACACGCGCAAGGGAGAGGACATCACCGGAACACTGATCTCGGACATCGTATTGCAACTGCTCTCATACGTGGCACACATTGAGAGGGACAACATTCGCAAGCGGCAGAGCGAGGGAGTGGCAGAGGCGAAGAAGCGCGGCGTGCGTTTCGGCAGACCACCAAGAGCCTTGCCACAGGAGTTTGAAGAGATCTGCGCACAGGTGATGCGCAAGGAATGTACACAAACAGCCGCGGCAATCCGCATGGGGATTCCGCGCACAACATTTTTAGATATGCTACGGCGGTATCGCAAAAAAACACAGTAGCTACGGAGAGCTACACCGAAACTTTGTGTTGTTACAGGAAAGACATCGTGAATTATGCAGCAAGAAAACAACAGCGTTCAGGCGAAGAGAACTGTCGCCCTTTTCAAAAAGGCTATAACGGGGCGATTTGACAGCAATCTGGACCATTACAGAAAAAATAAATAGAAGTTTTTGTACTCAGACGAAAATGTATACTTAACCGTCTATTAGAATTATCGGTCTATTTGACAGAAAGTTTAGCGTTTGGGCTAATTTTTTTTTACTTTTTTTACCAAAACAAAAAAAACGAAAAAGTATACTTTTTCGACGCAAGGGGACGTCACCATGCGTCGGGAAGATACCGCTGTCAAGGCTCCCGCAAAGGATTGCGAAATAACAGGGGCCTGATGTCACCGGAAACCGAAT
>CAYVTZ010000070.1:0-10194 GCA_964454685.1 uncultured Christensenellaceae bacterium
GTCAACGCCCACATGCCCTTGTGGATCGCCCTTCTTTCTTAACTCCCAGCATCAGCCCCCGACGGGGCGTCAGCGGCCAACACCAGAAACTTCATCGATGTGCCCTTTAACGGCTTTTTAGGTCCGTCTTCAGAATCAGCAGTACCGACTAGAATACTGCGCCACCAAAAATTATTATGCTATTTTTTTGATTTCGGCTTTTCTAAAACCGTTACATCCTCGTTCTTCCGCGCCTCCGGATCAATCGGCTCCGCAACAGGCGTCCCATCCTCATTGACTTGCGCATATTCACCCAGCGAATAGGATTTCAGAATATTCTGCTTGATCGTTTTTGCGATCTCCGGATTATCCTTCAAAAAGTTCTTCGCATTCTCACGCCCCTGGCCAATATGCTCTCCATTGTAGGAAAACCACGCGCCGGACTTTGCAATGATGTTCAGCTCCGTACCCAGATTTAAAATGCTCGCCGTCTCGCTGATGCCCTCGCCATAGTAAATCTCAAATTCCGCCTGCTTAAAGGGCGGCGCCACCTTGTTTTTCACCACTTTAATGCGCGTGCGGTTACCAATCATCACGTCACCGGTTTTCATGGTCTCGATGCGGCGCACATCCAGCCGAATGGTCGCGTAAAATTTCAACGCCTTGCCACCCGTGGTCGTCTCCGGCGATCCAAACATCACGCCAACTTTTTCGCGCAGTTGATTGATGAACACCACCACTGCGTTCGACTTATTGATGACAGAAGTCAGCTTCCGCAACGCCTGAGACATCAAGCGCGCCTGCAAACCGACGTGCGAATCCCCCATCAAGCCCTCAATTTCCGCCTTAGGTACCAAAGCTGCCACCGAGTCCACGACTACAATATCAATCGCACCGCTGCGCACCAGCGCCTCGGCGATTTCCAACGCTTCTTCCCCCGTATTGGGCTGCGAAACATACATATTATCGATGTCGACGCCCAAATTCTGCGCATATGTCGGATCCAGCGCATGCTCCGCATCTATAAACGCTGCTGCGCCGCCCATTTTCTGCGCCTCCGCAACCATGTGCAGCGCCACCGTGGTCTTTCCCGACGATTCCGGGCCATACACCTCAATAATTCTGCCGCGCGGAATGCCTCCTACGCCCAGTGCGACGTCCAGTTCCAGACATCCCGTAGGAATCACCGAAATATTCATGTTTTTGCTGGCGTCTCCCAGCTTCATCACCGCGCCCTTACCAAACTGCTTTTCAATTTGTGCCAGTGCATTATCCAGTGCCTTTTGTTTCTCCATGCTTTATCCTTTCTGAGTCGATTCACTCAATACCTGCTTGTTTTTCACCATATATTCCACGCAGGAATACACCGCCAAAGCCGCGCTGACCCAAATCAGCACCTGCCCCGGCGAAAAGGACAAAAACGCAAGCGGCCAATCTTTGAGCAGCAGCAATATCACCGCAATAAACTGTACCACCGTTTTCAGCTTGCCGGACTTGTCCGCAGCAATCACAACGCCCTTTGATGCCGCCAACGCACGGAACCCGCCGATAATCAGTTCACGCGATACGATAATCAGGATAGGCACCATTGCCACCACGCCCCAGTCCATCAGCACCAATAAGGCCGCCAGCACCAAAAGCTTGTCCGCAATGGGATCCCACAGCTTTCCGAAGTCAGAAATCTGGTTCCATTTTCTCGCCAGATATCCATCCAGCCAGTCTGTTATCGCTGCTCCAATAAAGATTATAGCAGCAATGTAGTTCCAATTAGGTAAACCCGTAAAATAAATTGCGACAAATACCGGAATTAATATCATGCGCAGCAGTGTCAGTATGTTCGGTGCGTTCCATTTCATAGCACAACCTCTCCTAAACAATCATAAATATACGCGCTTGTGATCGTCACCTTGTAAAACTCGCCGACTTCCAGCGGCGTATCGCTCTTTACCAGAATTTTCCCGTCAATCTCCGGCGCTTCAAATTCCGAACGCCCGTAATAAACCTTCTTTGCTTTGTCCTGCCCCTCGATCAACACTTCGTATGTCTTGCCGACACGCCTTTTGTTCATCGCATAAGACACCTCATATTGCGTGTTCATCGCAGCATCCAAACGAAAATCCTTTTCTTCCTCTTCCACCTGGTCTGGCAACGCCGCTGCGGGAGTCCCCTCCTCCTGCGAATAAGCAAATACGCCCAAACGGTCAAATGCCAGCGTCTTTAACCGCTGCCTTCCGTTCCGTGCGATCGCGCGTGTCTCACCGGGAAATCCGACAATCACCGTCGAGCGCAGTACAAAATCCGGATACTGTGTACGAATCTTCTGCACCAGTGCCTCGATCTGCGCATAGGTGCTCTTGCGGTTCATCGCCGCCAAAATGTCATCGTCCAGATGCTGCACCGGCATATCCAAATACCGCACAATGTTGTCGTGCCGGTTCATCACATCCAATAGTTCGTCCGTAATGCTCTCCGGATAACAATACAGCAACCGCAGCCATTTTACCCCTTCAATCTGCGATGCCTGCTCCAGCAAATCCACCAGCTCGCTCCGCCCGTATAAGTCCACGCCGTATTTTGTCGTGTCCTGCGCTACCAAAACTATTTCGCAATATCCTTCCTGCGCCAGCGAGGTGATCTCCCGCAAAATCTCTTCCTTCTTGCGGCTGTGCAACGCGCCACGCACGCTGGGAATCACACAATAACTGCATGCGTTGTTGCAGCCGTCCGCAATACGCACATACGCCGTCGGCTTCACCGTTGTAATGATGCGCTGAATGGTCTCCGCCTTGCTCATGTCGCGCTCATAATGCTCCACATGCTCACCGCTAAGCGCTTTTTCAATCACATCCCGAATCTCGTTGTATGCTGTCACGCCCAAAAAAGCATCTACGCGCGGCAGCTCGGCCTTCAATTCATCTTGATAGCGCTGCGGCAGGCATCCCGTCACAATAATCGCCTTCAAGTTCCCGAATTTCTTCTGCTGCTCCGCTTCCAAAATCGCATTGATGGATTCTTCCTTTGCGTCATTGATGAATGTACAAGTGTTGATCAACGCAACATCTGCGTCCTTCAAATCCTGTACAAACTCGTATGTGTCGCCCAGTTCGCCCAACATCAATTCCGTATCGATCCGATTTTTCACACACCCCAGCGAGATTACGCCAATCTTTGTTTTCATTTACTCACCTGCTTCCGCTTCACCGTTTTGCATCGCATCAAATTCTTCCTTGCTGATCAGCACCTGACGCGGCTTGCTCCCGTCCATCGGAGAGATGTACCCCTCCGCTTCCAGTTGATCCACCAAACGTGCCGCACGGGAATAGCCCACGCGCAGCCGTCGTTGCAGCATCGATGTGGAAGCCTGTTCATATTCGATCACCGTTTCCAGCGCGCGCATAAACAGATCGTCCCGATCCTCCTGCACTCCTCCCGCAACTGCGGCAGGATTGGATATCCCATCCATCACATCCCTGCTGTAATCTGCCTGGCTGTGCTCCTTCAGGAAGCTGGTAATGGCCTCTACTTCTTTGTCCGAAACATAACATCCCTGCAACCGCAGCGGCTTAGGCAGTCCGGTGGGATAGTAAAGCATGTCCCCGTTGCCCAACAGCTTTTCTGCGCCACCCATATCCAAAATGGTGCGCGAATCAATCTGCGATTGCACAGAAAGCGCAATGCGCGAGGGAATGTTCGCCTTAATCACGCCCGTAATCACGTTGACGGAAGGCCTTTGTGTCGCAATCACCAAATGAATGCCACTCGCCCGTCCAAGCTGCGCAATGCGGCAGATCGCGTCCTCCACCTCGCCCGGTGCAACCATCATCAGATCCGCCAATTCGTCGATGAACAGCACAATTTTAGGTAGCTTTGTGCCGCCTTCCTCCACAATCAAACGATTGTAGCTTTCCAGCTCTTTTGCCTTTTTCTGTGCAAACATGCGATAGCGCAGCGTCATTTCGTTTACGGCCCAGTTGATCGCCGAAGCCGCCTTTTTTGCGTCCGTCACCACCGGAATCAACAGATGTGGAATTTCATTGTACACATTGAGTTCCACCATCTTGGGATCAATCATAATCAGCTTAATCTCATCCGGTGTGGCATGATATAGCAAACTCAGTATAATCGAGTTCATGCAAACACTCTTACCGCTGCCGGTCGCACCCGCAATCAGCATGTGCGGCATCTTGGAAATGTCGCCATATACATTCGCACCGGAAATATCTTTGCCCAGAGCAAAGGTCAACGCACTTTTTGCGTTTTGGAATTTGGGGTCTGCAACCAACTCGCGCAGCCCGACCGCGGCAGACTCCGAATTTGGAATCTCAATGCCTACCACCGGCTTACCCGGTACCGGCGCTTCAATGCGCACATCCCGCGCAGATAAATTCAGTGCAATGTCGTCCGAAAGGCTCACGATGCGGCTGACCTTGACACCCGGCGCAGGCTGCACCTCATAGCGCGTCACCACAGGCCCCTTACTCACATTGACCACCTTTGCCTCAATGCGAAAGCTCTTGAAGGTCTGTTCCAAAATTTCAATGTTCTTTTTCAAATCCGCGCTCGTTGTAGGCGGCGCAGGCTTGGTTTCTTTTAGTATCGTAATGGGAGGTTTCACATATTCCCCGTTACCGGACGATGCCGCGAGCGGGCTTTGCTGTTCCGGTTCTTCCACCATCGCAGGCACCTCAGGCGGCAATTCACGTTTGGGCGCTCGCTCCACAGGCGCAGATGGCACAACACGCTCTGCCTGTTGCCCCGCTTCCGGCTCTGCCTGCAGCTTTCTGCGCGCCACACGCGTGTTCGGTTGCGGCGGTTGCTGCTGCTCGGCTTCCCGCTCCTCTATCTCCAGGAAAAAAGCACCGTTCTGCGTGTCAAACGGCACATCCTGAATCACTTCATCCCGCATAATTTCAAGAGGTTCGCTCACCGCTTCCTCTTCTTCAATCTGCATATTAAAATCACCGGACGGTTTCATCGCCGCCATCTCCGCAAATTCCACGCGTTCCTGCTCCATCAGTTGTTCCATATAGAGCTGCTCCTGCTGCTTGCGTTCCGCCCTGCGGTCGCGATATCCATGCACCGTGGTCTTGACCGCAGAACCAATGTCTGCGCCCACTTTTTTAATCGAAAGGTTTGTCAGTACGATCAAGCATGCCACAATCCCAACAATAAATATGATGTAACTGCCCACCGCTCCCATCAGCAAATATACACCGAAGCACAGCAAAGCGCCTGCAAATCCGCCGCCCGCCATATCCTGCAATCCCACCTGAAAGGACTCCTCTAAATATCCCGGAAAGTCCACATGTTGCGAGATAATCGCCTCGGAAACCGAAACATGCAGCAGCGATAGAATGCAAAAAATCATCGCAACCAGCAGCGCAATTTTCGTATTGTTCTTTTTTTTCTTTTTGGAGATGATCACAAGCACGCCCACCGCCGCTAGAATAATGGGCAGCACATATCCCACAACGCCCACCAGCCCGAAGAAAAAGCCGGAAATCACATTGCCCGCGATGCTGTCGATTTTAAAATAGACCGTCAATGCCAAAAATATAGCAAATCCGATCAATACGATCCCGACGATCTCATTGACATGCGATGTTTTCTTTTTTCTGCGTTTTCGTGTCTGCGCCATACCCGAATGTTCCGGCACACGATTTGGTGTGCGGTGCAAGTCCTCTCTCTAATCTACTGCGTTTATTCTATCACAAAACACAATTTTTTTCAATCAATACTACGCGTCGGATGATAAAAAGCAATTCGCAAATCTCTTCATCGAGCTTCGGGCTGAATTCGCCTTGCATAAACGGATTCTTTATGCTTCCGAACTTTTACATCCCCCTGCTTTTCCAAGGCAAATTGCACCACGGCCCACGCATCTCAGCTGCATGCTTTTTGCCGCACTGTTGTGCTCCTGTTCGCATTTTCACCAGCCGCACAAAAAAGAGCGGGGATTTCCCGCCCTAACTTGCTCAAAATGCAGCTTACGCGCCTTTGCATGTCTCCAACATCTCTTGAATCTTTTCCGGTTCGCTCAAGGTGCCCACACTGGTCATCGTCAGCTTGGAAAGATCGTAAACCTGCGCAATCAGCGCATCCACATCCTCCATCGTCACCGCATCGATTTTCGCCAGCACTTCCTCGTCCTCCTGCACACGCTTGGTCAGCACATACGCCTTACCAATCGCGCTCATTTTGGAAGATGTGCTCTCCAAAGACAGCACCAGATTCCCCTTGAGCTGCTCCTTGCTCTGCAAAAACTCCTCTTTACTGATGCCCTGCTTGTGCACAACGGCCAGCTCCTTCAAAATCATCTCGGTGACTACCGTCGCATTTTCCGCCATTGTACCGGCATAAACGCCATACATTCCCGCGCATTTATGAATCACAGGATAAGAGAACACCGCATAAGCCATGCCCATCTCCTCGCGAATTTTCTGGAACAAGCGCGAGCTCATGGATCCGCCCACCACATTGTTAACCACATTCAGCGCATACTTCTGTTCGTCAAAGACGTCCACAGAGGGCAGCCCGAAGCATAAGTGTACCTGCTCGATGTCACGCTCCACATTGGCAAAATGCCGTCCCGCTTCAAACCCGCTGCAAGCGGAAAATTCGGGGATGTGCAGCGTTTCTCCGTGGAATCCATCAAAATACTGGTCAATCCACGTTTCCAGCTTGTCCATATCAAAGTTGCCCGCCACCGCAACCACGATGTTTTCCGCACAATAGTAGCGGCGCATGTAGGAAAGCAAATCGTCCCGCGTAAAGCGCCGGATGTTCTCCGTCGGCCCTAAAATGGTCTTTTCCAGCGCGCATCCCGCAAAAAATTCGCTGGTGATAAGGTCCATCGCCAAATCCTCCGGATTATCGTTGGACATCGCAATCTCCTCGCACACAACGCCTTTTTCTTTTTCTAATTCCGTCGCGTCCAGCGTCGCATTGCAGAATAGATCGAATAAGATCTCCACCGCATCCTGCAATTTCGCATCCATCGCCTTGATATAGTAGCAAGTGTATTCCTTGGAGGTGAACGCATTAATCTGTCCGCCGATGTTGTCCACATCAATGGCAATCTGCTTCGCGCTACGTTTCTTTGTTCCCTTGAACAGCATGTGTTCAATAAAATGCGAGATACCGTTTTCCTCCGGTGTCTCGATCACACTGCCCGCACCCACCCAAACGCCGATCGTCACAGATCGGAAGTTGTTGAGCGGCTCTGCCACCAGCGTAATGCCATTCGGTAATTTTTTTTGTATGATCATATCCATTCCTTTGCTCTGTAGTGTAGCGATCGCCCGTTTTCGGCTGTCTCCCTTGCAACGCGCAATCGAACCCGGAATGCTCCGACGCTCATTTTTATGTAGCGTCCGGCATTGCCCTCACTCTTTAAAGTACGCACTCCACACTCTGCCTAAGCGTCAACTGGGTATTGGGCGCAAAAGCACTTTTTTGCAGGCGCAAATTCTTCTTGTGTTCTCCTACAACAAATGCTGTGACGAGGCGCCACAGCATTTGACTTGTACCCTTCAGTTCCGATCGGAAAACTTAGTTTTCTTCTCCGCCCTGCGGCGCTGCATCTTCCGGTGTCAAACCTTTGTGCGTCAGATTGATTCTTCCCTGCTTATCGACCTCAATGACCTTCACCAGCAGTTCGTCACCGATGTTGCACACATCTTCCACGCGCTTGATAAACTGGTTTGCGAGGTTCGAGATGCGGCACATTCCCTCTTTGCCGGGCGCCAGTTCCACGAAAGCGCCAAAGTTCATGATGCGCGTCACCTTACCGTTGAAGATTTCGCCCACTTTCACATCCTTCGCAATCGTTTCGATCATTTTGCGCGCCTTTGCTGCCGCAGCATCGTCCGCGGTGCAAATCGCCACACGTCCATCATCTTCGATGTCGATTTTCACGCCGGTTTCGTCGATGATCTTGTTGATGACCTTACCGCCCGAACCAATGACCTCGCGAATCTTGTCCGGGTCAATGGAGAACTGGATGATTTTAGGCGCGTACGGCGACATCACGGTTTTCGGTGCGCTGATGACTTTATTCATCTCGCCCAAAATGTGCAGTCTGCCGCGCAGTGCCTGCTCCAGCGCGCGTTCCAAAATCTCTTTGTCGATACCTTTGATTTTAATGTCCATCTGAATCGCGGTGATTCCCTTGGAGGTTCCCGCAACCTTGAAGTCCATGTCTCCCAAAAAGTCCTCAAGACCTTGAATATCCGTCAGCACAACGATTTTGCCGTTCTGTTCATCTTTGATCAGTCCCATCGCACAGCCCGCAACCGCAGCCTTCATGGGTACGCCCGCGTCCATCAATGCCATCGAGCTGGAGCAAACACTCGCTTGCGAAGTCGAACCATTCGAGCTGATGACTTCAGATACCGAGCGAATCGCATACGGGAATTCCTCCACCGAAGGCAGCATCGGCTCGATCGCGCGCTCTGCCAGCGCACCATGACCCACTTCACGGCGGGATGCACTGCGCATCATCTTCGCTTCACCCGTCGAGTACGGCGGCATGTTGTAGTGGTGCATATAACGCTTAAAATCGTCATCCGTGATGCCGTCCAGCGTCTGCCCATCGCGCAGGGAGCCCAGCGTCACAATGTTCATCGCCTGCGTCAAACCACGTGTAAACACAGCGCTGCCGTGCGTTCTGGCAAAGATGCCCGTCTCACACCAGATGGGACGAATGTCCTCATATCCACGACCGTCGGGGCGAATGCCCTTGTTGATAATTTTATCGCGGATCACCTCTTTGGTGATGTAATACAGCGAATTCGCAATGTCTGCCGCTCCATCCGGATATTCTTCCGCAAAATGCTCGATGGTTTCTTTCTTCACCTGATCTTCACGCGCTTCACGCTCGTCACGATCAAAGGTGTCCACGCTCCAAATAACCCTTTCGGTCGCATAGGCACGCACCTTTGCATCCAGTTCTTCCGGCACATGATAAACTTCCGGCTCCACCATCGGCTTGCCAATCTCGTCCTTGATATTCTGGATGAACTCACAAATGCGTTTGATTTCCTCGTGTCCCAGCAAAATCGCCTGCAACATCTCGGCTTCGGTCACTTCGTTCGCGCCCGCTTCCACCATCATCACGGCGTCTTTCGTGCCGGAAACGGTCAGATGCAGTCTGCTCTTTTCGCGCTGTGCGCTGTCCGGATTGATGATATATTCACCATCTACCAGGCCAACAATTACAGAGCCGGTCGGTCCCATAAAGGGCAGCCCCGAAATGGACAGTGCCGCAGAAGACCCGATCATTGCATAAACTTCCGCCGGAATGTCCGTGTCCACAGACATCACCGTCGCAATCACCTGTACATCGTTGTAATATCCTTTTGGGAACAGCGGACGGATGGGACGATCGATGAGGCGCGAAGCCAAAATCGCTTTTTCCGAAGGTCTCCCCTCGCGTTTGATAAAACCGCCGGGGATTTTCCCCACCGCATACATTTTTTCTTCATACTCGACACTCAACGGGAAAAAGTCAATGTTGTCCCGTTTGTTTTTTGATGCGGTCGCATTGACAAAAACTGCCGTGTCTCCGCAGCGGACGATAACGCTACCGCCTGCTTGAAAGGCGTATTTTCCGCTCTCCACCGTGAGAGTCCGGCCGCCAAGCTCCATCGTGTAAACATGATTGTTGTGCATAGATTCCTCCTTGGAATAGTTCCCTGACTGTCACCACAGTCCACTTCGTTTTCAGAAAAAAAGAGCGAGAAATCCCGCTCTCCGGTTCTTATTTTCTTAAGTTCAGGCTTTGGATCAGCGCTCTGTAACGCTCAATGTCCTTCTCCTTCAAATACCCCAGCAGGCCTCTTCTCTTACCAACCATTTTCAGCAGCCCACGGCGTGAGTGCGAATCTTTTTTGTTGATTTTCAGATGCTCATTTAGGTGATTGATGCGGTATGTCAGCAGTGCAATCTGCACTTCCGGCGATCCGGTATCCCCTTCTTTTTGGGCGTACTTCTGAATGATCTCTGTTTTGATTGCCTTATCCATTTTTTGTTTCCTCCGTTTTTTAATTATCTCGATATCCTGCGAAGACGTTGGAGAATCGTTCCTCGAAGCATTCGATTTCACATAGAAGATATTCTACCACAATCCCCCAATCTTGTAAACACCCAATTCATCATCTTCTATACATTGTCAAATGATATGTTACACATTGGCTGCAATTTCATTGTAGTATT
>CAYVTZ010000071.1:0-9545 GCA_964454685.1 uncultured Christensenellaceae bacterium
TGACGTATTTCTACGTCTGCACCTCATAGTTTTTCATTTTAACTTTACAGAGCCACTTTAGATATTGCAGGAGGGCTAAAAGCCCCCCTCTTGCTAAGAACTGTGGCTAATATTTATTACCATGTTGCAAGTATTGTCCCCTTACTTGTAGTACTACCACTCGCATTTCCTCTTAGAAATTTGACTCTTATGCTCATCGTGTTTGCCATTCCCGTATTAAACGGAAGTGTCCTTTCAGCGCCCGATTCAACCGTGGTTTTTTGTCCAATCTCAGTTAAAGCACTATTAGCTTTTACGACAACACTCACATGGTGAATTTTTCTTGCCGTTCCGTCACTGATAGAGCTGTTTCTATCTCTAACAAACCACGAATACATAGAACCTGTTGTTGAAAAAACTCTATTTGTTACGGTAGATGTTCCAAAGGTTGCAGAATAAGCATGTGTTTCTGTAACCGCCATCGCCGTACTCGCTACCCCAAACACCATCACAACCGCAACAGCTACTACCAATATTTTCATTAACTTCTTTTTCATAATATACATCCTTTCTTTTGCAGCAAAATCCATGAACATTCTCTGAATTTCGCGCGCGTTTTCTTGCGTTCTTCACGCTTCCTATGTATACTATTATAGTCCTTACTTCACTGGCTATCGCTTGCGCGATAGGGTGCCCACACCATCAGTTTTGTAAGGACTTTTTATTTCCCATCGGCTTCACCTCCCTTCCAATTCACCGTGCTTCGGCAATACCCCTGCCCCCTTTCGCCCCCTCTTTTTTATTGCATCGTACCAGTACGATCAAGAAATTACAATGGGGTGGGGACGAAACCCCGTTTTCAGGGGACGAAAAGTTTGTGCTCCGGCAATTAAGCCACAATTTCAACTTGTTTCAATATTCTCACAATATTACCCTTCACCATACATGATACTCTAACTGCCCAAAACCTTACATTTTTTATTAAATTTTTTTGGTGCACTTAACATACCGGGATAGACTTATTCCAAACGTGCCAAAAAATATGGCAGCAATCATACCGATAATCCCAATGATGAAGCCCCATCCACTTATGGCGCGTTTTATGTCTGTTGTGAATACGTTCAAAATTTCAATACCCAAGTGATTTATCAATCATCATTCGTTAGCGAAAATTTCGAGTCTGCATTTGCAATACGTCGCATATGCAAATGTCTAGCAAACATAATAATTATTGCCGCAACTAAAACAAATAATAATTCTGCAATTTTTTTTGATAATGGGAAATCAAACGTTGCAATATCAAAAGTGTTTACTGGTAAAATGTTGAAAAACCATTCCGTCGGAATAATCGGAACAAGCCATCCCCAAAAACGAAAACAATGATAAAAAACAAGTGGAATAAATAATGCAAGCGAAAAATTTTTAAAACTAATATATAGCGCAAGCCCAAACACAGCATATATACCCCCACAGAGTCCTATATAGCAAATTGTCAAAACCACATATAAGCCGGGAAATGAATAGTATAATTCACTAAAAACACCTATTTGCATTTCGATTTCTCCAGTTGCAAATATCGCACCATTCAGCACAATAGATGAAACAAGACTACTTGCTAACAAAACTAAAACAATCGAAATCATGAATGTGCTTGCCCCTGTTATGAATGACACTAGCGATATTTTTGTGATGTGTCCAAAATCCTTATATTTTGTAAGTAGATAAATTTTTCTGCACACAAATATTGGAACAATTGGAGCAACAATCTGCAACAAAGTGTTCCCCGACATCACACCCGCCACAAAAACTTCACAAACTCCGTTTTTTATTTCACTCATCGCGCCATTATTGGCAATATTGAGATACATTGTTATCAAACATGATATTATGATAAGCAAAACACAAAATACGATTTCCTTTAAGAACACGAAACGCTTCGCTCTACAAGTCCATCTATACTCCATACTGTGACCTCTTTTCGCGAATTTTTTTTACTACAATCATCAATGTATATAGCACAGCAATCAGTAGCATCCAGTATAATAAAGAGAAAAAAATTGAAATTTTATAATTCCCTATGGAACTTTCATACAGTTCAGAATTCATAAGAACAGTGTGTTCAAATGGCAATATATTAAAAGGCGTGCTAATGCTAAGAATTTCATATAGTCTAAAATCTATAAATGAGAGCAATAATATCGCCCAAAATCCATAGTACTTGTTTCTGAATATGGTGTTAACCAAGTCCATAAGGTAGATACAAAAAGTTGTTCGTAAAAAGAACAATACTAGCGAGGCGATGCCCGCTTCTAGCGGGTTCCGAAAGTGTTGTGACACATCTAAAGAAACACTCCATTGATTACTAAAAATATTTTGAATATCGTCACTAATCATGCAAAAAAGCAAATTCGATAGCATAAAACTAATTACATAGATGACAGAAAAAGCTAAAGCTTCTCTTAAGTGCAACGCACTTTTCATATCCAAGCATATTACCCTTCCCCCCATAGCAAACAGTATCAGCAAGTATGTAAACGCAAAGAGCACGTAATGAATGTTGTTTAATTGAAATATCATAGTTTCCAAATAAGATGGAATGCAATTATACACGTCGTAAATAACCTTTGCGTTTCACCTGAAATCGCAATAAATACAATGCTCACAACCACCAAAGCCCATTTATTCTTTCTTTCGATACACATATTCATTTTCTCCGGCATCAGAATAACTGCAATACTTGTGATTGCGATATGATGCTCCCATCAATCGCATTGATTACAAAAATGCTTTTATTCTCTTCATAAAGTTCTCCAACCTCTTCCGAAAAATAATTCTCTACACTACCAACAAAGTTCCACGCCGGAACCATCAAATATTGATTCGCATTGTCCTTTACAGGGAGTCGTTCCATTCCGAACTTTATTTTTTCAACGCGTATTTTGACACTGCTACCTGGTATTCCCCAAATATAGTGAACGAAAATATTTGACTGAAACCGCTTTAATATTTCATCAAAAGGCAATATTCCCACATTATCATTTTTTATATCCATTATTTTGCTTGGGCTAGTATAAAAAAAGCCAAGTACTTCGTTTTCATTCGCTACTACCGCAATAGATTCTTTCAGATATTCGGGAGCAAACTCATCATTATCCTCACCCGTTCCTACAATGGTTGCAGGATCGACCAACAATGACGGCACGCCATTGTATGTTGGTGCATAAAAGAAAGCAAATATTTTTTTCTGTTTATCAGAACCATCTTTAAAGAGAAATTCATATACATATTCTTCCGTAGCGTTATAGCCTGCACGGAATTTCATATTCTCTGGAAATATATACTCAACAAGTTTCTGTGCTTTTTCTAACGCACTATTATATTCTAAGTTATTTACAGACTCTGTCTCATCTTCTGAAATTATTTCTGCCAATAAGAATTTAGATTCACCATAACCTTTCACATAATAATTGCTTCCAGTCATCACGATTCCATCATTGATTATGCTAATGTACGCTATCTCCTCAGGCGAAGGATAACTTTTCACCAGTATTTTGTCAAATGGATCGTTGTTCGGAACCACAGGCGATGCATTTTCATTGGGTGCTTCGTTGTACAGCTTCTCAAGCCAGCTCCGTTCGTTTATGAGGACTGCCTCCTGATCTTTTATCTTGTTTTTGTCTATGTGCTGTTCAAAAAATATCTTCCTTTTCAACACATCATCTTTTGAGTCCTGCGCATTATAGCACTCACCTACTGCAAAGTAATCTCTTATTTCCTCAAAGAAACTCAAACTAAAACTTATTGGCTCAATTGTTACAACAGGCAACTTCTGTGTAATAGCTTCACGTGTTGCATCAATCTGCACCGATAGCTCAACACCATTTATATCTTTCGTGTCTGCCCAAACAATGCTTTCCTCGCAATTCAGTTTGCTCTTTTCAGATTTCGTAGTCGACAAGCTGTTTTCAATTGCATTTTGACTCACGATCTCACCACTTTCAGGTGTCTTTTGGCAACCAAATACAAGTGCTGCTACAATTAAAATGGAAAGGAAACATATTCTTTTTTTCACAACCAATTCTCCGTACCTGCTTTACCTAAATAGTCTACTCCAGTTTCATCGGGAAACAGAGACTCCGATTCCCGATGAAACCAACATTTCTTTTTCGTCTTATTCTTTGCACCGTTGCAAAAGACACTATTATGTCGCATTTCCTATCGCTACGATACTATATCCCGGCGCATAAACGTTTTTCAGAGCTAAATGCCCTGTTCTCGTACCTTTATTCGTTGTTTTATGCATATAAGTTCCACCCGAATACAGCTTCGCTTTACTAAATCCACCGTTGGGCATATAAAATCCATCATGCCCCTCACTTTGATAATAAGTTTTCCCCCCCCCGTGCCACCTCCAATATACACTGTGCAGGATGTGTTTTTATCTGTAATTGACGTTATTAGTGTGATGGGTCCTACCGTTTCATATCCTACAAATGTTCTTGTATAACTTACCGCCATCGCCGTACTCGCTACCCCAAACACCACCACAACCGCAACAGCTACTACCAATATTCTCATTAACTTGCTTTTCATAACATACATCCTTCCTACAATCGCAAAATCCATGAATATTACCTGAATTTCGCACGTATTTTATTGTTATTTTTTCTTTTCCGTAGTAGAATGTTTATAGTCCTTGCAATCCTTCTGTCAGCTACGGCTGGCAGGGAACACTGGTTTGTAAGGACTGTTTATTTCCCCATGGGAATCGCCCCTCTTCCAATGCACGCCACCGTCGAAAATAATTCCGCATTCTCACAATATTACCCTTCACCATACATGATACTCTAACTGCCCAAAACCTTACATTTTTTATTAAATTTTCCCTGTGCACTTAACATACCGGGATGGGCTTATTCCAAACGACCCGAAGAAGATCGCTACAACCATCCCCAGCACTCCCACGATAAAGCCCCATCCACTTATGGCGCGTTTTAGGTCAGTGGTGAATACGTTCAATCCCTTACCCTTTTATTCGCCAACGCAAAACACCGATTCCAAAAAATACACTGCCACGTTTGCCCAAACTTCTAAAACGAAGCATTCACCCAAACATTCACCACGCTGCCATCCAGCGCACTGATCCCTAAGCCTTGATTATTTCCCTTATATTCTTCTGTGCTACCCTCGAGTGTATAATATTCCGTAAGATCAAATATCCAAAGCGGTATCATCATCGCCTTTGAAACATCATCTTTTACTCCAATGTGCCCTAAGTGTAATTTCGCAGAGCCCACTTCAACCCTGATTTTATCCGTGATGCTTCCCTCATAGGAAAATTTGTATTTGATTTGCCTGATTGCCGCTTGCTGTATTTCCTCAAACGGAATCAGCTCGGCGTTCTCATTGACCATTTCACTTACCTTTGCAGCGCTATCCCACGCAAACAAATGTACGCCATCTTCATTGATATCAATTTTAATCTCTTCCAGCATGAAAGGCGGTGCATATTCTGGTTGCTTTGAATCCACAACATCAACCCAATTTTGAGTAACATACCCCATTAAACCATTCATTCCCCGCTTATAGATGAGGGAATACCCGCCCTTCACCGGTGTGCCGTCTTTCCCCAGCATCGCCAAACCTTCTATGCTATGCAGCACCATCCCCTCTATTCCCAAATCCTGTATCATCTTCTCGCTCTCTGCCATCGCCTGTTCCTGCGTCATACTTGTGTTGCGAATCTGATTCTCCCAGTCTTGAAAGGCCGGATCGGTGTTTACGTCAATATCCGGCGCATCCAAGTTGCCCCGATAAAAGGATTCGTTGTTGCATGATGTTCCATCCGCATAGATAAACCATGAACTGGTCGCCGTCGAATTTGCGCTCTGCAGTGTGATGCTTTCATCGCCGATTTTTTGGTAAATACTTTCAGCATCTGCACCTTGTTCAATTCCCACCCGCAAATACTGCTTTTGATCGTCCAGCACAGCCCCAAAAGCATCCACACGTTCCGTCAGTGTTGCGTCCACATATTGCGTCGCATCTTGCTCCGGCGCAGTTTCATACTGCGCCTCCAGCTCCGCAATCCAGCTATCCGCCCATTCAGCCGATTCGGAGTTTTGCTGCGTTTGCTTGATCTCCACAATCTGTTGCGCAATCTCCTCTTTGGTTTGAGTTCTAGGCAGGCGGTACAATCTTCGTCCCTGCGCAAAGTATTCCACCATGTCGTTCACCTGTTGCTGTGTATAAGTCTGCCGTTGCATGATCGCAACCGGAAATCCGGTGTCAACAGGCAATACCACATCCGTGTCAATATCAATGGTAAGTGTACCTTCTTCTATATGATCTTCCCATCGCTCCGGCACTGTGTATGGTACAGTTTGCACGGGTGTGTTTTTGCTTGTGTCGGTAATTTCATCAAAGCTTTCCGCCTTGTTTACAATCACCACCTTCTCCGGTGTCGGCTGGCATGCCGTCGTAAAACAGCTAAAACCAATTACACACGCCACCACCAGTGCAGCCACTTTGGAGCTGCCTTTGCTTTTGCCGCGCAAGTAGATTCCTCGTATGCGCTGCTCTGCCGTCTTGCGTGTATTGCCAAGCGCCATTCCCAGAACCATCTGCGAACATTCCGACCGCCCAAACATCATCAATACCGTGCGCGCATAATGGTTGCGCTCTTCAATCTGCCAACGTTTGACAACATCGTGATCACACGCAGTTTCCATGTCCGCCCACATCTGTTGTAGCGCACCCCATACAAACGGATTAAACCAGTACACACAACGTAACACCAGCAAAAATATATTGAGAACATGGTCTCTGCGCCGAAAATGCGTCAATTCGTGCAACATCGCCATACGCACTTGTTTCCTCTGCATCCGCAATAAATCTGCCGGAATCAGCACAATATTAGGGAATAGCAACGCTGGACTTGCCAAGTCACACTGCACCATGAGGCAAACCCTACGCGAGATTCCCAATTCTGCCTTGCAGTTCTCTAAGAGCTGCAGCAATGCACTTGTCGGTCGCACCCTGTTGCGCATCACTCGCTTGCGTAATCGACGGTATGCCACCATCGCAAGTATCGCCGTCACGCATATCCCTGTAACCCAAATAAGCAGTAGCGTATTCTCCCAACCCCACCGTATCGCTCGCTCCACCTTGTCAGTCGCTAAATCCGGCGCTGTGCTGCGTTGAGCGGGCGCACTCTGCAACGCATTTTCACCCTTTTGCGCAACGTTTTGCACAGGCGTCGCAGATCTTCCTTCCGCCTCAACAGGTGCATTCCGCTGCGCCACCTGTTCTTGCGCCTGTGCTCCGGGCAGTACAAATAGCCGCAAAGCGCTGTCAAATGTCATTGGCAAAACCAGCCGCGCAAGCAGCAAAACCCAAATCCACAGATGTAGCATGGGCGACATCTTATTCTTGAATATCCTTTTTAGTAACATGATTGCCGCAAAAATGATACCGGAATACACCGTAACTTCCAGCAATGTTTGTAATATCTCTCTCATCTCTAATCCCCTTTATATTTCTACCCCAAACTTTATTTTTCTGCGTCAGTGCTATCACCATTTTTTCCCAGTTCATCAATCAGATTTCTCAATTCCTGCCTATCTTCTTTTGAAAGACTTCCTTCTCGAATCATATTCGTCACAAAGTAAAGTGTGCTATCTTCCGACATACGAGATAGTAACGATCTGCTCTCCTTTACCATACACGCTTCGCGGCTCACCAACGGAGCATACAGCCGGCTCCCACGCACAGTCTCATACCCGATCAATCCATCCTCCGTCATTTTCTTTAGATAGGTTGAATAGGTACTTTTTGTCCAGTTCACGCGTCCATTCGTCTGTTTCATAATGTCTGACAAGAAAAGCGGATAATTCTTCCACAGTGTCTCCATCAAAATCCATTCTTGCTTGGTCAAATTCTCTTTCATGATAAGTGCTCCTGTCGAAATATTCTCTTTATGTCGTAAATTATAGACCCAATATTTATTTTTGTCAACTACATTCCGTAATAATACGTTTTCCCGAAAATCCATTCAAACATTCCAAAAAACATGGCAGCAATCATGCCGATAATCCCAGTGATAAAGCCCCATCCACTTATGGCGCATTTTAGGTCTGATTGTATTTACGCCACAGTTACCTCATTATTTCCATGCTTTTGTTTTCTCGCAATGCCCTTTTCATCCAAACATTTTTAAATAACAAGATCAAAATAGAAATAGGTATGATGATCAACAATCCAAACCAATGCTCAGACAGGCTTTTCCCCGAAAAAGGCAAATAATTTCCCAACGGTAACCAAGCATACAGATGCCCCGCATACGATTGGCAATACATACCAATCAAATATATAACGATTGGTAACACAACAGCCTCATTTTTCTTTCTGCTACCCTGTGCAATCGAAAAACTTAATTGCGCATACACAAACCCCAGAACAAACGAGTTCACCACCGCCCATCCAATCCCAATTCCAAGTGGTAACGCTTCACCATTTGCAAGTGGTCGTAACTGCTCAAAATCCGCCCAAGCTCCCTGCGCAATCAATAGATACCCCACGAGCAACACCACTTGCGCAACAGGGAAAACCAGTCCGCCCACGATACCCGACGCAAAAAAATCTTTCAGCACAAAAACTCTGTTTTTTGCAAAAATAATCTGATATGCCGAAAGTATTGCCGCAAACGGAGCTAAATTAATCAGGAATATATTTGATTGAAATACGGTATCATAATACATTGCCGCTCCACTCAAGTTGCCCGCTTTATATTCATCAAACAAATTATTGCACAGCACCAATGTAATCAGCGATGTTGTAACAATGAACAATATCCCAAACAAGAAATATTTCGATATAATATTTTCCTTAAGCTTTTTCAGCATGCCGCGCATCCCCTTTCTGCATATTTTTGTAATATAGGAAGAAAACTAAAATAAACAGCAATAATATTACTCCCCAATACAAATACGAAAACCCAAAACCCATACGCTCCGTATTTTCTAACAGTTCAAATTCAATGCCATAGGAGATTAATGTGTGATATTTGGGCAAAATAAAGGATGGCGGAGCATTTGTAATATAATAGAAATTATACTCAAACTGACACAAGAAAATTGCTAATATACTGCCCAAATATTTTTTCGTTAGCAGGTTTACAAGCAACGAAAAAAGAAGAAGTGCCGTAATTCTAAACATATTGAACACAATTGAGTGCAATACTTCGATTTGCGCCGAAACCGAAAAACTGTGAAATACTGCTTTGCCTAAAACAAACGTACAAACGATATAGTTGATAACAATAAAAATCAGCATAGTGATTACAGAAAAAAGGATCGTATAGAGCACCGTGCAAAGCGATTGTTTCCATGAGGACATTTTAGAGAAAATCAAGCGACTTTCTTCAAACAAATAATCTCCTCCCATGAAAACAATTGCAAACGCAAACGAGAAGCAAATAATCCCCATACTGTTTGTCTGCGAAATCAAAAGGGGTAGTGCTGAAAAAAATGTGTAAACCTCCATTGTCAGATGAGATAAAATGATAA
>CAYVTZ010000072.1:0-9078 GCA_964454685.1 uncultured Christensenellaceae bacterium
TCCTACGATAGGAGGCCCTTTTTATTCAATGTCCGTTTTTCGGGAGGCTGTTCAATGCCGACTGCCCCTCTCTTAAAAAGCACTTCTTGATCAACGTGCGCTTTATGAAAGTCTACTCTGCGTTAAGTCCGCCTCTCATTCCCCGTACCCTGCGGTCGCTTTAAGGAATTTGTCAAACCTTCTCCCGCACTGTTCGGGTGTACCATCGTCAGCAAAATTGCTCCATCGCGCATGGTCGGGTAAGGATTAATGGAATAATTCTCGTAAATATGCGTCAAATTCTTGCTGTAAAAGGGATCAACGGGATATTTCTCCTCCCACTTTTGCAGCCAAAGCACCCGCTCCCGATCAAATCGCGCAATCTTCTCCGGTGTCTCCTCATACCCGCGCGAGACCGACTCGTGATGATATAGCTCCGCAAAGGGTGTCCACACGTTGTATTTGCCCAGTTCGCGTATCTTGAGGCACAAATCCACATCGTTATATGCCACGGCAAATGCTTCGTCAAATGCGCCCGCCTGCTCAAACAATGCCTTGCGCACCATCAGGCAAGCTCCCGTCACTGCGCTTACGTCATAGGCAAAAATCAGCCGTCCGAGGCTGCCCACCTCGCTGCGATCGGCAAATTTATGCGAATGCCCCGCAATGCCGCCAATGCGCAGCACTACGCCGCCATGCTGCACCGTGTCGTCGGGGTAGTAAAGCTTCGCACCTACCGCCCCCACTTCGGGCAGCGCCGCATACATCAACATCTGCTCCAGCCAATCCGCGTTGATCGCCGTAATGTCGTTGTTCAAAAAGACCAGATATTCCCCCTGCGCCTGCCGCGCGGCAAAATTATTGATCTTAGCGAAATTAAATTCCTGCTCCCAGCGCAGCACACGCACCTTTGGATGCTTTTCCAAAGATTTGTAATACTCAAATGTCTGTGGCAGCGTACTGTTGTTCTCCGCCACCAAAATTTCCACATCGGGGTAACTGGATTTTTCCAGCGACTTCAAGCAAGCGGATAACACCTTCACATTATCCTTGTTCGGAATCACGATAGAGATTTTAGGCAACGGCTCCGGTAAGGGAAAGCGCACACGATAATAGTTTGCCAGCTCCGCATTCTCCACCGTTGCGCGCTGCTTGCGCCGCACAAAGGCTGCTTCCAGCGCCGCTTTTCCTGCCGTTACCGTATATTCCTTTGCCTCCGCGCTTCCCGCAGTCGATGCGTCGGAGATGCGCCAGTGATACAAAATATCCGCGATATGCCCGATCTTTTGCGCCCGCTCGCTCACCCGCAAAAATAAATCATAGTCCTGCGCGCCGTTGAATTGTGCATCAAAATAGCCCACCTCATCCAGCAGACTTTTTTTTATGGTCACAAAATGTGTGATGTAATTAAATGTCTGCAACATGTGCGGGCTAAAGTCCGGCTTAAAGAACGGGTCAAAGCGCCTTGTTCCATCCTCCGAAACCTTGTCCTCATCCGAATATACAAAATCGCATCCTTCATTGATGCGTACTACATTTTCATATAATGCCTGCGGCGCAAGCAAATCATCATGATCCAGCAGCGCAATGTAGTCGCCTGTCGCCATACGGATCGCCTCGTTCGAGTTGCCCGCAATGCCCGTGTTCTCCTGCAATTTCCGGTAAACCAGCCGCGCATCCCCATAGCTTGCCGCCACGCCGCCAAGCGTATCCTGCGCGCTGCCATCCGCGAGGCAAAGCTCCCAGTTTTCATAGCTCTGTGCGCGCACCGAGTCGATCATGTCGCGCAAATATCGCTCCGGCGTATTATATAGCGGCGTTACAATGCTGATTTTTGGCGTCGTCGCAAACTGCTGTGCGCGCTGCGCCGCAAGCTCCTCCGGCGTAGGCGTGTTGTGCTTCATCCAGTGCACATACAGTGCGTCCAGTTGCGTGTATACCTTGCAAGCAATCCTTCCCCCGCCCTGCACATCAAATCCGTGCTTGCGTCCACGTGGATTGTGCAATGCACCCGCACCATGCACATCCGAGGAAATCTCCATCGTCAGCGGCATGCCCATCACATCCAAAATCGGCTCAAAGTCAAATTCCGTATATCCTTCGTGTACACCGTTGACGCTGCACTTAGCCAGCAAGTTCCCTTGCGCATCCGAAATGCGCAACGTAAAAATGGCGCGATGCTGCGGATCGGCGGTCAGCACATCCACGCGCCCTACGTTGACCGATCCCGGCGTCACACAAAACTGCACATCCTCACGTACCACAAAGCCGCGCAAACTCGCGCTCTTGGGCAAATATGCCTCGTTTGTAATCACATAGTTGCGCCCGCGCAAATGCGCGATATTGTCACCGTGCTGCATCTTGTCCTGCACACGCCGTACAAATTCGCGCATCCCATAGTCTCGGATGATCTCCTTCATGCGCCCGAATTTTCGCTTGCGCAGTTTCTTGACCACACGATTCAAATTTCCAATTTTCTTTATGACACTCAATATCCCAGTCCTTCTCACAGACCCTATCCGGTCTTACCCCAGCGATTTATGAAACAACTCCAGTACGTCCTCTTTTGTCATGTTGCGTGGATTGTTGCGGTTGATCGAGCCGGGCGCGGCAATCTGCGTAAAATATTCCAAATCTTCGCGAGAAAAGCTGCCCACATCCCCCACCAGCTCTTTTAGCGTGGCTGCAAAGGTCGTCACATTCTCAAACCCCAGCAGATGCACCATCCAGTCCACCTTCATTTCGCACACCGGATAGGTAAACAGCACATACTGTCCCAAAATCGCCGCACACGCTCTGCCGTGCGGGATATCCCGCTTCACCGTCAACGCATAGCTCATGCCATGCACCGCCGAAGTGCGTGAAATGTTGATTACCAGCCCGCCCAATGCCGCGTTCACCAACATCAGCCGCAAATCCTCCTGCGTGGGCGTTTTCCCCTGTAAAATGGGCAAATACTGCGCAAAATTCGCCAACCCGCGTTCCGCCATCATTTCGCTGGCCATCTCGTCAGACATCAAATATCCTTCCACCAGATGCGAAAGCGTGTCCAGCGCCGTATCCTTCAAAATAGAGTGCGGCAGTCCGTTCAGATACTTCGCATCCAGCAGTGCCAGCTTGGGAATCACCTCCCATGATGCAAACGACTTCTTGGTGTCTCCATAGTTAAGCACCGAAAACGCCGTCACCTCGCTGCCCGTTCCGCAGGTGGTCGGCACCGCCGCAATGGGCAAAGGCTTGTTTGGGAAGCTACCCGCATATAAGCCTTCATAGTTGAAATCGTTCGCACCCAACACCGCCACCGCCTTGGCAGCGTCCATCGGGCTTCCGCCGCCGATCGCAATGATGTAATCACAATCCTGCTGTTTGCAAAACGCGCCGATCTCGTCCATGTCCTGCGCCTGCGGATTCGGTGCAATGCGGTCATACACAGCAAACGCGCGGCTGCCCAGCGCTGCCGTCACATCTTCAAACGCGCCATTCCGATACGCCGATTGTCCCGCAATAATCAGTGGCTTACTCCCCAGCGCACACAATAGCTGCGCGTGATTCCGCACGCAGTTTTCCTCTTCTATGATTCTTCCCGGAATCCAAAACTCCATTGCCCTATCCTTTCCGCTCCAGTCAGGTACTCATCTAAAATTTGGTTGACTGTCAATCGATCGCTCTGTCGCAAACGAACCGGCAAAGCGTTCTATCCCCTTGCGCAAACGTTAAACTGGTTTTTCATGCCGTGTTTTCGGGAAAGGCACGGCTTCACCGACGGCCCAATCTCTTATTTGAAGATCACGCCTTTTTTCAGAATGATATTGCTGTACGCCTCATGCTCGCTCGTCGCTACCAGCGCAAAGCACTTCTGCGCACGATCGTAAAACGCAAAACGTTCCTCTTTTTCGAATTCCTTATGCGCGTTCGCAAAATCATGCTTGCCAATCACCTCTTGATATTTGGTCCATACCGCAGGGTGGCTTCCCTCCGGCGCATCCATCAGCACGCACGGTTTTTCCACAAAGACATCCAGCGGCATAAACTCCAGCACCGCTTCAAGCAGCACGGGGATCGTGTGCCCGTCCGCACGAATCACGCGCGAATTTGCGCCCATGCCCGCCGCAGGAAAGTTTACGTCGCAAAAGCAGATTTCATCGCCATGCCCCATCTCCATCAGAGCCTTCATCAATTCCGGACTAATAATTTCAGGAATATTTCTTAACATCTCTTCGTCTCCTTGATTTGATTACGCATGCCCGCGCATATTTCATTTTCTAACCCATATTGTACCACAAAACAGCGTAATGCAACACACCGTTTTTTGCTTTTGAAGTAATCAGTTTCCGCTTTTTTCAACATTTTCAAGTTGCTTCCGTGGTCAATTTATGTCATAGTATAAAGCATGAATAACGAAATCCAACCATCAAAAAATGCACCTTGCTTCGGTGCAGACGGCAGCTTTCGCATTCTGCAAGTCGCAGATTTACAGGAAGTTCCCCACGTCAGCGCGGATACCCTCGCTCTGCTGGAGGCAGCACTCGTGCATGCACAGCCTCATCTCGTGGTGTTCACCGGCGATCAGCTCAAAGGATATAGCTGCGCCTACAAGCGCGATCCGGCAGCTGCCGCGCGCACCATCCAAACATTGCTTGCGCCGGTCACCACACGCGGCATTCCGTTTGCCGTCACGTTTGGCAACCACGATGCACAGAGCGGGCATACCCGCGATGCGCTTTTAGAAGTTTATCGCGCACTGCCCGGCTTTGTGCCGCCGGAGTCGCAATTCGATGCCGGAACCTATTGTTTTCCTGTCTATCAGGGCAATGCGCCTGCGCTGTATTGCTTTCTGATTTATTCACAGAAAAACAAACACGGCGGCGGTTATCACCCCGTGCAGCCCGATCAGCTGGACTGGTTTGCCGCTGTGCGCGCACAGCAAGCAGGCATTCCCGCGCTTGTGTTTCAGCACATCCCGGTGCCGGAGGTCTACGAGCTGCTTACAGAGGTTGCGCCGCACACCCGTGGCAGCGTCCGCGCATACCGCTCACGCAAAGGCAGATTTTTTTGTATCAACGCAGCAAAAGCGACCGGCTTCCTGGGCGAGCCTCCCTCCGTGCCGGACGAAAACTCCGGAGAGTTTTCCTTGTTGCGGCAAGACGGCAATGTGCTCGGCTTGTTCTTCGGGCACGACCATCACAACAGCGTCTGCGGAAAAATAGGCAATCTCACGTTGGGCTATTGCCCCAGCGGCGGCTTCAATGAATATGGGCCGAGCGCCCGCCGCGGCACCCGCTTGATCGAATTGCATCAGGACGCTCCCGCCGCTTTCACCACACGCGTGCTCACCTACCGCGATCTGGTGCGCAAGCATCCGCGCAACTTGATCAAGAATATTTTTTACAACATCTTTCCTTCCTCGCTGGAGCAGGGATTGCGCATGATCGCCATTGTGCTGGGTATCACAGGCGCGGCGATCGTCACGCTGATTCTGCTGCTCAATCTGCTCCCCTTGTAAACAGTTTGGTACAAAAAAACGCCTTGCGCCATTTTCGCAGCGAGGCGTCTCTAATACTATTTTCGATTGTTTCCCTGCATGTTCATGCTGCCCTGCCGCTCTTTGGCTCCGGCAACGCGTTGCATCTGCTCCAGCTCCTTGCGCAGCGTGTCCGCCTCAATGCGCAGCGCCGCGCATTCGTCCTGTGATTTTAAGTAATCATCCGCAAGATTGATGGACGTGAGCATCGCAATCTGCACATTGTTCAGACCGTTGTTTTTCAGCTTCACTTCCGTCATCTTCTGATTGACCCGCGAGGCCACACGATGAATATATTCCGGACTCTCCAAACCACAAATGGTATAGTCTTTTCCGCCGATGCTGACCACTGTCTTGATTTTTTCCACAGACTCTCACCGTCCTCATTTCATGAAGTTTTCCTTGGAATGCTCTCATTATACCCGATCCGCTCCGGCATTTCAACGGGCAGTTTTTTAAGGGTTACCGCTTCTCTTTGTTTCGCCGCAAATTTCCCTCCACACTCACGCGCCAAGCGCTCAAGGCGCTTGACAAGGGGTCGGCCGCCCGCTCTACTGCGCAGCTTTCCCCTATGTCCTGCCAAAATCCCGGTGACAATAGCGCTGCCGGGAATCCACAGTCCGTGGAGCACTAATCCCTCAGCTTTGCTCCAAATCCGCTTTCCAGCGTCTTTAAAATCTTCGCCATCAACGCGTCCGCCTCACTGTCTGTCATGGTGCCCTCCGCGCTGCGCATCGTGATGGCAAATGCCACGCTCTTTTTGTCTGCGCCGATTTTCTCCCCGCGAAATACGTCAAAAAGCTGCACATCCTCAATGCGACTGCCCGCCTGCGCAATGGCGTTCATCATGTCGCCCGCACCCACCGATTCCTCCACGATCACGGCAATGTCTCGTGTTGCCGCCGGATATTTCGGCAGCGCCTTAAATTTCACCGCCGCCTTTTCCATCGCAAACAATCCGTTTAATTCCATCTGCACCATTACCATTGGCACGCCGATGTCATAGCGTTGTGCCACATCGGGGTGCACCCGTCCCATCACGCCGATGCAAGTGTTCCCCACCAGCAGGTTTGCAGACATTCCCGGATGCAGCCAGCTTTCCTGCGCGCGTGACACCTGCAACGTGCATCCGGTCAACTGCGCCACAAGGTTTTCCACCACGCCCTTGAGCGCAAAGAAATCCTCCGTGGTTGCCATGCACAGCAGCGGTCGTTCCTCCGGCAGTGCCGCGTCCGCCTGCGGAAAATATCCGCGCGCGATCTCATATAGTTTCAGCTGCTCGGATTTACGGTTCAAATTCAGCGAAACGGTGCCCAACATGTGCGGCACCAGCGTAGTGCGCATCAGCGCCGAGTCGTCGCCCAGCGGGTTGATGATTTTTACACTGTCCGGCACTTCCATGCCGATTTTTGCATAATCCTGCGCCCCGATGAAGGAATAGGTGATGCACTCGCTGTATCCCGCATCCCGCAAATAAAGTTTGATGCGGTCTGTCTTTGCCTCTGTGTTCGAAACACAACCGCGCCGCATGTCCAGTTGCGCGTTGGTTTCGGGGATATTGTCATATCCAAACATCCGCGCCACTTCCTCCGCAATGTCCGCCACTCCGAAGATGTCGGAACGGAAAGACGGCACCGTGCAAATCAGTTCGTCTCCAATCAATCCGGTCTGGATGTATGCGCGCGTCAACAGCTTCTGCATATCCTTTGCGCTCAGGCTCGTGCCCAGCCGCGCGTTCACGCGTGATGCGTTGGTCTTGATGATTTTAGGGGTCAAATCTTCGTTCAGAACGTCGATTAATCCCTTTGCCACCTTGCCCGCGCCCAGTTGTTCCACCAGGGTCAGCGCCCGCTGCATCGCAAACATCGTGGTCTGCGCATCCACCCCCTTGGAAAAACGCATCGAGCTTTCCGTGGAAAGCCCCAGCGCCCGTGAGGTCTGACGAATGTTGCCGTAACCGAACTTCGCCGACTCAAATACCACGCGCGTGGTGGTGTCTTTAATTTCCGAATCCAGTCCGCCCATCACACCCGCAACGCCCACCGGTCCTTGCTCATCGCAAATCAGCAGCATGTTTTCGTTAAACACGCGCTCCTTGTCGTCCAGCGTTTTCATCTTTTCGCCCTCTTGCGCACGGCGCACGATGATTTTGCTTCCGCGAATGTCCCGCGCATCAAACGCGTGCATCGGCTGCCCTGTTTCCAGCATCACAAAATTCGTGATATCCACGATGTTATTGATGGGGCGAATGCCTGCCTCCCGCAGACGCAACCGCATCCACTCAGGCGACGGCTCGATCTTCACATCCAGCGCTGCGCCCGCAATATAGCGTGTGCACAAATCCGGCGCTTGAATGTCCACACAGACCAGCTCGCCAATGTCCGTTTCGCTCTGTGTATACTTGGCTTCAGGCAGCGTAAACGTACCTTGCTCGGCTGCCGCGGCCTCCCGCGCAATGCCCAGAATACTCAGGCAGTCGGGGCGGTTTGCGCCCACTTCAAAGTCAATCACCGCACCGGACAAAGAAAGCAGCTCCCTGATATCCATGCCAACCTGCGGCTCTCCTCGCAAGATGAGGATGCCGTCCACGCCCGCGCCCGGATAATCCTCCTCCTTCAGCCCAAATTCCTCGCCGGAGCATAGCATCCCGAAGGATTCCACGCCGCGCAGTTTTCCTTTTTTAATGGTTCCCATCGGCAGCGTCGCCACCGCCTTTGCCACCGGCACATACGCGCCCTCAAACACATTCTGCGCTGCCGTCACAATCTGCAACAGCTCCGCATCTCCAACGTCAATGCGGCAAATCTGCAATTTATCCGCATCCGGGTGCTTTTCAATCTTTTCAATTCTGCCAACGACCACGTTGACGATGTTTTCCCCAATGACCTCGATTTCCTCCACGCCATTGCCTGTCATAATCATCTTGTCCGCCAACACTTTCACGTCCGAAAGTCCGTCGGCGTAGTCGCAAATCCATCTATATGGTGCACGCATCCTTTGCTACCTCCCTCAAACAAACTGCTTCAAAAAACGCACGTCGTTTTCATAAAGCAAGCGAATATCCGTAATACCGTATTTGGTGTTTGCCAGTCGATCCACACCCGTTCCAAACGCAAATCCGGAATATTCATTCGGGTCGATACCGCAGTTTTCCAGCACCACAGGGTTGATCATGCCGCAGCCCAGCACCTCGATCATACCCGCGCCTTTGCACGCGCCGCAGCCCTTGCCGCCGCACACCGTACAGGTCACGTCCACCTCGGCGGACGGTTCGGTAAACGGAAAAAATCCCGGTCGGAATTTGGTCTTGACGCCCTCGCCGTAAAAATGGCGGGTGAAGGTATTGATCGTGCCTTTTAAATCGGAGAAGCGAATGCCCTTGCCGATTACCATACCTTCCATCTGCATAAAGACAGGCGAATGCGTCGCGTCCACATCGTCACAGCGGAACACGCGTCCGGGGCAAATCATGCGGATGGGCGGCTTTTCCTTGAGCATGGTGCGAATCTGCACCGGCGAGGTGTGGGTGCGCAGCAGTACATCTTCACTCACATAGAAGGTATCCTGCATATCCCGCG
>CAYVTZ010000073.1:0-7623 GCA_964454685.1 uncultured Christensenellaceae bacterium
AATACTACAATGAAATTGCAGCCAATGTGTAACATATCATTTGACAATGTATAGAGTTTTCGCCATATTCCTTGACAAATGATACATTGTTTGTTAAACTTAATAACGCGCATTTCGTTGGAGAGATGGTCGAGTTGGTTGAAGGCACCGGTCTTGAAAACCGGCGATGGCGTGAGCTATCCGTGGGTTCGAATCCCACTCTCTCCGCCACTTCTTTTTTAGGAGGGCATGGGGGTCAAACGGATTTAAGCAAAATGGATTGGTGCACACCGTTCCAAATATCAGATAACAAACATTCAGTTGGAGAAGTACCCAAGTACGGCTGAAGGGGCTCCCCTGCTAAGGGAGTAGGCTGAGGTAATCGGCGCGAGGGTTCAAATCCCTCCTTCTCCGCCAAGCAAAACCCGCTATACATCAGTGTTTAGCGGGTTTTCTAATTCTCGTTGACCCTTCAAATGACCCTTTACAGATTCTACTTTGTAACCGCAGTGATAGCCTGATAGTAAATTGCCTTTGCTTTATTATCCAGCACAAAGGCATCATAGTTGATACGCCCTTCCACCAATGTGCCACTGATCCCCGGCGGGTTTACGTGAGTATTGTACTGCTCTAGCTTCGTAGGCGCAACCGTTGCTACAGGGTGTACCAGCATAAACCCAAATGTAGCCGGCAATCGATTTTCGGATACTTTGACCACACTTGCCCCGTCTACCATGCCAATCACACCCTTTAATCGTAGATCGTTACCGATATCTGTTTCCATTGCGATATCCTTGCACTTTTTCAAGAGTAGGTTTGTTGCAGGTGTTACGATCCACACACGCCCCGCCTCTGGCACTTCCGCATCATCCAAGACCTTCGATGCTGCAAGCATCTGTTCATAGATGTTTGCTTCCGTAAGCGCAACCGCCGCGGGCTTTGTGCCTGCCTTGGCGCACATCTGCCCATAGACATAAGCGTCAATTTCAGGGATGACCACCTGCCGAACCTGACGCGCAAGCGCCGAAGCCGCTTCCAGTTGCTCGCCTGTTTCGTCTTGGTCAAGCGTGTCAACCACAAACGTGAAACTGCGATCCTTGGTAAGCAACATCGTTTCCGTAGTCGCGTCCAAATCGGCAGGATTCCCGTATCTGCTCCAGCTCTCACCTGTCAACGCCTGATTGCGCCCATAGTCATTCATCGGCGCGGTAGTGACTTTATATACCTTGATCGTTTCTGCACCCGTCCAAGAGAAGTCCTCATTTGTTACGAGTGATTTTTTGCTTTCTGTGGCGAATATCTCATCCACGTAAGGCAAGTATTTAGTTACAAGCTCAATAGCCATTTTGATTTACTCCTTCACTTTCTATTAAGCCCCATTGCTGCTCGTATTGGGTTCCCAGCGAAACCGCCGCCGCCCGTTCCCCCTGCTACGATCGTGGGGATTGTATTGTTTATTGTTTTCTCATCCTCTTTTGAACGGAACACCTTTTCAATTTCAAGAATTGCTTGATCCAGTGATTCCGCATTATCAAATTTCAATACGTCCACCAACGAAATCGGAATCCCTTTTTCCTGCAATTTTTCTTTTGCAGTGAACAATAGTTCTTTGCGGTTGAGTTCCTGCTCTCTTTGGTTGACTGCCCCTTCCATCTTGGCGCGTTCTTCCGCAATGCGTTTGCTTACAAAGCGGTTTACATCGTCTTGTGTGAAGGTCTTTTCGCCGCTCTCTTGCGGCTGATTTTCCATTTGCTCATGATTCATGGTTTGTACTCCCTTCTTCCGCTGTGGTAATGTCGTCCACAGTAAGCACCTCCGGTAGGCTCTGCTCAATCTCCAACAAATCATCTTGACATCGTTCGCGGTGATACATTTTTTTGTACAATGCGCTGATGCGTTCCTTTTGACTTGCCTTCCCCTCTTTTAGCCCAATACGATACACAAGCGCAGCAGAATGCGCCGCACTAAATCCTTCGCTGCGTGCCTGGTCATAGATGGCTCTTGCAATGTCAAATTCTGATTTCAAAAGCTGTTGATTGATGTTTGATAGGTTTATCATAAATTCCTCCTGTTTTACGTCTTTGGGTAAGACTTGATAAAATAAAAAAGCGCGAGAAGTATATTTCTCACGCTTTGCAGCTTACGGCATAATGCCGCGATACTATAATTATATTATACCGCTATTCCTACGCTTTTTCAAGTAAAATATACAGTCTCTTGAAGGATTGCCCCGGTGCATATTTGCACGTGCGCATCCAACCATCCGGCACATGCCGGAGCATATTCTCTATGATCGCCAATTCTTCCGCATTACGGTAGCTAAACTTGATTTTAACACTATGATGCTGCTTACAATCACAGCATTCATCATAGTCAAGGTTTGCCCCACAATCGGGGCAGGTCTTGTACTGACCCATGATCTGTTCTCCTTCCAGTGGAACGTTCCGTATTTTTTCGGAGCGTTCCAAATCCTTATAATACTTAGAGGGTGTCACGTTTCGTTACACCTTCTGCCCTACCAAAGCGGTAGTCCATAGTGTTTCGCCTTACCAATCCGACAATACGGTGATGGTATGGATGATACCCCCATTTTCTCGATCGCATTACCGCCGTCAGATATTTGAGCACTTCCTCGGCTTTCGCAATTCGCTCCTGCTCTAGTTCCGCCATGCGCTCATCAATATACGCGCGAATATACGGTTTTCTAAGGTTCTCCCCAACTGAACCTTACTCCCAATTCTTCATTTGACACGCTGCCGCCCTCCATGCTATAATAATCCTACCAAGATATCAGGGCGGCTACGGCTGCTCTTTTATTTTTCCCTGCGCGTGTCAGGCATCTACTTTCATCTACTTCTTAAGCGGGGGTACGGTACGGTTCATACCACACCATGCCCCCATATTTCCGGCAAAAATGCCGCAAAGCCCTTGAACCCGCTCATTTTGCGGTGAGTTGCTCTCGCGCAAACTCTGCCCCGGACAAAAACGCCAACCCGTATATTCTGTTTACCTCTCGCCTTAAAAGCTCATAGCGCTTGTTCGCCGATGCAATGTCGTCGTTCAATACGCTGGAGATCATCTCTTCAAAAAGCTCATGCACGTTTGATTTCCGTTCTCTTACTTCCTTCAACAGGATTTCTTCATGTGACATCTTTAATTCCTCCTTGATTTCTCGGTTTGGAAGTTGTACTCTATATGTGCGAACCTTCCTTAGTTGTGCGGTTTGTGATTACGGGCTGATCGTTTTGGTGATTGACAGCCCGTTTTCTTATATAGTGTTGGTTTTGATGGCTTTGATGGCTGTACATCAAGGAAACGCCTTAACCATGCGGGTTTGAACATAGCCAACAGATTTTTAGGTTGATGCGCATTGATGCACATTTGTTGATCCACAAAACTAACAGGATCATCAGGATCATCAGGATCATCAAAACTAACAGGATCATCAAAACCAACAAAACCAACAGGACCATCAAATTTATCAATATTCATTTACAAACACCTTTCTCTATATAGTGATGATACACATGATATCATGATACCAATACATAAATAACCGCTTAGCAAAGCTGTTTTTCGGGGTATCATACCCATGGAAGCCACATGATACAGAATCCCCTATCAGGCGTTATCTATAATAGTAGTATCATGTGTATCATCAGTATCATGTGTATCATCAGTATTATGTGTATCATCACTATCATGTGTAGCATTAGTATTATCAAAATCATCAAGTTTATGTGTATCAACATTTATTTGTCTATGTTGGGTAAATCTATATTTTCGCCCTTTTGTGGAATAACTTGCTTCTTCACACAGAATACCTTCTTGCTCAAACAGCATCGGGGTGTACTTTCGAATGCGCTTCCCAATCTCGCGCGGATCATAGATGATGCCGGAATACTTACCCATTTCAACCATAAGTTCACCCGGTTTGATTTCAAACCCGTAAGGATGCTCTTTCATCATACCCCGAATAGCAACCACAACCGGATCGGCGTTGTACTCCGCAACCCTGCCCCGTTCTTCCTCCTGCTCTTGCGTACCCACGAGCCGCCATCTGCAAGTAATTGCGTCAAACCGTAGCACAAACACCTTATCACCCATTTCACGGCTGATGATGTGCAGCGTTGCCGTTTCGTCCGTGCGTTTATCCTTCGTAAGCATAAACCCTTCATCCACTGCGCCGATAATGCCCTGACTACCGGAAACATTTAAGAACGGATCTTCCTTGTCCTTGCCCTTGTTGGTGTGGTGGATCAACATCAACGCAAGATCCTTCCCGTTGGTGAATGTTTTCAGCTTTGCCAGTTCCGCGCTGTCAACCTCATAGGCATTCTTATTGCGTGGCGTTTTCGCTGATCTGATACGGTTCAGCACATCCACAACAATCAGCTTTGTGTCGGGGCGCTCCTGCAAAAACAATTCGAGCTGTTCAATCAAGCCTTGATCCAGCGGATCGGCAATCGTCACGAGAAATAGCCTTTGTGCGTCCTCTTCTGAAATTTCGCGCCATTCCAGCAACTTATCCGTGCGGCTTTTTAGCCGTCTTTCGCTGTCCTCAAGTGCAAGGTACAAAACACCGTGCTTCTCTGCCTGAAATCCCAAAAACTCGCTGCCAGTAGCCACAGCAAGGCACATATCCAGCGCAAGCCAACTCTTACCCGTTTTGGGTGCAGCACTTAAAACGCTCAAGCCCTCATGCAAAAAGTCTTTGATCATAAATTTCACCTTTCCCAGCTTCATTTTTTGTAATGTATGCAAGGTACAGCCTTGTAGCCGTTTGTTGTCCACCGGTGTAAATTCTTTTCGCGCCTGTTCCAGCCTGTACGCTTGATTCTGCTGTTCTGCCGTAGTCCTGCAATCACGAACCGCCACTTGTGCCGTTCGGGGGAGATAGTCGTTACGCGCGCATTTCTTCCGGTGTTCCTCGTCTTTACCCGCACAATGCGGACTACTCAAAAACGCCCGAATCATTTCATCTATGTTGCAGTTGCACCAATACGCCAGTTTGTTGAATAATGCTTGATCGTCTGCACTCTCGTTGCCGTTTGGACGTTCGCCATTCCATAGCGCGAGTAATGCCGAATCTTTTTGTAGCCCAGTTTCCAAGTAGCTGCTGTCCGCAATGCCACAAGCCCCCCCTTGTGGTTCTGCCACCTTGAGATAGCGTTCGTGCAGTGCTTCAATGGCAGATTGGGCAGCTCTGATTTGCTTATACTCAGCTAACGCATAGCCGGTAATGATGAAGTATCTTTTTTCGCTATACATTTCAAACCCGATTTCTGCATTGCGGTGCCGACCCTCCGGCATTGTTCCCTTCATGATGATATGAATACCCGTTCTGCTCACGCTCATTTCGGTGTAACTGGCGCACTGTCTTATGATATCTGCTACAAACGGTTTGAAAACCCCGTTTTCCACACAATTATCAATGTCAACACCCACAAAGGGGGAGTTTGAGAACATGAAGCCTACACCGCCGTACTGCCCCTGTGCCGCCATACTGGCAGCTTCAAACCCCGTCCAAGTTTTGGGGTCTGTGCTACTGGCTGGCAGCCCTGTAACAGGGTTGTACGGTATTTTATCGCCCTTTCTGTGGCATACCCAGTTGTTGAGCTGCTTCATCTCCTGCGGAATGTTGTTAAAGTTACTCAAAAGCCGCCGCCCCCCTCAAAATCATTTAGCCACTTATGAAACGCTGCCTTTGGGATGATGATGCGGCGCTTACCTGTCTTGAGCCGTGGGAAGCCCTTAATGTGGGTAATGTCGTAAGCCGTAGTTATGCCTACACCCATCAGTTCCGCGATCTCTGCCACCGTGTAAACCAGCTTTTCGCGCTTTTCTTCCATTGCCTTAGCCCTCCTTTAAAATCTCCGTCACGTCCACACCCAGCGCAGCGGCGATGCGTCCGGCTGTTTGAGGGCGTAAGTCCTTTTCATCTTTTGCAAGAACTAATGTTGACCACGAGATGTTAGCCTTCATAGTTAATTGCTGCCCTGTCATTTGCGCCCTTGCTTGCAAAAGGTCAAGTTTTGCTCTGTCAATAATCACATCGGATACCTCCTAACTATTATTTGATGTATTTCAATCATATTACTATATTTCGATGTTGTCAACTATTTTCTGCTGTTTTTTTGTTGACTTCACTATTTTTTGTGATATTCTTATTTTGTGGAGGTATAAGTATATGACATTTGGGCAGAGGTTACGAGAGCTGCGGCTAAAAAACAACATCACACAAAAAATGCTCGCTGAAAAAATCGGAGTTAGTCAGCAAGCAGTCGCAAGGTGGGAGAGCGACAATTTTGCACCAACTGCCGATACCTTGATTGAGCTTGCAAATTTCTTCGAAGTATCAGCAGATTATTTGCTTGGGCGAACTGATCACCCGTCTCCAATCAGAGAGTTTGTGGGTATAGCTGAAGACTTAACCCAAGAAGAACTTGCAGAACGAGTTAAATCTCTTCAGGAGAAGATCAAATACTTTTTTGATACACTTGATGATTTCTCCGGCTTCATGCAAAAATGGGCAATATTTCTAAGAAAACTCGAAGATCATAGTTTGACATTTGATGAATTTGAAGAACTGGTGATCTTATACAACGAAGCATTGGAAGCAAGAGAGGAAACCCAAGAAAAATAAGGTGCTTATGGGCTTAGGAATAACAATTAAAAATTTACTGAAAACACATGGGAAAACAATCAAAGAATTAAGCGAAGCGACTGGAATTTCTGTTAACACACTATATTCAATAACAAAAAGGGATGGCATAACAGCATCGGCAGAAATATTAAATAAAATCGCCAATTTCTTTTGTGTTTCCACAGATTACCTATTAGGGGCAACATCGTATAGTGGTAAGTTTACTGTTCCCGATCATTTAAATGACGAAGAACTTCTTGCATATTATCAATCTACAGCAGAAAGGCTCGGAAAAATACTTAAGCAGAGCGGAAAAAGTAATCTTTTCATGCAAAAATGGGCAATATTTCTAAGAAAACTCGAAGATCATAGTTTGACATTTGATGAGTTCGAGGAGCTGGTGATTTTATACAACGAAGCACTGGAAGCAAGAGAGGAAACCCAAGACAAATAACATAGGCTGGTACATCACCACCCCACTAGGGCTACCCCTATGGCACCCCAAAACAGGGCATCACCCAAAACGGAGGATTCACCCCATGACAAAACGCAACCCCCAAGGCGGCGGCACAATACGTCAACGCAAAGATGGGCGCTGGGAAGCGCGGTACACCGCAGGACGTGACCCCGGCACAGGCAAGCAGGTGCAACGCTCCATCTATGGGAAAACGCAATCAGAAGTCCGTAAGAAGCTGCAAAAGATCACAACCAGCATAGACGAAGGTATATACATCGCCCCGTGCGATCTCACAGTTGCGCAATGGCTTGATATTTGGCTAAAGGACTTCACAAGCAGCGTGAAACCGCTTACGGTTAAATCATACACCACAATCGCCAAAACGCATCTAAAGCCTAATTTAGGGGCAATAGGTCTCACTACTCTAGGCACTCATCAAATACAATCCGTGTATAACAAACTAATCGCTGCGGGGCTGTTGTCGCCTAACGCGCAAAACGCAAAAAATTAACGCGCAAAACGCAAAAAACGCCCGAAAATG
>CAYVTZ010000074.1:0-7427 GCA_964454685.1 uncultured Christensenellaceae bacterium
CTAACAAAGACTTTATCTGACTTTTGGACTTTACACAAAATTTTACGCACTATCAATTGCATCAAGATATCCGAACAGCTTTTCAATAAAGTCAAGCCAAGTATTTAGTTCACCCTCTCTGTATTTGCCTTGTGCGATATCCACAACTAAAATGCGCCACGCAACACTTGCGTAGTAATTCGCCTCCCCCATCTTCCCTGCATTTTTCCCAACACTGAGAGCAGCCTTTGTAACAGCCCCCGCACCATGTGTAACCCCCGCTACCAGAGCCGTTGTTGCAGCCACTCCTGCCGGAACCAGCACCGCCGCACCCGCGCCGGCTGACGCGCCTGTCCCTACGCCTATACATGCCCATGTTCCAGCTATCGCGATTACGCTGTTCACTGTTTCCGCAACACCCAATCCTGCGGAAATTGCGTCACCTAATAAGCGTCCCTGATAATAGTCATACTCACTGTCGTAGTCGTATGCTCTGCCTGTTGCGCTGTCATATAAATCAGTCAGGCTCCATTTCAGATGGCTTGAAAGAGACACCGTGGTTCCAGATTGAACTAACCCGAGGGTATGCATATATCAAGTGGCCGTTTCACTTTACATTTTAGCTGTATTAACAAGCTGATCTACATCTATCTTGTACCATCCTTCACCTACACTCTGCAGATTAATTTCATTCGGACTAAATGCATATAAATTACCTCCAACAATAACCGGAATAATAGAATTTGAAAATTCAAATTTCACTAATTGTTCCCATTTAAATGTGTATATACCTAAGTCACTAACGACGTATTCTTTATAAAATACAAATTTTGGTCTTTCCTTAAACTGAACGCTCTCAATCTCTGCCACAGTATCATTTTCTATTATGTATAGTTTGTATGTATACGGTTCAGTATCGGATTTGACGGTAAAATATATTTTATCATTATTTACATAAAATTTCCCACTGCCTTTCTCAAGCAAATTATTATTGTGTAGCATTTCCGCGTCTTCTTTGTAGTATGCGTTTTGCTTGAAAATCCCTCCTTTTGCCGCATAATATATATATCCTTTTACAACTGCAAAGCCTTTCACATCTGAAGCCAATTCTGTTATATGATTCCCCTTTAGAATTAATAGCTCGTCAGCATAGGATTGTAGCAGAATAAAATCACTGTTAACGCTAAAGCATCCACCTATATCATACTGATCCGTAGGAATCTTTTCTTTTCTGCCGGTTCTTAAATCGACTCTCCAAATACCAGTTTGTACTCGATTACGTTCATTGTTTTTTGCATAGTACAACCACCCATCTTGTATTTGTAGAATATTATAGTAGACCTCATGATTAGGGGTTTGGCTTAGCCAACTGGTACCCGCTACCGTATCCAATATTGTATACTGCCCTTTATTAATATCGTAGGAAATCAATCCGTACTTTCGGTCAAAAAAGCATATATACTGATCGTTTGCTGTCATCATGCCTAAGTTTGCTGCATTATTTTGGTTTTCCTCATATGTTGTATCTCGCATTATATCAAAATTCATTGCAATATCTTGATGCTTAAACACGGAAACCGATATCAACACAATGGATACAATGACTGCAAAAATAACAATTACAATTAAAACTTTCCTCACAGTTCTCTAACCTCCCCTGTATATGAACAGACATTATATAACTTGTTCTATTTCGTGTTTTGCATCATGTCTACTGGCACTGTGAATAAGTATTATCTCTCCAACTAATGCTAAGACAGTCTTTCCTTAAACTCATCATATCTTGGTGGTTTGAAAAAATGTTGCATAATATATTCATCTCCTGACGAAGGGTAGATAATACCAGATTGATAAGTATGAATATTAAAGATACTATTCCATGTCCCATTCATGTATAGGTGCATTTTATGCTCGTTAGTGGTATCACTGAGGTCATAGAAGTTAGACTTGTATCCCAATTCATCATATAGCAAATGAAATGCTAACTGGACATCCCGCCCCGCATGCGGATAATTGTACAACAAATCCTCATCACTAACTTGGTAAGGTTCTGAACTCACTCTTGATGCAATGGCAATAGACGCTCTGCTTTCCCCTGCTTTGACAATTATCTTGTTTAAAGAATTCCCTTCATTGAACTTTATAATTATTTCTCCTTTACTTTCTTTGTTCATTTTAACACCTTGCAATTCCTTATCTGAGTATCCTATTCCTTGCATGTATTTCTGAGTGGAAGCTGATAATGTAGATACTTGGCTAGTTAAATTCGTCTTCGCGCTCCCCGGATGCTGATACGCCGAAACTGGCTTCTGCTTCCTCGGCGGGTCAATCAACGTAGTTGGGTCATTCACGTCCATGTAAGCATGCCCCGTTGGGTCTATCATACTCACCGGATTGTTCCCACAGTAAGCATATAAGTGCTGCGTCCACGGGTCATATGGGTTGCCGCTGTAGGTGTCCTGCGTCAGGAATCGCGCTGTCTTCGGGTTGTAAAAACGCGCATTCATGTATTGCAGCCCTGTTGACTGGTCGCGGATGCTTCCCGCAAAGGTCACTTCGTTTTGGAATATCACATCCGTTTGCGGCGATGTTAGCTCGCCAAATACGTCGTATTCATATGTCTTGACCAGAATGCCGTTTGTGTCTATCAGGTTCGTCACACTGCCGCGAATGTCCGTGATTGCTTTGTAATACTGCGGCGGGTGGGTGTTATTTGCTGTCCCCACATATTCAAAATGCAACGCAGTCTTTCCGTCAATTCCCAGAACATTTTCCACCTGTGTCTGGTCGTCACCGTTTATTGTGTATAGGACGCTCGTACCATTGTAATAATACTTGGTCGCCTGATAATCTTTTTTCCTCCTTTAGGTGTTCCATTTTCTGCTTAGCTATCTGTCCGTTATTTTAACACACTCCCCTATTTCGACTGTTCTATAAAACATATCTAAGTTCGTCTCCTGTAATTATGGACCAAGTGGAACAATTTCAATACTGCTTACTCGATCATTTAAATCATACAAGAAATAAATATAGGTTGTTCCATCCACATAGCCTTCCCCCACTTCGGATTCTTTTATTTTCGAAATCCATTTGTATGCTCTTATCACTTCGTTTTTAGTGCTTCCCACCTTGATCTTCTTCTTTCCAAATTCATATTTATCACTAATTATTTCCATATACATTTCTTCATAATCTTCAATATTCTGCGAATATTCTTTAAGTGCAGAAAGATGTATAATAAAGTCGTTGTATACTATGTCTGCCTCCGCCGTATCGCCATTCATCATCTTTTTCACTTCTAGTGGCTCTCCCCAAAAAAGAACAGCATCACTGTACGATAGATATTGAATCGGTCTTCCCATTTCTTCGTAATAATCTTTTACATAAACTTTTTCAAACATTCCGCAACCTCCAAGCATCGTAGCAGAAAAAAACAAACTAAACATTATGAGCGCAACTAATATATTTCGCTTCTGATTCATCATATTTCCACCTCTGTTTAATATCCCCCTACAGCAGAAAACCTTCCTCCAGAGTAATACTCTACCCTTCCTACAGGTTCTCTGCCAACCACGCCACCGTTCTTTGCAACCATGTTATGAAAAGACCCCTGCTCATTGGATTGCCGAGAGAAATAATCGCCGGTAATCCACGACCAAACGCTCCCAATTCCTTCGTGTCCAACCCCAACACTTCCATCATAGCCATAAACAACACCAATCGTACCATGCCTCGCAAATGCCTGTGCAACATTACCTTCTTTGCTATTTGCCATATCCAAGTGTCCCGAGTTGCATGATAGCAAATCCAAGCATTGAATATTCTTTTTTAACAACTTGTTTATATCTCCAATTTCCTGGTTATTTGAGTTTCTTCCTGTCACAGAATATGCTTCTGTGGAAGTCCCATCTTGAAACATAATCGCTTTCCCGTTTGAATGTGTTAATATCTTCACGGTTCCTATGTTCACCCTTATGCCTCCCACGCTACCCATGCCATCCCATGCATCTTTAAATTCCAATCGGGAATCAATTTTTCTCATAATCACTTTCTTACCGCCATCCACAAATTGTTTTCCTTGATAAAGCGCCTGCCCTGAAAAGTCAGCATTTTTTCCCGTCGAATAAAAAATATAGTTATACGTCTGCTTCTTCGGCGGATCAATCAGCGTCGTCACATCATTTGGCGACATATATGCGTGTCCTGTCGGGTCAATCATACTCACTGGATTATTCCCGCAGTGCTACACCATGCGTTGCTGTTGTCGCAAACGCTTAAGTCCATGGGAATCACATCTCAAATTATCCTTCCTTTTTTCTCTGCTCAAAAATATTTTCACGTACATCGACGAGCACTTCTAATTTTTCCTCCAATGCATTAATTTTTTCTTGCAAACAATAAATTGCTTTTTTTTGATCTTTTTTCAACATTTTGTGCACATGATCCTGTAATAAAATATGCGTATTCATTACAACTTCATAATTTCCTTCCCACAACAATGGCAGAAGATCATAGACATATTTCTCGCAGTTTAGTTTTCCCAAAGCAAATATTAGCGTTCCTCTATTATTTGCTAATTTTGTATCAAAAATCAAATCGAACAAGATTTTCGCTGCATCTTGGCATTGAATTTCTCCTAACAAATATGCAACTGAATTTCGTTCGTTTCCATTTTCAGTCATTTTAAGTATATATAGTAGATGCGCAATAGTTTCATTCCTTTTTCCCTCCGATAGTGAATTCAGAATTTCAATACATAAATCAATATCATTTGCTTTTAAAGCACTTTCGAACGCTTCAATCCTATATCCCATAATTGCCTTCTTTCCAGT
This sequence comes from uncultured Christensenellaceae bacterium, assembly GCA_964454685.1. Classification (GTDB taxonomy): domain Bacteria; phylum Bacillota; class Clostridia; order Christensenellales; family Christensenellaceae; genus CAYVTZ01. The sequence continues at coordinate 4,812 of CAYVTZ010000074.1, forward strand.
CATTTAACTTTCGGCATTCCGATTTCTACCCATTCACGATACATTTCTTCTGCCATTTTCGCATCTTGAATATCTTGTCCATATTGCCTCTTTCCTTGTTTCTCCCACCATTTTTGAAAATCTCTATTGTTTTTTCCATACCACTTGTCTCGTGACTTTTTGTTTCCACCACGAAAATCCTTACCCTTTTGTTTTGACTTATACTTCTCCTTTGCCTCCCCACTATTCTTCCCCACCTGATAAGTCAAGCTCGCTCCGGCTGCCGATCCTGCAATAACTACACCCCCAGCCGCAGCAATTGCTCCAGACGAAACAGCTCCTACTGACGCAGCTACTGCACTGCCGCCCGCGATTGCTGCTCCACCTGCAATTCCGGTCGCTGCCAGAGATGCTCCAAAAGTTAGTCCTCCAAGCCCTCCCATAGCCGCTCCGCCGCCAACTGACGCCCAAAACGCACCTGCATCAAACGGGTTCCCGTCATTGAGAACCGCATAGGTAATTCCACCGACCACAGCTCCGATTGCAGCTCCAATCGCCCCCGCAATCAAGTTCACCACATGCCCTGTCGGGTCAACCATGCTCGTCGGGTTATTTCCGCAGTAGGCGTACAAATGCTGCGTCCACGGAACATACGGGTCTCCCTTATAGGTGTCTTGCGTCAGGAATCGCGCTGTCTTTGGGTCATAGAACCGCGCATTCATATACTGTAGCCCCGTTGCTTTGTCTCGAATGCTCCCTGCAAACGTCACGCTGTTCAAAAATCCTGTCGCCGCGCTGTTCATTTCCTTCAACTGCCCGAACGCATCATACTGGTATTCTATCATACTTGTGCCGCCAGGGGTAATAATACTTGTCGTACTACCGCGCATATCCTGATGATAGAAGAAATATTTCCCTGCGTATTCGGCAAGATTGCCCACCTGATCAAATCTCTTTGATGCTACTACCTGCCCCGATAAATCCAATACATTTTCTGTCAGTAGCGCATCATTATGCGTTGCTTTTGTGAACAGCAAGTCCTGCCCGATATAAAAATACTGTGTTTCTACTCCGCCGTTTGCTGCCGCTGCTGCCTGTCCCGTTACCTCCCGCACACGCTGCCCCCGCGCGTCGTAATAGTTAATCTGATTATTATTTGCCTTCTCAAGATTACCATCCCAGTGTATTGCACGGAAGAGCTGGTTTTGGAGATTATACTCATAGTTTACAGACGTAACCGCGTCCTCCGGCGCTGGATCATGATACTGCGTCACTTGCTGTATCATATTCCCTCGCGCATCATATTGATAGCTGGTACTTTGTGCTGTTTCTCCCGTTTTAGTCAACTGGTCAAATTCGTTGTACTGATATTCTCGTGACAATGTCGGCGCTCCATCATAGTCTGCACGCAAGCGATTCCCTACTGCATCATAACCATATGTGATGGTGTATGATTTTGCCGCAATCACACTGCTCTCGTTTTGCGGATCACGCGCACTCACCTTCTCACTCGTCATACGACCGATTGCATCATAGGCATATTCTTTCACAAATGCGGTATGTTTGCTTGGATCAGCATTATATATATTTTTTGACTCTTCCCGCGTGATATACCCGCGATTGTCGTATGACATTCCATACGATTCCTTCGCCACATTCGTCGCACTGCTATCCGTGTATTCGATTTTAGTGGTCAACCCTGCACTATTGATGGTATACTCAGTTTGAATATATTGTGAGGTAATTCCATCTTGGAATTTGCGATAATCCCGCACCATTTCGATATCACCATTATTCTTATAAATATAATCCCTCACCTTGCGCACTCCATCGCCGCGTCCTTCATTCAGTGTAATGCCCGTTATTCGCCCCAAACCGTCGTAGGTATATCCCAAAGTACGGGTTTGCTGAGATGATCCGCTTCCAACCGAGTCGTTTACGCGATATTTTACCGCCGTCATCCTTCCCGCTTTATCATATCCAAATTCAACACCCTGCGCGTTCTGAGTTTGCCCCGATAGCCTTCCGCATGCATCATACGAATACGATGTTGTGTTTGTAACTGTGCCGTACAAACTATGAGTAATCTTCGATGTTTCCGTTTTAATCTTTTCATCGGGATAATACGCATACGTCAATATTTCGCTGGCCGTTGTTGCTTCTTTCTTAAAAAATTCTATCCTTGTTACGTTGCCCATATTGTCATAGGTGTACTTTTCTTCTGTTTCGTCGTTACGCACAACAAGAGTTGGTTTTCCCCACGCATTCAAGCCTTTATACAATGTATCCATTTTTTCTGCATTGGTGGTGTCTCCAAGATTGTACTCTCCTACTTTACGCCCCAGAGGATCATAAGCCGTTTGCTTCACATGCTTATTTGCGTCTTCAACACTATTTATCACCTCTCCCCCAGCTAAAAGGTCATAACTATACCGCGTTGTCTTTCCATCTTGCACTACCCGTGTCACGCGTGAGAGCTTATCATAAAGATATGTGGTAACATAGTCTTCACCATCCTGTGCGCGTTTGACATTCCCCAGCAGATCATAGCTTTTTTTCAGCACAATATTCATGCCTGTTGGGTCTGCCACGGTTTCAACTTGCTGGTTCAGTGCATTGTAATTCGCACGTACCACA
>CAYVTZ010000075.1:0-7069 GCA_964454685.1 uncultured Christensenellaceae bacterium
CCTACGATAGGAGGCCCTTTTTATTCAATGTCCGTTTTTCGGGAGGCTGTTCACAGAAAATAGCGCCCTTTTTTTGTTCGTTCGTTTTGCCGGACTCTATCACTGAAAAAAAAGAGAATCGGCATAGCATTTGCTACACCGATTCTCTCAAAATTAATTTTTCTAAATAACTTTGCGCCTCTTGCGAGATTTCTGATAGCTGTGACAGTCCATGATTTCAAGGACAGGCAGCAGAATCAGCCCCGCAAATACAGCACTTACGATCATTATGACCAGCAAACCAAAAGTAGTAATCATGATAAACCTCCTAAAGCCTTAGTGAGTTACGTTATCACCAATACAATCCACATGCATACGCTCTTGCAAGATTGCTGAATATAAATCCAGAGCAGAGCTTACAATCGTATACACATCATCCTCCGGTAGAAAGCCAAACAAGCTTACTTGAGTCAAGCCAAGGTTCTTTTGCTCCGTTATACAAGACAAGGCAAGCTTTCTGAATCCCAGCGCATTCGCCGTGAGCTTTTGCTCTAAATCTTTGATGCGCAGTTCATACATATGGTATTTTGCGCAAGTTAGCTGGCGTTCAAACCTTTCGATACGTCCCAGGGAGCCGATGAGTTTGTTTACCAAGCCGGCATTTGTTTCGCTGATTTTCTTCAATATTTCTCTTCTCGTCATCATCTTTTTTGTGCGTTTACTTCCTAACGCACTCTCCTTTTTGTAATATTGTTTTTTGATTTTAGAATATTTATTGAATCGCAGTTACTGCGTTATCAGGAGGAGGGCTCATGTGCGAGCATCTATACACCACCCCTGCAGCGCAGCGATGATGACAAACACGCTGCGAGCGTGAACAATAAAAAAAGAGCTGTATAAAAAATACAACTCTATAATCTCAACTCTGGAAATCGGAACGGCTGTGCCGGCTCGATTAATCCACAAAAACTACTTTTATATTATCATTTTAGAACAGATGCAATAGGAATGTCAAATTTTCCTTTAACTATTTTTCTAGGTTAACAGCACACTTCACAGAAGCTCAAGAAACACAAAAGACAGCGTGTTTTCGCTGCCTTTTGTTTGGGAGGGGTCGGGGCGGTTCGGGACCGCCCCTCCCGCTCGAAAGCGGGAGTTAAGTTCTGATTCGCAAATCTTGCGGCTGATCAGCGATCAGGCTCCCGCCCTGAGGCGAGAGATGAACCAAATACAGTGTCTTACTCGTCTGATTGACGAGTCCCCCACCCGAAGGTGAGAGTTTGCCCACGAGCGGATTTCTCCGCCCCTCCCGCCCAAAAGCGGGAGAAGACTTGAGCACCCACAGCATCATGGTGCCATTGGCACCACATCACCGTGGCCCCCGCTGACGCAGGGGGTGAAAATAAGTCAAACGTCCCAGGCTGGGAATCAAGGCGGTCACTTTATCGTACCGCCTCCCCCGCCACTGGCGAGGGTTGAAAGGTGTCGTATCTCCTTCGCAGAATATAGAGTTGCCGGAAATGAAAACGGCAGCTCCTCTTTGAAGGATTGTCTATATTATACCACACTTCAAAACCCTTGTACAGCGCGGTTTATTAAGGTTTTTGCTAATATTCTTCCTATTGTTTTTCGCGTTTTTTTCTCGCTATTTGTCTCACGATTTACCGAAAACGCCGTAAACCCCCTGCATTTATGCGTGGAAGAAGTCACTTCGCCCTCTGCTGCATATTCCCCTAAAGTTTGACAAAGCATTCCTATGGCGCCAACCCACCCATGCAGAGCTGTCGGCTAAATCAGCAATCACCGAATCACTTCACAATCCGAACGTTCACTAAAAAAGAGCAACATCTCTGCTGCTCTTTCTTTCATTGCATCCATCGCTATCACTTTGCCGTTACAGAATATGCGTCATACAGGTCTCCCACGATTGAGATTTTGTCTTGCACTCCATAGTTCAGCCGTCCCAGCGGCGAGAACGCATAGTCGTTCCAGCACTGCACCATATAATTTGGCACATATTCTTCCGGATGCCATGAATCCTTTTCCGCATCCGGGAACCAGAGCGGCGGATAATGCACTGCCCTGTTCTTTACGCTCTTCGGGTTCGGAGGATATTTCCATTCAACGCTTGCACTATTCGTTCCGTTAGCATTCTTCACCCAAGTCGGTCTACCGTTTGGCACATCAATCTGATCAGAATACATCGGCTCAAAATACCCTTTGACCACATGTGGCGTGGAATACTCATTTTGGAATCCGCCATAGAATGTCTCTGGGAAATACAACCTTGTGTACCGCGAAGGCATCACCTTGTCAAGCTTATCATAGTTGGTCGTTGTTACCGTTGACGCTTTCATGCTAAGACCCGTAGCGGACAGCGCGATCCTTTCATCATCATTGAATACAGGGTCGGTGCTCAGCGTAAAATACGTGTTGGTCTTTACCCAAAAATCATATTTGGTGTAATCGTCATCGGTTGATGCAGTTTCCGGTTTTGGAGTATGCCTCCACTCTGACCAGTTGTCAGTAAATTCTGGAGCAGACACACCCTGCGAACCCACGGGACTCTTGAACTCCTTCGGATAGCGATTCAAATTCTCCCTGTAAAGATCCTCCGCAGATTTTCCCTTGTTATAGATATTATCATCAAACTCGTCGATGATCTCCGGCGCTATCGGCACTCTTGTTGCGTAGTTTCCGGTGTTCATTATTACAGTCGGGTTTTTGAAATACTTCCCCTCCGGATCAATCGTCATTTTGATTCGCAATTCTTTTTCACTCACGCCATTCGGCAATTTCGGTACAATCAATCTTGCCGATGTCCGTGTTTGCTGGTCCTTCGGGAATGCGATTACGTCAGTCGCTGTACTGATTTCGCCGCTGCCATCCGCAAACCCCAGTTCCATTTTTACAGTCAATTCCGGAATATTCTGCCCTGTAGTATTGGTAACTTTTCCGCCCCATACGATTGCTGTGTTTTCATAATAATCGTACAGCGTGACCTCATCTACATCAAATTTTGATATCAGCTTTGGCGAGTATTCTATTGTTTTATTATTATCCTCATTACTTTCAGAAACAACATCCGTTGAATCGGCAAATACCTCAACGGGGGCATTGACCCAACTGGCATGTTTCGTTGCAGCGGAACCGATACGCGAGAAATCTACGATTGCATGATACGTCACCGTTGTCGTTCCTCCGGGCGGAAGCACAACATCGAGTGTCTTCTCTTCCGTGTCCTTTCCATCAGGAGTACAAATCATACTAGGAGTCATAACACCGTCTTCTAGCGGCGCTACTTCCTTATATGTAATTCGCGCGTTGAATGCAGATGGTCCGCCTGTCTCGCTGCCGGGTGCGACATTCGTAGCCAAGCCACCTTGATTTTTGATGGTTGCTTCAATCTCCATCGCCTCGCCGTCTAAATAAATAGGCTTGTCAAACTTGATTGACGATACGATCAAATCCGGCTTGGAAGCATCAATCGGCTTGAACGCAGCATGGATGGTATGATCAGTCACTACATTGTTAAAGTCATAACGTTCCATCGGTATGCTTTTGACGCCGTTGATCTCCAGATAATCCACTGCCCAGCCTGCTTTGGGTTTTATGTCAAACGCTTGGCTTCCTGCATGCTTCACTGTCACTTTCCCGGCCGGGCTGATGCTGCCGCCGCCGGTTGCTGTTGCTGTTATCGTGTGGCACTGGATGAATGTCACTGATATGGTATGCGGAGCTGTTACATTTGTGAATGTATATGTCCCCGTTGCCGGCACTTCAATTTTATCCACGACCAGCTTGTTTATCATATAACCGGGGCTAGGTGTTATGGTGTAGCTTTGGTTTTTACCGTGCTGCACCTGTGTCGTTCCAAGCGGAGAAATACTGCCGCCCGGTCCTGCCGAGGACACAATACCGTATGTAATTGGTATGAACGACACGGAAATCGTATGATTGGCCGTAACATTTGAAAACGTATAGCTGCTAACTGCCCCGATGCTGACCCCGTCAACCACAACATTGGAAATTTTATATCCCGTGCTTGGCGTGAAGGTGTAGTCTACACTTCCGCCATGTGTAATCTGTGTGACACCGGGCCGATTGATGCTGCCGCCCGGTCCTGCACTGCCCGTAATGGAATAGATGTTTTGCGCGAAGGATACCGAGATACTGTGATCCGCATTGATCCCTGCGAACGTGAAGGATGGAATCGCACCCCTGCTCACGCCGTCAACGATAACATTGGATACGCGATATCCTGCAGAAGGCGTGAAATAATACGTGGGCGACGCGCCAGCATCATACCAGGTCTGCCCCGGTGCGGTAATACTCCCACCCCCGCCTGCCGACGCGCTTACATAGTAAATCATGGGCAGCGTAAGAGTTCTGGTATCCGCAGGAAGATCGTTGCTTACAGGCAAACTACTGATATTAAGCGCCGAACGCGCAACAAAACTTTGATGCCCTGTTCTTCCGTTGATGTCCGTCATATTTGCCCAGAAGATATCCGGTACCTGATAATTCTTATAGAATCCGCCGCGAGAACCGATCGTGATGGTCTTCCCGCGATTTGTAGCGTTTTTGGGTACTACGATCGTGAAGTTCGCAGACTTTCTTGTTCCATCCCAGCTCATCGATCCGGTCTGCCCCGTGACGTAGGTGCCGCTTGTACCTCCGGTATTAATAGAGTATCCGGTTTTATCTTGGTACTGGTTATAGTCTGCACCCATCGGTGTTGCAATGATAGCATCACGCACCCACGCAGACGCGTTGTCTTTTGAGGCTGACGTGGAAATATTCATCGCCAGTGCACTCTTTGGTCTTGAGTCGATCAATTCAATCAGCTTGTACTTCACCTTTTGCTCCAAGGCCCAAACCTGTTTCGCAACTTCGTCACGGCAGTATTTTGGTTGGGTATGCTTGTTCCCTGAACATGCTATATTATAATTGGCATTGGTCGCGATACCATCGCAATTACTTGTGCCAGCCCAAAGACCGGATAACCGCTGCACCGCAACGTTGTGCGCATACACATTTTCATTGCCGTTCAAATTGCCGGCGTTTCCCGCTTTTAAAGCCTCCGCAAATGCCTCAGTAAATTCTCCGAATGTAGCATTGACATTGACAACCCTTCCCGGCGCACTGTACTTGCCGTCCAAAAACAGCGGCAGTGTCTTGGTTGCAGTATAATTAATGCTGTTTTTGTACGCAGCCGGCCAGCTCGTTTGAGGCATGGAGAATGTTCTGCTCTGTGGCGGATCACCTACCCCCGCGTTATCCGGTACGTTCACCGGATAGACACGCAGGGTTTCGCCTTCATAACCATTTTCTTTCGCCGAATACTGCGTCAAGTTTGCTCCTGCGATGTAATTGTACTTTGTTGGGTAGGTATGCAAAAGTGTAGCATAATTTCCACTCGTCGATTCGAGCTTCCCCGGAGTTGCTCCCGCAACAGATTGAATTCCTGCGATCAGAACAATCAATATGACCAACATCGTGATTAGCCTTGCTTTCTTCATCACAAATCTCCTTTTTAAAAATTTTTAATTGCGCCGTTTCGCGCCGAGCTTTCAATAGCTCTCCCCCGCTGATCGGCGAGGGGTTTAGTCCCTGTATTAGGTGCAGTTTTTTGAGGAAAAGCTGCAAAAAAACAAAAAAGTCAAGGTTTCTTAATCCTTGACTTGCTGAGGTCGTACATCTATTTGATGAAACGCAACAACTGATCCAACTTACGCACTGCGGGTGCGCCGAAACAGCCTAACTTCTGTTTCTCGTTTGGCTGCAGGAGAGTTTTCTCCCCTGCACAAACGAGATAAAAAGGAAATTTAGCTGTATATACATGGTATCATGTCCAATACCTGATTGCAAACGGTGCTTCCTAAACTTCTTCGTAATGTTTTTCCTAAAGTTTTTAGAGGATTTTTCTTTCGTTTTTTCTCATGTTATATTGATAAGTCACGCCTCATAGTTCCATCCTCTATCAATCGCGCTGTTTTTCGAAACTATAGAAAGAGATCCGACATCAACCATGTCAAGAAGCCATCACCTTTGCTTGTAAAATTTGGCTCGACATATTCTTTTGTATCCATCATAATAGACCTTTACAATAAAAAAAGGAGAAAGAAAACAATGACGATTCTTGAAACTCATATCAGCGAATACTTGGGCGTATGCTCTAGTCAGAAAAAACTTGACGCCAAAACAGTCTCTGCCTATCGCATAGACCTAAAGCAGTTTGTTCTTTTCTCGCAAGCATATCAGTCGCCGATGCTGAAAAATTGTTTGTCCGATTATATTGCATCACTTCATCAGCGTTTCGGGCCAAAGACCGTAAAACGCAAAATTGCCAGTTTAAAGGCGCTATTCAATTACTTGGAGTTTGAAACGCTCATTCCCGAAAACCCTCTCAGAAGAATTCATATTTCATTTCACGACCCCATTGTTCTTCCAAAGGCCCTGCCTCTCAGCACCATTAAAAAGCTACTGAAAGCGGCTTACGCAAACAAAAACAGCAGCAATACGCAGGTTAAGCAAAGATCCTGGCTACGAAACATTGCGATTTTAGAACTTTTATTTGCCACTGGCTTGCGGATTTCCGAGCTATGCTCAATATCAATCGGAAGCATTGATTTAAGGGAAGGTAGGATAAGGGTGGATGGCAAAGGGAAAAAAGAGCGCTTTGCCTACATAACCAACAAGGATGTCCTTGGCGCGCTCAAATGTTATCACACGGCCTTTCTATCAAAAATCACCCGATCCGGCTGGTTCTTTATCAATAGGCTGGGTAATCGCCTTTCAGAACAATCTGTTCGTATTATGATCAGCAACCTCGCGGCGCAAGCGAGAATCAAAGAGCATATTACACCCCACATGCTACGGCACAGTTTTGCCACATTACTATTAGAGGAAGACGTAGACATTCGGTATATTCAAAGCCTGCTTGGTCACAGTTCAATAACCACCACGCAAATTTATACGCATATATCCGCAAACAAACAACGTAGCATCCTCGCTAAAAAGCATCCAAGGAACAGGTTCGAGCCTTAATTAAACGCTCGCAACAAATGGTTGATAATATCAAATTATC
>CAYVTZ010000076.1:0-7019 GCA_964454685.1 uncultured Christensenellaceae bacterium
TTTTATTCAATGTCCGTTTTTCGGGAGGCTGTTCAGTTGAAGGCAGCCCCTTTTTCATCTCACTTCCATTACGGCTCCACAATGTTGAAAAAGAACTCATATTCCACCATGTGCTCCGTCAACTTTTGAATCACGTCTTGATCGCCTTTGATCTTGATGTTCTGCTTCTGCGCCTCTTCGTTGCGGCTCAGTATTGCAAACATCGCCTCTTGCGGCATGGTAAGGGTCGCATCCGCTTTTTCTGCCGCAACCCCTTTCTGATAGAGCAATATGCCCGACTTCACTGTCAGCAGATACGCGTCGCCATCCGTAAAGTCAATGTTGATGCGCAAATTCAAATCCTGCGCCGCATTCGAGTCGATCAAAATACCCAACTGGTCAAACATCATCTCCGGTGTCATGGCACGCGTCAGATCGGAGCTGCTGGACGCCTTAAACGCTTCATCTGTGGTCGTCCCCTCCCTCAGCTCCTTTGCTGCGGATAGGTACGCATTGCGCCATGTGCCGGATTCCGCCTGATAGGCAAGCTGCTCTAACGCGTCTGCACACAAATACCGCGCCTGTGTGTTGTATGGATCCGCAAACACCAGCAGGTTGGTAATTTCCGCAACCCATTGATATTCCCCGTTGTTGTAATCAATCTGTGCAAGCTGCACCACCTTGTCCACATCCCCCAGATACTCCACAAATTTGCGTGCGCGCTCGGTCGGCTCCAATGGATTCAGATGTACCGGATTCGCGTCATACCAGCCCATATATTTCTGATAGACCGCTTTGGCGTTGTGCGCTACCGTGCCGTAATATTGCCGGGTATACCAGTATTGCTCCAAATCCCGTGGCAGCTGAATCATGTTTGAAATCTCATCCGAGGTATATCCTTGGTTCAGATACATCAGCGTCTGATCGTTGATAAACTTGTACATCGCCGCCGTGTTCTGCAAATAAGCGCGGATCACTTGGTTGCCCCAGTGCGGCCAGTTGTGCGATTGGAATACCACCTCGGCTTCGCCGCCGTATCTTGCCTGCGCCTCCATCAGATACGCCGCCCACGCCGCGCCGTCCCGCACCTGAGCGCCGCGCAATGTGTACAGGTTGTGCAGCGTTCCCGTGCAGTTCTCCGCCATCCACAGCGCCTTTAATTCCGGAAACCACGTGTTCATCTCCGCAGGCGCTTCCGTGCCCGGTGTCAGTTGAAATTCCATGGTCACCCCGTCAATGATTTTCTTTTCGCCTGTCTTTTTGATAGTCACATTTGGTTTGATATATGATACCGTTCCCGTCGATTGCCCCATGCCGATACCGATTGCCAAAGAACCCTGTTCCCCCGGCTGCAAAAATGTGCCGTACTGATATCCCGCGCGTCTGCCCATCGCGTTCCCTGCATATACGTTCTCACTGACCGCATGCTCATGAAACCCCTGCGGTGCCAGAATGGGAATGTCGTCCGCTTCCCGGATGATCCCCTTGATGCCGCCATAATGATCGACGTGCGGATGGCTCAGCACCACCCCCGTCACGGGTCGCACGCCCAGCTTCTGGTTCACCAGTTCCAACGCCGCCTGCGCGCATTCCACACTCATCAGCGGATCAAATACAATCCAGCCCTCCTGCCCGCGAATGAATGTAATGTTGGTCATGTCATATCCGCGCACTTGATAAATGCCGTCCATCACTTCAAACAGTCCATATAAATGATTCAGCTGCGCATTACGCCATAGGCTTGGGTTTGCCGTGTCCGGCGCGTCCTCTTCCAAAAAAGCGTATGCGTCCTGACTCCAAATCACGTCGCCCGCCTTGTCGCGCAATTCCAGCGATTCCGGTGCCTCCAGCAGTCCTTTTTCCGCAAATTTTCGCTCCTGCTCATCCTCAAAGTCCAGCAGCGCATACACTTGCTCGTTGCTGGCTTTGGTATATTCGCTCGCTTCCTTGGGCAGCCCGTCCGAAGTCAATGGCACAGAGGGACCTGACTCCCCCGGTGCCGGCAGCTGCGTCGGCGCTGCGCCCTTTGTCTCCTGTGTCGTTGCGGAAAGACTCGCACTCCCCGCAGTCTGCATCACGTCCGGCAGGGGGCCGCATGCGCTCAAACATATCGTTGCAGTTAAAATCATTGCCAGCGCTGTCTTTTTCATCATATTTCCCTCACTACTCCATAAGTATTCTGCTCACAGTATATCCTAACCGCTCCTTGATGTAAACAACCTAACTGTGTGAAATCTAGCGCACCTGATTCAAGCGGAACACACAAACTTTTACGCATCATTTTTTGCGATCCCGCTTCTAACCAGTCGTTTTGCAAAAGCTTGAATCGCACGCAGTTAAAATGCACCCTTGCATTTTAAGCGAAATCAAACGTCGAGTCATACGATTTGCACAGTGGGTTCACTTGGAAGCCAAGCCGTGCATGGTAATATTCGTGAACACCAACCATGCACAAATAACATTTTTTCGGCGGCTCTCTCACCATGTTGCAAACGATCGTTCCTACAAAAGCAGTTTCGCTCGTCACATTCCCATTCCTCTGCTTTTGTGTTTCATGCCGAATGCTGATTCGCATTTTTTATTATATCATGGCAGCATTGCCGTACCCAACTCCGCGACCAATGGCAAACATAGGCTATGCCGCTGATATTCTCAGCGACACATAAAAAGAACAGGCTCACCACCTGTCCTTTAAACTGTTGTCATTCCGAGCCCTTCATCCAAAAAGAAAAGGTTCGGATATGACCGATATGGTGGAGACAACTGGGCTCGAACCAGCGACCCCCTGCGTGTGAAGCAGGTACTCTGACCAACTGAGCTATGTCTCCGCTTTGTTTGCTTTACTATTATACCACAAGGTTTTTAAGTTGAAAAGATGTTTTTTTGATTATTTTTCAGCTTGCAAATTGCAAGTTTAATTGCTTAAAAAATTCTCAGCGCCTTGCGACTCATTCGTAAATCTTATCTTCTCGGTTACGCTCATGTTCCCGCCACATCATTTGCAAACCCGTGTCCATAAGCAGCTCTCGTCTGCTCCGATTCCAAATATCGTTAAAATGAGCTTGGCAATTTCAGTAAAACTATCTTGCGTTCCTAGGTTGATCCCGCCTCGGACCGAATCGCCGTAAATCAACAGTGGCGCATACTCCCGCGTGTGATCTGTGCTCCCGGTTTTTCCGGGGTCACATCCGTGATCCGCACTGATTATTAGGATATCATTCTCCGCCATGTTTTTGATCAACTGGCATAGATCCACATCAAACTGGTTCAACGCATGCGCATATCCGTCTACATCGTTTCGATGACCATAATTCATATCAAAATCCACCAAGTTCACAAAGCAAAGTCCCTCAAAATCAAGATCAAGACAATGCATCGTTTGCATCATCCCATCATGGTTGTCCATGCTTCTGATTGCATCGCTGATGCCTCGCCCGGCAAAGATATCGGCAATTTTACCGATCCCGATGGTACTAAACCCATGCGACTGCAACGTGTCCAGCATGGTCGATTCGGGCGGCTGCAACGAGTAATCATGCCTGTTTTTGGTGCGTGTGTAGTTTGGATACTCACCGGTGAAAGGCCGCGCAATCACACGCCCAACTCGATGCTCCCCACACAAAAGACCGCGCGCAATTTCGCAAGCATGATATAATTCCGGCAATCCAATCCACGCCTCATGCGCTGCAATTTGAAACACGCTGTCTGCCGAGGTATATACGATCCAGCCGCCGGCTTCCTTTTGCAGCGGTGCATAGTCCAACAAAACCTGCGTGCCGGAATACGGCTGGTTGCATAGAACTTTTCTGCCTGTTTGCCGCGCAAACTCATCCAAAATCGTTTCCGGAAATCCGTTGGGATAGGTGGGCAACGCGCGCTGCGTCACCAGCCCGGCAATTTCCCAATGCCCGATTGTGGTGTCCTTACCCTGAGATCGCTCCGCCAGCCGCGCGAATGAACCAAGCGGCTTAGGCGGGGCGTGATACTTCAATTCAGTTGGTATGCCGTCGATATGAAACAGTCCCAAACGAGCCAAGGTCGGAACACAAAATTTTGCGCTGCGCGACACTGACCGCAGTGTGTTGCACCCCTCGTCGTGATAGTTGACCGCATCAGGCAGCGCACCCATCCCAAAGCTGTCCAAAATAATCAAAAATACTCTTTTCACAAATTCTTCTCATTTCCTTCATTCAACATCGTTGCTTCTATCACATGTTTTAAACCCATGAATGAGCTTGTCTTGCAAAACCGGCTCACTTCCGGTGCGGGAACTCCTCTGCAACATCAAAGTTCCATCCATTATTCTATCACAATCGCTGATATAGGGACTACCTACATTCACCATCTGCTTTGCGTCGAATGATTCCCAAAACGTCCATTTCACATCCCCTTCGCAGTTCAGCATTCTTCGTGCAGACCTTTTCCGCGCTAAAACAATTCCAAACCGTCGCTGGTCACACGCGCTAAAACCGTTTTACCAAGTGGCACAGACTGCTGCGCTATCTGGCATGCTTGTAAATATTGCCGTTCCACTTCACACAGCACAGATTCTTTCGCTGTGTGTAAAACGGCAATGGTTTCGCCCGCTTCCACCCGATCTCCGGTTTTCTTTAACAGCTCAATTCCCGCTGCATAGTCAATTTCGTCCTCCTTGGTCGCTCTGCCCGCACCCAGTATCACCGAAGTCGTGCCGATTGCTTCGGTATTCATGCGCACGATCACGCCGCCTGTTCGAGCCTTTACAGCGTATTGGATGCTTGCTTTTTCAAAGCATTCGGGGTCATCCAGCACACGCACATCACCTCCGTGCGCCTGTACAGAGGCTCGGAACACCTCAAACGCCTCACCTGAGCCGAGCGCTTTTTTCGCCATCTGGTAACATTGTTCCAAACTTCCCGCATTCGCCAAAAATAACATATCCGCCGCCAACGTCAAGCAAAGCTGTGTCAAATCCTTCGGCCCGTTGTTTTGTAGCGTTTCCACGGCCTCGCGCACCTCCAGCGAATTGCCGATTGCTGTGCCCAATGGAATATCCATGTCCGAAATCAACGCAGACAGCTTACGCCCGTTCCTCACACCGATTGCAACCATCTTTTGCGCAAGTGCAAGCGATTGTTCCAAGTCCTTAATCAAAGCTCCGCTTCCAACCTTCACATCCAACAAAATCGCATCTGCCCCACTTGCCAGTTTTTTGCTCATGATGGAAGACGCAATCAGTGGAATGCTGTCCACCGTCGCCGTCACATCACGCAGCGCATATAATATTTTGTCTGCCGGGGCAATGTTTCCTGTTTGCCCGATTACCGAAAGCCCAACGTCGTTCACAATACGAAAAAATTCGTTCTGGCTTAATGCCGTGCGATATCCGGGGATAGCCGCAAGCTTATCCACCGTACCTCCGGTGTGCCCCAGTCCGCGCCCCGACATTTTCGCAACTGGCACACCACAAGCCGCAACAATAGGCGCACAGATCAAAGTCGTCTTGTCGCCTACGCCTCCCGTGGAATGTTTATCCACTTTGATGCCTTTAATGGGGGATAGATCGATACATTCACCCGATTCAGCCATACATTTTGTTAGAAACGCGATTTCCGCATCCTCCATACCATTGAAGTAAATTGCCATTAACAATGCTGAAATTTGATAGTCCGGTATCTCGTTTCGAGTTATTCCCGTAACCAGATATTCAATTTGCTGCTTTGTGAGCTGTTTGTGATTGCGTTTCGCTAAAATCACATCATACATCCTGATTGTTGTCACACATTCTTCCTCGCATTCAAAAAATTTTTATTTGCACCCTTCGCTCACATTGTCCCGATCGCCTTACACATCGCAACAAAGTTTTCGATGGGCATATCCGTTTGCATGATGTTTGCGGGTCCAAGCATCAGCCCGCCGTCACGAAACAATGACTTACGCATTTCCACCTCACGCGTGACGTCCTCCGGCGTACCTGTTCTCAGCACCGACTGAATAGACAGCGTGCCCGCAAAAGCAATTTTCTTGTAGAATTCTTGATGGATACTTACAATATCCATGTCGGCTGCATCCGTTTGAATGGTGTCTTGTATGTCCAGACCCAGCTCTATTTGCCTTGGGATGAACGGGCGAATGCTGCCACAACTGTGCATGATGGCTCTTGCACCAAAGGAGTGCACCATATCAAACAGCTTTTTATAGTGCGGCGCAATCAATTTATCATACTGCTTAGGGCTTATGATCGGGGCAATTTGCGTACCCAAATCATCGCCAAAATATACCATATCAATCTTGCCCTTACCCGCTTCCAGTGTCCGCTTGATTTTTTCATAAAAGAACGCGCTGCGTTGTTCTGTCATTTCAAGATACACCGGATCCTCCAGCGCAATGTCCATCAACACCTGTTCCACACCACGGTTAAACGCATTTCCATTGATAAAATCTCCATGTCCCGGATCTCCGGTGAAAAGCGCAAAGCCTTCGTATTGGTCGCAAAGCTCCGCGATATTAGAGTAATCATACCAATCTGCGGACGGGACTCGAAATGCACGCAGTTCTTCAACATCCTTCACATCCTGATAAGGACGGAAAATGTCCTCTACAAACGCGCCCCATCCCAGTGAAGCATAGCGATACCGTTCACCCCACAGTCCTTCCCAACTCCCGTCCTCAAACACCGGAAGCTCCGGCCCCACGTATTTTGGCTCAATGTGCCGAAAGTCCTCTCCAACAATGGTCTGAAACTCCTCATGCGCTTTGGTGCATAACCCGAAGTATTTCACCCCCGGCTTTAAATATTCCGGATCATCTTTGTAGGAGGTTATGCCAAAGTAATCATATAGTGTTTCCCACACAGGCTTTTGTGCTTCCAGCGGAATCATGGGCGGCCTGTCCGGACATTGATATTCCATCGCCGCATAAAATCGTTCTTTTGCATTCATCATTTTTGTTCTCCTTATTCAATCATCCGTAATGTAAAGTTAAATGAAAATTGAGACCTTGCAATTCTTTCTGGTATGATGTTTCTGCCACAAAACATTTACCTCCCAGAAAGGAGCAAA
>CAYVTZ010000077.1:0-6637 GCA_964454685.1 uncultured Christensenellaceae bacterium
GGCACGGGACTTTGACTCCCGCATTCGTAGGTTCAAATCCTGCTACCCCAGCCAAAACGAAACCGACGGAGATAAAATACTTTACAAAACATCTCCGCTGTGATATAATAATTCTCGTTTGAGAATCAGACGATCCACTAGCTCAGTCGGTAGAGCACTTGACTTTTAATCAAGGTGTCCGGAGTTCGAATCTCCGGTGGATCACCAAAGAAAAAGGCTTTGTAGAGCGGTTTCTACAAGGCCTTTTTTGTTGCGTTTTGACTCATTAGGGGAAGCTGACTAAATTTTGACTATTTTGCATTTGCGCGTTGCTCTATATTTCCGTCTAATTTCGCAAGTATATCATCATGATCGAGATTCGCGTGGGTATAAATATCCAGTGTGACGACGATGCTGCTGTGACCCAATAATTTTTGCGCGGTTTTGATGTCGATGCCTGCGTGATACAGATTTGTTGCGTATGTGTGCCGCAGGATGTGCGGCGTGAAGCTGACGGCCTCTGAGACGGCGTGAAGCTGTTTCATGATGCCCTCATAGAATTTTCGGAAAGATGATTTTGTCATGAGCTGACCGTTTTGCATTGGAAACAGGTTGATTCCGGTGGTGCGATAGTCCGACAATGCGGTGTGCAGTTTGGCGGGGATGGGGATGGTGCGCATACCTGCCGTGGTTTTGGTGGAATTGCTTAACGTGCCATCAACATTCGCTTTGTTGATGCGGATGGTGCGCTTTTCAAGGTCGATATCGTGCACGGTGAGCGCGAGGATTTCGCTTTTGCGCAATCCGGCATACAAGCCGAGATACAAAAAGGCTCTTTGCATTGCAGATAGATCGGCGGTTTCGATTGCGTGGCGCTCGATGTCCGTCAGGGTGCGTTTGGGGGACGCCTTCACCTTTGCTATCTTGACGCCGTCCAACGGATTGCGCGCGACGATATCCGTGGCAACGGCTATCGTGAACATTTGTTTCAGCGTCATGCGTATGATATCCACCGTGCGGCCGCGCCCGGATTGCCGGAGCCGGGAGAGCCACAACTGAATATCTGCGGGCTGAATTTTTCGCAACGACAGCTGTGCAAACGGTGCGTTTTTTATATGCTTGATGGCATTTTGATACATAGACTTTGTGGAGGCAGACACATTGGATTTGTACCCGATAAACCAGCGATCCGCCCACTCATAGAGCGTGGTGCGCTCATCAGTCAGTGACACGCCGTGATCCAGCAGAACCTTATATTCGCGAACTTTGCGCTCTAACTCCGGGATAGTACGCGCGAAAACGCTTTTGTACTTTGGCTTGCCGTTGTCCTGATAGCCGATTTTGATATTCTGCTGATAGCGTCCATCGGCGCGTTTTTTGTATTTGGGCATGGGGGTGCTCCTTTGGTTATAGATATACGGTGGACGCCATGACAAGTGCTAATGAGTCCAGTTGAGCGTCTGTCAATCGATTTTGCTCAAAGTTGATTATATTAAAGAATATTTGATTGCCTTTGTGCCATGTCATAAATTCTCTTTGAAATAATTTATCTCCAACAAAGAAGTCATAGCAGACATAATTACGATTGTTGAATGTTTTGCAATACACTTCAAGATCAGCCGAAGCACCAAAGAGCTCCTTTGCGACATCGATATATGCATCATAAACGGCTTGCGCCTGCTGAGTGACATCTGCCTCGGTGAGCGTGGAGCCGTCCCAAACTTCCTCGCTGTATTCATCGCGTGATGAGGATATTAGGATATCGACATCGGGGAATGCAAGATCCACTGCATCAAGCTGCCGCTTGCCCGCATCCATATACTCCATCATTGCATCATAATCAACGCCGGCCTCTTGAAGGACGGGATCGTGTTTGGACATGTTCCGCGTAAAAACGGCGTAGTTTTCCGGAATTGTACACCGGATGGACAAGTCACGAAGTGAGACGTTGGTGCCATCGTATTTAAGAGGCGCACTACTTTCCTGTGTGGTGGAATTCCTGTTTGTGGTCTGCTGATCGGTTGCTGCGGAGGAGCCGAATTCGTTAGCGTTGTATTCGGAAAATGGGACTAAAGTTTCAGAAGGCTTGTATGAAGCAGCAGGAACATAAGTCGCATTTGAAGGTGCAGACTGATTCATCGCTGCTATAAACAAAACAACAACGGTTGCGGCAAGGATGCCAATACCGATGAGCGTAGGGTATGGCTTGCGCTTGATGGAGGCAGAGGTTTGTATCTGCGGTGGCCTTGCATTGGGATCGATTCCGGAACGCACAAGATATTTCGCGCGAATTTCTTCGCGATCTGTATCAGGAAAGCTCATTGCATTGATGCGAGCTATCGCTTCGGCGGCAGGCGCAGAAAGTAGATCGTCTACGATTTTTCCGATTTGCCAGTCGGGAAGTGTCTGACTGGCGTATGGGATGATATGGACCGGCTTTAGTTTGAACACAACAGCACTGCGCAGAGAGGTAAACAAATAGATTAAGAATGCGCCCTCCCACAGACAATAGGAGACTGCGCTACCAAAATTATTATACACAATGCACGAAATAACATTGGAGATCGTGAAGCAAAGATACAGCCATATAAATGCTTTTGACTTGATAAAAAATAACAGAATGCAGATGCCGAGTAATATAGTTAGTAGTATAGACAATGTGATCACATCTTGATTGACCTGTGAACCCAACACAAACTGAGCTGCATTAATTGATCCGATAGAAAAGAACAATCCTACAATTAGTCGTACCACAAGCAAGATATGTCCGCCGCTATAATGGTTTAAACGATCGAATTCTGATTGCTTTAGTCTGATGGATTTGGTACCCGGTGATGCGCAGGGCTGATCGTCATCCCAGTTTGTTGCCATCGCTTTCTTTTGCAGATACATTAAAATAAAGAACAGTGTAAAACAAACGAGAAATACTGCGGTGAACCAATTAAAAAAGCCAAGACGCACGATGGCCGTAATGAATGCTATGATGGTAAAGATGAAAAAATATGCGGTAAATACACGCAAAAAAGGAATTGCAGAGCAGACAACATAGGCGATGCCGAGCGAAATACACACGGGGAGAGGCCAGCCAACAGTCGAGAGAAGAAAAAAAGTGGCAAAATCAAAGATATAGCCAATAATTGAGGAGGCGATTTGAAGCATAGTTAGTTTTTTAAAAAACTTGTAGTCCTCATCGGAAAACACAACTGTTTTAAGAAGTCGCTTTTTTTGATCATCATCAATAGGCAGATTGTCAATTAATTCGGGACGGTCGTCAAGGGGCTGCTCTTTGAGAGCTGCAACAAGATCACGAAATTCTTCGCTGGAAAGTTTCATAAAAGATACCACCCTTATTTTGTATTGTTTTTGCGAAAATCGACATAAACGATGTTGCCGATTTTATGCGTGACTTTTTATGTCCTGCCGGGTGAAATCGCCGGAGCGGACGAAGGCTTGAACGGACTGGAGGGCAAGCGTTTGCCCATTATCGTTCAAGGAGCGAAAGAGCGAGAGCAGCTTTTCCTCCGGCGGCGAGAGCGCGGAAGGAGCGACAGGAACTGCTTTTTGCTGTCTGCCGAGGAGATAGTCTACGGAGACATCGAAGTAGTCGGCCATCATCAAAAACTTATCGACTGAAGAAATTGATCCTTTTTTTAGATTGTCGACAACACTCTTGCTTAGGCCGCATTCCTTGAGCATTGCATTTACAGTAACGCCTTTTGAAGCGCACAGCTCAGAAATTCTGAGTATTACTTTTTGTGTATCCATAAAACCCCCCTATTGACATCCGTGAATATACGGAATATACTTTACTCATCCAACCCCTTCGAAAGGAGGAGAAACCCTGTGGACATTTATTTTAAGCTATTATTGGCTGTGTGCGACCGATTGCGAATTTGGGCAATGGAGCACAATGCAACACCGGAAGAGGCAGAGCGGATTGTACGCACTACCCGCATTACTTGGACTGCAATGGTACCGGCCATGTGGCAACGCAGATTTCTTGAACCTGAGTGGAAACAATGGTATTTGCCAAAGAAAAAAAGAAGAAAACGACTGCGCAAAAGCATAATCACCATGCTGAATGGTGGACTTGATTTTTTTGGCATTGATATTGAAACCGTTTGGGAAGAAATCAGAGATTAACATCATACGCATCAACCCTAGCCTTTCGCTCTCCGCTCGCGCCTTTGCGAGTGGAGTTTTTTTGCGCTTTTTTTGAAAAATTTAGCATGATTGGATAAATCGTTCCGCAAAATGTGCAGGATATCGGCCGCGGCGGAATTTACATTGGAAACAATATGTTCAACTTCGCAGTGGCGTTTGAAAAAATCATCTGTGGCACTTTCCACTTTATGTTGGGGCAAAGCCTTAGATGCGGCGCAAATAATCGCGCTTAACCGCATCATTTCATTACCTGCCTTTCCATCCAGAAGCAAAGCGCACCGCGTGGCCAACGTTGAGATTTGACCGTACTGATCGTCAGTAAAGGGTACAGCTTCGACATTGATTCCGTATTTATAAACAAAGTCCGTAAAATCTGAATAGGTCATAACCTTTTGCTTGAAAAGTGACTTTTGTGCCGAGACCCTTAAAGGAATCAACATTGAAAGAATCGCGGTTAGGCCTGCGGCACCAATGCCGATTACGGCGAGCCAACCCTCCAAGACAAACACCCCCTCCCAAAATAAAAGTTCCGTAAATGTAAGAAATAATAATTGACATCCGTGTATTTACGGAATATACTAAAACTAACAAAAGGTTGGAACCCCAACCTTATACACACAGAATATCATTTTTTGCGTGGCAGTGCAAGAGTGAAAAGATTTGCGCGGTGGGCGCGGAGAGGGGGTGAGAAGGATGCTTGAACGCTTGAGAAAAAAACGACGGCATATGTTACTAAAAAAGATTATGCAGATGGGGGAGAGTGCACCGGTGTGAATGATTCGGCGGTATTTGAAAATGCGAAAACGGGTTGTATACGTTAGAAAAGGCGACCGATGCGAGAATTGAACTGGGCAAGATGGGAAGAAAGGAAGTGAAACAATGGAACACACAGAACGAAAGATTCGGCTTTTGAAGGTGGGGCACTCGCAAGCGGACTTTTTGCCGCTTTTGTGGAAGTGCGGATTTGAGACGCTGCAATACAACCTTTTGAGCGACTACCTGACGGGGAAGCGGACGGGACCGAAGAAGGAAGCGGTGGTGGCGGAATGTGACCGCATTTTAGAGGAATGGGAAGCGCAGAGCAAGGCTGCGATGTGAGGGAAGGTGAAGAAAAGATGAAGAAACAGATGTCTTTATCACAGTTTGTGAAAGAGTGTGGCATATCAAGAAGTACATCGCTAGAGATGATTCACCGATCTGCGCAGTTTCATCCGCTGCCGGCATACAAGATTGGCGGGCGGTGGTACATCGATATGGAACAATATGAGAAATGGCGGGAGACGGAAGATTTCAGGCAGCGAAACGACATTGCTGACCGACCGATGCCGGTGGAAGTAAAGATGAAGCGAGCGACGCAGCGGAGCGTCATATGAAGGGAGCAAGAGTATGAGCCAAATGGAATTGCTGATTCAGCTGCGCGAGGAGCAGCGCAGGAAGATTGCGGACGGGAACATGGACGCGGTGGACGTAGTGGTGGGCTTATCCATCATGATACACGAATTGCAGAATCCGCGGGAGCGGCGGGAAGTAGCCTTAATGCCTGTGATGTGTGGAGGACGGGAATGCGTGCGTTGAAGGTGGGGCGGGCGCAGATGTATCGCCCGATGGCGGAGGAATGCTTTGCGCGGCGCAAGATGTGGAGGAAAAGATGGGCGATGAGATGGCAGGATTTGTGCAAGGCGCGGACGGGAAGTGGCGCATTGCGGATGAAATAATGGAGGAAGATGATGGAGGAGATGACGATTGACCGCAGGAACCGCGTGGTGGCGGAGTGCGACCCGCTGTGCGTGGAGAAAACGGACGAAGTCGAGATTGCGCGGATGCTGGAGCAAAAGGACGCAGAGATTATGAAGCTGAAAGGCGAACTGGGGAACGCGGTGACGGACGCGATTTTGGCGGGGGCGCGCTGTGAGGGATTGCGCAAGGTGATTAGCAACATGGCGGTGGAAATGTACGGAGAAAAATAAGAAAAACATTTAGAGGAGTGAAAGGGCTCCCGCAGGCATTGCCTCACGGCAATTTCAAAGAGGGAACTGCGTTCGCCCCTTTGAGAATCCCCCTGCAAGAAGATGTTTTTCTGCGGTCATAGACCTTGAAAAACGAATTGTATCTGATGACAGCGGGGAGAGACTAGGATTCTGTGGGGAAAAGGGGTGAAAGCCGGAGGTTTGGAGTGACGCGGCTGTTGAGATGTACGGAGAAAAAAACCGTGTGTGAATGACGAAAGGCGGGCGGAGCGATGAGTAGAAAAAAGGCAAGCATTTTGCAGGATTATGAGGAAGAATGCTGGTGCAAGGAATGCGGGAGTGCGGACAATCTGGAAGAACATCACATCTTTGGCGGGGCGAACCGCAGGATTTCCGAGCGTGAGGGATTTAAGATTTTGCTGTGTGCGCAGCATCACCGCCACGGGCGGGACAGTGTGCATCAGAGCAGGGTGGCGGCGGACAAGTGGCGAGCGGCGGCGCAGGCAAAGTATGAGGAGACGCACAGC
>CAYVTZ010000078.1:0-6508 GCA_964454685.1 uncultured Christensenellaceae bacterium
ATCATTTTATCTCATCTGACAATGGAGGTTTACACATTTTTTTCAGCACTACCAAGTATCGCTATTTTGAAGATAACCATTTGTACAAAGCTTTTATAAAAATATAATCATTTTCGGAAATACTAGTGGTTGGATTGCTACTACTCTCGATTTTGGCCAAACGAGTAAGCCACTCAATTTTTTTATTTTTCCCCCCTGCTATTTTTCTTTCTTCAGGGCGAGTAAAGCCGTTTTCGAATAGCTCAGACCAATTCGGTCCATAAATAGCAATCTCTTTGCAATTAGTTAAGGATACACAATCCCAAATTGAAACAGTTTTCCCGTTACCGGTTATACTATATTCGTAATTCTGTTTTCCCATCTTGTCATTTGCTTGGCGATACACTTTTGGTGGCATTCCTGCTGTAATCCATTTGTCACCATATTTGGTTTGCAATTTTTGGGCAAAGCTACTCTTAATAATATGTCCTAATTCGCGAATCATCGCAAAAGATTCTTCGTTAAACTGCTTACTGTTATCACGAATCCATTGCGCTAAGCCATCAGGGTTAAATTCAGTCCTTGATTCAGAAACAACTCTTTGATATGTGCGCCAAACTCGTGTCTTTCCTCCGCTACCATATTGTGTTCGGATTTCTTTCCTATCGTTGTCAGATATTGAACCAAAAAATGTAACCAATGGTGCTAAGTAGTATTCTACTTCTTTAACCATGTTTTCAACACTGTCGCTTTTGGGATGAATTTTTGAATCATGAATAAGATGATTTACAATATCATTGAAAACACGAATTAGAGCATGAATACTGTTGTTAATTGAAAGAACACCATGATTTCCATCCCCATTTTCCCATTCTTCCCGGAGATTTTCTCTAAAACACTCAAAACAATTCATAATAAAGGGTAACAATACATCTCGCGTTGCTAGATTATCTCCTCTATCAAATGTCCCGTCTTCTGAAATTACATTTCCGTTTCCATAGCGGCTTAAAAAATTAGTAGATTTTAACGCGTTTTCAATAGTTTCTATTGTTATGCAGCAAATTTCATCTGCCTCATTTTCACCAATAATAATGCGCCCAAAAAGTGGCGATGATTGTATCTCGCCAAGACGTTGCGCCATACTAAGCCTTAAAGCTTTTCTCCGTTTATTCCAATCATCGGATGTCCACAGTAAATCTGCATTTAGCGTATTCTGTAAATTTTTGGGTACTGCTTTTTGGTTTTCATTAATTTCCATAAACATTTCCACTTGCTTGTTTTGATCTAAATTTACAAAAGCAACAACAGGTACTGTATTATTGTCAGAATATTTTGAATCCGCATAGCCATATAAACGATGTTGTCCATCAATAATGTGTGCTGAACGATATAGCTGTGGTAAGTGTAGTATTCCAATTTTTGAAATAGCAGAATCAACCTGTGGAGTTGCCCGATCAAACCTGAGTTTTCGTCCGCCAGTATTTATGCTGATAATTAGAGAATTAGGGAAAAAGCCACCACTATTGATAAATTTTTGGATCTCTTTAAGCCTAGGTTTCTTGATGATGCGCTGATATGTCGGCATTAGGTCGCTATTGGCTTCATTGCGGTGGAGAACATATGCTATTTTTAGAAGTTTCTCGGGTTCGATAGAGAATGAATAATAGGTTTGTCCCCCCATCTTTCCTTCAATCGCAGGAATTTCATTATCCATCGCAGTTATTTTTTGAGCATCGAATAAGTGACCAAGTAATTGGAACCTTGCACTACCTCCAAGATGTTTTGTTAGTTCTGCAAAATAGTTGACCGCGTATTCATCAAAATATTGAATATCACAGTCCTTCATTCTGTTTTTATCTGTTGTGCCAACTTCATAGTTTTTAGTTGCAAATATGTATTTTGCCTTTCGATTGGGAAATTTTTTCTTGGCTTCACAAAATAATCCCTCTCTGATACCGCGAATTGATTCAATATCATCTTTAAAAATTCCTTTTTTGCCTATGAATGCACATTTACACTCAACGAAGATGATCGTTTCTTTATCTACTGCAAAAACATCAATCTGTTTGGTCAATTTGTGATCTGATGCACTGTAAGGAATCGCTAAGTGCCGATCTTTATTCATGTATTCAAAACCCATAGAAGCAAACAAATCCCATACTTCATCTTCAAATTGCTCGTCTAGTGGCTTAGGTTTTTTCATGCGTACAAGTGTTTTGAGTGCTCGATCAACCTTCCAACCCTCTTGCTCGCGTTTTTCCTGCAGTTCAGGTTCGAATTTTTCGAAAACACAAACCTGCCTGCGTTTTCGCTTTACGCCCATTAGTTCGCTTCCTGTTACTAACTTATCATCGGAAATCATACTTCTCCCCCCGGAATATTAGTAAAAATATATTCGCTAACTTGTCCGCGCTTTGCGTTCTGTCCACCTATTAAACTTGCCCTACTCAATTCTATGACACGATCGCCTGCATCAAATATTTCCAGTATTACAGGATGTGCTGCATTGGTTAAAATATAATAAGCATTTTTTTCTTTTATTATATCAACTAATTGTCTTAATCGTATCTGATCATCTAGAGAGAATAGTTTTTGATTGTACTTGATGAATCCATTATTATTGTGTGACACTGTATATGGAGGATCCAGAAACACAAGATCATTTTCAGAAATATTTGCTTGGCACATATTAAAATCATCGCAAGCAATAGTCGCCGATTGCAGATAGTAACTTGCAATGGTTAGTCTTTCTTTTTCTAAAAATGGCTTGTCTCGATACCCATAGGGCACATTATAGATGCCCTTTAAATTCACCCTGTAGATCCCATTATAGGAAGTCTGATTTAAATATATAAATCTAGCCGCTTTTTTTGCTGGTTCCAACTCAGTTTCACTTCTAACTCTATAGTAACATTCTTCTGTGTTCTCAAGCTTTTCTAAAATATTGATTATATCTTGTGGCATATCTCTTAGAGTGGCATATGTTTCAATGAGTTCTCGATTTAGATCTGATAGATATATTTTATTTGTGGGGTGTAGCGCAAAGAAAATAGCCCCACTACCCAAAAACGGTTCATGATAATTCTTGAATTTTATTTCGCCAATAATTTTATCTAAGTATTTAATTAACCAAGTTTTCCCCCCAGCCCATCGTAGAAAAGGCTTTGTACTATTTATGTGTTTCGACTTGATCATATAAATTGCTCCGATTCACTTAGCTCATTAAAATCGTTAATATAATATATGGAAATATATTTATTATAGAACACATTTACTAAAATTACCATATGCAAACTGTGTATATCTATAGATAATTCACTCCCGCCTCATCACATAAGCGGTTCCGCGTCCTGCGCCGATCTTTACGATTTCGCCCGCCTTAAGCAATTCGCCCAAGGTGCGTTCTATGGTGGTTTCGCTGATGTCGGGGCATCGCAAAGCAATTTCTTTTTTGGAAATTTTGCCCAAATGGCTTTCGATGATCGCTTTTACGCGCTCGCTCTTGGTAACTTTTTTTGTGGATAGAATATCCACTCGTGAAGCAAATTCCCTGTATGCATTCAGTATGATGCCGAGATAGTATTTCACAAAGGGACGATAGTCGTTTTTGCTCTCATGCCAGCCCTGCGAACTGATTTCCAATATCTCATAATAGGATTCTTTTGTTTTTTCAATCAGCATTTCGATGCTGATATATTTGCCGACAATATATCCCGCGCGATAGAGCAAGAGCAAAGTCAGTAGCCTGCTGATCCGTCCGTTGCCATCACTGAAAGGATGGATGCACAAAAAATCCAATATGTAAACAGGGATCAACAGCAGCGGATCAACTTGCGCATGTTCAATTTCATTGATATAGGCGTTGCATATATTTTCCAGCATCATTGGCGTTTCAAAAGCCGAAACAGGCTGAAAGCGTATTCTGGATTTACCCTCTGCATCGCGCTCCTCTATGATGTTATCTGTGCTTTTGAGAGTTCCGCCAGCAGAGAACGAAGCATATTGATATAAATCGCGATGCAACTGTAAAATGATATTGGGGCGCGGCGGAAGATAATCATAGTTTTCATGCACAATTGCAAGAACATCACGATACCCAGCGATCTCGCTTTCGTTGCGATTGAGCGGTTTGGCGTTTTGCTGCACCAGTTCAATGACGCGTTTATCCGTTGTATAGATGCCCTCAATGCGGTTTGAAGACTCTGTGCTTTGAATTTTGGCTACATTGAGCAAACTGTTGAGGATGTCCGGCTTTGTTTCAACAAAAAGAGTTTGCTGCCCTTTTTGTTCATGGATCGAAGAAAGCAGATTTACAATTTCTTTTGTTAATAGCGTATCCCCAATGTGCGAATAATCCAAATGGCGCATTTTTCATCTCCCTCATTGATTGATTATCTGCATCATTATAACACATATTGATGCAAATAAACAACGGATTGTGCAATTTTAAAAATACAAGTAAAAGCCGCATCTCAGCGGCTTTCTTGCAACCGATCGATTTTTTCTGATTCGTAAGAGCAGCTTCCATACTTTGCCCGAATATCATCCATCGAATATTCCTGTTTGCTCCATTTTCGGTATTCGCCCGTGTGCCAATACCAAGCAGTTTTCTTTTTCGCCCATTTGAAGCCTGATTCTTTTAAATAGTCCTTGTATTGCCGTGTGTTCCCTGTCAGCCATACCCACGAGCCGCAAACCTCAACAACGACATCTTCCAAGCGAATCACCTTGATGATGATATCACGGAATATCTCCGGCGTTTCCTCTGTATCTTTGGTGTAGGTTTCTCCCTCTGCGGTGCGGTGGATGTCTTTGAACATCTTAAACGCGATTTCATATTCGGCATTAACTGCCTTTAAAACTTCCTGCTCTTGCTCTCCATTCTCCGGCTTGTCGGGGTGATAGGTGCGCACCAATTCATAGTAGCGGCGTTTGATGTCTTCTAATGTTTTGCATCCTTCAAAGTATTTCATTGATAAACCCTCCTGAGTGTCTTTCGCTGCAGCCATTGTTGGCTGGCTTGATTCACAGCCTGTTCAGCCGAAAGAACCCAAAAGGAATACCGCGTTTTTTCACTGCGTCAAGTTGGAGGTGCGCCGCATACGATCTTGATGCCAAGGGGAAAAATCTGATAGGCTATTGAAAGCCAGTCATAATTTGCAACTGTCCAAAGCAGTTACCTTGAGCGGGTTATGCACCCGCCCGATTTTCGGGCAAACAAAGAAAGCTTTAGAGTGTACACAGACTAAAGATAAAATAAGAGCAGAGGCAAGAAGCCTTCTACTCTTATTCATAATCTTTATATACCCAAGTTAGCATTTTCTCTCAATGACTCTCAAGGGTGTTTTATTCCATATTCTACCCATTCAAACGCACCATCCGTTTTTCTGATTTTGCGAAATTCCGTATATTCTCCTGTTTCCGTATCATATTTCAGCAGCGGAATTTTACCGCTTTTTACAGTAGTGCCATCCAAATAATAGTGGCTTTCCCCATCCCAATAAACATCATGAAAATGATCATCGTGGGCAATACCGCATGTACCAACATGCCCTGCAATAATATCTTTGTAA
This sequence comes from uncultured Christensenellaceae bacterium, assembly GCA_964454685.1. GTDB lineage: Bacteria > Bacillota > Clostridia > Christensenellales > Christensenellaceae > CAYVTZ01. The sequence continues at coordinate 5,553 of CAYVTZ010000078.1, forward strand.
AACGAACCTGTTTCAGCCGGATATTTACTTGTAAACATCGCTTCCGCTGTGCCATGTTTCCATAAATCATCAGCATCTTCATCAATACCTGCATGAACAAAAATTTGCTTCTCTGTTTCATAATAATATGGCAAGCCACGAAGCCATGCAAGGAGCTCCTTGTGGTCTTTTTTAAGGATCGTTTTGATGGCGCGGCTGATCGCAACATTCATTGCATTAGGCGTTTTAAATTGTCCGTTGCGCTCCATATCAAAAATGCCTTGTTGAAATTCGCAGAATTCTTGATCTGACATAAACTCCTTTATGGTGCTAAGGTCTTGATCGAAACCGAGCCAATATAAGTCATCCTCTTTGCTGAAAAGGAAATCCACAAACATTTCTTCATGATTTCCCTTTAAGACAACAATCTGATCGGGGTTGCCTTTCTGCAAATTCATTGTGTGATAAAGTGTTTTACACGAATCATACCCATAATCCATATAATCTCCACAGAAGATTATTTTGCTTTGGGGATTGGACAAATCCACGTTGGTAAGAGTGTCCAGCATGATATCATGAAAACCATGGATATCGCTCAGCGCATAATAGTGCAACAGTTTACACCTCTTGGTAAGTATTGGCTGTTATGTCACGAGCGGGAAAATGCCTTTTTGCATAATCCCGCATTTGACATAAGTATTGATAAAAATAGTATACTTCAATTATCGATGAAATGATAATTCTATTTTATCGCGCGGATATTTCCCCCCCGCATTTCTTCAAGAATTGTATAAATTCATCAACCACTTGTTCGGACGAATAGCCGTCACCGTCAACTTTTTGTTTTGGATCGTAAGCATTTTCAGGGCAAAAGCACCAGTGCCCGTTTTCTTTCATATTTGGAGTTCCAATTCCCTTTTCCCGTAATGTAAAGTTAAATGAAAATTGAGACCTTGCAAGTCTTTCTGGTATGATGT
>CAYVTZ010000079.1:0-6468 GCA_964454685.1 uncultured Christensenellaceae bacterium
CGTTCTCGTATTTTTTTCTTTTGACTATTGACTTTTAATAGTTAGTCTTTCAAAAGCAAAAGAGTCGTATAAAAACTACGACTCTTTAAATCCTTACTTTCCGTTACCCGGAATTAGTCAACTTCTGATCCTAGTTTACAGTAACATGCGATCAAACTTCAAATTTTTTTTCCAGCATTTCTTTTAGCAAGGTGCATCTCTCATCATTGTTGGATTGTGCAACTGCACGAAGCAGTGCTTGCTGTTGCCCGACGATTACTACCACGCTCTTCGCGCGAGTAATCGCGGTATAAATCAAGTTCCGCTTTAGCATCTTGCTATGCCCATCCATCACGTTTATGATGACAACATCGTATTCCGACCCTTGCGATTTGTGTATTGTCGTCGCATAAGCAAGCTCAATATCCTCGAGCTCGTCTTTTGCGTATTCCACAATGCGTCCATCGCCAAAATCTACCGTCATATAAAGCATGCCGTCATCAGGCTTGATTTCTGTAACATAACCGATATCACCATTGCTGACAAGTTCAGTGTTGCGCGTTTGCATCACTTTATCGCCTTTGTGGAAGCCGCAGTTTTTCCCGCGCATTTCCAGTGCTCCCGCAGGCGCCGGATTGACGATTGACTGCAAAACAGGGTTCAGGCCGTTCACTGTCGTCTCCCCAAGAAATTCTTTCGATTTCCGCCATGGCGTTAAAACCGCAACATTGTCTCTTCCTCTTGCGGCGACTGCGCGTTGATACAATCTGCATATCTGTTCTGCTGCCTCAGCGCCATTAGACGCCTCGATAAATTTAAAGTCGCACCCATACTGCAATGAAGTGCGTCCTAGCCGCATCATTGCGGCATTTAGCGCTATTCTGCTTCCGTTTTCCTGACGGTACACCTTTGTGAATTGCACTACTGGTATCCTTTGTGATTGAATCAAATTTGCAAGGACAGCGCCGGGGCCGATAGAAGGTAGCTGGTCAACGTCGCCGACCAGAATCAATCTCGTTCCCGTTGGTACCGCACTTAGCAATGCCCTAGCAAGGTACACATCCAGCATTGAAATTTCATCCACAATCAATACGTCGCAATCCAGGACCTCGGCAGCATCGTATTTCATTTCACGGTCACCGTCCGTAGCCAGTAATCCCAGCGCTCGGTGGATGGTGCACGCGCTTCTTCCTGTCGATTCAGTCATTCGCCTAGCCGCGCGTCCTGTCGGAGCGCACAAAGCGATTTTCGCATCAGGCTTAAGCTTTTCAATCGTTCTGATCGCAAAACGCAAAACCATTGTCTTTCCCGTCCCCGGACCGCCGGTTATTATGGAAATTGGTTCGCGCAGGCACAAGCACACTCCGTGCTCTTGTTCAGGTGCCAATCTGGTGTTCAGTTCCGCCTCAATGCTTTTTAAAGCTTTGTCGATTTCAGCCTGCTCATAATCCTGCTGCGGCGCTGACGAAATTCGCATGACGTATTCCGCAATGAGTTTTTCGCTGTCGTTGGTGTATTTTCTTGCTACATACTGAATTCCATTAACATTCGTAATCGCCAAATCCGTTGCCTCGAGTATTTTGATTTGTTTAACTACCCTTAGCCAATCCTTTGATACTCCTTTGACCCTAGACTTGTCGTAAATGCCCATTAATCGCAGTGTGTATGATACGAGCACATTGCCAGGCAAGCATGTATGTCCGCTGTTTTTGCAAATCCCTCCAAACTGCGCCATTTTGAGTGTTGAACGGATAGCATGTCTGAACCTTTGTTCACTACGCTTATCCCCTCCTCTTTCCAGCGCAATCCTGTCCACTGACGCGAAGGACAACTCTAACATATTTCCAAGCTCATAGGGGTCTTCATGTAATGCGTTCAACAGGTTTTCACCGTGTTTTCGGTAGCCTTGCACAATCGTTCGAATTGGTACCCCATATGGGCTCAGCTCCTTTATAGCGGTTGCAGCACCCTTGTTTTCTGCATAGCTTATTGTTATCGTTTCTTGCTTTTTTTGGGAAATCCCCTTTACCTCTGTGAGCCTTTCCGGCTCCTTTTCGATGACTTCAAGGCACTTGTCTCCAAATGCCTTGTATATCGCTTTGGCTGTCGCTTTGCCAATCCCCCGGAAGACCCCGCTTGACAAATAAGCAATCGCATTTTTTCTGTCGCGCATATCGCCTTCAAGGACTTCAGAGTAATCAGCCAAAAACTCCCAGTCATCATTTTTTGTGGATTTCTTCCACTTCCCTTCGATTCCGATATCAAGATCGGCAACAGTGATTAGGTTTTGTCCTTTGCATACAACCGTTTTCACGATTTGATTGTCCGGGGTCTTAGTTTCTTCCCTTGGCCTGCAAAGCGCAATCACATAATCATCCGCAGATCGGAAAAACTCTTTAATGACTCTAACAATCATAGTTCCCTCACTTTTCTGCTTCGACCTTAATGCGATTCGAATAACTGGTTTTCTGATACAGCTCGAACACTTCCGGTCTTTCCTTTTGCAGCTTCTTTGTATCCACGGTAGTACGCGTGATGCCTTGGCATATGATGTTTAAAACTTCGCTGTCGCTCACGCGGCAGACCGCAAATTCTTCCTCTTTCATTGCCTGAATAATTGGTGTGATTATACGATCCGCTCTCGCTTTTAACTCCCCTATCGCTTTTTCATGCTGGCTTATTTCCTCTCTAAGCGAGGCGTAACGCTTTAGTTTCATCGCGTGAGAGCTTCCAAGCTGCATCGCGCTCCTACTCCGCTTCTTTTGCCTGAAAACCTTTGCCAGCGCCGCAAGCGCATCCTCAGGATTAGGGCATTTGATTTCAGGCTCAATGCCACCTTCAAGAGCGTGGATGAATACCTCGCAATCCTCAACGAGTTGCTTCTCCAGCAGTTCATCCCGTTCAATACGAAATATCGCCATGTCCTGCTCCGGGTTTGTGCCCCAGAGGCATGCGACATCCACGTAATCAAGGTCCATAACCCACATGTAAAACCGAACTTGCGATTCATAGTATTCTGGCACGGAACATACCCATGAATCCGCTTTGCGATAAGTGGTTGTCTTGCATTCAAGTATCCCGATTTTACCTCCGGATTCCACGCGATAGTCAAGGTTTGCCAGCGCCCACGGATAGTCTTGGTGCTGGTATAATCCGGTATCGACTATGACGCGATTGCCGCTGCGCTTCTCATACCAGTGCGCTACAATGGGTTCAAGCAGATGCCCCATTTCTTTTTGTCCAAGGTTTCCCTCGTCCTTCAAGAGCGTTATCTTACCCAATTTTTCATGAAATAACTCTAAATTGGTTTTCCACGGGTTCAACCCGCGAATTGTTGAGACGTCGCTGCCGCCAATGGTGAAGGGTATATCTCCCTTCGGCCCGTGTTTTCGTGCGGCAAGCCAAATTTCTTCACTCATACCGGCAGTATCACATAATAGTTTAGGCATGTAGATCACCTCCTTGAAGGCTGTAAAGCGGATAACCGCAGCTCATAATTCCAAATTGTCGGTTGTCCTCAAACATCCGGATTGCGCTGATATCAAAATATGGCGAATGATCAAGCGGCCAATCCGCCAGTTCCTCCGCGTATATTTCGGCGTATGCAACTGCGCATGCGTCGTGCGGAACAAGCGATATAGCTGCCGCTTCGTGATCATAAGCGCCTACGCCCTCATAACATCCCGTATAGCTTTCGCCATCGTAATGTTGCGAGCTTTTCACCCAGTCTATGACAACTTCGCCGCCATGCCTGAGTTTTAGCTCCAAAGCGTCCAAAACAGCGTCCGGTATATTGGTTCTTGCTTCAATTTCCATAACCATTTCATTCACCAAAGGCGCCTTACCCCGCAAGGTGTGGCGCCCCATTCCTTTCTTCCAAATGTTACGCAGCGGATTCCACTGCATAATCATAATTTTCCCATTTGACGTAAAGCGCACGCGCTAACTTCTCGTGGAGCGCAAAAAGATTTACGCCGCGATCAACAAAATTCTGTGTCTCGCACAGCGCCCAATACAAATCATGCGCCGTTGCAAATCTGCTGCTACGTGTCGCTTCGTATAACGCGACCGCTTCCGAAACAGCTTTCCTCGGGAGTCCTATTTTTTTTGCGACAGCGACCATGCACGTTGCGGGATGGGAGATCACCGTCTCCCGCAGCCGAAGCAGCGCAAAGGTTGCGTTTTTCGTCTTTGCATAGATCGTGTTTGCGTTTTTCGCAAAATCTTCTACGCACGCATTGCCAATATGCTTCAGCTTGTACGCGATTCCGAGTGGAAGCGTCAGTCCGGGAGACTTCAACGCACAAGTTAAATTTGCGCCGCTGACCCCGGTGTCCGAAGTCGTAAAACGCAGCGCCATTTCATAGTTTGACAGATCGCGCTTGCAGATATCTGCGTAGCTCTTCACAAACAAATCATGCTGATTCGGGAACGAGTAATCTGCAACAAGGAGCTCGTGAGTCAACACCGCGCCGTTAAAGACGTGCCCGTCAAAACGCCCGTTTAGAGCCGATTTCAGCGACTGCGCCAAATCGTGTTTGTCCATTGGAGCGTACTCCCCTTTATTCCCGCTCATGCACGAAGATACTTTTTCGTCCTTCAGCAAACAAAGTGTGCTTTCTTTATTCCAAACACTAAGACAAGAATTCAGAGTTTTTGCAAGATCTTTCTTCGAGATTTTTCCCAAAGCAGTTCCGTTTATTTTTGCCCTTTCAAGCAAGGAACGGATTGCGCTTGTTCTAAGTAGCTGGATCCCTCGCCCCGGAATCTCCAACGCAAGTCGTGTGTTTTCAAGTGTATCAGCGATTGCGCCTTGTGAGGCGTCAATAGCCAGTTCTTCTTTTACCAGGTCGGCTTCCATTGGCATCCGCTCCAGAGGAATGACATGCAATGACGCGGTATTGGCTTTGACCCATTCACCGTTATCGGACTCTACCGCACTAAAATAATGCTGCTCCTCCGAAAAACGTCCTATGTAGTTATCATAAAATTTTTCCATTCGGTTTCTCCTTCCAAAAAAAAGAGCTGTACGTAAATACAACTCAATAGAATCAAAAACTTACCAAAATATTTGGCGCAACATCACTATTAATCTAATTGTAATCCCAGCGTCATCGCCTTGTCAAAAAAAGAAGGAGATTTCTCCCCTTCCTTTTGTCTTGTCAGACGATATAGTCTTTAATGATACTAGTTAGTGCTTGCGGCAGCTTATCAAGGTCCGTGATATCAAGATATCCATCTTGATAAATTCGCTTAATTGCCTCTTTGTCGCTACCAATCGCAGCAGCAATCAAGTGAATCCCTCTGCGTTTATAATATTGCTTGATGCTCAATAAATCGGCTTCTGCCGCGCTTCCGCTGTAACCGGATGCCGCAGGCTGGCCATCGCTGACCAGGATCAACAGCTTGTTCTTTTCCGGGCGCTTCATGAGTTTTTCTGCCACGTACATGAGCGCCGCGCCGTCGCGGTTGTTTCCTCTTGCACTAATGTCCATCAGCCTGTACTTATCGTTGTTGTCCACTTTCTCGTACTCGACATAGGAGAACATCTCCACAGAAAAGCTTCCAGCACCCGTATCCGCAGTATGACCATAGACACAAAGCGGGGTTTTAGAGGCCTCACAGAAATCGTTAATGATCAGCGCTGCCGTTCTCGCGTATGTGCAGCGGTTGCTCCCGCCCATTGACCCGGATTCATCGAGCAACAGCGCCACAGCAACCTTTGCCTGTTCGTCCGGCAGTATTTGCTTACTGAACACCTTGCCGTCTTCACGCGCAAAGGAACGGATGTTGAGCCTGCGCCCCATCGGTAAATTCGTCATTTTGCCGCCGCGTTCACGGTCACGCAGCACCTGAGCGACCGATTTTTGCAGTCGTTTGGAAATGCTCTTAATCATTGGACTGATCTCATCATACTGTTCAATGTACGTTTCCGGAACCCTCGCGGCTCTCTTGATAGTCATTGTAACACCCTCGTGCGCAGCGGTTAAAGGCACCTTCCCTGCATCGCTGTTAAGCACATCCGTTCTGTTCTGTTCTTCGCGTTCGCATACAATCTCGCTGGCAACGCTTGTAAGGATCTTCTCCACATCGCTTGCCGCACGCTCGTTTGGGTCTTCGATATCATCGACAACCTCGAAACTGTTAGAGCCGTCTTCTCCGCCGGAAATATCGCTCGTCTCATGATACGGTATCCTCCCGCGTTCTTCGTCGTCGCCGGCGTCTTTTGTGTTGCCGGAGTTCCCACTCTCGTCATTGGCGCCTTCGGATTCAGGGTCACCGTTTCTGCCCGAGCCTTCCTCTACTTCGTCATCGGCTGCAGGCTTCTCATCTGCAGATTCCTCTCCCTTTTCCGCAGTGGATTCTTCCTTCGAACTCTCATCGTTGCATGTGATTTTCCCAGCTCCAGCCTCCATTCGCGTCCTGCTACGTTTTCTGCCCCCGTACCCGATTTGATGGACACAAAAACATCAGATATAATGAAAAGCA
>CAYVTZ010000080.1:0-5794 GCA_964454685.1 uncultured Christensenellaceae bacterium
AAGTCCGGGTGCGACGAGGCCCGGGGCGTCTCGAGGATGGCGTTGGCAAGCTGGTGAAGATGGCGGTGGAACTGGGCAAAAAGACACGTCCGGAAATCAAGCTGGGCATCTGCGGCGAGCATGGCGGCGATCCGTCTACCGTAGAGTTCTGCTACGCAATGGGCTTGAACTATGTATCCTGCTCACCGTTCCGCGTGCCGATCGCAAGACTGGCTGCGGCGCAGGCTGTGATCAAATCCAAGAAATAATTTGTCTTTGGACAAGGAAAAAAAGAGCGCTTCGGCGCTCTTTTTTGTGGTGTAACGGTGGGTAGCGCACCTCGTGTGAGGGGCGAGCTGTAAGGGGCGAAGAAGGGCACAAAAAAAGCGACCCGCCGGATCGCTTTTGGGTTACGGAAGTGGAACGTCAACCTGCCGGGAAAGTCAATGCGCCGGTTGCAATTCCAAAAATCAGATAGATACCAAGGAAAATGATCAGACCGATCAGGAAAAACTTCATGAACACGCGAAGGTCTTTTTCCTTTTTTGCTTCCAAAAAACGCTTGGTGAACATAATTGCTGCAAACGCAATGACAAACAGCCACGAAAACAGCGTATTACCGGTTGTCTCAAAAAGATAAGCGCCCAGCCCGATGCTGCCCCAGATGGCACCGCCGCAAAGTATGCCGACCACTGCCTGGAAGGGGTTCTTCTCGGGTTTGGTATATACCGGAGGGGCGACGACATCTGTTTCCGCCTCTGATGCGCTTGCAACGTCTGTAACGGCAGAATCGGCAACGGATTCGATTCCGGTCTGATCCGGTGCTGCTGCTGTTTGCTCCTCGCGCATTTCTTCGCTCGCTGCCTCAGCCTGCTGAACAGGCTCAGATTGCTGTGCTTGCTCTAGGTTGTTTTTATTTTCTGTATTTTCCGCCATGAAACCACCTCGTGAAAAAATATTTCGTTTCTGATTAAATAAAAACAATGGGGCTTCCCAAGTGCGCCGACAAGACGCAGACTCCATTGTGTACGGCAATTAAGAACATGCCGCTCATCTTTTGCTTACTATTATTATGCCACAGGATGTAAAACATTTCCATCTTTTTTAAAATAATTATTTATTTTTTTGTTGTTTTCTGGTAAAATATTATGCAGTGGCAATTTTCAGCTAGAGTTTCCCGCATGTCGGTTGAGCGAGCAAGCCGGATTTGCACACTTTTCAATTTTGAATTTAAAGTTTTCCTTTTCATATAAATACGAACTGGGAGGAAACGAAATGAAATTATACAATCCACAAGACATTTTGAATATTGCTGTTGTTGGGCATGGGGGAGAAGGCAAGACCACTCTGGCAGAAGCAATGCTTTTTAACGCGGGCGCGATCGAGCGCATGGGCCGGGTGGAAGACGGAAATACCACAACGGATTATGATAGCGAAGAAGCAAAACGTCAGTTTTCGATCAATCTTTCCCTGGCACCGATCGAGTGGAAGAACAAGAAGATCAACCTCATCGATGTTCCCGGATACTTTGACTTTGTGGGAGAGACGGTTGCCGCGTATGCGCTGTGCGACAGTGCCCTCATCGTGATGAGCCCCAAGGATACAGTTCCTGTGGGCGCTGAAAAGGCGTATGCGACCTGCCTTGAGCAGGGAATTCCGCGCGGGTTTTTGATTAACCAGCTGGATAAAGAAAACACGGATTATTTCAAAACTGTGGTTGCGTTGCAGGCAAAATACGGCAGCGTGATCACTGTGGTGGAAGTGCCTATTCTGGACGGCGCAAAGCTGACAGGCATTGTAGACCTGATTGGAAATAAGGCCTATGACAACGACGGCAAGCAGATGGACATTCCGGCAGCGATGGTAGAACGCATGAACATGCTGCGAGATATCCTCATCGAAAATGCTGCCGGCAGCGATGAAGAGCTGATGGAGAAATACTTCGACGGTCAGGAATTGACGGACGACGATATTTTCAAGGGCGTGCGCGCAGGAATCAAAGAAGGCAGCTTTGTGCCCGTATTTGCTGCTGTGGCATCACACAACGAGGGAATTAAACCGCTTATGGAGGCGCTGATTGCGCTGTTCCCCACGGCGGCGGACACCAGCTCGACCGCAGCGGTGGACAAAGACGGGAAAACCATCGAAGTTGCTTGCGATCCGGCGGCACCCTTTAGTGCACAGGTGATGAAATCCATTGCTGACCCGTTTGTAGGCAAAATTTCCATCGTGAAGGTTTTGTCCGGAACATTAAAGCCGGATATGACCGTTACCAATGTGAAAACGGGAAAAGGTGAAAAATGCAGCAATATGGGCGTGATGATGGGCAAGAAGCTCGTCAACGTGGAAAAACTGTGCGCAGGTGACATCGGCGCGCTGGCAAAATTACAAGGAACCGTAACCGGCGATACCTTGGCTGCTTCCGGCAACAACGTGACGTATGGCGCACTGAATTTCCCGCAGCCGTGCATTTCCCTGGCGGTTACTGCCAAAAAGCAGGGAGATGAGGAAAAAGTGTTTGCGGGGTTGCATCGATTTGAAGAGGAAGACCCGTCCTTTAAGGTGACCACCAACACCGAGACGGGCGACACGCTGGTCAACGGTATGGGGGAGATGCACCTTGACATCATTCTGCACAAACTGGAAAACAAATTCCATGCACAGGGTGCGTTGAGCGAACCGAGAGTACCGTACCGTGAGACCATTCGCAAATCTGCGGAAGCGGAAGGCAAACATAAAAAGCAATCGGGCGGCGCCGGTCAGTTCGGTGTGGTTTCTATTCGCTTTGAGCCTATTTTAGATGGGTCGACGGACTTTGAATTTGTCAACAGCATTGTGGGCGGCGTGGTACCCAAGGAATTTATTCCGGCGGTGGAAAAGGGGCTGAGAGAGAGCCTCAAGCACGGCGTTTTGGCGGGATATCCGATGGTGGGCATCCGCGCGACGCTCTTTGACGGGAAATACCATCCGGTGGACAGCAAAGAAGTGGCGTTTAAATCGGCTGCGCGCCTGGCATACAAGGCGGCTTGCGAAAAGGCGAATCCGGTGATCTTAGAGCCGATCTGTAAGGCGGAAGTATACATTCCGGACGAATACATGGGCGACATCATTGGAGACTTGAACCGCAGACGCGGACGCATTTTGGGGATGAACCCTGTGAATGGTCAGCAGGAAGTGGTGGCGGAGGTGCCGATGTGTGAGATGACCAAATATGCGACGGATCTGCGTTCCATGACGCAGGCAAGGGGCTCCTTCAGGCTGACGTTTGAGCGGTATGAAGAGCTGCCGGCGCAGATGGCGGCCAAGGTGATCGAGGAAGCCAAGAAGCACATGGAAGAAGAAAAAGACTGATTCAATCAGTATCCGAGGCGGTTTGCAGTGATGCAAGCCGCCTTTTTTGTGTGCTGTTTGACGTGAGAGGTAATCCCCCGGTTGTGCCGAGGGAGTGAGAAAGTTTTTGCATTAAGTAAAGCAATATTGCGGGAAGCAATTGGATATTGTGTGAGATAGGGTAGGTTTTTTAGACAGAGCACTTTGTACAGCGTTAGCGAGGCGGGAAGATAGAGGACTCTACGAGGTGTGACTTTTGGGCGGCAAAAGTCACCAAAACCGCTGAGGGTTTCGGATTCCCTCAGACTCCCAAACGTCATAAGGGCTGCCCGCCCTTAAGAATCCGCAACGAGAAGCAATGGCAAGAGCACCAATGACGACAAGACTGGTTTGCGAGAACAGCGGGCGGGCTTAGTAGATTGGGGTGACGAAACTTCTAATTTAGAGCACCATCAGGCACAGATAGCAACTGGCCCTTATAGGGCTCAAGCTACCAGTTGAGCTGGAGCGATGAGTGTGCGCTTTTTTGCACGCTTGCCACTGCTGAAATGGAGGGTCACGACTTGCCTTTTTATGAGACAAAGAGTAAAATAGTGTCTGCGCAGTTTGAATGCTTGAAGCACAAAAAAGGGCTGTGTGCATGAAAGGATGGATATGGGGACGATGGTTTTTTGCTGGATTCTGGTGATTGCTTCTTTCGGAATATCGGCATATCTGATTATAAAAAAGCTGATGGTGAAGCCGGCATTGCAGCCGCTTACCTTTCAACCTACGGCAAAGTCGCTTGTGATCGTCTTTGCGGTGGCGGTGCTATCGCGCATTGCTTTGGCAGGATTGATTTATGCGATTGGAGCGCAGGCGGGGGAAGCATATCCCGGCATTTTTGAGCCGATGGCACGTTGGGATGCGCCGCATTACCTGTATTTGGCGCAGAATGGATATACTTCCAATCCTGCGGACGGCGATCCCACCAACTTCATTGTGTTTTTTCCGCTCTTCCCGCTGGCGGTAGCGGGTATGAACGTATTGGTGCAGCAGATTTTTATTTCCGCGTCGCTGGTTTCGTGGTTGTGCTGCGGTGGTGCATGCGTGCTGCTGTACATGATTGTGGGTAACGAATTTGGCACAAAGGCCGCGGTACGCAGTGTTGTATTACTGCTGATTTTTCCGGTGTCGCTCTTTTTGGGTGCGGCATATACAGAGAGCCTTTTTTTGCTATTGAGTTTGGGCTGCATTTATGCACTGCGCAAGCGGAAGTGGTGGATTGCCGCTGTTTGCGGGATGCTGGCAGGCGCGACGCGCAATATCGGAATCATATTGGCGCTGCCGTTTTTTGTGGAGTGGCTGCAATGTATGCGGGGGGCGCGGGGAGAAGCGCGCAAAAAACTTGCACCTAAGCTACTGATCGGGCTGTTGATTCCGATGGGGTTGGTTGTGTATCTGATGATCAATCATGCGCTGTGGGGGGATGCGTTCCACTTTATGCAGGTGCAGCAGGAAAACTGGAACAATTCCTTTGGACCGGTGCCGGAGGCGATTCAGACATCGATCAATTATGCTGTGTCTGAGACCAACCCAAAGGTCGTCAATTATTTATGGAGACCGCAAGTGGTGGTGATGATTACCACGATGGCAGCGCTGCCGCTGTTGGTGAGAAAACTAAGAATCAGCGATGCGGTATATACGGCAGCGTGCATCTTTGTGCTGTTTTCGGCCGCCTGGCCGCTTTCCGCGTTTCGCTATGTGATGTCGGTTGCGCCTGTTTTTTTTGCTTTGGGGGCGTACACCAGACGGCGCTGGCTGTTTGCGGTGCTCGTTGTGCTGAGCATAGTGGGGCTACTCTACATGACGTGTGGATTTGCGCGCGGCGCGCATGTGATGTAGGCAACTCTTGAAAAAGGTGGGGGATAAGCGTATAATATTACTGTTTGACCTGCTATGGTCAGCATAGTGAAGCAATAAGGAGCAATGAAATGAGCGAGAAATACTATATCACAACCCCGATTTATTTTCCGAGCGACAGACTGCATATTGGGCACGCATACTGTACGACGGCGGCGGACTCGGTAGCGCGCTTCAAGCGGCAGACGGGGCATGACGTGATGTTTTTGACGGGTACCGATGAGCATGGTCAGAAGATTGAAAAGATCGCGCAGGAAAAGGGCGTTGCTCCGCAGGCGTATGTAGACGATATCGTGGGGCAGATCAAGCAGCTTTGGAAGCTGATGGATATTACAAACGACGACTTTATCCGCACCACGCAAGAGCGGCATAAAACGTGCGCACAGAAGATTTTTCAAAAGTTATATGATCAGGGTGATATTTACAAAAGTGAATATGAAAGCTGGTATTGCACGCCGTGCGAGGGCTTTTTCACCGAACGTCAGTTGCAGGATGGCATGTGCCCTGACTGTGGGCGAGAGGTGCAGCGCACCAAGGAGGAGAGTTATTTCTTCCGTGCTTCCAAATATGCGGACAGACTGAT
>CAYVTZ010000081.1:0-5067 GCA_964454685.1 uncultured Christensenellaceae bacterium
GCTTTTCATTATATCTGATGTTTTTGTGTCCATCAAATCGGGTACGGGGGCAGAGACAGAGAAAACAAAAGTGACTATCTCGGTGGACGGAGAGCTATTCTCAGCCACGGGAACCGTAATGAAAAGTCTGGGCTGGTATGCGGTGTACGCCAAGACAAAAGCAGACAGCGCAATGCCGCCACTTATGATCGGCGAGGCGCTGGGTGCTGACCTGAAAATATCCGAGGGCAAAACCGATCCCCCAAAAAGATTTACCGATAAAACGCTTTGCGCTGCAATGAAAAGTGCGGGAAAGCAATGCGGTGACGACGAACTAAAAAAGATTCTGGATGACCCCAGTGTGCAGGGCATTGGGACAGAAGCTACTCGCGCCGGGATCGTAGAAGGATTGATTCGATCCGGGTACATAGAACGCAAGCGCAAACAAATCACGCCAACCGAAAAAGGGATGAAGCTAATCGAAATTCTTCCGTTTGAGGAGTTGAAGTCGGCAGAACTGACGGCAATTTGGGAAAAGGATTTATCCAAAATAAGCAAGGGGGAAATGAGCTGTGAAGAGTATGTGAGGCGCATTGAAGAAAAAACATTGGAATGGATCAATGCCGCGCCCAAAGAAATGACAGGCGCAGGATTCGCGCACAAAGACGCGATTGCAGTATGTCCCTTGTGCGGCGGTAGCATCATTGCATACAAATGGGGATGGGGGTGCTCCAACTATAAAGCCGGATGCAAATTTGGCGTTAAGTGTCTCATTGCAGGTAAGAGGATAACCGAAAAGAATATAAAAGAAATTGCCACCACCGGCAAGACGAGGTTTTTGAAGGGTTTTAAAAAGAAAGATGGAAGCGGCACATACGAAGCGGCGCTTTGTATTGGCGAAGATGGCCGCATCAACTTTTGTTTCCCGGAAAGGAAGAAAAGATGAGAAAAATTATAAGCTATGTCAAAGACAGGCGCGCTTGGCGCGAGGTTCCGGATGCACTGCAAACAAAAATGTACAAATGGTTAGGGCTTAATATCCTACTGCTTGTACTGGTTATTTTCATTCTGGCGATTGCTCCTATCGCGTATATGTTGATCGGGGGGTTACTTCTACAAGCGATTCTAGTCGGTGTTGCGCTGTACTTTTACGATACTGTTACAAAAGGACGTTACGACACCTTTAACGGAGTGGTCATGGAAAAACAGAAAAAAGGGGTATTGCATCACCGATACACCTTGGTCGTCATGAAATGCGACGACGAGCGCGTCATCAGTTTTGCGCTGCGCGAGGGCATGACTCTTTTAGCGCCGGGTCTGAGGATTACGCTTTATGTCGCAAAATCCGCGAACAAGATGAAATCGGCCGACGGCATTCGATACGGAGAATACCTAGCATTCAAAGTAGGCAAAGACTGAAACAAAAATTTGACCTTAAACTTGGCTATTGCTATCATGGATTCAGATAGTTATTTTATGCACTGCGTGATGCAATTTTGCGCAGGCGAGTTGAGATTTAAAGTCAAAGGGTATCTTTCTCTTTGACTTTTATTTTTCAAAAACAAAAAAACGTCATCTCCGACGTACAGGAGAGGAAAGAGGTAATGTATGAACAGAATCATTTTGATTGGAAACTTGACAAAGGACCTTGAGGAACGTACCACGGCAAATGGAAAACAAGTGGTCAACGGATCTATTGCGGTCGCACGGCAATTCAAACGAGAAGGGCAACCCGAGACTGACTTTTTCAATTTTGTGCTTTTTGGCAAGAACGCTGAGAATGCAGTGAAATACCTGGCAAAAGGCTCGAAAGTTGGTTTGGTCGGTTCGGTACAGAACAGAAGCTGGGATAAACCCGACGGCACAAAGGGATACACCTCAGATGTATTTGTTGACTCTATCGAGTACTTAAATACAAGAAAAGCCGATGGCGCAGGATCGGGTGCGACGAAGGCGGCGGCACCAAGCGCGGCTCCGACAGCCCCGGCAGAAGCGGATGACCTATTCGCTGAGGAACTCGAAGGTTTTGAGCCCATGGACGACGCGGAACTGCCGTTCTAAACCGATGTAAACGTATCATAGCAATAGCAATCTACAGGAGCGAGCGGCGATAGCTGCTTGCTCCTCATTCTATGGAGGGAAAAATGGATAATCAGCTATTCGGATTCTTTGTCCGTGAAGAAGAAATCAAAAACGAAGCCTTGAAAAAAGTTGTGGATAGTAAAAGGGTTCCTAGCGCATACTCTATGCATGCATCAGGCGCTTCCTATGCTACAATCTCTGTACCGATGGCAAATGCTCTTGTAGCCTTATGGCAAATGAAACGGATTATTGGCGACGGCGGTATCGGTGAGAGAAGCGGCTCTAGCATTGTGGAGCATCACGTTTCCAGTGAGATCTGCGAAATTGCAAAACTCGATTATTCAACCGGGTTGTTCCGCGCGGTTGTTTATAACAAGGAAGACGATGTGTATTCGCCGTATGTGCTGCCGCGAGAAAAATCAAGGAAGAAAAGTAACGGCGGCGAACTGATTTGGATGGCGCTGTATCCGCTACTGATGAGAGACCCTGAGTTCAATACTCAGTTTGATACCTTTTGTGCGTGTGGAAATGCGGATTTTTCCGATGCGCATATGTCGAAAAAAACGCTTGCCATCTTGTGCGATAATATCTATCGCACGATAAAACAAGGGGGTATCGAACTCACAATCGAGGAGAGTTTAACGATCCCGACGATTTCAGAAACGATGATAGCGGGTGGAACACTGACACCGGAAACGGTAGTAATTGGCACTATGCCAATTCTGTCGGGGACTGTAAGTGATTCAGTAAGAATTAGCGGCGTTAAGAGTGTAAAGCATGAGGCATATTATCCGTTGAGCGAACGCGAATTGTCATCGCGCGAAAAACTGTTAGTGCCGGCACTTCCTGAATGGTACGTGATGCCTCAGCAAGTGGTTGATGCAGTGCTACATGCGAGCGAGACGACGATAAGTGCATCGCCGATGCGCAACTTTATGTTTCGCGGTGCAGCAGGTTCAGGCAAAACAAAAGCAGCGATTGCATTTGCTTCCTTAGTGCAGCGGCCGTATGTGAGTTTCACATGCAGCTCAAACACTGAAATTTTTGACTTTATTGGGCAAATGATCCCCTGTGAAGCAAACGGAGAGAAAATGCCAACGATGAAAGAGGCGCGGTACGATCCGTATACTGCATACGCAAAGTTGACCGGCAGCGAATTTGAGAGTGAGAATTATGAAGAATGCAGCAAAAGGTGCATTGAAATTATGAAAGACAACGCGATGATTACGTCGGCAACCGGGCAGCGTTACAAATACGTTGTAACGGATTTCCTCAATGCTATAAAAAATGGCTGGGTAGTCGAAATCCAAGAACCGAATGTGATTGCTCAACCCGGCGTATTGACAGGATTAAACGCGCTACTTGAAGGTGAGCAAATCACGCTATTGACAGGAGAAGTGATTAAGCGGCATCCCGACGCGGTTGTAATCGTGACGACCAATGTAGATTATGAAGGGTGCCGTGATATGAACCAGTCCGTTGTCGACCGTATGGACATGGTATTTGATATGAACACCCCGACGAAAGAAATTATGTTTGAACGTGCGAAGGAGAAAACGGGGTTTGAGGACGATCAGTTGCTGGCAAAGATGGTTGATGTGACATGCGATATCTCTGAATGGCTTGCAAACAGATCCATCACGGACGGCACTTGCGGTATGCGCTCGCTGCTTGCTTGGGTTGAAAGTGTCAAGATCACGAATAACCCGTATAGAAGCGCACAGCATACGATAATCAGTAAAACAACCAATTCTGCGGACGACAGAGACAGCGTCTCGGTTTCCATATTGGAGCGTACGTTCCCGCGAAACTAAAATTTGATTTCACGCTAAAAATGTGATAACGTGGAACCGAAAGTTAGATTTAGCCTTACACCAAAAAACAAGGCAAGTAGGATTAGAAAGAGCTGTATTGATTTGCGGCTCTTTTTTTTTTGAAGGAGGAAAGTATGAATACTAGGGCATTATCGGAAATGGTGCACGACGAGAAGACTAAGATCACACCGGCTAAAATGCTGAAATCACGAGCGCTGCGCACTCAGATACGTGAGATACTGAACAGCGCGGCAGCGAAGTACAAGAGGGCGCCAATCCGTTTGGAAATGGTACATGACAAAAACAACCCTGATATCGCCTGCACAAACAAACGCACAGTGTTTATCAACACGGCCAACGTCCTGACAAATCAAATGAAGACGATTAAGGACAAGTATTATTCTATCATTGCGTTGGCGGCGCACGAATTAGGGCATATACTCTATACAGATTTCTTGTTGTGGCAAAGCATGGAAAACAGTATTGGCGGCGGGAAGCTATTCCCCGACCCGGAGTCCGGAGATTTAAAAGGATTTGGTGCGGCACTGGCGATTGATGATATGCGCAAATTTATTGTTGATCCAACGAATCGTAAAAAATTCCTGTTTGTGATCCATCAGATATGTAATGTCATCGAAGACGGTTATGTCGAAAAACGTATTTCGCAGCGATTTCCGGGCAGCTTTAAATACTCTTTGGAGTTGCTGGATCAAAAGCAATTTGAGCTTTGTAAGACGGCCGAGGAGATGTGGCATGAATTGGATGACGAAAATGATGCACGCGGAATATACGCAATGTTTGTTGCTCTAATACTGTCCTACGCAAAAACCGGCGAAATTAAGCGCGGGGGATTCAAACGTGGAGACAACCTAATCCTTGATGCGGTTTTTTCAGCGATCGAACAGATTGACCGAGCAATTTTCTCCGGAAAGGCAATGGAGCGCATGAAAGCGTGCGTTGTGATTATGGTCGAAAACTGGATGAGTGTATTCAAGCCGTTTCTTGAGACAATTACCGAGAAAGAGACAGAATCGAACGCCGGAACAAGCGGAACCGGAGCAAGTAAAATACCTGTTGGCGAAACCCGAGGTGAAGAAGAAGGAGCGGGTGTTTCCATGTGCAAAGCCGAATCTGGAAATGAGCCCTTCTCGAAAAAATGGACACGAGAAAGCTCTAAAAAACGAAAGAATAC
>CAYVTZ010000082.1:0-4722 GCA_964454685.1 uncultured Christensenellaceae bacterium
TGCTTTTCATTATATCTGATGTTTTTGTGTCCATCAAATCGGGTACGGGGGCAAAGACAGCTGGCAAGAAAGGGATGGGATTCATTCCTGAAAACAGGAAAGAAGACGGGATATTACCGAATTTAGGAGTTAAAAAGAATTTGACTCTTGCGGATTTATCGCAGTTTAAAAAAGCATTTTGGATTAATCGCATAGCTGAGGACGTGCGAGTGAAGGAGATGATCAAAAAGCTTAATATTAAAACGCCATCAATGGAACAACTTATCGTGAATTTATCGGGTGGGAACCAACAAAAAGTGATCGTATCCCGATGGCTGATTAAAGAAGATCTTAAAATTTTGATTATTGATGAACCAACTCGTGGCATTGACGTTGGTGCGAAATCGGAGATTTATTCGATATTGAATCAATTAGCGAAAAACGGGCTTGCAGTGATTATGATGTCATCGGAAATGCCTGAATTGCTTTCGATGTGTGACCGTGTTTATGTGATGAAAAAGGGACGAATCAAACTGGAACTGTCCAGAGTGGATTTTTCACAGGAAAAACTTTTAGAAGCGGCACTATGATGGTACATTGAATACCTATGGGCATAAGGTTGGGAACATTTTGTTGAGGGGAAGGAGTCGTGCAGTGTACTGTATACTGCACAGGTGATTAGAATGCAAACGATGAGGGAGCGCGTGATTGAAACGATCAATCATAAGCAGACAGAAATTACACCGTGGCAAATTGATCTGACAAAAGGATTTTGCGGAGCGGTCAAACAAAAATATCATGAGGTCGAGGATGCCGACGTTTTTTTTGGGAACAACCTGACTAGACAAAAGTATAAGGACAATGTCAAAATCAGCGACACGGAAGAAAGGGATATTTTTGGCGTAACATGGATTCAGGGGGATGATGGCGGCGATGTTGGTGTAGTGACTGGCTTTCCGTTACAGGGAAAAGACATTTATGAATATGAATTTCCAAAAGTTAGAGAAGAATTTGCGATTGATCTTTGTGAAAAATTGGAACAGGATGAATCGGGCAGATTTAGAATGTTTTCGTTGACAATGCTATTCTACGAACGAGCATGGAGCCTGCGTGGCATGGAAGATCTTCTGGTAGACATGTGCCTAAACGAGGATTTTACGGATCAGTTGTTTGGACGTATCTTAGAGCATCATTTGCAATTATTAGATATCGTGTTGGACTATGACTTTGAGGCGGTGTTTTTTGGTGATGACTGGGGGCAGCAGAGAGGGTTGATTATGGGGCCAGACAAATGGAGAAGGTTTATTAAGCCCGGCATTAAACAGATGTACGAAAAAGTTAAAAGCAGAGGCAAGTATGTCATTCAGCATAGTTGCGGAGATTTGCAAGACGTTATGGGCGACTTGGTGGATATTGGTTTGGATGTATACAACACAGTGCAGCCCGAAATATATGACCTTAAGAAGTTGAAACACGAATATGGGCAAGATTTAACGTTTTATGGCGGAATCAGTACGCAACAGTTTTTACCGTATGCAAGCGCCCAGGAGTGTTCGCGTATCGCGGAGGAAACACTAAGGGCTATGGGGAAGAATGGCGGATATATCTTCTCTCCAACGCATGCTGTGACGCCTGATATTCCAGTGGAGAATGTCGAAGCACTGGTGCAGGCGGTCCGGAATTTCCGCTGGTAATCAGTTGAAAATACATGGTGATAAGCGTATACTGAAGGAGGTTAATCGCTGCTTGCAGTAACTGGATAATACAAGCAAAGCTGTGAGCACGTATATTTTGAGTGAGGTAACAAAGCATGGCGGAACTATTAGGTCAATTAGATAAAAGCACTCCGATGCCGCTGTATCACCAGGTGAAAATGTTGATACTGAAACAGATTCAAGAGGGAACACTGCAAGCCGGGGATAGTATTCCCGCGGAAGCAGACATTATGATGCAGTTTAATATAAGCAGGAACACAGTGCGTCAGGCAGTGAACGATTTGGTGAAAGACGGATATCTATATCGGCTAAAAAGCAAGGGTACGTTTGTAGCCCAGCCCAAAATCACTTTGAATTACATGACCAAAATTGAATCTTTTCAAGATCAGGTTTTGCGAAGCGGTAAGCCGTCACGAACCAAAGTGATGGATTTCTCTGTGATTACGGATGCGGCGATTGCCAGTGAGCTAAAAATAGAGCCGGAAGCAAAAATTGTCTGCTTGTTTCGTGTGCGCAGTGTGGCAGACGAGCCGATTGTGATTGTGCACTCCTATTTGCCGTACGATATTTGCTCGTTCGTTTTAGATTACGATCTGGAGGAGTATTCGCTTTTCGATCTGCTGGCGCAGAGCGAAAGAACTAAGGTGAAATATGTGCAACGCATTGTAGAAGCAACCATATCCGATGAATATGACAGCAAACTGTTGGATATATCAAAAGGATTCCCGTTGCAAAGTTTTCAGAATTATGCATACACAAAAGATGAGCGTGTCGTAGAGTATTGCATTTCAAAATATAAGGGGAATAGAAACAAGTTTACGATTACAGTGTATAATACAGATTAATTGAGGGATTAAGATGAAATCATTATCGTTTGGTGCGGTTATTTGGGATGAAGCCGGTGACGTCAGAACGCTCGGCGGGGATGCACTGAATTTTTCGGCACACATGGCCAAACATGGAGCAGAATCGTACTTTTTTACACGAATTGGAAGCGATGAAAATGGACGAAAAGCGCTGCAAGAAATGAAAGGGCTGGGAGTGTTGACGGAGTTTGTGCAAGAGGATGCACAGCACGAAACAGGGCGTGCCAGTATTGAACTGGACGATTCCAAAGTGCCATTTTATCGTTTTAACCGGAATGCTTCAAATGAATACATTGAGATTAATTATCATCAGAAAAAAAATATCACTGCGTTGAGAATTGATGTTT
This sequence comes from uncultured Christensenellaceae bacterium, assembly GCA_964454685.1. Taxonomy (GTDB): domain Bacteria; phylum Bacillota; class Clostridia; order Christensenellales; family Christensenellaceae; genus CAYVTZ01. Next base: position 2,908 of record CAYVTZ010000082.1, read on the forward strand.
TTCATTTTACTTCTTTTTGTCTGGATTGCGAGATATCTCGAGGCACTCTGTTTGAATTGCTAGAGCTTGGCGCATTTCAAACTGTTTTTTATGATCTGAATATCCGGAAGGGCTTTCGAGATAAGCGATTGATTGCACAGGGCATCCAGCATGCAGATATGCTGAAAATCAATGAAGACGAGCTGGAACTATTGAATGATTTGCTAGGGTCTAAAGGCTTTAGCACAGAGGACTTGATGGAAAAGCTCTTCGATAATCCAAAGTTGACAGTGATTTGCGTGACAAAGGGTGAGCGTGGCTGTGATGTGTTTCAGCGGGATGCTAGTGCATTTCACCTCCCGGGCAATCAAGTGAAGGTAGTGAATACGGTGGGTGCGGGCGACGCCTTTATCAGCGCTTTTGCGTTTGCCTACGTTCAAGGGCAGCCGCTTAGAGTATGTGCGGAGCGTGGCAATTTTCTAGGAAGCTACGTAGCGGGGCATCATAGTGCCATACCCGAATATGATGGGCAGATGCGTCAACATCTTGGCATAGGAGTATAAGTTGTGGTGAAGCTTTTTAATCAGGAATATTCTAAGCAGGAATTTTTGAAGCGAATAGGGAACCTGAAGCAGATTGGCGGAGTCGAACGCGTCTCCTATACGGAAGGATGGAGTAAGGGAGTTGATGCAATCCTTGTAAATACCGGCGTATTACGATTCACAGTACTGCCTTCCCGCTGCCTAGACATCGCACACGCAGAGTGTTGTGGCATTCCATTCAGCTACTTAAGCAAATCTGAAATCAAGAGTGCAGAATATTTTGATGAACAAGATGATAAAGGGTTTTTACGGAACTTTTTTGGCGGGCTTCTCACTACCTGTGGTTTACACAACATCGGTTCTGGCTGCGAAACGGAAGGAAGACTGCACGGGACACATGGCACAATCAGCAATGTTCCGGCAGAGGATATCTGTATCCGGCAAGACTGGAATCAGGATGAATATGAGATTGAAATTGCTGCCAAAATGAATGATTCTTGCTTTTATGCAGAGCATTTGGTATTAGAGCGAAGAATAAAAACACGATTGGGAAGTGCGCGCATTCAGATCATAGACACGATTGAGAACATGGATTTTAAATCGATTCCATTTTTTTTACTGTATCATATTAATTTGGGCTTTCCGTTTGTGGACGGAACGTCAAAATTGATTGTACCTACGGCGAAATCAATCCAAGCACGAACGCACTCGGCGTTGAGTGGCATGAAGCGTGCCACAAGTTTTTGCGGCCCGCAAGATGGGATGGCAGAGGAGTGTTTTTATTACGATTTTGCCGACAATGATGTTAAAGTGTCGTTGTGGAATCCAAATATGGAAGGACATGGCAAGTCGGTATATCTTAAGTATAAAAAGGAACAGTTTCCTGTTTTTACAGAGTGGAAAATGATGCGCAGCCGTGAATATGTTTGCGGCTTTGCCCCTTCTACAAACCGTCTTGAGGGGAGAACAAGCGCAATGAAAAACGAAGATGTTTTTTGGCTGGAGCCGTTGGAAAAAATGGCGTTTGAAATTGAGATTGGAATTGAGCCGTACAATCTACTCTAATGCGTGACTGAATGGATACGCCTTGAAAGATGGCAGGTGTGTATCCGGGATTGAAGGACTATTGATGTGCTCGCTTGCTATTATATTTGTATGATGACAATACGAACACAAAAATCCGCGCGTCGTAGACGGTACGCGACTTGTGTCCGGCTTCAAGCCGGTGTCTGTTGTTGGCAAAAAAGATGCAGGGCATTTCGGGGTCCCCGCAAAGTACACTGAGCGGAGCGAG
>CAYVTZ010000083.1:0-4563 GCA_964454685.1 uncultured Christensenellaceae bacterium
CACTCTGTTATTGGTATCTTTTTCTGTCCACTAAAGCGGGAATGCCTCAGTCTGCATTGCTTTTACCGATACTACCTGCTTTCGCACATGGATTTTGCTTTAGATCATAATATTTGACAGCGTAATTGAAAATAGCATTCAGCTGATTATGAATCGTTTTTAGATAAGTGGGCGCATATCCTTGCTTCATCAGCTCGTTTTGCCATTTCCTTATGTCAGTTGGCTTGATGGTATCCATGCTAAGATCTTCAAAAAATGGTAGTATTTTAAGATCAACAATATATTTTTTGGTGAGTAGCGTATTTTTTCTAAGCCTTGCCTTCATGTCATCAAAATAAAGCACCACAAAGTCTTTGAATCGCATATCCAAACTTTCCTGCTTGATCTTCATGAAATTCCGTAGCCATTCCTCTGCTTCACGCTTTGTGTCAAACCCACGTTTGGTCGACTTCTTTCGGTTGCCTTGCCAATCCGTATATCGGTACTGAATCAACCACTTTCCTGTCTTTTTGTCCTTTTCCGCTTTCATTGATCTCCCTCCTGCTCAAACCCATACCAACGCTTCTCAAAATACTTTCTCGGCAGCTTGCCTGCAACAATTAAAAAACCATTCTCTTTGAGTTCTTGATTCAGTTGCCGGATAATTCGATAAGCATACCCTTCAGAGATTCCAATTAATCCTGCCAACTCTTTTGCAGTCAAATACAATTTGCTTCTTGATGACATAATTTTCCCCTCCTTTAAATCGTGTAGCGTAACCACTACTTTTTTATATTGTAGCCCACTCGCTACAATCCGTCAAGTATTACTTTGCTTACTAAATGATTGCTTTTTTCGCTGTTTTAACTTACACTGATAAAGATCAGAAAAAGTTGAGGATTAATGCAATGACAGTTGGTGAAAAGATAAAATATTTCCGAACAAAAAGAGGGCTTACTCAGGACAAACTCGCTGAGCTTAGTGGAATTCACCCTGTGTCCATACGGAAATATGAGACCAACGCCATGGTGCCCCAGCAAAATCAGGTGTACAGAATTGCGCAAGCTTTGGGCGTAAACACTATTTCGTTAACGGGATCAAATGAAGTGCTCAAAATGGATACAGCAGGAAACGTAATGAGTGTTTTGTTATTGTTGTTTAACTCTGGGATATTTAAACTTTCTTGGGAAGATGCCAGCTTAAAGCTTCCAGACTTATCCTCTGTCAAAATCACACTAAATCCCGTATTCGCCGCTTTTTTGTCGGCGGGTAACATTCATGACGACACTACAATGGCACTCGACGACCTCTTTTTTAAGGTCACAAAGCCAAACATGTTTAGTGACTTGCTTGCGCTCTATGTTCATAAAGAGATGTTAAATCAAGAGGTGGTGGAAGGAAATACAGAGGAAAATAATGTGTTTTGTAAACAGCTCAAAGCCTTTATTGAAAGTCATGAAAACTGGCTGCAAGCTGACCCTGTTTCATTCGATATGCTCATTGCAAGTGATTTGGAGATCAACGATCAAGAAAAGAGCGATATTATATCTACAAAAAAATAAATGCGACATCTTTTTGCACTCAAACTGTACTCAACACAAAACAAAAAACCGCCAAACCCGCTATACAAAAGGGCTTGACGGCTTGGTCTTTTCACTCCCACTCAATCGTCGCCGGTGGCTTACTCGTAATATCATACACAATGCGGTTGATATGCCCCACCTCGTTGATGATACGGCTGGAGGCCGCCCCCAGCACGTCATACGGAATGCGCGCCCAGTCTGCCGTCATCGCGTCCACACTCGTCACGCCGCGCAGCGCAACTGTATAGTCGTAAGTACGCTCGTCACCCATCACGCCCACGGAGCGCATGTCTGTGAGCACCGCAAAGTATTGCCAAATCTTCTCGTCCAAATCAGCCTTCGCAATCTCGTCGCGAAAAATGTAATCCACATCGCGCAGCAAGTCCAGCTTCTCCTTGGTGATCTCGCCAATCACGCGAATCGCCAGACCCGGACCCGGGAACGGCTGTCGCCATACCATCTTGTGCGGCAATCCAAGGTCCTCTCCCAGCTTACGCACTTCATCTTTAAACAGCTCGCGCAACGGCTCGATGATCTCATCGAAATCCACATGGTCGGGCAATCCGCCCACATTATGATGGCTCTTGATCAGCGCCGCATCGCCAACGCCGCTCTCCACAATATCAGGATAAATCGTTCCCTGCGCTAAGAAGTTGACTTTCCCAATCTTTTTTGCCTCTTCTTCAAACACGCGAATGAACTCCTCGCCGATGATCTTACGCTTGCGCTCCGGGTCACGTACCCCTGCAAGTTTGGACAAAAAGCGCTCCTCCGCCTTCACATGCACCAGGTTCATGTCAAATTGCTTGCAGAAAATATCTTCGACTTCCTCCGGCTCAAATTTACGCATCAGCCCCGTGTCCACAAAAACACAGGTCAGATTCTTGCCCACCGCCTTGTGCAGCAGCACCGCGCAAACCGAGCTGTCCACGCCGCCCGATAGTGCAAGCAAAACCTTCTTATCTCCCACTTTTTCGCGGATCTCATCGATCAGTTTCTTTGCGTAATCATTCATATCCCAGTCTCCTTTCGCTCCACAAATGTCATATAAAAAATGCTTCAACATGGTCTGCCCATGCTCTGTGTGCTGCACCTCCGGATGGAACTGCACACCGTATATCTTACGCCCCTCGTCCTCAAACGCCGCCACCGGACACGTGTTCGTCGAAGCCGTCACCGTAAATCCCTCCGGTGCGCGGTCAATATAGTCCATGTGGCTCATCCAGCATACAGACTGCGTGGGAATCCCCTCAAACAGCGCACTCTGCGTCTGATAATTGATCTGAGCCTGACCATATTCCCCTTTCGGCGCGCGCGCCACATTGCCACCCAGCAGCTTGCTGATTAATTGGCTGCCGTAGCAAATTCCCAAAATCGGAATGCCCAGCGAAAAAACTTCGTCGCTGCATACCGGCGCACCCTCTTCATAAACACTGTTCGGACCACCGGTGAAAATAATACCGATCGGTTGCTTTTCACGAATTCGCTCTACACTGGTGTTGTAGGGTAAAATCTCCGCGTATACATTCTCGTCCCGCACACGCCGCGCGATCAGTTGATTGTATTGTCCGCCGAAATCCAGCACTATGATGGTTTGTCTCATTCTCTCACTTCTCCTAAAATCTTTTGTGTCGCTTGCGCAATGCCGCAGTTTTGCTCCCGTGCAATACGCGCGATATCTTCATATTCTATATGCGTGCGCCCATTTGCCTGTTTGACGCGTACCTCCCCATAGTCCGTGCATACGCACCGCTCCATCCGCTCAAACACCACACGCTTTGTTTCACGAATCCGCACACCCAGCGTCGAGGTATGCGACGCAAACAGCCGCGTCATCTCCTGTTCTTGCTGCCCTTCACATAACACGCAAAGCGCATAGGCAGGGCGTTGCTTTTTCATGAAGATCGGCTGCGCCCACGCATCCAGCGCACCGCGCTGGATCGCTGTTTCCAAAAAGAAACCCATTTCCTCGCCCGTCATGTCGTCCACATTGCAGGCAAGTTCTAACACCGTTTCCTCTCGCGTCATACAAACACCCGCAATACATTGGGATGACTGCTCACATCCTTTTGACCGATGCCCACACCACAGCGCATGCCCACCGTGTCCTTACTGCAAAACTGCTGTGCGACCGTGCGCGCGATTGCCGCGCCCGTGGGTGTCGTCCACTCGCCTTCATCGCCTTGCACAAAGGTCTCCGCGTCTCGCAAAATCCGTGCTGTGGCAGGTGCCGGAACATCCAGCCGGCCGTGCGCACATTGCACCTTTCCACTGCCCACATTAATGGGAGAACATACAATGCGCTCCGCCTCAATGCAGGAAAACAATATCGCGCTGCCGCAAATATCCACAATCGCGTCAATCGCGCCCACCTCGTGAAAGTGCACCTCGTCCACGGAAGTTCCGTGCACCGCTGCCTCCGCCTCCGCAAGCGTGGTGAAAATCCGCCGCGTCAGATCCTTTGCAGAGGCCTCCATCCCGCTTTGCTCGATTATCCCCACTATATCGCGCAAATGACGGTGCACATGATCCTGTTGCGTCAGCCGCACCGTCGCCAATGTCCCCGCAACATCCTGCCTCTGCGCACGTTGCACACACAGCTCGTACGCACTCTCCAAACCCAGTTTTGCAAGCTCTCCCCGCAAATACTCCTCGCATTGCAGCAAGTCGAGCAAAGCGCCCAGCACCATATCTCCGCTGATGCCCGCGTTGCATTCAAAGTATAATGTCTCACATTGCAGTTTATTCATGTCGATTCACCTGATTAATCAGCGCCGCCTGATATCCCGCGCCAAATCCATTGTCAATATTCACCACGCTGATCCCCGTCGCGCAACTGTTCAGCATCGCCAGCAGCGCTGCAATGCCCCCGAGCGATGCGCCGTAGCCCACACTGGTAGGCACCGCAATCACCGGACATTTTACCAGTCCCTTCACCACGCTGGGCAGCGCGCCTTCCATGCCCGCCACCGCAACGATGACGTTTGCCTCGCGCAGCTCC
>CAYVTZ010000084.1:0-4407 GCA_964454685.1 uncultured Christensenellaceae bacterium
CGGTTCGTTCTCGTATTTTTTTCTTTTGACTATTGACTTTTAATAGTTAGTCTTTATTTATCTTGATGATTGGAAGCAACGATTTCCGACAAAGCAATGTGCGGATTTCGATAGCGTTCCTTTTTATTCTTTTCCGGAATGTTTAGTTGAATGGCGGTTTCAGGGCAAGCTTGGATACAAGCATAACACGCTTGGCAGCATTCTTTTGCATGAAACGCCTGCTGTTTTTCTAGTTTCACGCAGCCTGCCGGGCATACCTTCGTGCATATCCCGCAGCCGATGCAATCTTCTGTCACCTTGAAATCTGCCCAAACTGTCTCCGGTGGGTTATTGACTAAAGTCATGTAACCCTCATGAGCCGCACGATCCTCTTTTGTCACTTGCTGAACCCATCTTTTAGCGGTAGCGATATCAGCTTTTATTTTTTCGAACTGATCCTCAACTGATTTATCCAGTTTTATTTCCTCCGCCATATCAAATACAGGAAGAAAATTGTCAACCATCAGCAGTGTTGTAATGTAATCCGCTTTCTTTCCGCCCGTTTTAAGGGCTTGCTCCGCAAGTTCTACGGCATTTGCATGTCTTTTTCCGTTGGTTAGCACAACATACAGATAATCTGTTTCGAACAGTGCATTGTGAATAAAAGTTTTTACCATAGAGGGCATTTCGTGTCCGTAGATCGGACAGACAATGCCAATTTTATCCGCTTTTATTCTTAAGCAGTCACAATTTATTATTTGTGGGATGCTGACAAGTTCACTATCCAAGTTCTTTGCTGCATACAGGCTGTTGCCCGTGCCTGTAAAGTAAAATATCAATGTTAATACCTCATTATAGCTAAACTGTAGCAAATTATTTTAATTATGTACAATATCTATTCTGAAATCTACATTTCATTATATGAATAGTAAATGTTTTAATGTTTCGTTTTTTGTGCTATACTGTATCGGTTGAGGTGATAACAAATGCTGACCTATGAAGAAATGCAATATCTGGTTTTTTTTGCGCAGACAGGAACTTTATCCGCAGTTGCGCAGCAATATAATATTTCGCAACCGACCATAACCCGCGCTATGAAAAAAGCTGAGGCGGAGTTTGGAATATCGCTTTTTGAGCGAACGAAAAACAGCATTCAGTTGAATAACAACGGATTGCTGGCGGCGGAAGAAATAGCAAGCGTTTTAAAACGAACTGATGAAATGCTTGCCCGCGTTCGTGCCTACGACCGTGCAAACCGTACCATTTCGGTCGGCTCTGCCGCGGCAGTTCAGTTGCCTGATTTAATAAGAAAACTTACGGAAGTGCATCCTCAATTTACGATTTCCACAGAAATGAAAAAGCCTTCCGAGCTTACTGCGGGACTGAATAAAAATATCTACCAGCTTATTGTTTTGCCGTACAAACCCGATATTACAGACTGCATTTTTTCAAAAATAGGGGAGGAGCACCTCATGTTTCTCTTGCCGAAGAAGCATCATTTTGCAGAGCGTCGGCGCTTAACACTGGCTGAAATGGATGGCGAAAATATGCTGCTGTATTCAGAAATTGGGTTTTGGGCAGATATTGTGAAGGCAAAAATGCCAAATTCCAAATTTCTTGTGCAAACTGAGCGATATTCTTTTGAGGAACTTATTTCAAGCTCTGTATTGCCCTGCTTTACAACGGATCTTGTGAACACGGATACGGCTGCGCGCTTAGCACAGGGAAGAGTGAGCGTTCCAATTGAAGACGATGAGGTAAATGTTACATATTACATGGTGTGCAAACGGGAAAACAGAAAAATGTTTTCGCGCATTTTCGAGAAATAATCTAACTTTCTATGATGGCAAAATACTCACGTGGCATAACCGTAAAACAAAAGGGTTAAAGACAAAGCAAAAATCCGATCTCTTTGCCAATCGGCGCTGGGTTCGGATTATATTGTTTTGTTACAGATGAAGGGGTGCGCGCTGCGCGGGGGAAACCGAAAAAAGGACACGAGCTCTTAAAAACTAAAGCATCCATTGAATTGCTCACGATTGTAAAATCAAGCTGCGGCGGACAATGCAAGTTGGCGTTCAAACTCCATATTTTTTATGTCTTTCAAATCCGGTACGGGGGTGTTACGGCCTAAAGCAGTGATAATGAAGCGGGAGAATATCAATGCAAACAGAGTTGGAGAAAAAACGATACGTAATCCGTAGCAGTTAGAGGATACAATTCACATATCTACGCCGGGAGTCCGGATTGCGGCTTTTCCGACGCTTTTCCGACGGTTCCTCTTTTATAATAAAGTTAACTACAAAAAGACAGGAGAACGTCGATGAAAAGAGCAATATTACTTGTATTAACAGTGCTGTTTATGTGCCTGGCAGTTGTGGGGTGCACTGCGCCTAACGCTACTGCGTCACAAACGGACGTACAGGTTGACATAACGCAGACCCCGGCGGCCGCCACTGAGGAGGTTACGCCGGCTGTCACTGAGGAGGCTCCAAAAAGTGATGCGCTTGCTTTGAGTGAGGCTGCCCTAACCCGTGAGGCGCAGGTGGATGAATATGCCGGAATTTTGGCGAAGGCGGTTCAAACGCAAGAGGGTGATCGAATACTCATCAATGCCACCCCGTCGCTAAGCGATTTTGCAAACCTAGTGGCGGAAAAATGCTATAAAATAGGTGCGCAGGGCGTTCAGGTATTATATACAGACAAAGCCATGATAAATTTGCATGCCAAATATCTAAAGGACAATGAATACAATGGGTACTATTTTCAATTTGCTTTGTTTAAGCGCATACAGAACACGTACCCTGACCATAAGACCATCAATATTATTTCGCAGTATTTTGACGAAGAACAGGCAACAACCGAAGAAATGAGCGTGTTTCAGACGGTGGCCGAGGCTGAAATTGGTGCGCTGATGCAAGAGCATAATCTGAACACGGAAAACCCTGTTGCACCTGCGGACTTGCCTTGGGTGATGGCGCCTTACCCAACAAAAAGCTGGGCAAAGAAGGTTTATCCGGAATTAGATACAGAAGCGGCGTATAACAAAATGCTGGATGATTTTCTCGCCTTTGCGCGCATTGGCAGCAAGGAGGACTTTTTTGAGCATTCAAAGCAACTGATGAGTTTAGCTGACAAAGCAAATGAGCTTGACATTGTTGAACTGCATTACAAATCAAAAACTGCAGATCTGCGTGTGCCGCTGCACCCAAGCAATAGGTTTGCGGGCGGTCAGGCGGAAACGAGCCAGGGAACTGCCTTTTCCTCCAATATTCCTACGGAGGAAATCTATGCAATGCCGACCAAACATGGAGCAAACGGAACCGTATCCGCAACGCGCCCGTTTATTTTGCGAGATCAACTGGTAGAAGGGCTCAAAATGACCTTTCAAGATGGTAAGCTGGTGGATTATTCGGTTACTGCGGGCGAGGATATTATGAAGCAGCTGGTGGAATCGTCGCCTGAAGGCGTTTATTTGGGAGAATCCGCTCTTGTAACAAACAATTCCCCAATATTCCAATCAAATAGGATTTACTACGAAATGCTGTTAGATGAGAACGCAGGCGCGCATATTGCACTTGGCAATGCTTTGCGTGGATTTAATTTGAAACAGGAAACAGAAGCCGACAAGGATGTCAACGAAGCCGACTACCACATTGATATTATAATTGGCAGTGAAGATTTAAACGTAACGGCAACTTTGAAGGATGGCAGCCAAATGGATTTGATTAGAAATGGGGAATGGAGTTTTTAATGCTTGGGTGAAGAGGAAGCAAGATGCAACATGCGTTTATTATGCGATTCATCCCGCCTATTAACATATTGCACAAAGGCTTGGGAAAATTGAATTGCTGACTATGGATGCCGATTTCGGAATCCTGCGTAGAGAGGCAGAATGACAGGTATGAAAAGAAACATATTAGTTTTATTTACAATATTGATTGTTTGTATGGCAGTTGCGGGCTGCGGTGCTTTGCCGCAGGGGACACCTGCGGCAGAATCGAAGGCGCCTGAACAAACCGCTGAGGCATCCGCCATTACGGCCGAAAGCGCAGCTCCATCATCGTCTGCAGGCGAGAAGGATTTGGATCAGCTAAAGGCAAACTATGACGCAAAATTGGATTCGTATGTAGATTTATTACTTTCGCTGGGCGTGGCTTTAAAAGAAGGTGATGAATTGTTTGTGGAGGGCGATATTGAATCCTACGAAATCATGAACAAAATTGCGTTAAAAGCATACGAAAAAGGGGCGAAATTTGTGTTTTTAAGCTATAAAAATAAGTTCTTAGAGCATGCAAACGCAAAATACATGAAAGATGAAACATATAAAGAATATCCTCTGTTGCCGGAGTTGACGGCGAGCGTGGCGAGCTATTGAGCCCTTCTCGAAAAAATGGACACGAGAAAGCTCTAAAAAACGAAAGAATA
>CAYVTZ010000085.1:0-4181 GCA_964454685.1 uncultured Christensenellaceae bacterium
GTATTCTTTCGTTTTTTAGAGCTTTCTCGTGTCCATTTTTTCGAGAAGGGCTCACCCATCTTATCCGCGAGGATCTCCCACGCAGGAATCCCGCGTTCGCCAAGCTGCAGCATCTCCTCTGCGCTCAGCTTACCCTTGGTGTAAATCTGATAGAGCGCCGTGGATATGCCGTTCAGCGTCTCCGAATCCCCGCCAATCGCGGAAACCGCGTCGCCAATGTTAGTTAAAACCTTGAACATCTCGTCGCCTTGGAATCCCGCCAGCCGTAGCTTTTTCGCTGTCTTGTCCAGCTCTGGAAACTCAAACGGCGTTTTCGCCGCCATGTTCACCAAGCGCTCCATGGTCGCCGCCGCTTCCTTTTGGTTGCCGAGGATGGTCTCCCAGCTGATCGCGCTCTGCTCCATGCTGGCATTGTAGTCAATGCCCGTTTTAAAAGCGCTCGCCACCGTAGCGCCAATCGCCAGCCCGCCAATCGCCGTCGCCACCGCGCCCTTGAGCTTGTCAATCTCGCTCTTTGCGGGGCTTACGTCCGCTTTCACCTTCATTTGCGTGGGATTGCGCAGTTGCTTTTTCAGCGTGTCAATGGATTGGTTCACCCTCTCCATTTCCTTTGCGCTCGCACCCGCATCAATCAGCTTGAGCTTCTTGCGCTCCATCGCGTCCAGCTCCCGCCGCAGGCTCTGCGTGGTCTTGGTAAACGCCTCCGTGGCAGACTTCGCCTTTGCCACCGCCGCGGATATATTCTCTTTCAGCTCCAGCACGCCGCGCAATACGACTTCTTCCGCCATGTTTTCCACCTCCCAAAATTTGTATGAAAAAACCACCCCCAAAAAGGTGGTTTACATTTGTTTTCTTTCTGTTATAATAGAAGCAGGGATACAACCGCCAAGCGGTTAGCCCGAGAATGTTATTTGACTAAAATAACTGCCCGTGCCGGGGCGGTTATTTTTTTGCTTCCGAAACTATTTTGTAAACCACAATCAAAATGACTGTAAGGATTACCAAATATTCCATTGGCATCACCACTTTCTAGCCTTAAAAAAGGAAAAGTGACTAACCACCCGCTTTTGAATCCCTGCAAGCGTATTATATCATATACACGCACAAAAGAAAACCATCCGCTTAGGCATTTCCGTCAGGCAATGCCACCGCCTCCAGCAGCACCCGCTCATGCCGCCCCAGCGCGTCAATTTGCGCAGGAAGCACCCCCCGCAGCGCCCAAAACGCGTAAAACCGTAATCCAGCGGCAACCTCATCGTCGCCGCTCATGCGTTTTTTAGGTCAGCCGCCTTAATCTCGATCTCACTTTCCTTTTGTGTGGAAAATTGATTCAGCACGTGAACGATTGTCATTCGGTCGCCCTCGTGGATCATGTCCGCCACATCGGCTGCCAGCGCAATCACGCCTTGCTCCTGCAATGCCACCGCAATTTTGCGCAGCTCCGGGCACGCCGCGTAAATCAACCGCTTCACAAACAACGCATCATCCTTTCCGCTGCTCTCCATCAACTCGTTAATTTCAAGCAGCGTCAATTCCTCGAACATCAGTTCTTTTTCCAATGCCGCAAAGTATATGGGGAAGGTACGCCGCCCCCGGTTCTTCTTGATCGCCGCCGCCGCACGCTTCACCAATTCTTCCAAATTCATTTTGTTTGCCATCATTTCGTCCTCTCTTTTTTGCCGCTATTGCCATCCGGCAACGCACGTAGGGGAGACCTGTGGTCTCCCGCTATTCCCCCGAATTTATTCAATCGCATCCAAGAATTCAATGTTGTCCACCCTGCATTCAAAGGGGAATTCCTGATCAATCGCCTCACCATGCTTCCATTGCATGATGTTCAGTGTGGAAAATGTCGCGTTCTTCACCGCCACGCGCTCCACCTTCCCGTCCGTCGCGTCCGGGTCAGCCACCCACGCTACAATGTTGATGCGCGGCGCTTTTCCCGCTTTGAGCGTTTCCAGCAGTGGCTTCGTGCGGGAAAACACCTTGTGCACGGTAATGTTGCCCGTGCCCTTGCGGGTGATCATTTTCTTCCCCACCTCAAATCCGATCTGCACATCCGCATATCCAATCTCCGCTTGTAGCTGGAACGCGGAGATCTCCGCCCATTCCTCACCGTCCACTTCAAGATATCCCGCCGATCCCGACAGCTTTCTTTCTGCATTTATTAGCATAATCTATTCCTCCCTTACACCAGTCCGATGGTCATCGACAAATCTTCCATCGCGTCGATCAGCTGAATCTTCGCGGTAATAAACACCTCTTCCTCCGTGTTCGCCATGAGGATCTCCGTCTCGCTCATGAGGTCGGTGTCCATGCCCTGCGCCCGCAAATATGCCACCTGCGCGTCATAGTCCACCATCGCCACATGGGCATAATCCGGGGATAATACGCTCCCGCGCAAATCCTTAAAATAATTGATGCACTGCGCCACAAAAGATTGCTTGTTGTTGTAGCTGTTCACCTTCTGCCCCTTGTAGTTCGCCTTAAACAGCGACGCAATGTCCGTTGTAATCAGGTCGCTGCCCTCCACGTGCTTGATCTTTTTAAACAGCGCGGGGATGTCCTTGGTTGTGGTCAGCGATGTCACCGCGCGCCCGCATTCGTAGCTCGCGCCGTTGAATACGATCACAAATTCCCCCGCGTCAATCGCCGCGTCCGCGTCCGTGTGCGGTGTCGCGGATAAAACATCCTCAAACACAAATCCCGTCACACTCTGGTCAAGCGGCGCACTGGCGAGTATGCCCGCCACGCGCGGCGTGTACAACGCAGGCGTGTAGGTTTCCTCGCTGCCCATAATGTTCGACTGGATGGATAGCGTTGTAAGGTTCACAATGCCCTCGCAGTTCGGCGTTGCAGCTCCGCCCACCACCGCCTTGAAGGGCTTTCCCTTTGCCCGTGCTTCCTTAATCCACGCCACAATCTCGGTAGGCGCACTCAGCCCCGGTGCCACCGCCCAGTTCCAAATCATAGAGCGGATGGATTCCAGCGTCGCCGTCACGTCATCCGCGCCGTCCTTAGCCACCATGCGCACACACAGCACCTTAAACGCCCCACTGCGCAGCGCCATCTTAATATGCTTTACACTGTCCGCTGTCCACTCGCCGGTGGCTACGTCCGCCTCACGGCTGTATGTCGCCGTGGCATTGCTTCCCGTTGTGTCAGAAAGCAGCAGCGCCACAATGCCCCGCGCACTGCGGGGCACTGCGCTCTGCGCGAGCTGCTCAAAGCTAATTTTTGTAATTGGTAATCCCATTTTTTACCTTCCTTTCGATTTTTAATCTGTCCCTAATGCCCACCGCAATTCGTGCATCGCGGCATACATCGGTGTTTCCACATCCAGCGCGTCAAAAAACGATAGCATGAATGTGTAATGCGCCACGCCGTCCACCAAACGCGCCGTAATCTGCGTCGGCATGATCTTGCGCTGTGCAAATGTCAAATAAGGACGCACCGCCTTGTCACACTCCTCGATGAACGCATAATACTGCCCTCGGCTCATCTCGCCGTCATAGACATACGCAAGATCAATCAGCACTTCACGGTCTGCCATGCGCCCGCCGCCTATGGTCTCGGACGCAATCGGTTCAGCGGTGATGTACACCGCACTTTTCACGTTCTGCTTGGGCTGCTCGTCGTAAAGTTCATACGCCGCTCCGCGAAAGCACTGCGCCACCCCGCGCACAATCTCACTTAGTTGAATCATTTGAAGCCCCCCAAGATTTCCCGCATCGCCGCTTCCAGTTCGGGCTTCAATTCACGCTTCGCCATGCGCTTCATTGTCCTTTCCAACATGAAATTGCCGCGCGTAAAACCGACTGTCTTGCCGCCGCGCACCACACGATGCCCATAGTTCACGTGCGGCGCATACGTCACCGGATTTTCAAGGATCATCTTTTTCCCGCGCACAAACGCGTGCCAGCTCTCCTTCATATATCCTGTGATCGTCGGGTGATTTTGTTTCACCTCAATCAGTGCTTTCGCGCCCACTCGTTTGAGCACCCGCTCCCGTACCGCCTCAATTTTCCCTTTGTCCCCAACGTTTTTCAATTTGCCCAGCAGCTCCACCAAGCCAAAATCTACGTGCGCCATGTCACTTACCTTTCTACATTGACTTCACTTCCACGATGTCCGCCTCATTGTGCGTCATATACCGCCGCGCATTCGCCACATTTCCACTC
>CAYVTZ010000086.1:0-4155 GCA_964454685.1 uncultured Christensenellaceae bacterium
CCTGCTTTTCATTATATCTGATGTTTTTGTGTCCATCAAATCGGGTACGGGGGCACTATACAAGAAAATACACAAAAGTCATTGAACTGAATGACTATTTCTTTGAAGAGCAAACGGGTGTTTCGGAAGAAGCTTTAGGTGCGTATCCGAACAAAATCCAGTCCGCAAGACAAGAAGTTTTTGAGCCCAAGAGGGAAGCTTTGTCCCAACTGATTGACGTCTCAAACACTCTTTATGCCAAAACGGTTGCCGCCGTTCCCACAAAGGTCTGGGCAAAAAAAATCTATCCGCAAATGAATGAGGAAGCGGCATATTATAAGCTGGCAGACGACATTTTCAATTTTATGCATGTGACGCAAGACGGTTCGGGGATGGTTGAGCATCTGAAAAAACTTGCTGCAAAGAGAGATGAATTCAACAAAATGAATATTGTTTCGCTGCACTATAGCTCCCCCACTGTTGAGCTTGACGTGCCGCTTCACAAAAACAATTTGTTTGTCAGCATGCCTTACGAAAAGAACGGGGATATTCTTGCGGGAAATATCCCATCAGAAGAAATTTTTGGATTGCCCGCAAAATTTGGTGCAAACGGCACGGTGGAGAATACAAGACCTTTAATCTTCAATGGCAGCCAAGTGATTGATGGCATCAAAATGGAATTTAAGGATGGCAAGCTGGTTAACTATTCTGTAAAGGAAAATCCGGAAGCCTTTGAAGCGATTTTAAAACAAATGCCTGAAGGTTTATATTTAGGTGAAATATCGATGGTTTCGTCGGAGTCGCCGATTTTTCAATCCGGCAATGTATATTATTCTGTGTTAATAGATGAAAACGCCGCCGCGCATTTGGCAATCGGCTCTGCGCTTGGAAACACAAACTTGAAGGAGGGCGCGGAAATTGACGAGGATGTTGCGATGGCGGCTGACCATCATGACATTGTCATCGGCAGCCAGGATCTGACGGTTACCGCAACCTTGGCGGATGGTTCTAAAGTAGAATTGCTGAAAAATGGGGTGTGGGCACTTTGATGTCTGCTGGACAGGGAAGGGATTATGGCGTAATGCGCCTAATCCCTTTTTGTTGCGACGCTTTTCCGACACTTGGATTGATACAATAATAAAAATAAGAGTTAGGTCGCGTGGCGCAAGATTGCCGCAAACAGATTTTCACTGATACGTGTGCGATTTGTGCTTGCGTAGAAATTTCGGCTTTGCGAAATGCGATTTGATTCATTTAAACAGGGAGGAATACGCCCATCAGTTTAAAGCGTCGTGCGTGATCGGCATTGTTTATGGTGTTTTTGTGGCAATTAAGGCGCTTGGATTTTCCGCATCTACGACGCAGATCATCAGCAATGCGGGAATGGGCATGGCGGAAAATAGGGATATTGATTTTAGCTTTTGCGCTGCTGGCTCCTGCGATGCTGAAATTGGCAGGCATTTTCGGATTCTTAAAAAAATATAAGGTGGTTATTGTATTTGCGATCATTGCGTTCGTCGTTAGTTTGTATTCTTTGAGCACCAATATATCGACAATGTTGATGGTGATGGATTGGCAACATACGCTGGCGGAAGCTATTATGATGATTCCGGCTCCCGCAATCTCTGTTTTCTTTATTATTGAGGCGATACCGGTACAAAAGTATTCGCAAGAGCAATAACGATGTAGTGTTTACTGTAAAACATGATCTGAAAGGAAGAAAAATGAAAAAAATATTAACTTTGACGCTGTTTGTCGTATTCTCACTCTGCTTTTTGATATCCGCATGTAGCGCGCCGAAAAGCGATGCGACCGTGCAACCGAGCGCGGTAATGTCAGAACAGCCGAGCACGGTAATGTCAGAGCAGCCGAGCATGGCCGTTACGGAGGGGGCGGACAGCAGAACATGGATTCCCTCTGACGTTACGGGGAGTGTGACATCGGATATGAAATTGTCTAAAAAGAATGATTATCATGCCGCTGTCAATCAAGAATGGATGTCCACCGCAAAAATTCCTGATGGGCAGACACAAATTGGCAGTCTCACAGAAAATGAAACGGAAATTAAAAAACAGATTCTGGCTTTGATTGCGGATAAGAGCCAAACAAGCCATGAAGCAAAGCTGACTCAAAAGTTTTATAACGATTTTGTGGATATCGAAACACGCAATAAGCTGGGAGTGCAGCCCATTATACCTCAAATAAATGCAATTAAAGAAATCTCAAGCATGGAAGAGCTTACAGAGTATTACAAAATGGATTATCAATTAATCTCTCCCCCTGTGGCTATTATTGCAAACCCTGATTTTAATGACAGTACGAAATATACGATTATCATTCAAGGCCCAGCGTGTTCGCTTGACAACGCGGACGAATATAGGGAGTTGAGCGATGTTGGAACACGTAAAAAGCAAGCTGTGACGTTGGTGTTTGGCACAATGCTTGAGCGTGTGGGCTATTCCAAGGCGGAGTCGGAAAATATAATAGAGCAGATGTTTGCGATGGAAACGAAAATCAATCTGCAAGCGGGAGGAATGCAGAACCAGGAATCCACTGAACGGTATGCAGAGAGCAACAATCCTGTAACGATAGACACGCTGAAGGAGATGAATCCGGTATTCCCTATTGTACAACTTTTGCAGCCGTATATGGATTTAGGCGTCGAGCGTTATTTGAATGCCGAGCCGGGATGGCTTGCCGATATGAACAAGCTTTATGTTGAGGAGAATTTGGAAGGATTTAAAGCAATTCTGCTATATCAGGTCATCAACGGATCTCTCATGTATTTGGATCAGGAGGCACTTGACCTAGAGGCGCAAAAGCAAAGCATTATAATGGACAGTGAAATCAAGCTAAACCTCGAAGATAAGGCATACGAGTACACGAATAATTTTCTTAGCATGGTTATTGGAAAACTGTATGTGGAAAACTATGTATCTCCCGAAATCAAAAACGAAATACAAGGAATTATCGATGAGGTGGTTGGGGTATACCGCAATCGTCTGAGCAAGATTGACTGGCTCAGCGAAGACGCAAGAGAAAAGGCGATTGAAAAACTGGATGCGTTGAAATTTATGGTTGCCTATCCTGATGACTGGACGCCCTATGACCGTTCCGATTTGATTTTAGAGGAAACAAACACTATTTTAGATGACGTGATAAAGATATATGAATATGAGACAGAGAATTTAAGACAAAGGGCGGCGAAGCCTGTGAATAAAGACTTATGGCAGATGCCTCCGCAAATGGTAAATGCCGCATATTCTCCTCAGGGAAATGTGATTGCCATTATGTCCGGCATCTTGCTAGGCGATTTTTATGACAAGAATAATTCGTTGGAAGAAAATATGGGCGCCATTGGCACGGTGATTGCGCATGAGATCACCCATGCTTTTGATCCAATGGGGAGCCAGTTTGATAAAGACGGCAATTTAAGCAGCTGGTGGACGGCGGAGGACCAAGCGGCATTTGATGTGCGCGCTGCAAAGGTGTCGAAATATTTCGGCGGAATTGAAGTATTGCCCGGCAATTATGCAAACGGAAAATCGACACTGGGAGAAACAGTTGCAGACCTTGGAGCAGTGTCCTGCATTCTTGAAATTGTAAAGGAAAAAGAAGGCTTTGATTACGATGCATTTTTTGAAAGTTATTCTAAGTCGTGCAAAAAACAAAAGCTGAAATCTCTTGTAGAGGAGGATTTGCAAACTAATCCGCATCTGCCCGGATATTTGCGCATAAATGGTATCATACAGCAGTTTCCGGAGTTTTATGATGCCATAGGCGTCCAAGAAGGGGATGGCATGTATCTTCCTTTAGAGGAAAGACTTTCAATCTGGTAATGGCATATGAGGAGAAGCAAATGAAAAAAAGTATATGGATCATTGTTGTGCTTTTGATGGCGGCGCTGGTTTTTACGGCGTGCACACCGGTTAAAGCGCCGTTCAATGTGCCTGCATCCGAAGCGCCCGCAAAAGAAGAAGCGGCGGCGACGGAGGATCAAGTTGCGCAGGTAAGGGAAGCAAGAGTGGAAGAATATGCGGAAGCTGTGGCAAAAGCAGCACAAACGCAAAAGGGAGACAGGATACTGATTACTGCGGAGTCTACTCAAGTCGACTTTGTTAATTGAGCCCTTCTCGAAAAAATGGACACGAGAAAGCTCTAAAAAACGAAAGAATA
>CAYVTZ010000087.1:0-4109 GCA_964454685.1 uncultured Christensenellaceae bacterium
AAAACGTAGTTGTTTGCGCCCACTGCCACGCCGTCCAGCTTGGCTTTGTCCGCCTTGCTCATCAGCCCGTCTGCGCCTGTCGTTGCCGCCGGATGCGTATGCGATGCCGTTGCCGCGCCTATGTCCGATGGGGTCGCGCCGTGCGGATTCCCCTTGCTTGCAATATGCGCCTGCACATTGCTGTTTTTCGGTTCATATGCCGCATCATGGTTGTGCCCGCTCTCGGCAGCCCCCAAGCTCGCGGGGGTGTGCGTATGCCCGCTCGCCGCCGCGCCAAGCTGCTCCTTTGTCACCCCGTGCGGGTTGCTCTTATTGGCAATATGCGCCTGCACGTTGGCGTTCTTTGGCTCGTATGCCGCATTGTGGTCGTGCCCAGCGTCCGCCTTGCCGTCCAGCAGCGTTTCCACCTGATCCACATTCACATTAAAAGCGCTGTCCGTATTGGACAGCGCCGCCTTGGTATAGTCCATTTCTTCAATCTTTTTGAATCCCTTTTTGGTTGTTATCATTTGAATGGTTCTCCCTCCGAAAGTTCTTGCAGGGTATAATCCCCCAGCGCTCCCAGCGCAAAATTCTTGTACACCGCAAGCGTGGTAAACGTAAACGCATACTCCGCCGCCACGTGCAGCGGAATCACCCGCGCCACCTCCGCCCTGATGTCCGTAAGATAGCGCGGGATGCCAAATTCCCCCACAAATTTTACAGTGCATCTGCACGCCGCCGCGTCCACATGGATCTCGCATTCCACGCCGCCCGCCGCCTCAATCAGCCGTTTCAGCGATTCTTCCGACACGGGGGATTCCACGATGATTCGCGTGCGCACCCGCTCCCGCCGCCGCTCAAGGCTCCACTCCGGCGCAGGGGAAAAGCCGAGGAAGTCCTCCCACAACGCAATCTCGCGCACCCCCGCCGAACGCACGCGAAAGCCCGCCAGCATCCTTTCCGCGTCCGCTTCCAGCAGGTCAAGCTCCGGCTGTTCCGCCGCCACCACCGCGTCCACCTCGCGCACCGCAAGCAAAAAATTAGGTAACTGATCCCGTATCAATGTCGATCACCCCCTTCTGCGGAAACTGCGTCCGCGTCAGCGTTACACTGTCCATCGCGCCGTTTAAGGTGCAGGAAACCACATCCGCCACCCCCTCCACAAACAAGGCATTTAAAATCTTGGCATAGGAAACCACGTCCCCCGCAAAAGAGATCTTTGTCAGGTATTCCTCCACCGCCTCGCTGCATCGCGCGGTCACGTCCGCAGCCGCATATCCGTCCATCACCCGCACGCTCGCGCTCACATTGATTGCCACCGCCTCACCCGAAGCCACCAATGCCGCAGCCCCCAGCGGCTTGACCGCGTCAATCGCTGTTTGCACCGCGCTCAGTAATGCACTGTTAGCAGCCACGTTGCCCGCCGCCACGATGTACACCGCAACTTGTCCGGCAGCAGGGCTCCACGCCCGCGCACGGCTCACGCCGTCCACCGCCAAAGCCCAACGGATGTAGTCCGCCGCATTGCCGCCCGTCGAGGGCGCTTGCCAGCGCTGTTTAATCCGCACCAATAAGTCCTCGTCTGATTCCGCATCCGACCCGCCCACGGCTGCCTGCTCGTTGCATACGCCCGTGATACCCACATATACCGTCACCCACTTGCTGATCGCGCCTGCCGCCACGTTCCCGCTGATTCCCGCCTCCAGCGCCCGCGCCGGAACGCTCACACTTCCGCTCTCGCCAATCTCCGCATCAGCCGTCACCTCAAAATATATCCCGTCCGCCACGCAGCGCATCCCCGTCACAACGCGCGACCCCTCCGTGCCCGAAACCGTCAAATCCACCACGGCACGAGTCGCCTCACGGCGCACCACGCCGAAGTTTTCAGCCGACAAAGTCAAGTCCTCGCCACTCGCCAGCGTGGGGAAAAACCGATACGGCATAAACTCCAAAACCTCTTCACGCAGCGCGTCCAGTTCTGCACCCACCGCGCGTAAATTGTCCGTGGCAAAGCTGCCGCTCTCGCGGCTCACCCCCTCCGGCAGTCTCGATACCATGTTGTCATAACTCGACATTCAACTCATCCTCCGTTTCCACTGCTCCGTAAATGGTGCTCACCGTCATCGCAATGCGCAGCACGTCCCCGCTCCGCTCGACTTCGCACGCCGTCACATCTATGATGTATGGGGATTTGCCCAGCGCGTCCCTGATGATCTCCTCAATCAGTCCATCGTCACGAATCCCGCGCAAATCCTCCGCGCCAAAGTCATCATAAATGACATACTCGCCCGCCATCGTGCGCAGCGCTTTGTAAATCCACACCGCCACCGCGTCCATGCCGTACACGTAATAATTGCGCCCGCCCACAGTCTTAAGCGCACCCGTTTCAAAGTCCACCGCCCAGTCCTGCGCAAGCGGCAGCTCCTCTTCGGGTAATTCCTCTACAATCTCGTCCTCCGTCACCGGAAACAACTCGTTCATACCTGCACCACCTTCGCTAATATACAAAATCCATTTCCCACGCGGCAGGCAATCACCATGTCGCCCACCGCAAAATCCACGCCCTCCGGCGCGCAAGAAACCGTGATTTCAGCGCCGTTCAAACGCACTTTTAAAGGCGCTAAAACGCTCACCCTGCCCAGCAGCGGGGCGGGGGAATTCACCTCCGCACCCTGTTCGCGCATCACGCCCAGCAGCCCGCCGTAAGGGTCATTTTGCTTCATACCGTTCCACCTCCAAGCTCATCTCGTGGCTTTCGCCGTCAAAGGTATGGCTGTCACTTTTGATGACATACACGCCGTTTAATCTGCTCTTCGCGTATTGCACCGCCACCGCCGCGCCGCTCACGCACCCCACATTGCCCAGCGCCGTCAGCTTCCCGCCGATCTCAATAGGCTGCAGCAGCTTGCCCGCCTCCGTGGGCGCGTCCTTGTCCTCTTGCGCCCGGTAGGTCTCGCCAAATGTGCCATACCGCGCCCGATCCCCTTCATTTTGTACCTCGCCGCTCACCGCGTTTTGATCACCCAAGATCACCACGCGGTTGACCATACTCTTGATACTGTGCCGATATGTGGCTTCCTTGAGGGTCTCGCGCAGCGTCGCGCTCATGTGCCAGCCCGTTTTCACGATGAACAAATGCGTCGCCCTCATGTAAATGTGGTAGGGCTTGATGCGCTGGTTCCTGTCCTCGCCGTTGTACGCACGGTCGATCACCTGATACGCGGAAAGGTCGCCCGTGCTCTGCACCGTCTGCTGCTCCGACAGCTCTTCAAAGCGCCCGACAGGCACGCCAAACTCCGCGCACACCGCAACCGCGATATCCTGCGGCGCACCCACGTATTCCCGAAACGTCTTGTTGCGGGCAAGGTAGATGCCGTAATCCATCGCTTCCAGCGTTTCCGCTTCCATGTAGACGCAAACCCCGTAAAACAGCAGCCGCCCGTCCACATACAGCGCCACCTTGCTGCCCACCTCGCCATACGCCCCGCGCAGAAAGTCCAGCGACAGCGTCCGCGCCGCGCTGCCAAGGTCGCCGCCCCACTTGGCGCAACGCAGATATGCGGTTACCTCTTTTTGGTCGATTCTCACCCGCATCATGACGGCACCACCAGCCGGATTCCCGCCTTGAGCTTGCTTGGGTCATTGCCGATGATCGCTTTGTTCGCGTCATACAAAACCCGCCAGCTCTTGAGCTTGTATTTTTTGGCGATGGCGGATAGTTTTTCGCCCTTCTTCACCACGTGATAGCGCACAGGCACACCGTTGCGGTTGCTTGGGATGCGGTCTGCGGGGCGCGCATACTCGCACAGCTCCAGCGCAATCCACGTGTCCGGATCACCCTCTTTTACCGTCTGCGTCAGCGACTTAATCCACATCTTTTTCTTAAAAAGCCCGCTGATCTCCACAATGATGGGCGACTGCATATTGCGGCAACGCAACAGCTTTTCCGCCGCCGCCTTTGCGCCGTATTCCCACACCCGCCCAAATTCGCTTCCGTTGTGCGGGATGAAGGTCTCCAGCTTGCAGCTCATCACGCCGGGCTTGGGCACTTCCGTCACCGCGCCGTATACCAAATTCTGCTCCTTCACCTCGTTGGGATAGCTGATCGCCACCTCCGCAGGGTTCAC
>CAYVTZ010000088.1:0-3871 GCA_964454685.1 uncultured Christensenellaceae bacterium
CATCATACCAGAAAGACTTGCAAGGTCTCAATTTTCATTTAACTTTACATTACGAATACAAATGATGGGAGCATGGCAAAATGGGATCCCGTCGAGTACGAGGCCAACATATTTGCTTCCCGCTTACTCGCGCCTGCAATCGTGTTGCACAGTATCGGTATCACGGATGTGGATGGAATAGCGCAATTATGCGGCTTGTCTCATCAGGCAGCGAAATACCGCGCAGAGCGTATCAAGGTATTAGATATGCGCGCCATGTATGACGTGCACCCGCTGGAGCGGCAAGTACATAGACAGTTTTTGGAGTTTATTAAGAACATAAAGTAATTTTTTAATTCATGGGGGTAGACGATATGAAAAGAATAGTAACCGTAGCAATTTTTGTTTTTGCTATCTGTATTTTTTTTGCATCATGCGCAAAAACAGAATCTATTCCAAACGCAGAAAACAAAAAAATCATCATTACATCAGAAGGCACAACACAACAGAATGAAACAATCGTTCCCGAATATGCAAAAAACCTAAAAAAAATCTATTGGGATATAACCGATCAATACCCTTTTTTAGACATCGTAAAAGACGGCAACCTGTTGGATGATTGCCTTGCATCCAAATATGGAATGACACGTACACAAATTCACAAAGCTATTAATGTTGCCGCACTTGCAGAACAAAACAACGAACCACCATCGGAGCAATTAGAAAATCTTAATGTTCAAATTCCAGCCGCTTTAGGCGAATCCGAATATATGGATATTATTTATATGACCGCTCCAAGCGTTATATTTTCTACCAAAGGTAGTGAAAACGGTTTTGCAGACTATTTGATCAAGGTTGATGGCACAGTCAAGTCAAAGTCTACCATAGAATCCTATGAAATGTTAGAGCTCAAAACCAACAACGGAATAATCTACATTGCAAAAGTACCGCCGCTGGTAGAATATGGATTTGACGACATTCAGACCGGTTGGACAGGAACTATCTATTGCAAATATGGCGGCTGGTCCGAAGTTGCGAACGGCGCTTTCGCAACATACATCACTAACAATACTGATCCTAACCTTAATTCCAGTCTTGAATTTGCAATGAAAGTAAACCTCGATAATGACGATATGATTTCCGCTAATGAATAGGAGCAACTCATGATTCCCTCAACAAAAACACCCGACATCAAACGCGCGGTAATCTACGCGCGGTATTCCTGCGCAGGCCAAAGCGAACAAAGCATAGAAGGTCAGCTCCGTGACAATTATGCATTCGCGGAACGGCAAAACCTCATTGTATTGGCGAATATATCGACCGTGCCATCACAGGTACAAGCGACGACCGCCCCGAATTTCAACGCATGATTGATGATTCAAATAGCAAGCAGTTTGATTATGTCATTGTGTGGAAGCTGGATCGCTTTGCACGCAATCGTTACGACAGTGCCATCTATAAAAACAAGCTGCGCAAAAACAATGTCCGCGTCCTGTCCGCGATGGAGAACATCGGCGAAGGCGACGAAAGCATCATCTTAGAAGCCGTGCTGGAAGCGTCCGCCGAATATTTTTCGCGCGATCTGTCAAAAAAAGTGAAGCGTGGAATGCGCGAAACCGCAATGAAAGGCAATTTTACTGGTGGCCGCCCGGCATACGGCTACAAAATTATCAATCAACGTTATGTCGCAGATGAATCACAAGCCCCTGCGGTCATTTACGCCAACACCGAATATGCGAAAGGCACAATCCCCGCAAGGATCATTGACCATTTGAACCGGCGCGGATATAAAAACAACGTTGGAAAACCCATCAACCACAATTTTCTTCATACAATTTTAGGCAACCCTAAACACATCGGCATATATAAGTACGGCGACATCGAGATTGAAAACGTCATACCCGCACTTTATGATCGTGAAACCTATGATAATGTACTTGAACGCAAATCAAAAAACAAACGCTATGCCGCATCACGAAAATCAAATGTTGATTACGCTTTGCGTGGCAAGGTGTTTTGTGGTATCTGCGGTTCAACTATGCTTGGCGACTGCGGGCGCGGTCGTAACGGAATGCACTATTATTATGCCTGCTCCGCCCGAAAGAAAAGAAATGAATGTAAAAAGAAAAGCGAGAAAAAAGACTTTCTCGAATGGTATGTCGTTGAGCAAACTTTGCTCTATGTGCTTGCGCCTGATCGCATTGAGTACATCGCCAAGCGCGTTGTTGAGAAACACAACCTTGAGTTCAACGACGACAATATCAAGGCGTTGGAAAACCGCATCGCAAAAATCGACCGAGAAATAGGCCAGTGTATTGATACCATCATCAAATCATCTGTGCGTACCATCATAACGCGCATAGAGACCCACGTGCAAGAATTAGAATCACTGCGCATTGAACTTGAGGTTGATTTGTCTAAGTTGCGTATCGCAAGCAAAACAAGATATAAAGAATCTGACATCATCACATGGATTAAATCGTTCTGTAAGGGCGACCTTATGGATGAAGAATTTCGGCAGCGAATTATTGATGTGTTTATCAATGCTGTATACGTTTTTGACGACAAAATAATCGTGTATTACAACATCAAGGGTGGCAAACAAATCTCTTATATAGAAATGCTGGATAACACGCAGGAATGCGATTGTCACGATGCCCCGCAAAGCTCAACACGGTTCGAATACCATTCGCCACGGTACACCAGTCACAAAAACCGCACAACAGCGGTTTTTTCTTTTGTCCAAACGCTTTACAGCGGGTTTTTATTCCAAATTCTTATATGGAAACTCCATCAGTTTGCATCAAAAAAACACACTTTTAGAAACAAATGCAACACGAAAAAAGCTCACTGTCTCCAGCTTGTTGTGTCATCCTTCTTTCAGCCCATCCTCACGCATGTTTGCATCACATTTGTATTTTCCCACGGTTCATGTTAAGATGAAAGCAATGTTTCAAAAGAAGAACTGCTGATGATTGACGGAAACGAAAAGGAATGATTGCCATGCCCACCGGTTATGAAAAAATTTATTCTGATTTGCTGCCGCAGCTCGCCGCATGCGATCTAGCATTGCAGGCGTCACATCTGGGGCTTGATTTAGATGCCGACGGTAGCATACCGCTCGATTTTTTAGGTCGCCCGTACCGAATCACAAACCGGCACGTTATCGTTGAGGACGGATTGCCGGTAAGCATCAACAACCGCAGTATTATCATTCACTATATCCTCTCTCAAGGTCGTGTACCGCCCCGATATCACTTTATACCAATCGGCCGCATCAGCGGTATGATTGACGGGAGGAATGCCCAGGACGGATGGTTTATCAACGATTATTTGCTGCGTGCAACAGAAGGCAAATATGCCCTGTTTCAGACGGCAGCCGAATGCTTGAACGGGGTATATGCGGGTAAGTTCAGCGGTGGCGAGTGCTGGCAGTTCCATCCGTTTCCCCTGATGCCCGTACAACTCAACTTCTTTGAAGATGACGGCGAGTTCCCCGCAGAAATACAATTCTTGTTTGACGAAACCGCGCCCTATTATATGGGCTTTGAAAGTCTGGCATTTTTGAGCGGCAGTGTCTTGCATGCGCTAGGCGATTGCGCAATCAAGCAAAGGAACGGCAGCGTATAAAAGCACAATACCTTTGAGCAAAAAATGGATTGAAATGCGCAAAACCCATGTTTGGAAGATGTTTTACAAGTTTTTATTCCAGATCAATTTTCTGCGTAGCGGCTCGGCGCTCATCTGGACCCCTTATGTAATCGTAGGCGCGGCAATGGTGTGTTTGATCGCATTTTTATTTTTCACGGTTCATGCTAAGATGAAAGCACTATTTCAAAAGACTAACTATTAAAAGTCAATAGTCAAAAGAAAAAAATACGAGAACGAACCG
>CAYVTZ010000089.1:0-3662 GCA_964454685.1 uncultured Christensenellaceae bacterium
TTGACGTATTTCTACGTCTGCACCTCATAGTTTTTCATTTTAACTTTACAGAGCCGACTTTGCAATATTTCCGAGCATTATCGCTATTCTGCTTACTTACACGCTGTATATCGTTATGATCGCTTTCTTTGTGTTAACCTTTTTATTATGCATAAAGCTGATCGGCACACCGCGACATCACCGCCGGATCGAAAAAGGGCTGTCCGAAATATTTCGGAATACTGTTAGCTATGGGCGTGTGCCAATTTATGTTTCTTGTGAGCGAAAAGGAACGGTTTTCAAATTCACATTTTTTTCTGAATGGGTGACGCATGATGTTTGGAAAGCGAAGTTACCCGAGATAGCCCATCTTTTACGTGGGCATATTGTTGGAGACGTTACACACGGAGGCAAAAGCGGCAATGATCCGCGCTACATTGTCATTCATATTGGGCAAGGCGCAAAGTCTGTTGAACGGGAATCTCCACAAGACCCGCTTTTCAGAAAATAGGCGCTGCTATGAATGGTATTCCTTTTCTGCTGGATGAAAACGCACATCGTATGGGCGAAGAAAAATGGTTAGAAATTGACTATTCAAAATCGACTCATATTTTGTGGTGTGGACGTACAGGGAGCGGTAAAACCATAGCGGCAAAACTGTTGCTAGCCCGCACAATTCTTCTTGCGCCGTCCAAACTCCAACCCATAGAGGTAACAGTCATCGACCCGAAAGAGGATCTGGATTTCAGCTTTTTAGAAGGATTACCCCGCTTTTATAGAGGGGATGCCGCGCCGCAGGGGCTAAACGATTTTTATGATGCCTATTTAAAGCGCAAAGCTGGGGAAGACGATACCCACAATCTCAAAATTCTGTTCGTTGATGAATTTTCCAGTCTTGTAAACCTGATTGAGGGCAAGAAAGAAAAAGAAGAAGCGCAACGCAAGCTGAATTTATTGCTATCGCTCTCTCGCTCGCGCCATTTCTCCGTGCAACTGGCAACACAGCAACCGTCTGCAAGCATATTCGGCGCATACGGAAGCGCAAGCAGAGAGCAATTCGGTGCGGTCTGTTTGCTTGGCGATAGCGGATCAGAAACGCAACAGATGCTGTTTGATGGCGATAGTCGTGAACGCATAAAGGAGTTTGGCGTTATCGGCGGGAGAGCTGCGGGCTGGCTTTCCATCAATGGCGGTATAGCGCAACCTGTACGAGTGCCAACCGTAGGCGATATGGACAAGCTTGACAGGGTGATTTATGACAATCTTCTGATAATGGGGCGTGTGTGCGGTGGCGGGGCGAAGCCTTAAGCCGCCGCGCACCCAGCACCCCGCCGCCTTTGGCGGCGGCAGATTGCGTAAGTATTACCGCAATCTGTCGCAAGATCGCTAAAACATGGATAGATAAAGGTTTTTCGACCCGCGACATACTTTGTCGCAGATGTCGCGCAGTCGCGACTTATACAGACGGGAGATGCAAAAATGGCTACCGATCCACAGTCACGCAAGTGGCTGCTTACAATCAACAACCCTGATACAGGCGTTATTCTCATGAAAATATTAAGGAAATCATTCGCAACCATTTTCCATCAATTTTGTATTATTGTATGGCGAACGAGCAGGGGCAAACGCTTCACACGCACCTCTATATGGTGTTTTCCGGCGGCGTTCGGTTTAGTACCATAAAGCGACATTTTGAAACGGCGCACATCGAAGCTGCGCGGGGATCATCGCAAGAGAATAGGGATTATGTAGAAAAGGCTGGGAAATGGGAAACCAACAGCGAAAAGCAGGAAACAATCATTGAAGGTACATTCGAGGAATGGGGCGATATGCCGCTTGATCAGCGAAGCATACGCAACGAATATGCCGCTATTATTGACCGTTTGCAGGATGGAGCGACCAACGCCGAGATATTAGCGGATTTTCCGCACTTTATGCGTGGGCTGCGGGATATTGATTACGTCAGGCAAACACTGAAAGCGGATGAAAACCGCGATAAGTGGCGTCCTTTATTCGTTACATACATTTGGGGGAAAACGGCAACAGGTAAAACGCGCTACGTCATGGACAAATACGGTTATTCTAACGTATATGCCGTAAATAACTATAAGCATCCTTTTGATGGTTATATGGGCGAAAGCGTCATGCTGTTTGATGAATATTGCTCCGGCATTCGCATACAAGATATGAACAACTATCTGGATGGTTACCCGATTGCCCTACCCGCTAGGTATTCAAATAAGCAGGCGTGTTATGACCGCGTATATATAATTAGCAATTTAGATATTCGCGAACAGTATAGGCACGAGCAGCAAACCCAACCCGAAGTTTGGGCGGCGTTTCTCCGCCGAATCCATAAAGTGATTCATTTCATGCCCGACAGAAGCCGCTGCGAATACACGATGCAGGAATATATGTCCGGTGCGGATGATTTTCAAATCGCCACACCCGAACAGCAAAAGACGATTGATGATGTTTTCTTATCAGATTCAAAAGAAAGGCCATACTAAAATCAAATGGTTTTTACTGAAAAAAGCAATGCGCAGTGGTATAATATCGTTAGTGCGTTGCTCGATTAAAAGGAGGTGCGAAGCAATGAACGGCGCACGGGGAAATGGTACGGAGAAAAGAACATACACCGTAGAAGAAATCGCGGCACTTTTGAATATTGGGAAAGCTGCGGCGTATGATTTAGTGAAATCCGGCTGTTTTCATATCGTAAAAATTGGTAAGGCTATTCGTATCTCCAAAAAGTCGTTTGACCTGTGGTTAGACCAAGACGCTTAAACAAAGGAGATTTGCAAGAATGGCAACTATAATCAAAAGAAAAAGCAAGTACGCAGTCGTTTACAATTTTATAGACGAAAATGGCGAAAAAAAGCAAAAATGGGAGACGTGGAACACGCATAAGGAAGCCCTAAAGCGCAAAGCACAGGTGGAAAATGATCTGCTGGACGGAACGTTTATTGTACCCAGCGGTCAAACGGTTGAAGGATTTCTGTATGATTTTGTATCGCTATATGGTGAGCAGCAATGGAGTGTATCTACTTATGATTCCAACGTGGGGTTGATTGGTAATTACATCAATCCGGCAATCGGCACAATGCTGGTGCAGGATATCACGCCTAAGGTGGTGGACGCGCTTTATAAAAAGCTGAAAAAGACCAAATCGGTGATCAGCCGTGGACGCAAGCCGAAGAACGAATATGTTACGGATATCAACATTGAGCGCATTCACAAGCTTTTGAAATGTGCGTTCAAACAGGCGGTGCGTTGGGATATGATCAAAAGAAATCCATTTGAGTTTGTGACGCTGAAAAAGGTCAAGTATACGCCCCGCGACATCTGGACGGCTGAAAACATCCGAAAAGCTCTCGATGCTTGCGAGGACAGCAAGCTATACATCGCAATGAATCTGGCGTTTGCCTGTTCGATGCGAGAGGGTGAAATTTTGGGGCTGACATGGGATCATGTTCATATATCCGATGAAGATATTGCCGCAGACAACGCGTATGTTTTTATCGACAAGGAACTGATGCGGTGTTCCAAACGGGCAATAGAAGCGCTGGATAAAAAGGACATCATCAAAATCTTTCAGCCGCTGATGCCCAACACCTCTACCCGCGTCGTGCTCAAAAAACCAAAAACCGATTCCAGCGTTCGTAAGGTGTGGCTGCCTAAAA
>CAYVTZ010000090.1:0-3251 GCA_964454685.1 uncultured Christensenellaceae bacterium
GTATTCTTTCGTTTTTTAGAGCTTTCTCGTGTCCATTTTTTCGAGAAGGGCTCACGCCGATGTAAAATCTTCTGTCTCCGATAAGTCAAATCCACCATAGCAGACTTCATTGTCAAGCACTCCCAAATCAATCACACGATTGTTTTTTCGGATCGTTTCGGGATATAAGAACGAAAGCTCATCAATCGACGTAAAGACATTTAACTGCTTATTAATAAAATCTGATCGTTGCTGTGGGATCAGCTTATTGCGTTCCCATTCGTCAATCAGCGTTTCAATGTCCAATAACTTGCCAATAGAAGGATTCGCCTTGATCCAACACGCCACATCTTCCGGCTTGTCGCCCTCGTCAATCTCCGCAACGTAGCAAAATGTTCTGTCTGATGCCCGCTGCGATATCGCATCCGACCCATCCAGTATATTTGACGATAGAACATAGTAGTCCATCAACACACCATCCGTCACAGGCCCCAGCGTTGTTATATATAAAATTAACGGCTGCTTGCGTTTTACCGTTTTCTTTTTGATGATATTGACAAGTTTATAATCTCGGTATTCTTGGATTTCATCAAATACGCCCAAATGCACGTTCAGCCCGTCAAGATTCTTGCTGTCTGTTGCCAGCGCCCGGATCACACCATTTGCACGGTCGTAATAAATCCCATCACGCGTTACTCTGAATTTTTTGTTCAAAGTCGGCGACATTTTTATCTGCGCAGAGCATTCGCCAAATACAATTCTTGCTTGATCTTTCGAGTTTGCAAGCGTATAAACCTCCGGCCCCCTCTCCCCGTCTTTGCTTGCCATATATGCGCAGTTTCCGGACACAAGCGTACTTTTTCCATTCCCCGATCCAACAATGATTATGCCTTCACGGAACCGTCGCATTCCTGTCTCTTTGTCCACCCACCCGAAAATATTCCCCTCAACAAATTGCTGCCACGGCAAAACTTCCATTTTGTCATAATCGCCCTTTGTTGGCACGCAAAACCTCTCTATGAACTGAATCGGCCGATATGCTTTTTCGATGTCAAACGTCCATCTGAAATCTGCTTCGTGCATTCTATCCAAGTCGTGCACAAATCTCTGTGCAGCTTGCTTCACCTTCTTGCACGCAACAATCTTTCCACCCAGTACATCATCTGCATACCAATAACATCCACTGGATAAAATCTTAGTAGGCATCAAAGTCATCACCCGTCGAATCACAATCGACTTTCAGCATATCATTAAGCTGTTTGATAATCGTCACATACGTTTTCATGCTCGAATTGTACACTTCTACTTTTGCGCTCTTTTTTATCCCCGTTTGATTCGCACCGTTTTTGTATTCTTCCGTCATACCCTCTTGCGAGATTTCACGCTGTAAATCATCCAGTTTTACAGACAAAAACGCCGCATTTGCAATCAACTTTAACGCTAATTGCTTTTTCTTCTTATGCGCACGCGCATATAGGGTAAGTAGATTTTCCGCCTCTTTTTTTATGCGAAAATCCGGCGGAAGCGCCTTTATCATCTCACTTTCAAGCTTTGTTCTACCCATTTGTACTACACCCCCTTCACGCGCGACCATCGGTGTAAACTCGTGGCTGGGTACGGTTACATAGCACTCCGTAAATTTTTCCCAACCCGGGGGGATATGACCGTCGCCACTCAAATTTTTATCACGCGCACGCCTCGTGGCGTTTTTTCATTTCTCTTTCGCTTTTTTGTTTTCTCGTGAGCATCACGTGAAAGCGGCAACAAGTTATCATCATCAAGCGCCAACGCTGGATAGTCCTTTAAGTCCTTCACATGATGTACTTCCGTCGCAACCTCTTTGCATGGCTTACCACCAAACAGCCTGTGACATTGACACCTGTACTTGTATAGCATAAGGATATACAGCCGCTTATGCCGCCACGCTTTCGAGTTATAGAACGCTCGTGTCCAATCTTCTTTGCACATCACATCACAAAAGCAAAAGGCATCCAGCATATGCCGAACGCCCTTTGCGCAGAGTAGGATAAACAGTTATTGCATGATAAGATTATATCACATAGTTTTGTTCAATTTGTTCAAACTTTCAGACTGCATTAAATCATCACGCATATATCGCTTGAACTTCTGAAACTCCGTTGTTCCCGTGCCATCATAACCCATCATCTGCGGAATCTCTCGCCATGTCCTGCCATCCAAGTATCGCAGTCTTGCAATCTGTCTGATCTCGCTATCACCAATTCCCGCAATGTACACTTCAATCTCCTTTAGCATCCGTACCAGCCGTTCCAGTTGTATGCGGTACAGTTCCGTAATATCTGCCATCAACTTTGAATGAGTCTTGCACGCAACCACTTTCGATAGGCGCGGTAAGAATGGCGGTTCTTTACTCACAGTCTTCACCGCATCCACCTGCTCCACGTCCGCGACCATCAAATCCGCAATCCGCGCTTCAAGTTGTTCCACCTCTTTTTTAAGAATGCCGTATGCTTCTAACTCACGAATTGTCATTGCTTCATCCTTTCTTGCCGCCGATACAACCGCCGCATTTTCCTGCGCACATCCTCCGCCGTCATCCCTAAAACGCAGTAGCACAAATATTGATATCTCCCGTTTTCGTTCACGTCCACACGCTGTTCAATCTGCTTGCAGCCTTTGGGTGTTGACAGAATCCGCTCCGCCAGCGACCGCGTAATCTGCTTGCGCTCGACAATCGGGTGCACAAGGTTTCGTGATTGCATCCAGCGCTTGTGTCCATCCCTCTTTTTGATCTGGCTCTCAATGTACGCCGTCAGCCGCGTGTAGTCCTTCGCCGTGTCAAAATGTTCCAGCGTCGCGTTGCCACATGTCCACATCGCCGCCAGCGTGTCCATGCTCATGCCGGACATCGCAACGTGAATGTGCGTCCTCACCCGCGCCCCCCGCTGTTCATCCACCACCGCGCCCATGTAGCGCAAGCTCCCCAGTCCACGATTGCCGCGCCAGCGTCTTAGCCGCTGCAAAAAATTTTTAAACAGCCGAACCGCATTCTCAAAATCCACCTCATCACGAAAATCAAATGTCACAAACAAATCATCCCTGCCAAAGTTCGCGTGCACCTTCCGGCGAAAATGCTTGTATGAGTTCATCCAGTTTCGCTTCGCCTGTTCCGCGTCCGTGGATTGCTTGTTTTCCGATCTCGGAATACGCACTTCAGCTCCCCGCCGCGCATGGTAGGTTTTGCCCCCGTACCCGATTTGATGGACACAAAAACATCAGATATAATGAAAAGC
>CAYVTZ010000091.1:0-3243 GCA_964454685.1 uncultured Christensenellaceae bacterium
TCATGTCTTGGCTCGTTTTTTTGCTTGAGGCTTGCTGCTTACTGCTACAGCCCCATCAACGCTTTGTTACATCTGCCCCAAAAAGCTCAGAATCTTCGTCGCATACGAGGGATCCATCGCCCATGTGCCGCTCAAACCTTCCACAGTCGGGGCACAGCCGCGTGTCACATACTTAAAGCGCTGGTCAACTTGCGGATTTTTCAGCAGTTCTGTGCTTGCATACGCTTTCAAATGCTGAATCTGTGCGCGAATGCCGATGCGTGCGGAATCATAGCTGTCCCCGCGTACGCCGCCGCCCGTTGCGCCAATGCCCGCAAAATTGCACTGATCCGGCACCACCGAGCCGCCAAACCGCAGGAATCCTGTCTCATGGCACATCTGCGCAAATGCCACTTCCGGCTTCACGCCTTCCGCTTTGGCTTCCTCTGCATAAATTCTCACAAACTTAGCCAAATCGAGGCTCGGATTATCCCGCCTATCCGCAGAATTCGTGTTGGAACGAATTGTGTAATACTTCGGGAAGCCCTGTCCGTCATAGCCGTACTGTGTAATCAGGTTGGATGCGCCCGGATTATATTTGGAAGCGTTCGCCATGAAAAAGCTCATCATACGTGCTTCGCTGATCGCCTGCGAACCCATAATCGAATATCCGGTCACCGGAGGTTTCGTTCCCTTCACTGTCACTGTTTGCGATGCAGAGTATCCTTCTCTGCCCTGCTTATCCACCGCGCGCACGTCAATCTGATAGTCTCCGCCTACGCCACCGAACAACGCAAGGTTGAACATAGCTTCAAAGTATTGACCGCCGTTCTTGGATTTACTCGCAATAAACTTGGTCTGGTTGGTGTCCAGATTGCGCACGCGGAAGGAAACTTCTTGCAGTCCCGAAGGTGCGTCAATCTCAAACGCGCGCATCTTGAACTTCGTCCAGTCTGTCGGATTGGACGGAATGTACACACGCAATTTGTTCACGCGCGGCCCTTGCGGCGCGGTCACTTTCACAAAGTAGGGTTCGGAATACACCACCTGTCCGGCCTTGGAAATCACCTTTGCTTGAAAGCGAAAGGTGCCGGATAATCCGCCGAATGCCGCCGTGTCAAACTGCATCTGATACGATCCGTTGCCCATCTTTCGATCTTGCACCCGGAAGAATTGATATGCGGATCCGGTATCTTCATGTCTGACGCGCATACTCACCGAACGGATTCCATCGGTAGAGGAAACCCCGAATATTTGCGTCCAGAATTTCGTCAATGCCGTCTCTGTGTTCCTGCTTGTGGTCGATTTCGGCAGATAAAATTTCAGCTTACCCACCGTCGTGTTCGAAGGATCAGGATTTGGACCATCGGACTTCACCTGAACGCTTAAGATATTACTGCGTGCCAGATTGCCCGCGTTGTCATACGCGGTCGCACGGAAGCGGTAGGTTCCCGTTTGCCCGCCAAAGGAGGATGTCCTAAACTGAATCGCATAGCGTCCGTTTCCTTTGAAAATACCGTCAAAGCGCTGAATGCCTCTTGAACCAACACGATCCGTTTCAAAAACGACCTTAGATATCCCGCTCAGAGCGCCTACGCCTGTTGCAATGATCGGGAAAGAGTGGCTCTTCGTTATTGTTCCCTGTGAAGCCGTCAACTGGTTGTCAATCCTCAGTTTGTTGGTCGGATTGTCCTCGGAAATCTTCTTGGGATATTTTTGCAGATACTGCACCACGCCGTCCGCGATTTTAGATGCTACATTATTGGCATTGGCATCATTTGAAATGGTAGCACAATCCGTCGCATTATCAATGAAGCAGGTCTCAAACACTATTGCAGGTCCATTACTATACTTGATGGGTGCATCTGGAGCAGCAGCAAACCACTTAGTAAAGTCCTTGGCACCACGATTGGGAAAATACCCTAAAGATGCAACACTGCTTTGTATTAAAGATGCAGCATCTGCCGATCTTTGTACAGCGATTGGGTTTGCTTGATTGCTCGTGTAGAACGTCTCTGTTCCGCGTGCTACCTTATTGTAACTATTATGGTGAATGCTCAAGTGCAAGTCCGGGTCAACCTGATTGGATACATACGCCAGCTCCGTTGAAAAATCGTATTTGTCACGATCATATTTCAACAGCACCGGCACGTCTGTTCCTGTGGGCACAACATCACTCACACGATGTGTCAAATAAACCTGTATGCCGCGCGCTTGCAACTGCTTACTAACTTTGTACGCAAGAATCGAGTTGAACGCGCGCTCTTCCCAACCATTATATCCTGTGTTACCCGCGTCTTTCATTCCATGACCCGGATCAATCACCACTGTTTTTACAGTTGCCGCCTCCGCTTTTCCACTCAAATCCCCGATCGGAATGGAAAGCCCCACCACAATAATCAACGCTGCCATTAAAACAGCGACGAAGCTTTTTTGTATTTGTTGGTTCATACGAAAACCCCTTCCTTTGCGTTTCTGATTAAGAGATGTGTTAATCATGAAATTGAATACACCAATTAAATATAGCATGAATCAGTAATGGGTGTTAAACTGATGCGCGAATTAAGTGCTAAAATGCGTGAATTCGATTTTAGGAGTGATGATGGATTTTCAGATTGTTACTAGACATACTCCCGCCACTTAACGCGATACGCTTGAGGTGGGGGCTTTTCGCTCAATAGTACTACTGTGCTAAGTATCAACGAGCTAACCCCGTGTGTCACACGGTTTTCATTCAAAAGGGGCTGTAGCAGTAAGCCTCAAGCAAAAAAACGAGCCAAGACATGAGTGTCAAGGCTCGTTTTTTGTAGTAAAATGAATTTGTGAAAAATACTAAACTACAAGTAAAAGATACCGTAAAATCCATCGAAATGCAAGCAGTAATGCCGTTGGATTTAGGAATCAAAATTGAAGCGGATGATAAAGTGCGCACGCTGATCGAGGTCACGGAAAGGTTGGATTACAGTGAGCTTAACAGAACCTATCAGCGGCAGCCCCGCCAAGGTGAGGCAGCACCAAAGCAGATGTTTCAAATCGTGACTCTAGGCTTTATGCAGGGCATATACTCCACGCGAAAACTGGAAGATGCGTGCAAGCATGACATACGCTTCAAGTATTTGCTTGGGGCATGCAAAGCGCCTGAACACAGCAAGATCGCGCGGTTTGTGCAAAAGAATCTGCGCGGTGTAGCGGAGCGATTGTTTTATCAACGGGATATGAGAGTGAAGAAAACTACACACGTCTCAAAGAGCGTGGTCAAACTGC
>CAYVTZ010000092.1:0-3011 GCA_964454685.1 uncultured Christensenellaceae bacterium
ATACCGCGAGGAGACAAAGGGTTTGATCGAGCAGGAGGAGGACATCGTGACCTATGCGATGTTCCCGCAGGTTGCGCCTAAGTTCTTTGAATATCGCAAGGCGCATAAGTATCAGATTGATTCTAATATGCTGGATCAGCAGAACAAGATTCATCCGGTGTGACAGGGTTCCCGCAGAACGTAAACTTTAAATCAGCTTTTGAAGCCGCTCCACTTTTGGCACATTTGCCGGAGTGGGGCGGTTTTGTCATAGATGACGCAACAAGAGCATGATTTTCAACTTGACAAAGCATTTGTTGCGTGGTATATTTTGTTTAAACGATTAAGCAACAAGCAGAAATGCTTTCACAAAGGCAAAGCAATTTGTTGCCCCGTCGCGCAATGGGGCAGTGTTTTCAAGAATTTATATGTAATATGATTTGCGGAATGGATGCAGTAATCGCCGGTTTTTAGGCGAAAGGCAGACAATGTTGAAACAGGCGATCGGCAGTTTCACATCAGAGAGAGAGCGGCATGGTAAGAATGAAGGATGTTGCGGAGCATGCAGGTGTATCCATTGCAACGGTATCCAATGTAATCACAGGAAAAAATTATGTAAGCCCGGAAGTCAAGCAAAAGGTGGAGGAATCGGTCCATCACTTGGGATACAAAGTAAACCTGCTGGCACGGGGATTGAAGATCAAGCGGACGCGCAGCATCGGCGTGATTCTGCCCGACATTACCAAGATGTTTTTTCCGAATGTGCTGCGGGGAATTGAGACTGCTGCAAAAAAATATAACTATAAAGTAAATTTTCTGACCAGTGATTTTGACTTTGCCGTCGAGCGGGAAAGCGTGGAATATCTAAAATCCAGTTGTGTGGATGGCATCATCATCGATTCCTGCTGCGAGCCACGTCATTTTGCCTCATGGTCGGAAGAACTGGTGCGCGAAGATCATGAGGGGACGCGTTTTCCGGTGGTATCGATGGAGCAGGTGATGGATCGTGCGAAGATTTCCTCGGTGCTGGTGGATTATGTGCAGCTAAGCAAGTCCGGCGCGACCCATTTGATCGAGCAAGGCAAGCGCAATATCATCTATATCAAAGCGGGCATGATGCTGGCGCATGGTCAGCAACGGTTTGAAGGCTATAAAGACGCGTTGCAGGCGCATGGCATCCCGCTGCGGGAGGAACTGGTGCTGGATGCGGATTTTTCTGCGTTATCTGCATATCACGTGATCAAACAGGCTTTGGCAAAAGGCGTTGAGTTTGATGCGGTGCAGGCCATCAACGATCAGGCGGCGATTGGTGCGCTGAAGGCCTTACATGAAGCAGACATCCGTGTGCCGCAGCAGGTTGCGGTGGTGGGGTGCGACAATATCTTTCCCGGTACGCTGGTCAGCCCGCAGATCACAACCATTGATATTCCGAAATACGAGCTGGGGTACACCGCTTTTGAAGAACTGATGCGGTTGATGGAGGAAACGGACGAACCGGCGTTGCCGCGCAGTGTGATGCTGGAGGCGGCATTGATTGTGCGCCAATCCACGGTGGTGGAATGCCCGGGAGAGTGGAACCTTTCTATGTGGTAACGGTCGGGAAATGATTTTGATGATGTAAGCTCTTAAACGATTAAGAACACGCATCGTGCCGAGTGCCAAACGGGAAATGCGTTGTGGCAGAGCAAAGAAAACAAGATTTCAATGAACATGGTTTCAGAGAAACAGTGATATCAATATGAAGGAGCGTGAATGAAATGAAAAAGATTTCGATTGGAAGCTGGGCGTATGTGTTTGGAGCGTTTGCGGATAATCCTGTTTTATTACCGCAGTTGTGCGAAAAGCTGAATGAGCTGGGCTTTGATGGCATCAGCATGGGCGGATTTTTACCACATGCAAATCCGGATCTGTACGATACTCCCGAAAAAAGAGAGGAATTGAAGGCGTTGCTTGCTAAGTACAACTTGGAAGTAGCGGACTTTGCCTGCGATTTATGGAGCGTGGATGCGCTCAAGCAGAGCGAGGAGTGGGTTTCGCTATTTGCGAAAAATGCGGAATTTGCGGAGCAGATGGGCTTTTCCATCATTCGAGTGGACTCCGGAACGCCGCCCATTTTGCCGGAAGGCATGAGCTATGCGCAGGCGCGCGCGAAGATTGTGGACAATTTCAAACAGATCTCAAAGATCGCGCAAAAACACGGATTGCAGGTGGTTTGGGAGTTTGAGCCCGGATTCATGATCAACGAGCCGAAGTACATTGTGGAGACATTTGACGCAGTAAACGAGCCGAATTTTACCATTTTGTTTGACACGTGCCACGGGCATATGTCGGCAGTGGTTGGTTCGCGCCACATTGAGCCGAACAAGCTGGAGGGCGGTTTGGTTGAGTTCATTGAAATGCTCAAAGGGAAGATCGGGATTGTGCATCTGATTGATTCGGACAGCACATTAAATGAGACTGACACAAGCACGCATGCGCCGTTTGGTTTGGGCGTCATCAACTTTGATGAGGTGATTCCGGCACTGCTGGATCGGGCGGACTACAAGGGCGACTGGTGGGCGATCGACTTGTGTGAATGGCCGGACGCATGGCGTGTAACGGCAGACTGCAAGGCATTTGTAGATGGAATCAACGAGAAATTTTGCAAGTAACAAGGAGAAAAAAATGGCGAATTACAAAGAGATTTTAGAGCGGGGAGAGGGCATCCTCTCCATGGCGCCGGCTTGGGTGCCGCGCCCCTTCAACCGTCCCGGTAAGCGTATTCGGCTGCATCCGGACGACTATTTTGCGATGGGGATGAAGCGCGGCGCCATTGTGGAGCGCTGGTTTTCCTCCATCACCAAGGTGGAGACAGAGGGCGCGGGCGAATTTGAAGGAATGAGCTTTGTGAATGTGGACGGCAATGCGGATCACACCGTGCTGTTTAAAGAGTTTATTGACGCGCTGGGTGCGGAGCTGATTGGCGAAAAGTTGATGAAGGACTATGGCACATGGCCGATGTATTCCAAATTCTACGATTACAACGAGCCGCT
>CAYVTZ010000093.1:0-2889 GCA_964454685.1 uncultured Christensenellaceae bacterium
CCTTGATCGCCGCTGTGCCGCTTTTGGTCGCCACGGTAAACTGCTTCACCGCGTCTACCGTGTTCATAATAAAAGTGGATGCCTTGTTCGCCGCAAACGCCGCGCCCATACCCACAGCAATCGCACCAATCGCGTCGCGCGCTTCCCATGCCTTGCGCGCCAAGTCCATCACGCCCTGCGCCGCCTTGCCTATGCCCGCGCCCACATCCCGCGCAAACTTTTTCGCCGCGTCGGAAGATAATTCCTTGTTCAGCCCCTGCAGTCCGCCCTTGAGCGCATCAAACGCACCCTCCGTGCCCATTGCAAGCAGCTGGTTCTTGAGGTCGCGCGTGGTGGAAAGCATACCCTTCATGGTCTGCGATTGCTTCTCCATGCTCCCGCCAAACCGCTCTCCCAGCCCTTCCGACAGCAGCGGCAGCACCTGCTCGGCGTATACCTTGCCCTCGGCGGTCAGCTTCTGCAATTCGGCGGTGCTCGTGCCCATCTTGTTTGCAATGATCTCCCACGCAGGGATGCCACGCTCGCCAAGCTGCAGCATCTCCTCTGCAGAGAGCTTGCCTTTGGTGTAAATCTGGTAGATTGCCGTGGATATGCCGTTGAGTGTCTCCGAATCCCCGCCAATCGCGGAAACCGCGTCGCCAATGTTAGTTAAAACCTTGAACATCTCGTCGCCTTGGAATCCCGCCAGCCGTAGCTTTTTCGCTGTCTTGTCCAGCTCTGGAAACTCAAACGGCGTTTTCGCCGCCATGTTCACCAAGCGCTCCATGGTCGCCGCCGCTTCCTTTTGGTTGCCGAGGATGGTCTCCCAGCTAATTGCGCTCTGCTCCATGCTTGCGTTGTAGTCAATGCCCGTTTTAAAAGCGCTCGCCACCGTAGCGCCAATCGCCAGTCCGCCAATCGCCGTCGCCACCGCGCCCTTGAGCTTGTTCAGCTCATTCTTAGCGGGGCTTACGTCCGCTTTCACTTTCATTTCCGTGGGTG
Source organism: uncultured Christensenellaceae bacterium (assembly GCA_964454685.1). Lineage (GTDB taxonomy): Bacteria > Bacillota > Clostridia > Christensenellales > Christensenellaceae > CAYVTZ01. Next base: position 982 of record CAYVTZ010000093.1, read on the forward strand.
TTTTCAATTCCCGCTTCAATCGCGCCAACTCCGTGTCCACCTTGCGCATTTCCTTCACGGTCGCGCCCGCGTTCACCAGCCTGTGTTGCGTCCGCTCCAGCACACTCAGTTCTCGCTTTAGATCCTGCGTCGTCTTAATAAATGCCTCCGTGACAGACTTCGCTTTTACCATTGATGCAGATATATTCTCTTTTAATTCGATCACGCCGCGTACCGTCGTGCTCTGTGCCATGTCGCTCACCTCCTATTCTCCTACAGCGGTTTAACTTAGGGTGTGAAAAACTTGCAGTAAACCGCTTGCATATGCAATTTACACCAAAATCCCAACCTTCTGACAAATTGCTACAATACAACATTCAGAATGCAGAATGTCGGTGTGGCTACCGCCACGTCATATTCATGCGCCAACGGCGCATCCCATCACTCTAAGTCTTACATTCTACATTCATCATTGCCCAGCGCCGCCGCCGCCATCAGCACCCGCTCATGCCGCTCCATCGCGTCAATCTGCGCAGGAAGCACCCCGCGCAGCGCCCAAAACGCGTAAAACCTTAATCCTGCGGCGACCTCATCGTCGCCGCTCATGCGTTTTTTAGGTCAGCCGCCTTAATTTGGATCTCACTTTCCTTCCGTGTGGAAAATTGATTCAGCGCGTTTATGATCGCCACTTGGTCGCCCTCGTGGATCATGTCCACCACATCGGCTGCCAGCGCAATCGTGCCTTGCTCCTGCAATGCCACCGCAATTTTGCGCAGCTCCGGACACGCCGCGTAGATCAACCGCTTCACAAACAACGCATCATCCTTTCCGCTGCTCTCCATCAACTCGTCAATTTCAAGCGGCGTCAGTTCCTCAAACATCAGTTCTTTTTCCAATGCCGCAAAGTATATGGGGAAGGTGCGCCGCGCCTTGTTTTTCTTGATCGCCGCCGCCGCACGCTTCACCAGTTCTTCCAAATTCATTTTACTTGCCATCTCTTGCACCTTCTTTCTGTTCTTCTGAGAACCTCGCCGTCGCTGTCCGTGTAAACTTATCCTGTCATGTTCCGGAACCACTGCCATTGCACCTCGTTGCGGATATATAAGGGCGGACAGCCCTTATGGCGTTTAGGGGTTTGGGGGAATTCGCAACCCCCAACGGTTTTGGTGACTTTTAGCCGCCCAAAAGTCACACGCCGTAGGCATGCCGGTCAAAGATGTCTGCAATCGCAGAACAAAGCCCGCTGTCTCGCAAGTCTGTGCACCCCCAAGCCCTTGCCTTTGTTGTATTAAATTTCCGTCAGGCAATGCCTATTCAATCGCATCCAAGAATTCAATGTTGTCCACCCTGCACTCGAAGGGGAATTCTTGGTCAATCGCCTCGCCATGCTTAAATTGCATGATGTTGAGCGTTGTAAACTTCGCGTTTTTAACGGAAACTCGCTCCACCTTGCCGCCCTCCGCATCCGGGTCTTCCACCCACGCCACAATGTTGATGCGCGGCGCTTTTCCCGCTTTGAGCGTGTCCAGCAGCGGTTGTGCACGGGAAAACACCTTGTGCAGGGTGATGTTACCCGTGCCCTTGCGCGTAATCATCTTCTTTTCGATCTCCATGCCCACGTTTACGTCCGCGTAGCCAATCTCCGCCGAAAGCTGGAATCCGCTGATCTCCGCCCATTCCACGCCGTCCACCTCAAGGTAGCCAAACGATCCGGATAATTTTCTGTCTGCATTTTCTAACATTTATTCGCCCTCCATTAAATTAAGCTGATGGTCATGTAAAGGTCTTCCATCGCGTCAATCAGTTGAATTTTCGCGGCAACAAACACCGCGTCCTCCGTGTTCGCCATGAGCACTTCGATCTCGCTCATAAGTTCGGTGTCCATGCCCTGCGCCCGCAAATATGCCACCTGCGCGTCATAGTCCACCA
>CAYVTZ010000094.1:0-2843 GCA_964454685.1 uncultured Christensenellaceae bacterium
GTATTCTTTCGTTTTTTAGAGCTTTCTCGTGTCCATTTTTTCGAGAAGGGCTCATGTTCATCCACTGCGCAATGCTCTCATCCATCTTGCGCTGCATCTCGTTCAATCTCTCAACGCGCAACTCCGCTTCCGTCTTTTCTCGCGACGCGGCTGGTTCGCTCACCGTGGGTTGCTCTCGCTTTTTGTAAAGATATATCGTTCCCGTCTCGGTGTCTCCGCCATACTGTTCACATCTATAACGGCACTCTTGCACATCCAGCCCCGTCATGTCCAATTCATTGAATCCGAAGCTGTCAAAGCATTGTTCTATCACATACGCCGCATGATCCACCTCACTGCATTCCACCACACCCAACGCATTCAGTTCTTCAATAATCCGCTTACGCGTCTGCTTCCATTCCTGCGTGAGGATTGCACTTTTCAAATTCCATTCAAAGTTGTTCGTTCCCGCAGTTTTAAGCACTTGCTCTCGCTCTACCGCGTCTTCAATCTTTTCCAGCTCCGCAAGCTGCATAATGGTCGCGCCGCGCCCCACCGCCTGTTCAATTTGCTTCGCGTCATACTTCGCGAGATCGGCACGCCGCCGCACCGTGGTCTCGGATAACCCCGTCGCCTGCGCAATCTGTGCCACACTATCCCCAAGGTCCATCATCATTTGTACGCCTTGCGCCTGTTCTATAATAGATAGATCACAACGCTGCATGTTTTCCAACAGCATCGTTGCAAGCTGTTCCCGCTCGCTCATGTCCACCACCACGCACGGCAGTTCTTCCAGCCCCGCCAGCTTTGCCGCCGCGTGTCTGCGGTGCCCAATCACGATGGTGTAGGTTCCCTCAATCCATTCCTTTGTGATATTCCCGATCTGCTTCACCACGGTCAGATTTTGCAGCACGCCCTTTTCACGGATGGATGCCACCAGTTCGTCCAACGCGCCCAAATCCTTGCGCGGGTTGTTCTTGTGTGCAAATAGTTTGTCCGTTTTTATCATCTCTAACATTGCATTTCACCTCATAAAAAATTCATTCCGATCAGTACTTCCCGCCGTATACTGCAACCGCCATTGACGCAATCACTTTTTCATATTTCGCAACCTTGTCTTGCAGCACCCACTTTTCACATTGCAACTTCATAATCTCGCCTGAAAGCTCTTTGATCCTAACCTTATCAGCAGATTCCTTTTCGATTTTATGGTTTTCCATCTTTTAACACCTCCATAATTCCTTGACCCCAGCCGCTGACCAAGCCGCCTTCCGCATACTTTTTCATGTTGTCGGCAAAAATCCGCGCAACGTCGTCCATCGTTTTTTCTTCACCTTTAGAAATCCCCGTTTCCTCGTTCACCTCCTCTTGTGGAACTTTTATGAACATGGGTACCCCCTCCAGCGGCGTACCCGTCACCGGATCACGCAGTGCCGTCATACCACACTGAATGAAAACTTCGCCATCCTCGGTTCTGTATTGAATTGGCATTGTGTCACCTCTTTCAAATTGCCTCGTTTATCTTTTCCAAAAACGCCTTACACGCTGAAACGCTTTTTATGTTCAATTATGCTGTGTTATCAAGGTCTCCCAATACCTCTTCAATCCCCACGCCTATAAAATCACAAATCGGTTTTATTTCATCCGCAAATATTACCCTTTTGCACTTTAGAATTCTGTTAAGCGTCTCAGGTGGCATCCCTATTGCTTTTGCAATCCTGCTTTGAATTATCCCTTTTTGATTTACAATTTTTGCGATCCTTTTGTTAATCGAATAGTTTCTCAACTCTTTCGCCTCCTTCTCAACAATTCGTTTAGTTTACCTTATGCTACTACACGATTTGTTGATAGTCAAGTGTTTTTTCTGTTTTCTTCTCAACAAATCATTGACATTTTGTCAATAAATCGCTATTATTTACTTGAAAGCGAGGTATGCTATGGGTAAGGAAGAAATTGCGCAACGATTAAAAACCGCGAGGGAAAAAGCAGGTTTGTCTCAAGATGATGCAGGAATCGCGCTTGGTGTTAGCTATCAAGCAATCAGTAATTACGAAAGAGGAAGAAACAGAATCGATGTTGAATCACTGGCAACCCTTAGCCGTCTATATAAAGTTTCTCCCACCTACATCATCACTGGCGAAGCGGACGACCTCACGACCCGTATCCCATGCAACGAACATCGTCAACTGTGCGCTGCTTATGATTCCGCTACGCGCAAAGAACAAAACGCTGTACGCGTAATATTGGGCTTACCTCTTTTGGGCGATGTCGAATATATTACAATGGCCGCACGTGGTAGTGGCGTAAAACAAATTGCGGTCTCTCACGATGCAGTCGACGCAATCAACGCCATTCCCGAAAGTAACATGGAAGATGATTTTTAATCAATTATTTCGGTAGGTTAACGCTTTCGTCTTAAACTGTACACACTCTGCGATGATTTGTATTGCGGAGGTGTACGTGAATAAAAAATATAGAATTTACAAAAACGCGCGTTCTGCTGCATGGCAAGCACTAATTGATTTTGGCATCTGTTCATTACCTGTATCGCTCAAGCAGATAATCCACGCTATCGGCGCAAAAATACATACCTATCAAGCATCATATGATTTCTTTGAGCGAGAAAAAATTGATTGCACTTGCGCCGAAGGTATGACGTTACTAATTGGTGGTGTACATCACATTTGTTACGATGACAGCATCCAACCTCGTGGACGGGTGCGCTTCACACTTGCGCATGAGTTAGGGCATATCCTGTTAGGACATAGCATGATGCAACACAACGATGCTTTGTACCGCACGAATACAAAGGCTCTGTAAAGTTAAAATGAAAAACTATGAGGCGCAGACGTAGAAATACGTCA
>CAYVTZ010000095.1:0-2831 GCA_964454685.1 uncultured Christensenellaceae bacterium
GGCGGCGGACAAGTGGCGAGCGGCGGCGCAGGCAAAGTATGAGGAGACGCACAGCCGCGCAGAGTTTATGACGCTGATCGGGATGAATTTTTTATGAGGCAGGGAGGAACCGATGATGCAGGAGCAAGCGATTGACAAAATCAGAGACGAGATGGCGGGGGCGGAGGATGAATATGTGCAGGTGGTGGGAGAATATCTGACCGGGCATATCTTGGAGCACCCGCAGGATGCGGCGGCTATTTTGAGCGAGGGCAAGACCATTGCGGGGAGCATGGAGAAAATGCGCGAATATGCGCGGAGACACAAGAGCGGCAGCGTGGGAGTGGTGACGCCGGAGCGGGGGTTTGCCATCGTGCTGGAATACTTTGGGATTGCCAAAAAGGAGGACAACAAAGCCAAAAACGCAAACGTTTGCGTTTTTGAAATTGGATTGGATGATCTGCTGGATTGAGGTGATTTTTTGTGCAGGATTTGGCGAAAATATACGAGGATGTGCAAGGTGCGTCTGCCACGAACACCATCCGGGAAATCAAACGGCATTTGCCGAGGCCTGTGACGGCGGCGATGCGGAAGGCGGCGCAGGAGATTATGCCGGGGTACTTGTTTCTGACGTGCAAGAATGCGGCGGGTGTGCGCCGTGCGCATTGCACAAAGTGCGGGCGGGACTTTGAAATTTGGGAGAAGCCGAAGCACAACACAATGACGCGTTGTCCGAAGTGCAAAAAAGAGGTGCGCAGCAAGGACGAGTGGCGGGGGTATACAACCCTTGCGGATGAATTTGACCTGACATATTACTATCCATCCCGCAAAGAAGTGGGCGTGATGCTGGGGGTATGCGCGACATTTTGGATATCCTACCGGGGAGACTGGCGCACGGCGCGAATGGAGCTGCGGGTGAACGAAATCTATTTATTGCGGCAGGGCACGGGCGGGGTGCGCGTGCGCTGCGGATATTACAGCGGGTGGTGCGAACTACGGAAATGCAAGAGTTATACGCGATCGGCATGGAACCGGGATTACAGGGGAGCGCATCACGATGGGGTATCCCTTGCGTCGGCGATTGAGCAAGCGGGGCTGACAAGGACGGGAGCGTCGGAGACTGTGCAGATGACAAGAGACAAAATCAAGGCACTGGACTTTACGTTGAAATACCCAAGTGTGGAATACTTGCTGAAAATGGGGCAACGGGGATTGATTCGAGATTATCTGCAAGACGGATGCAGCTATGGGGCGGTGCATTGGCAGGGAAGGACGGCGCAGGCGGTATTGCGGTTGAGCGGGCAGGAGCTGCGAGAGATCAAGAAAAAAGGGATCGCGTTGGATGCGGGAACACTGCGATTGATGCAGCTGGTAAAAAAGGCGGGCGCGAAGATGAGCGTAGAGGAATGCGCGGCGGCGGCGCAAGCGAGCTATTACGAATTGGCAAATGTCTTCCGCTATGCGTTCAAGCTAAAGGAGAATCCGATCACGCTCATCAAATATTTTGAAAAGCAAAGCGGGATATCCCATGATTATGCGGACTATCTGATGCAGTGCGAGGACTTGGACATGGATTTATCTGACCGGGCGATTCGCTTTCCCAAGGATTTTCGGAAGATGCACGGGGAACTATCGGCGCGGATCAAGCACAAGGCGGATGAAGTGCTGAACGCAAAAATCGAAAAATGGGCGGCGAAGCTGGGGAGATACAAATTTGAATATGGCGGCGTGATGATGCGACCAGCGAACAGCAGCGGAGAATTGATTGCGGAGGGTAACGCGCTGAAGCACTGTGTGGGCGGATATGTGAAACAATATGCGGAAGCCAGGACGATTTTATGCGTGATTCGCAGGGTAGAGGCGCCGGAGACACCTTGGCATACGGCGGAGTTTCGCAAGAAGGATGGAACGCTGGTGCAGTGCCGTGGATATACGAATCGCACGGCGGAAGCGGATAAGGATGTGATTGCTGCATTTTTGGCGGCATTTGCGGAGCATTTGAAAGCAAAGAAAGCGAGGGAAACGGCATGAATGAGATCGTGAGAACGGCGGCGATGGTGGCGGGGGAGATCAACACCATAAAGGCACAGACCCAGGTGATTGTATTGCAGGCGTCGGTGGAGATCGGGCGGCGGCTGGTGGAGGCAAAGGAGCTGGTGGCACATGGGGAGTGGGGCGCGTGGCTGAGTAAAAATGTGGATTACTCTGTGCGTACGGCGCAAAACATGATGCGGCTGTGTGAGGAATACGGCGAGGGGGAATTGCCGAAGATGCTTGCGGAAATACCATACAGCAAGGCACTGGCGCTGATTGCGGTGCCGGAAGAGGAACGGGAGGAAGTGGCTGCGGCATCCGAGGACATGAGCACGCGTGAGCTGGAGGAGCTGACGCGGTTGCTGGCGGAGGAACGGGAGAGGAATGCGGCAACGGCGGCGAGCGCGGAGGAGCTGAAGGAGAAGCTGCGCAAGCAAAAAGAGGATGTGGCGGCGGCAAAAAACCAAGCGGAAAAAGCACAAAAGGACATTGCGGCGGCGCAGAAGAAGGCGGATGAGGAAAAAGCGCGTGCGGGCAGACTGGAAAAAGAGCTGGAGAAAGCGCGGAGCAAAGAGACTGTGACGGTGGAGGTGATTCCGCCGGACGTGGAGGGGGAATTGCGACGTTTGCGGGAGTTGGAGAAGAAGGCGCCGAACGAGGAAGTGATTAAATTCCGTTCGTGGTATGAGGAATGGCAAACGAAGCTGGAACGGCTGGTGTGGCAGATTTCCGTGATTGAGACGGTGGACAAGGAACTGGCCGCGAAGTATCGCAAGGCGCTGCGAACGGCGTGCGAGAAGGTGGCACAGGGGGTGTGA
>CAYVTZ010000096.1:0-2580 GCA_964454685.1 uncultured Christensenellaceae bacterium
TGCATATTCCGGCGAAGTTGAACACTAATTCCGGAAAGATGTGAACAGTTATGCGGAACACTTGAACACCGTGCCGCGATCTGACTACAGTATACTTGCACAATTGACAATGTGCAAGCAGATATGCGCCGCAGGCGCTGTTCAGCTTTGTGTGTGAAGCTCCTTTTCAGCCAAAATTTTGCGCATCGATTCGCCCGTAATGTTGAATTTATGAGCATTGTGTACGATGCGGTCAAGTATTGCGTCAGACAATGTAGGGTCAGGAAACAATTCATGCCAGCTCGTGTGCGGAAGCTGACCGGCGATGATCGTAGCGCCTTTCTGGTAGCGCAATTCAAACAATTCCATGATTTCGTGACTTTCCTCAATGGTGAACGGGCGCATTCCCCAGTCATCCAGTATCAACAGCGGGACTTTTGCAAGCTTATTGCGGTATTGCAGATATTTTCCCGCCATCTGCGCGTCAGCCAGCTCGAAAAACAGATCGGCGGTGCGTATGTATCGAACAGGAACGCACCGATTGCACGCACTTTGCCCCAGCGCGCATACCAGATATGTTTTGCCCACACCGGTCAAACCGGAGATTAAAATGTTTTGTTTTTTCTTGATGTAACTTCCATCGGAGAGCCGCAGCACATCTTGCTTTGTGATTCCGTGCTTGCCGTTGTACTCAATATCTTCAATAACTGCCGGAAACCGAAAACTGGCTTGTGCGGCATACCTTTGGATGCGGCTTGAACGCTTTGAAAGCCACTCCGCTTCCACGATCATGCCCAGCCGTTCCTCAAATGTCAGCGCAGTAATATCCGGCTGCTCCTGCTGGAGGGATATCTGTTGCGCCATCGTCTTGAGCTTCAGGTCGTGCAGTTGGTTCAGCGTTGTTTTGTCAAGCATGGCTGCCACCCCCGTAATATCCGCTGCCGCGCACGTTGCCGTGGTTGATTGGGCGCACTGCTGCTTTCATATTCATATTTTTCAACAATATTTCAAAATACTTGTAGGTGTATACCTTTTGTGCGGACGCTTTTTCGCAGGCCGCTTCCATTTGCTGCGCGCTTACGTTTTTAGCTAGTCTCAATATCCCCGCACAGGTTTTGTACGCCTGCTCGGGATGGTCGCGTTGCTCTAACAGTTGACGAATGTACTGCTCGGTGTGGCTGCCGATTTTATTGGCCCAGGACACGAATCGTTCCGGCGACCACTCCATCACCGCTTTGTGTTTTTCAGGCATATGGCTCGTCTCCGTGACATAGCGCATACATTTATCGTAACTACGGACATGCGCCGCGATTCGCTCTCCATCGCACAATATCTCGATCATCCTTGTTGTAGCGCGGATATGGAGATGTTTCCCGGCATAGTGATACGGAACGCTGTAGTAGTGCCCGTCGTACTGCACATGATAGTCAAATGCTGCCTTCGCCTGCTTCCAATCGGCATATTCATACTTTCCTTTGGGCAACGCAAGCAATTCTTTGCTCTCAATCTCCAAAAACAGCGCACGTCGGTTGGCATCCAGCTTTTGGAAGGGTTTTGTATTCAGTATTTCGAGCTCTTCGCGCACTGCGCCACACAATTCCGCAAAGGAAAAGAACTGACGGTTTCGTAGCTTGGCGATGATGCGGCGCTCCGCAATCTGCACACTTGTTTCCACCGGCGCTTTATCCTTGGGTTTGCGTGACCGCGCAGGTATCACTGCCGACCCGTAGTGTGCCGCCATTTCCCGGTAGCTGCGGTTCAATTCCGGATCGTAATATCTTGCTTTTGAGACCGCTGTTTTTGTATTGTCAGGTACAATGATTCGCGGCGCTCCGCCATAATACTCAAACGCATGTACATGACCATCTATCCACGATTTTTGCCCCATATCTCGAAACGGCTCCACGTATAGATACGAGCTTGCCGGAAGATCGCATACAAACAGATATGCCTCGGTTTTCTGTCCTTTAGCGTCTGTGTAGTTCATTGTCATGCCTGCCCAGTCCACCAGCATACGTTCTCCGGCTTTGTATATCTTGCGCAGATACACGTCGTTTTGCTTGCGAAATTCCCGATACCGCTGGCAGAACTGCGTAAACATCAGCCCCTCCGGATGCTCTGTTTTATACTCTTCCCACAGCAGCGTCAGCGTCATGCCTTTTTTCTGCATCTCGTGGTGTATATACCCAAGATCCGGTTCCGATTTTGCCTGGTTTACACCTGTTGCCTGGGGTGGATACAACAAAGATCCCAGTTCTTTTGACGACAGTGAAGTTGTCTCGATTCCCGCCGCATCTGCCCTCGCAAGCACTTTACTGACTGTTCCTAACGAACATCCTGTCGCTCCCGCAATCTCGCGTTGGCTCAAGCCATTTTGATAATGCAGTCGCAGTATTTCTTTTGCTTTTTCCATTTGTATTCTCCTCATGCCGCTTTTCTCCTGCCTTTCCTTTACAGAAGAATATCCGGTTATTTTGTGCGCGGCAAGGTGTTCAAATGGTTCCGCAAACGTGTTCACGTCCTCCGTTTTGCTGTTCAAGTGTTTCCGTTTTGCTGTTCATATGCACCGGTGATGGTGTTCATATACTGCCGAAATATGCA
>CAYVTZ010000097.1:0-2457 GCA_964454685.1 uncultured Christensenellaceae bacterium
AATTCTGCTCCTTCACCTCGTTGGGATAGCTGATCGCCACCTCCGCAGGGTTCACCGGCAGCGTCAGCACGCTGTTCCCCTGTATGATGCGCATGGTTCGTGTCGTCATGTTTGCCTCCCTCTTTTTTGCTCCCGAAAATTTTGTATAAAAAAGAAGCGCTGGGTGCGCTTCCGTGTGGATCAGTCCATCATTTTATTTGCTTAACTGTTTTCTGCTTCTCTCATCCGTCGCTCGTAATCTGCTTGCGCCTGTAATATTTTGTCGTAGATAATCTTCTCGGCAATTTCGTCACCCTTAAATGCCTCCAGCGCTTCTTCCTGTATCCTCAATTCTTTCTGCAGCAGTCCATCCGCATTATAACTACGCATATACTGCAACTTGTCCTCTTCATCAAAGCTCAGCGTGAGTCTTCGCCCGCACCCTTCCAAATTAATATCATTATAATTATCCAAAGCAAGGACACCATACGCTTTCTGAACCTTTTCCAATGAATCACCAATTCTAATGTTTCTCGCTGATGTTTGATTGCTTGACAAATAGACTAAGCCTTCCGCTTCGTTATCCGGATTCCCGACCACTTTTCCATCCTTGTAAAAGAAAAAATCCTCTTTTACTAACGGACCATCCTTCACAATCGGCGGTGCACAACCCATTAGTAGCCCAATCAGCATGACCACCAAAACAATTACTAAAAACTTTCTCATAAAAAACCCCTTCGTTTTTGTTTTCATTATATCATACCTCTACGCTGTTTTGCGTCAGCTACAAAAGTTTTCTTAAGAATATGCCTCGTAGGGGAGACCTGTGGTCTCCCGCTCTTTTCCTTGACCGTCACTCTAAGCGCAGTCGAAGAGTCTTTCCCTTCTTGTGATTCGTGGACGCAGTCCACTCCATCATTCAAAATTCTACATTTTACTTTCTGCATTTTCTGCATTCCCTAAATGCGCATCGCCGCCAATTCCAGCTTCCGCACCAGCTCCGTTGCAATGCGTTCCACGTCCGCGTCCTCGCGCACCACCACGCCGCCCATGCTGATGTTGATGTTTACGCCGCCGCCAGCCCCCGCCAGCATCTGCGAGGTCTTGTGCGCAGGTGTCACTTGCGATCCTTTTGGTAGGTTGACTAGCTCCGCGCCCTGTTCGCCCACCAGCGTCACGCCGCCCGGTGCGTACGCCGTTCCGGCAGCAAATTTCGGTGGCGTGGGCGGTGATGGCGGCGGATTCTGCGGTTTCTGCGCTCCGCCTTGCTCATTCCACTTCGGCTTTTCTTCGCTTCCATCCGCATTTTCTTGCGTCACGGTAAAGCTACCGTTCCCATTCACTTGAATGTGTATGCTGATGCCGTTTCGCAAAAATCCCACAGAGCCATCCAACGCACTGCTTATCACACCCGTAGATGCCATCAAAGCGCTTTGCACGCTCTTACTAAGTTGGTCGCCGCCCTCGGTGATTCCCTTGATCGCGGAAGCTTCCAGCTCCTTGGTCACAGTGTTGTCCAGTTCCACCTTCAAGGCATCCAGCTTATCCTGTGTGTTCTTAGTAAATTTGGCATCACTTTCTCCGCTTCCCCGCTCCACGCCAATCTGCCGTGCTACCTTAGCAATATCGCTCAACGCCCCACCGTCCATCCAGCCTTGGTACAAGTCCAGCGTTTTCTGCTCCGGCGCATATTTATTGATAATCTCATCATTGCGCTTGTTGAAGTCGCCTATGATGTTCTTGTCGTATGCTGCTTGCGTTTCGGCGGCAGAACTTTCTTTTTCCTCTTCCGGCTTCCATTGGTCGGCAGCCGCTTTTGCTTTCGCTTCTTCTTTTTTTAAGTTCAGTATTTCATTTTCATATCCTAATACTGCACCACTTACCTGCTGATAATCGCTTAGCGCACCCTTAAATTCTGTATCGTCTTGTTCCCACACATGCTTGTCTAAATAGCTCCTTGCCTCTTCGGAATTATTTTCATCATTACCGTAGTGCCTTCGATACATCGCCGCGCCAAGACTATAACCAAATTTTTTTTCAAAATCTTCACCAACCGTGGTATCCGACCCAAACAATTTCTGTTCTTCAATCTTTTGTACGACAAAGTCTAAATAGTCTTGCTTCTTTTCGCGTTGCTCCTTCGCATCCAGATATTTTTCATCCGTCTCCGCATTAATACGGTTGTCTTTCGCGATATCAGCCAATTCGGATAAGCGGTTAAATTCACGAATTTGCCATATTCGTTTCAATACCTCATCTGCATTATCAATACTCGTCTGCCAACCGTCTCCCATTTTTTCAAATTCATCTGCCAATTCAGGTGCTTTTTTTATCAACTCTTGAATGCGGGCATCCAGCTCGACGCCCCATTTTTTCTTGTCGATCATATCCAAAACTCTCTCGAGTTCCGTCTCAACCTCTTTAAAATTCGTGTCCAGCTCAATCTTGCCGCGTTCAGCCTCCCTCTTGAAGTTCTCT
>CAYVTZ010000098.1:0-2440 GCA_964454685.1 uncultured Christensenellaceae bacterium
ATGTTCTCTATTCTACATCCCTTTGGAGGTTTACACAATTTTTGAAACGGTCTCAATAATTCAGCCTATGATGGAGCTAATGTACGAACGGTTTTTGGAAGATCTAAATGCATCCAATTATAACTCGTTAATTTATCAGCATTACCTAAATAGTAATGTCATTGGCAACTATTACAGAGTAAAAAATGACAAGCCACGTATTGTGCGACTTGACATTCATAACCCCAATGACATTGTTGTTGACTTTATTGCAAGCATGACAGATGACTATTTCGTAGATGCTTTTGCTTATTTATTTCCGCATCATGAACTTTCCAATAAAATCCAATACATAGAGTACTTTGACAAACGTTATATAAAATAAAAATACAGCTTGCCGATTGCCTACAACCCATTGATATAACGGGCTTTTCCTAAGTCCTATAATTACACCCCGACCGTCGGCTTGAAGTCGGACACATGTCGCGTATCATCGTTTGATGGTATGCGATTTTTTTCTCTCGCGTTTTTGCATTTGTCCTTATGAATGCTTGCACCAACATAAAAACCGATTGGAGTTGCGTTATACATGCGTTTCAAGCAGTTTTATTTTCCGAATAACCCCGGTTTTAACCCCTTCTTTATGCAACACGAAAAAAGAGCGAAAAATCTCTCGATCTTCCGCCCGTCTCGGCAACTCCTTCTACACCTTCAGTTACCGCGCCATTGCCACCCAAATCGTAATGCGCCCGCTACATATTCTCAATCACATCAAGACAGCGCAAAAACGTCAAAGCCACGCGCATGTCACACATCAAAGCTGTACCCATCCAGCAAATATGTTTCGTGCCATTTCACTGCCAGACGATACAGATAGGAAAGCACCGCCGCCTCGCTGCGCGTGCCCGCACGAAATTTCTCCAGCAAAGCCGTAAACGGCGCGGGATTCTCCTGCTTTTTAAAGTACCCCCAAATGTGCTGCGCGGCATTACAAACACTTGGCACAGTCGGCGTGATTTGCAGCGCCTCATCCACCAGCCGGAAAAACTTTTCCGCAGTCGGATTCTTACGAAACAATGCGCGAATCTCCTGATAATGCCGCTGCGAATGCCTCATCACCAAATACTTGTACCGTGCCCATTCCCGATCCAGCTTTTCGCGCGACGGCGGCTCGCTTAGCATCTTGCATTTGATGGCGGAACGATTCTTGTCCTTCACTTCCAGCATCACGTCCAATCCTTCAAACAGTCCGCACTCTGCAAGCCATTCGTCTACTCCAATCGTGCGCGCGTGCACGCCGCATGGCGCATCCTTTCGTTGCTGCGCATAGTGTATCTTCTGCGTTCCATCCTCACTGCTCCATGTCTGTGCGCACCGCCGGATGCACTGCACAACGCTCATCCCTCCCGCCGCATGATTGCAGGCATGATGCAGTGCGTCAAACACCGCCGGAATCTCCAGCTTGCGGCAAACGCGGAGCACATCCTCCACATCAAACACCTTGTCGTCGTTTTCCACCACCAGTCGTCGCAGCACCGGCTCCGGCAATCGCTGCGCCCGCCGTACAAATCGCATGAGCGCAGCCTCCTTGTCCCCATACGCGCCGCCGATGTGCAGCACCACTTTGTGACTGTGCCCCAATCCCAGCGCATCCAAAAAACGACAATGATATTTGACATCCTCCTCCGCACGCCGCGCAACATCCTCTTTTTCTGCGTTCAGCACCGTGTATTGACCGGGGTGCATGGAAACGCGCATCCCGTTTTCCCTGATGTACGCGCCAATTTCCGAAAACAAAGAAGACTCCCACCACAAATTCCGGTTTACCGGATGGGAGCCAAAGGGAATGATGTCCGAACTAATGCGGAATAATGTAATCTCGTTCTTCTGATTATATTGCAATAGCTTCAGCAGCGTATTCAAGTTTTGCTGCGCCAATTCCGCCAGCCGTTCCGGCGTTGCGTCCGCCAGACGGCATGTTCTGATGGTAAATCCACGCAAGCCCGCAATCTGGCAGGCATACCCAATCCGCATTTTGCCGCCCTCCAAAGTCACTCCTCAGCCGGGCGGCCAAGCAAGATATCTGCCGCCCAACAAATGCAGGTGCAGATGCGGAACCGTCTGACCGCCATGCTCACCCGTGTTGATGACCATGCGAAATCCACTCTCGTCCACTCCCTGTTGCGATGCAATTTCCTGCGCCGCATGCAAAATCGCATCCCAGTACGGCAAATCTTCGTCGCGCACCGCCAGCGCACTTTCCATGTGCTTTTTGGGGATGATCAATATATGCTGGGGTGCCTTGGGGTCAATGTCACGAAACGCCAACACCCAATCGTTCTCCAACACTTTATCGCAGGGGATCTCCCCCGCAATGATTTTGCAAAAAATACAGTCCTGCATGTCTATTCTCCTCGTATTATATATTTATGGTGTTTTGTACAAGTACACCATATAAAAC
>CAYVTZ010000099.1:0-2357 GCA_964454685.1 uncultured Christensenellaceae bacterium
AGAGAACTTCAAGAGGGAGGCTGAACGCGGCAAGATTGAGCTGGACACGAATTTTGCGGAGGCGGGCAAGCAACTGGAAGAAGTGCTGGACATGATTGACAAGAAGCAGTGGGGCACGGAGCTGGACGCGAAGATCGGGAATCTACTGAAAAAAGTGCCGGAGCTTTCGGATTCTTTCAGCAAAATGGGCAATGGCTGGCAGACGAGCATTACCAATGCGGATGAGCTTTTGAAGCGGCTGTGGCAGATTCGTGATTTCGAGAGGCTGGCGGATTTGGCGGATGAGGCTCGGAAGAATCGGATTGATGCGGAAAATGATCAGGCATATTTGGATGCAAAGGACAAGCGAGATGCGGACAAGACAAAGCTGGATGGTATACTCAAGGGGATTACGGAGAAAGAGATTCAAAGCGGCGGACCGACAGCGGGAGAAGCATTTGAAAAGGAATTCGGATACAGCCTAGAGGCTGCGATATACCGTAACTTGTATGGAAATCCACACTTAAATTCGCAAGCGGTGCATGATTTTCTTCGAGACAATTCTATTGACAAGGACACTGAAATGAACAGTGCCGCTGCGTTAGCATTTGAAGAATATGGTAACAGTAACGGGGTCGTGCAACAACACGAAAATACGATCCAAGACCTGAAAAATGAGGAAGTACGAACAAAAGCGGCTGCCGATGCCGTGATTGCACCACCACAAACGCAGCAAAAAGATAATAATTCCGAGGTTGCACAGGCGCAAGCCATCATTAAGGGCGTGGATGACGCGGCAACGAAAATATTAGCAGAGGCGAAGACGGAGCAGGACAGGCTGAACCAAGCGAACCGGCTATTGAACAGCGCGGAGATGTCGGATTGGATTTCGGCGGGGGTACAGCTGGGCATGGAGCGCGCAAAGGGCGAAGGCTATGACGAGGAGGGTAATAAGAAATACGCCAATCGGGTAAAAAAAGAGGGCGGCGAGGAGTTGGAAAAACAGCAGCTTGAACTGAGCAAGGAAGTATCCGATCAGCTGACACAGGCGACGCTGAAGGGCGCGACGGAAGCGGGCGACATTATGGGCGGTGCGTTGAACACAGCGCTTACAACAGGTGCGGGATATATCTCCAGCGCAGTCAACACTGCTCCGGCATGGATTAAGGAAGGCATCAGTGTGCATGTGGTGATTGATGCGGCGGGCAACATCCAGATTGTGGGAACCGGTACGCCGCAGGGCGCGACAAAACAGTCATGGAGCCCCAGCGGCGGCGCACCCGTGAATCCGGAACCGGTAAAATTTGCCACCGGAACGAATTATGCACCGGGCGGCGTGACGCTGGTGGGCGAACAGGGCGCGGAGCTAGTCAACCTACCGAAAGGATCGCAAGTGACGCCTGCGCACAAGACCTCGCAGATGCTGGCGGGGGCTGGCGGAGGCGTGAACATCAACATCAGCATGGGGGGTGTGGTGGTGCGCGAGGACGCGGACGTGGAGCGCATTGCGGCGGAACTGGTGCGGCAGTTACAGCTTGCAGCATTGCGCATTTAGCTTGCAATTTTTTGCGAGAATGACGCAAAACAGCGCGGGAGTGTGATATAATGTCCTTAAAAATGCGGGAGGTACAAAGCATGAAAAAGGTGTTGATGGTAGCGATTGTGGTGGCGATGCTTGCAGTGGCTGGGTGCGGGGCGCAAGCCAATGGCGAAATTCTGACCGATCCAAGCGAATACTGCTTGTATGTGGGGGAGCAGATGGTGGTGGATCCGGCGAGCGAGGAGTATTTGGGGAAGAGCATCTTTCATGCAGTATATAAACTCGATGGCAGTGTTAGCACAGGTATCGTCAAAGGTGATGACATACAGGAATTAGACGGTGTGCTTGTCAATACTAAGCGCGGCATTCAGCTTGGGGATTCGGTACGGGATGTGATTAATGCTTATGGTGATTGTGCCGTAGTGGTTTATGCGGACGTGGAAGCGTTGAACCGCGAAAATGTACAGCTTCAGCAATATGCAGTAGAAACCAACTTGGAGGAATCTAATGTAGGCGTTGCGATTTGCATTTCGCATGAAACAATGGGATTGAATTTCACCATAGAAAACGGAGTTGTAGAACGCGTGAATGTGAAAGAAGAGTATCAGGGGCATCGGGCATGATGATTTCCAATGTGATATAAGGGTTAAAACGACCACGCACGGAAGCGCATCCAGCGCTTCTTTTTTATACAAAAAATTTTCGGGAACAAAAAAGAGGGAGGCAAACATGACGACACGAACGATGCGCATCATACAGGGGAACAGCGTGCTGACGCTGCCCGTGAACCCTGCGGAGGTGGCGATCAGCTATCCCAACGAGGTGAAGGAGCAGAATT
>CAYVTZ010000100.1:0-2236 GCA_964454685.1 uncultured Christensenellaceae bacterium
GATGTCCGCCTCATTGTGCGTCATATACCGCCGCGCATTCGCCACATTTCCACTCACTGTGTCGCCTAATCCGCGAATGATCTCCACCGTGTCGCCGCCGCAAACATCCGCTCCCGGGGGAACGTGCAAAATATATGTGCTCGATGCAATCGCCATCTCACCCATCGTGCTTTTCACACTGCACAATCGGCATTTCCCACTCCATGCCTCTTTGCGCGTCTCGCGCGTGATACCGTCTGCGCCCAGCTCCTTCACCACGCGAAACACCCGCGCATGGTCAACATACATCATCTGCTCCGCAGCAATCGCCGCCCGTATGTCCATTTCATTCACCGCCTTGTCAGCTTGCGGAAGCTCATCAGCTGCGGTTTATATCTTTCCCACGCGGAAGCCCCCGCCGGAAGCGCCGCAAAGGTGATGGACGTGTCGCCCTCCTTGATGGATTGCACCGCGCTACCGCCCGCGCCGCTCCCGTTCTTGAATACGTCCGCCAAAATTTGCGCCGCAATCAGTTCCAGTTCCGGCGGCAGCTCCGTACGGTTGGTATAGTTTAGGATCTCGCGTTCCGTCAGCTCCGCCAGCAGCGGGGCAGCGGGGGGAGCAGCCTCCAGCCCCGCCAACGCCACCGCGTTTGCAATCATCTGTTCGGTCATTTCTTCTTGCCCTTGGGCGGCTCCGGTTCCTGCTCTCCTGCAGGCGGTTCCGGCGCTGTGTTCTCCGGTTCTTTGGGCAGCTCCGGCGCTGGTTCTCCTGCAGGCGGATGCTCCTGTTCTTTCACCGCCTTCAACCGCTCCACAGAATACCCACGCTCCTCAAACCACTCTGCCAAATGCGCATTTTCCGTGATTCCTTCGCCGTTCACAAATGCAACGCCAGCCGAAATCCCGCAGTAGCCCGGCACGGGAGCCTTAACCTTGTACTTCATCTATCCCACCTTTACCTTTCTCAAAATCCCTGCGCTGCGGCTCGCTTTCAGGGCAACCGCCGCCACCATTTCCACCTCGCCCTTCTTCACCGCGCCCGGCGCGGTCATGTCGGGTAGATATTTGTTAATGATGGCGTTTGCGTCCGGCGACACACCGTGCACACCGCCCAAGGATAAATTCGCGGCATAAATTGAGGTCTCTCCCTGTCCGTTCGTGCCGATGATGGGCGTGGATGTTCCGGGCTTGTCGCCGATGGTGGACACCAGCGCACCGCCCCATTGCACCACTTCCTCTCCATAGTTCTCTTTGCTCGCAAGGCTGATTCCCGCCCGATCCATCACGGATTGGAACACCGCGAACATATCCGAGTTCATCAAAATGATGGAAGGCGCACTGGAAAGTTTCGCTTTCAGCTTGCGCAGCGCATCCAAAAATGTTTTCCAGTTGGTGTCAATCGCGCCGGAAGATGAAAGATCAATCGCCGCCGACGGCACAAGTTCCGTGCTGCTTCCGGTGATGGCTTTGTCGATTCCGTCAAATGCGTTTGCATCCGTCGCACTGTCCCCGTTGATGAACATATCATGGAACAATGCCCGTGTTGCCTCAATTTTCTGCGCAAGCTGAAACTCCACAAGGTCAACCACCTGTTTCTCGTTCGCCGCCAAAACGCGGTCAATTTCAAAAGCGCCGCCAAACACTTTGAGGTTCACCGTAACTTGCGAGGTCTTGGCTTCCTGCGGCGTGTATTCGGAATTGATCGCACGCGTAGAAGCCGTAGGCAGTGTGGTCACACGGTTGTAGGTGTACGCCAGCGTCAGTCCGCCCTGCGGCTTTACCGTATCGTCAAAAGGCAGCGTGTCCAGCACTGCAGATTTGCTAAATTCGTCGATGATGTAGTTGGTCAGCTTGTCTTGCGACAATGCTTTCACGTCAGATAATGTTAATGCCATTGGTTAATCCTCCTCTATTTGCGCCCAAAGAGTGCGCTCTTGATCTCGTCTTTGTGTGTTCCGCTCCCCTGCGCCGCCTGCCCGCCGCCCGGCGTGTACCCTTGAATCTGCTCTTTGACCGCTGCTGCAACCGCCGCCGAAAACTCTGTTTCAAAGTTTGCAATGACCGCATCGGTGGCATCTTGGGTATTCGCACATAGCACAGAAGCAAAGGAAAGCGGCAGCTTTTTTTCTGCCAGCAGCTCCCGCGCGTGTGCCATGTTCTGTTCCGCCGCCAGTTTCGCTTCCGCCTCCTCGGCTCGTTTCACCGCATCCGTCAGTTGCTTTTCCTGCTTCTGCGCGTCCGGCAGCTTGTCCAGC
>CAYVTZ010000101.1:0-2190 GCA_964454685.1 uncultured Christensenellaceae bacterium
CAAGTTTTATATGGTGTACTTGTACAAAACACCATAAATATATAATACGAGGAAATCCGGGAAAAAAGTTTGGGAAATTAGATATTACTATTACGACGATCAAGGCGTAGTCAAAATGGCTAAAAAAAGCGGATTCAGAACAAAGGATGAAGCAGCAACTGCGTTAGAGCAAAAAAACAAAGAAAGTATGCTCAAAAAGGAAATTGAGCATAATAGTGTCTTGGTGAATCGCTACGTAGATGAATGGTTCAAGAATAACGTAGAGACGTATACGGATGAGTTCGCTGCTGGAAGGCAACACTTGTCCATGTCAACAGTGATGTACTATAAAACTCGCTGTGATGCAATAAAGGAATTTTTTGTGAACACTTATATTTGCGAGCTGTCAAAAGAACACATTCGTGCGTTTTATCTTTTTTGTCTTAAAACAAAAAAGAACTCTGCGACTACGATACAACACAACGCAAAAGTTCTCAATCGTATTTTGAATAGTGCAACAATAGACGGATATTTGGAAACAAACCCATGCAATGTAGTTAGCAAACCCAAAAGAATGAAGTTTGTTCCTCATTTTTTTACTATAGAGGAAATGCCAGAAGTGAAAGATTTGTTCGAAAACACTTCTATTGAGCTAATCGTGTGGATATGTTTGTTTATGGGATTGAGAGCAGGCGAGGCTTGTGCGGTAAAATATGACGATATCGATTTTCAGAACAAAACGCTAACTGTGCGACATCAAATAAAACAATCCAATCCAATGAGCCGCAGGAAACGTACCGACTTTCAAGATTCGCCTTACCTAAAATCGACGCGAGGGTATCGAACGCTTAAAATTCCAGAGTTTATCTTCCAACGTATCCTTAAAAATTACAGACAACACGAAATGCGTTCCGATTCGACGTTTAATTCTGATAACTATATTGTTTGCACGAAACATGGTGACTTCATGATTCCGCCCTACATCTATTCAAAATTTACGAAAAAATTAAGCAAAGTAAAGAAATTTGGGAAACATCGTGTGCATGATATGCGTGGAACGTTTGCAACGACTTCGCTAGAGAGGGGTGTACCGATCACTACTGTCGCATCTGCAATAGGTGATGAAGTTACGACAGTCATGAAGCATTACGTGAAAGCGGTAAATAACACGGACGCATGCACAGATGTGATGGATCAGATTGTGGGGGTGAAAAACGTATGAAAATGCCCGTAAAAAATGTTCAGCACACATGTTGAGCGCAAGAAGAGAAAAAAGTTCGGTTTGTGCGATAACAAAGCCGTTATTAAGAGGTTTGCCATATTCAGGAAACGCTAGAAAAGGTTTGAAAGGAATTGCTTGTGTTTTCGGTGTGATACCAAAACAATATTTCGTAAAATTCGTGATAGTTAAGCCAAATGAGCGTGAATCGCATCAAACAAAATGTTCAGAAAATATTCAGGTGATCATACCCAGTCATATCGAGTCAAACGGTGTTTTTTTGCGAAAACAGAGAAAACAAAAGCCTTACAAATGGCTTTGTAAAGCTGATTCTTGTGGTGGAGATAGTGGGATTCGAACCCACGACCTCTTGACTGCCAGTCAAGCACTCTAGCCAACTGAGCTATACCCCCGAACTCAATTATCATACCGTATCACGCAGTCAATGTCAAGAATGCAAATCGCATTTCAGCACATACTTTTTTTAGATTCTCTTCCAAAAAAAACGGCTAATTTTCGTAAAAATTGTTGACAAATCAGGCGTCCTCATATATAATAATTCTTGCGCGTGACGAACGTAAGGTGCGCGGGCGTGGCGGAATTGGCAGACGCGCTAGATTTAGGTTCTAGTGCCTTAGGTGTGAAGGTTCGAGTCCTTTCGCCCGCACCATACCAATTCATGTACGTAATTTGCGGGAGTGGCTCAGTGGTAGAGCGTCGCCTTGCCAAGGCGAATGTCGCGAGTTCGAATCTCGTCTTCCGCTCCATGATTAGCTGATGCTTTTTCCACCGTAACGGTGGAAAAAGCATTTAAGCGGGTCTACTAAGGGAATTATAATGGATTTGCGGGTGTAGCTCAATGGTAGAGCACCGGCTTCCCAAGCCGGCTACGTGGGTTCGATTCCCATCACCCGCTCCAAAAATTTCATAGTTTATTTGCGGGTGTGGCTCAATGGTAGAGCGTCGGCCTTCCAAGCCGAATGCGTGGGTTC
>CAYVTZ010000102.1:0-2143 GCA_964454685.1 uncultured Christensenellaceae bacterium
GGGAAAATTATCCGCCTATGCACCCGCACTGCCGCTCTACCACCGTGCCGGATTTTGGGGAGCAGCCGCGCGAGGGTGAGATGAGAATGGCGCGCGATCCCGTGACGGGAAAGAGCGTGGAAGTGCCTGCAAGCTGGGATTACAAGAAGTGGTATGCGGAGCGGGTCAAAAAAGTGCCGGAGGCGGTGATAGAAGAAAAGAAGCTACGAGGGAGATTTGCAGACAAAAAGCAGTATGCAAAGATAAAGGAGCTTTTGGGGTCTAAAACAACGGTACATTCCTTTGGTGAGTTTCAGCGGATCAAATACACTGATCCGGCTGGATATTACGAGATTAAGACGCTGGCGAAAGCGGAGAAGAAACTTGTTATAATGCGGGAAAAACGTGGTATAATTGTCGTAGACAGAACGCCGCAAACAGCAGCGCCAAATGCGATTTTGGACAAAATCGGCAAAAAGGGCGGTATTGACCGAACCTTTTATGATACGGATGGGAAAATGTTTAAGCAGATTTCTAATAATGACCACGACAAACCGAAGTATCATTCGTTCGGGAAACATGGAGAGCATGTGCATGACATTTTCGAGGATGATAGTGGGAAGATACATCGGAAAAAGCGTGAATTGACAGACAAAGAACGGAAGGAAGAGAGTGATTTATTTGAATAAAGATGATTTGAGAGATTTCATAGATAGCTTTGTGCAGGATATTGAGTTTGATTATTTGGGTGTGCATGGGGTGATCCTGCTGAATGCGCAAGATGACATTATGCTGTGCTATGGTGATGACGATAGGCAGGTGCGCAGCATAGATGCTGTGATGTGCGAGCCGATGTTTCATGGAAAATCTCTCAACGAGATTGCGGAGCAGATCGAGCTATATTAATAACAATCAATCTACGAAAGCCCTTCACGGGGCTTTTTTGATTGCAAAAAAACTTGTTACGACGGATGGAAGGAGGAACGGAAGCATGGCACAAAGACGACAAGAATGAGGAGAAAACAAAATGACTGAGAACTTGAAACAAAATGGTTACGAACTATTGCAAGGGGATGCCTTGCAGATCATAGGGCAATTCCCGCGAGGGATGTTTGACGCGATCATCACCGACCCGCCGTATGCGAGCGGCGGCGCGACCAAAGCGGAGAAATCCCGCTCCACTGCGGAAAAATATTCCTCCGCCAAGAATCCGTTGCCGTCTTTTGACGGGGACGCGAAGGATCAAAGGAGCTGGACGCGCTGGTGCGCAGAGTGGCTTTCGGATGCGCGTACAGTGTGTAAACCGGGGGCGGTGCTGTGTATGTTTATCGACTGGCGGCAACTGCCTGCGGCGACGGATGCACTGCAATGGGCTGGGTGGATTTGGCGGGGCACTGCCGTATGGGACAAAGGGAACTGCAGACCGCAAAAGGGACGCTTTCGGGCGCAGGCGGAATATATCCTATGGGGCTCAAACGGAGATATGCCGTTTAGCCGTCCTGTACCCTGCCTTCCCGGAGTGTTCCAACATCCGAACCCGCAGAACCGCGTGCACCTCACGGAAAAGCCGCTGATGCTGATGCGTGAGGTGGTGCGGATTGTGGAACCGGGCGGCGTGATCCTTGATCCGTTCGCGGGATCCGGTACTACGATTGCGGCGGCACTTGCAGAGGGATATCGCGCGGTAGGGATTGAGGCGGCGCTGCATAACTGCCGTATTGCGCAGGAAAAAATACAGCAACTGAAAAGCAGCGTTTGAACGCTAAAAAAACACTGTTTAAAAAGCCTTTTCGGGCTTTTTTAAATTGCAAAAAAAATGACGAAAACGAGCCGGAAAGGCAGAAAGGACAAGATTATGATTGTTAAAAAATGGATGATGCCGCTGATGGAAGCGGACGGGGGCACCGGCGGCGCGGGCGCAGCGGCGAGCACGGGTGGAACCGGCGCGGCGGCAGAGAGCACGGCAGCAACAAGCACGGCGGCGGAGGTTTCTTTCGCTGATGCGGTGGCGGCGAACCCGGCGTACAAAGCGGCGCTGGAGGCGCAGATTGCGGCGGCGGTGCAAAAGGCGCAAGAGGAAGCACAGGCTGCGGCTGCGCAAAGAGAGGAGCTGGACAAGCTGCCGGACGCGCAGAAGCAGGAAAAGCAACTGACGGATGCGGTG
>CAYVTZ010000103.1:0-1795 GCA_964454685.1 uncultured Christensenellaceae bacterium
GCAGACCATCTGCCTCAACTGCACCGTTCCCGTTCTGTTAACCAACATCTGCATCCCCTATATGAAGTCGGGCAGCCGCATCCTGTATCTTTCCTCCGCTTCCGCTTTTCAACCGGTACCTTACCTCAATCTATATGCCTCCACCAAGGTGTTTGAACGTCATTACTCCCGCGCGCTGCACGTAGAGCTGGCGCAACTGGGCATCACGTCCACCGCGGTGTGTCCCAGTTGGGTAGACACCGATCTGCTCACCCGGGAACTCAATGGCAGGCGCGTCAAGTTCCACGGCATGGTGCGTCCCGAATCCGTCGTCAAAAAAGCCCTGCAAGATGCCAAGCAGGGCAAAGATATGTCCATCTGTTCGCCATACGTGCGCTGTCAGCACGCGACCGTAAAACTATTGCCGCAAACATGGACGATGAAATTATGGATGCGCGAGATTCGCAAATATTTGTAAGCAGACGCTCGCCCATTACGTTCTTAATTGAGCGGCCTTTTTGAGTGCCTTCACATACTGGTTTTTAACGCCACTTTGCGTTTCGGTAGCACAAATCGTCTGCAAACGCTCAAGCAACGCACTATGCGCAAACGTTGGCAGTACGATGATGCGTGAAAGCGCGTAGGCGCTGCTCCACCGCACCACAGTGCTCTCGTTTGCGGCGTTTGCAATCAACTCTTCAATCGTGCGCTCTAACTGCTCGGGATATGCCTGAGCAAGATTGCCCACAATTCGTGCTGCTTCACGCTTCAGACCATTGGAGGAAGCCCCCACATATCGCTGCGCCAGCTCCATCCATTCGCGGCCTGCCGGGTTTCGGCGCGTTATATCTTCTATGGCTTCCAGCACCACCGCAAGTTGCGTTTCTGCAAGCGTATCACAAAGCAAACTCAGTTCCTGCGCGTCCGCCTGCCCCGCTTCCAAAAGTGCGATCACGCGTTCGCGCTTCGCCACTCCTTTTAAAGATTTGTCGCATAATACTTCTGTCAATTCCATGCTGTCTCCCTGCTTCACTTCTCTGTTTGGTAAAATTCCTTCAATGCTTCCTTGACTTCCTTCGGAAGAAGGTGCCACCGTATCCCCGCAATCGCGCCCTCCAGCCCACACAGACGATTATAACACGCGCTGGGATCCTTTTCTTTGATCGCCAGCCACGCCTGCCTACTGCCAATCTGCCGTAGCTGCTCCGGTGTTTCGATGCCAATTTCATGCAACTGTTGCTCTAGCACGACTCCAATGTTCGGCAACCTGCTTAATTCCCCCATTTCGTTCCCCTTTCCATCGCTGCAACGCTTAAAAAACAGAACCGGTCGCCCGGTTCCGCCTCATACTTTCCTTACAACGCCTTCATGAATCCCGCATACGCCGCAAATGCAATCCCCGGTTCTTCCAGCGAAAGATCCCAGCGTTTGAGCCATTCCAAAGAATAGAATCCTTCATAACCGGCGCCGCGTAACGCTTCAATGCTCTCACGCACCGGCAGATCGCCATAGCCTACCATCGTGTAGCGCAGCTTTTGGTTTTCGATCATAGAGTCCTTAATGTGCACAAATTGAATGTGTTTGCCCAACATCTTCACCGTCTGCTCCGGCGCCTCGCCGGCGTAGCGGTAGGGGTGATGGATGTCCCAGAGAACGCCCATGTTCGGCTCATTCACCAATTCCAGCAGTTCCAGCATCTTGGCGGAATCCGCGTAATATCCATTGGTTTCCACCAGCACCTGCACACCCTTGCCTTTGGCATGGCGGCAGACCTGCGCAATGCGCTGCGCAATTTTCCTGCTGTCCAGCGTTCCGC
>CAYVTZ010000104.1:0-1693 GCA_964454685.1 uncultured Christensenellaceae bacterium
CGCATCAAAGAAACCGGATTCGATTCACTGGGCAGAAAAGTATTGGAAACGAATTGCGGTCTCCCCGGTATCTCCACTGCCAACATGCAGACGGCATACTCGTACAACGTAAATTCGCAGCTTGATCAAGTAAAACGAAATGATCAATCAAGGGAAAAATATACCTATGATGTGATGAACCGCCTCGTTCGTATCGATTACTATTTGAAGGACGAGCCAACCGATCAAGATGGAAACACCTATCTTGTGTATCAATATGACAAGTGTGGAAATGTGGTGTCAGAGCAGACGTTCCAAACGCTTTCGCGCAGTAATGAGGTGACCACACTGCCAAACATCACTGAGCAGGCAAAGGTTGCGACAAAATATGAGTACGATTTAATGAACCGTGTGACCAAAGTGGTGCAGTTGGTGAAGGTGACCGGAGGATCGGATCGATCCGGAAGCACCGTGCAGTATACTTATGATGCCGCCGGACGTGTGACCACGGTTCGCCATGCGATCGGCGACAGCGCGCGCACGGTAAGCTATGGTTACGATACCTATGGCAGACCCAACACGATTTCCGTGCAAAAAGGTTCCGGAACCGCGGTGTTGGTGCGTCGTTATCAGTATTCAGGAATGGATCTGGTGTCGTTAACGGATTACAGAAGCCGCGATCTGAAAGGCTGCGAAAATCGGAATGTACAGACGCTTTACACGCGCAACAGCGCAGGATTGCTCAGCCGAATCGAATACAAGGATTCTGTGTATGATCCGGTTTTGAATCTGAATATCGCAACATCGGAGGCGCACGAAATCACCTATGATGCGCGAGGGTATATCGTGCAGGAAACAGTCGGGAAGAAGATCGCCGGATCGGGCGGAGCGGGTGTGCCGTTGTCAATCAGCGGCGGGATTTTCATCCTGCAATACACGTATGACGCGGCGGGCAGGCTGATTGAAACGGCAAGTATGACGACGGGAATACGCAATCACCCCCCACGGTGAAATACAATTACACGTATGACAAAGTGGGCAATCGCCTAAGCGTACGGGTGGACAATGGCGCAGCCGTAAACTATTCCTACAATGAGTTTGACCAACTCGTGAAGCGCAGTGGCGGCGGTCTGTATGAGATCGAATATCATTACGACGCGCGCGGCAATCAGATACAGACATACGACACCTATGACACAACGCACGGTATAACGCGCGTGCACACCTATGATCTGCTGGATCGTTTGTATGATACAAAGGTCTGGCTGGATACGCATTTGGTGCACTATCAGCAGAATTATTATAATGCGCGCGGGCAGCGTGTACGGCTGAGTGAGGACACCGAAGTCACAAAATATTATTATGACGGAGCGCAGGTGCTGTACACCACCAAAGGCAACAACTCCATGAAAACGGAACATGTGCTGGCGCGTGACGGTAAAACGGTACTGTATTATGAGTATGAGCGATCAGAACCCACCTACAAACATCCCTCGCAATATTACAAGGCAATGACGGATGTGCGCGGAAGCGTAACCAACGTGGTAGACACCAACGGCATCCATGTCAAGGGATATGAGTATGACGCGTTTGGGAACACAACGTCAAAAGCAGGCCCCGATCTGTGGAACGAGGTGACGTTTACGGGAAGTATGCGCGATAAGAGCACAGGGCTGCAATACATGAACGCACGGTTTTATGACCCGCAGACAGC
>CAYVTZ010000105.1:0-1625 GCA_964454685.1 uncultured Christensenellaceae bacterium
TTATCATTTTATCTCATCTGACAATGGAGGTTTACACATTTTTTTCAGCACTACCTAGCAGGTTCTTATATTCCCAAGTCGGCAATGACATCTTTTACGCTTTGCATTTTGTTAATTTTATCAGGATTGGTGCTACAGAAAAAAAGTCCATTTTCGGTATCGCCATTAGCGGATTTTATTAGAACTTCTGAAATGCAGTATTTTGCAGTGCTGGGGTCACAGGCTTTTAAACAATTGTAGCAATTTGTAATTTTTTCAGAGCCATTCATCATTCTCTCTACAAATGAATTTCGCAGCGCACGAGCGGGCATTCCAACTGGGCTGTCAATGATTATCAAGTCAGACTCTGTTGCGAGGATGTATGCATTTTTATAGTTTTCGTTCGCATCGCACTCATCTGTTGCAATAAATCTCGTTCCAACTTGAACCCCATCAGCGCCCAAAGACATTGCATGACTTACATCAACCGAATCAAAAATACCGCCTGCGACAAAGACAGGGATGCTCTTCTGATATATTTCTTCATAGGTCTTTTTGAGCTCGATCACCTTTCTGACATCATCCTCAAAAATCTTATTGGTTTCATCTAAATGATCCAAACTGTTACGATTATAGCCTTGATGTCCGCCAGAAAACGGACCTTCCATAATCAAAAAATCAGCCGCTGACTGATACTTTTTATGCCAAAGATTCAGCAGCACTTTAGCAGCTTTGAATGACGACAGAACGGGGGCAATTTT
Source organism: uncultured Christensenellaceae bacterium (assembly GCA_964454685.1). GTDB lineage: Bacteria > Bacillota > Clostridia > Christensenellales > Christensenellaceae > CAYVTZ01. The sequence goes on from CAYVTZ010000105.1 coordinate 741, forward strand.
AACATCTGTGCCTTTTGCCAAAGCGGGCAGCTCCAACGGTAACCCGGCGCCTGAAATAATTGCATCCACACCGGCATCGATCGCCGTTTTCACATAATCTTCGTACAGCTGTGTTACAGACATAATATTTACGGCAACGACGCCATTGCCCTGCGCAAGTTCTTTTGCCTTTTTGATTTCCACAGGCAGCGTTTTCAAGTTTGTTTCTTCCGGTTGAGATTTAAAATGCGGACTGCGATATCCTATCTGTGCAGTGGAAATAACCCCCATGCCACCCTCGCGTGCTACTGCTCCTGCAAGTCTGGAACAACTAATTCCTACCCCCATCCCGCCTTGAATGATGGCTTTTTTTAAGATTAGGGTTCCAATATGTACTTCGCTCATCTTTTCTCCTTATGTTTTAAGGCAATGCCGCACCCGCTTGGCCGGCTTTTGCCACCTCAAAATCCCCGGAACCTTTGCGATCCTAAATCGATTATACCATACTTGATGTTCCATATGCTACCTTATTGATTAAACGCCGCTATCAACCGCTTAAAGACCTTTGTTTAGTCACGCTTCTTGCGCCCCGAAGCCGTTCGCCGAGAGCGTCGGAAGCATTTGGTGGTTGCGTGGATTGATTGGACTGCCCGGGCAGCCCGGCAGCAATCGTAATTCTGATAGTCGTAACTGCATTTTTCGATTGCCACGATCGTTTGCGGTGTGAAGGAATCCTGCTTTTGGAACGCTATATCTAGCGCAAAGCCTTGAATCAATGACGCGTGCGATGCGTAGCCAGACCTTGCCAAAGAAGTGGATGTATCTTTGATGAAAAAAAAGGACTGCCATTGAACTGAACAGCCTCCCGAAAAACGGACATTGAATAAAAAGGGCCTCCTATCGTAG
>CAYVTZ010000106.1:0-1612 GCA_964454685.1 uncultured Christensenellaceae bacterium
CGGAACCACGCCGGTGCAAAACGCAAGCCAATCGCGCCGGATTTCAAAGTGATGCTGTTTTTTCCACCACTGTATGATCGCGTCATGCCACTCTTGCGGCACGGTGGAATAGCCAAACACGCCATGATCAACTCGACTCTTGATTGCTGCAACGATTTCAGGCGCGGTTTTAAAGTCCATATCCGCAACCCACAGGGGCAGCTCGTTTTCGCCTACCTCCCATTTTAAAGAATTTGTGCGGCGGCGGTCGACCAGCGCATCAAAATCGTATTCCATTTCTGTTTCCTCCGCTATTTTATGCTGAATGTGACTTGCACATTCCCATCCCCCAGTGCTTCTTTGAGTGCCGACGGGTCGCTTACCGCGCCAAGCGGTGTATAGCTGTACGAAGTGGAAAAGCTCTCATAAAAAAGTACGAGGCAGTCCGAACCAAAGAGCATTAAATCTCCGCTGTTGATTTGTGGCGGACGTGTCTGCCCGGTGGGTAAGCTGTCCGAAAGATAGTGGTATTTTTCGTTGCCGTTGAGTTCTCCCATATCAATCGTCATAGGCAGTCGCTCCAAAAATGCCCGCGCCGTTTCATTGTCGTGCATCGTCGCCGTGAAGGCTTGACCGCCCGCTTCGATTTGTATATTCATCTGATCGCCGCCTTTCTGCGCTTCTGTCTTCTCTGCTTTTTCAACGACCACTTCTCCCGCTGTTTCTTTCACAAATTCAACGCCGGATATCGCCTCGCCCAATGCATACAACCCTTCCGCACCATTGCATACGCCATAATAGATCGCAACGTCGCCCCACGGCTCATAGTAAGCAAGCGTGCCGGCAGGGCCTTTCGCCATAGGCGTGTCACTTACATCCAGCTTTTGGGGCGGGTAGAATATTTTCTCGCTGCCGCCGAAATCCTCTATGGGCAAGGTAAGAGGCAGCTGATCGTACAAAGACCGTGCCGCAGGCGTATCGTTTAGCTGAAAAACAATCTCGTTGTTTTCCGCCGTACGAACCATGATCTGCATATCCGTCTGCGGTATGCTCTGCTGCGCTGTGTTCGCCACCGTCGGAACGGCAGTGCGCGCAGCGGTTGGCGCAGCGGTTGGAACAGATGTGCTTGCCGCTGTCTCATTCCCCGTGTTTGTACAAGCCGCCAGCAAAAGCACCATTGATACGGCACATAAAAAAACAATCCATCGTTTCATCATCCATCACTCCATCCCAGATAAAGCTTCTGTTAAACCTGTTTGCCCATTTCATACGCTTCACGCAAGGCGGCATGTCCATCAATCCTGCCTACGGCATCCACACCGCCCGCAAATACGCTTCCTTTAAGCTGTGCGCGCTCAAAGCATGAAATCCATCCCAAAAGTCCCTGCTTCGCGCCGCTGTTTGCATGTTCGTCCTCATCTGCGGCAGTTGCCAACAAATAGATATCTGTAAACGCATAATCTGATCCAAACAACGGATTGGCGCGATCAAGCATGGTTTTCATCTGCCCGCACATTTCGTAATAATAGATCGGCGTTGCGAAAACGATGCCATCAGCCTTCAACATTTTTTGCGCAATTTCATCCGCATCGTCGCGGATCACGCACCGCCCTGTGGCATTGCAGGCAAGGCA
>CAYVTZ010000107.1:0-1607 GCA_964454685.1 uncultured Christensenellaceae bacterium
ATAAGAGCACAGGGCTGCAATACATGAACGCACGGTTTTATGACCCGCAGACAGCACGCTTTTTAACACAGGACACCTACAGCGGCAACCCATACGATCCGTGGACGCAGCACCTGTACGCTTACTGTGGAAACAACCCGACCACCATGATAGACCCGACAGGGCATGCGTATATGGCTGCTCATGATCCGACGACGCTGATTGACCCGCCGAAGGCGCAACTACCGGTTTCGGCGTTGCAGTATCGAGTGAAGCCGCCACAGTTACAAACAACATGGAAACCGGTTGGCAGAGGTCTACAACCGAAAGTTGCGAATACGATGCCGATTTCGACAGCAAGCAAAGAGGGAACATTTAGTATCAATAATACGGGCCTTGCTGATTTGTTTTTCAAAGAAAATAGGCTATTAAAAACTGATGCAAAGCTGTCGGTTGACTATCGCAAAGCAGTTGTAGGTGGAAAAATCATGCGTGAGATTGTCAGCGTACGCGCCTCAATTCATGCCACGGATAATTTTTTCTCCAAAGATGGGTTAGGGATGAATTCCTTTCGAATTATTCGAGTAAAAATTGGAGATCAGTCATATTATCCCGATCAATTCCACGATGATTCTGTTCTAATGGGGACGGCTGATGCTAGAGCTCCGCATGAATATCTAAAGATGGAATCAACCGGGATGCTTGCTGAGGTCATTTATGTACCGCAGGAAGCAGTAAATATCAGTATGGACTTTGAGGCAGCGCTGAACGGCGGTGTGGATGGTGGAAGCGTGAATGCAATTGTGCCTACTCCGTTTCACACAATAGATTTTTGGTTTTAGCATTAAGATGAAGGAGTATATCAGATGAAAAAAGTTGTATGCTTATTTACAGCAATAATGATTGCATTAGCGTTTTCGTCATGTGCGAATGAGAAAATCACGAAAGAAAAAGCAGCAGAGATAATTGGAGTTTCATTTGAAGATTTCTGGGAAGTACAAAGAATATTTGCTAGAATGAAATTACAGGGTATCGATGGAAGCAAGATGGAAGATCCACTGGATTTTGATGACCCTTACCAGGCAGTGGATGCACATAACTGCAATAGAGCAAAAGAGACTCTATCGTTTACTGAAGCTCAAATGGAAAATGGCTATTTAAGGCAAGCGGTTAAGTTAGACGAAGCAAAGAAGCACGGCTATAATGAAAACAGTTTCTATAAAAATCAAAGTGCTTATTCAATTGAGCAACTAACTGGGGAAGCGACAAAAGATAAGTTATACGAAGGCTCACCGGAGTATGTGTGCTATGAGCAAATGGAACAGGCTGCGGCACGTAAAAAAATGTCGCTAGATGAGTTTGTTCAGCAAATAGTTTTCCCGATTGACAACTTAATGAACGCAGATGTAGTGTTGCAGAATTATTTTTGGAAAAATTATTATAAAGGTAATTTCAAAATGGGAACAGTGATGGAAACGATGGATGATTATGTTTTAGCGAAAGAGTTCTTTGACGAATACGAAGGCTATGTTGATGAATTGACCAAGAACAGAATACAGGTGGATTAATGGGACGCATCAAAGAAACCGGATTCGATTCACTGGGCAGAAAAGTATTGGAAACGAATT